>CANRHR010000003.1 GCA_947630475.1 uncultured Clostridia bacterium | reverse complement strand
TAATAAAAAAGGAAAAGAACTTGCCATAGGTCTTATAGAAATAAAAAATGGAGATTATTACATACCAAACTCATTAAAGAGCGAATTAATATAGGCAAAAAGAAAACAAAAATACATAATAATGACCATATGATTTACTTCCGGTCAATAATAGGAGGCAATGAAACACTATGACGGAAAATATAAAAGTATTTACCCAAAGCAGTATCCAAATCAAAGATGAAGATAAAATGATCTATATTGATCCATTTCAAATGAAAGAAGCTCCACACAATGCAGACTATATTTTGATTACGCATGACCACTATGATCACTTCTCGCCGGAAGATATTGAAAAAACAGTCGGAAAAGATACGATTCTGATTATACCTGAAAAAATGAAGGACAAAGCGCATAAAGTTTCAGATATTGTAAAGCAAATTGTGACTGTAAAACCGAGTATTTATTGCGAAGTGAAAGGCCTAGAGCTTGAAACTGTACCAGCATACAACATCTCAAAGCCATTTCATCCCAAAAATGCCGAGTGGGTAGGCTATATTATTAATATAAACGGAAAACGCATATATATTTCAGGCGACACAGATGCTACCAAAGAGGCAAAAGCGGTAAAATGTGATATTGCGCTGATACCTATCGGCGGAACTTACACAATGGACGCTAAAAAAGCAGCGGAACTTATAAATACAATCTGTCCTGATATAGCAATACCTACACATTACGGCAGTATAGTAGGAAAACCGTCTGACGGATACGATTTTGCCGGATATATAAAAGCTCCGATAAAGACAGAGCTGAAATTACAGTTTTAATAAAAACAGAGATTATTGTTGTCATACCTCAAAAAATATCTGCACTATATACTATCCTTAAATTATCTAGCTAAATCAGGAGGGGAATTATTGTGAAGTACAGAATAAACCGAAGAACCGGTGATAAAATCAGTGAAATCGGAATGGGAACAGCATATATTGTAGAAGCGGACAGAACCGAAGCTGTTAATACGATAAGAAAGGCATATGAAAGCGGCGTAAATTATTTTGATCTTGCTGCCGGTGATGGCACTGCTTTTTCGATTTTCAACGAAGCGCTGTCGGATGTGCGCAATCAAGTAATGTATCAAATCCATTTTGGCGCGGATTATTCCAAAATAACATATGGCTGGACCTTAAATCTTGATGTTGTAAAGCGTTCTGTTGCCAAGCAGCTTCAGGATCTAAAAACAGATTATATAAATTATGGATTCATACATTGCCAAGATTCATCTGCGGATTGGGAAAATTATCAAAAAAACGGTATTCTTCAATATCTTATGGATATGAAAAGCCAAGGCGTGGTTAAGCATATCGGAGCTTCCTCACACACACCATCAGTTATTAAAGAGATTTTAAATGCAGATCTGATTGATATGCTGATGTTTTCGGTTAATCCGGCTTATGACTACCATTATGGGGAGTATGCGTATGGTGGCTTAGATGAGAGGGCTGAAGTTTATCAGCAATGCGAAAAACAGGGAGTAGGAATATCCGTAATGAAGCCTTTTTCAGGTGGACAGCTTCTTAATGACAAAACATCACCTTTTGGAAAAGCGCTTACACAATACCAATGTATTCGATATGCGCTGGACAAACCCGGCGTACTTACGGTATTGCCGGGCGCACAGAGCACAAAGGAAGTAGATTTTTTACTTAAATATTATGAACAAACAGAAGAGGAATTGGATTACAGCATAATTGCCGGCTTTGCCCCACCTGAGGCAGGCGGAAAATGCGTATACTGCAGCCATTGTGAGCCTTGCCCTGCTGGAATAAATATTGGCGCTGTAAATAAATTCTATGATCTGGCAAAGATCAGTGATGATATGGCAAGAGAGCATTATAAAGCATTAGAAAAAAATGCATCTGATTGCATTAGCTGTGGACATTGCAACAGTAGATGTCCTTTCTCGGTTGCTCAAATGGAAAGGATGCAGGAAATAAAAGAATATTTTGACAACAGAATTATATAACAAAAAACTTCCATATAAAAACAAGATTGTTATTTAATCATTAATTTTAAATTTTAAAATTTTTCCGTCTTTATTTTTAAATCCGTTGGAAATAATAATGCTCCTATTTTTTCGCTATCCTTTTGTTTTTATTTGTATTAAAAAAAGCCAACTCACTTTAGGTTGACTTTTAGATTTAATAATATTATAATTTAATTATAAAAAAGTAATCGCCACAAGATGTGGTTAGCCTAATAAAGTGTGTTAAAATAACAACCTTATATCCGCCAAAATACAGGGTTGTTATTTTTTTGTGCTATTTATGAGCAAAAGAATAAAATTAAGTAATGTTAATATTACCATAATATTTTCATATGTACTCACATTATCACCTCCCATCTAAAGAAGATGAAAGGCTAACTCACCCCGTACCGATTACCCAAGTTTATTTTATTACATTATAATTCATTTTTCAACAAAATTTTACTTCCACAACAATTCTTTAAAGCTACTGAGAATCTTTACTCCATCAACAACGTCATTTACCATTTTCATAGCTCTTGTCCATATGGCGGATTATTGATCAAAGTTTCCGAGCGCTCTTTGATTAATAAAATTTTATTTGATTTGCTTATTCTATTATATCATATAGATTACTTTTTGTAATGAAATAGCGTTAAATATTTTTTTGAAAATATATCACCATTGGTTTAGGCAATCACGGAATCAATTTTTGAATATGAAAATTGATTCCGTGGGTTAAGATTTTTTTTGATGTGACGATATATAAAGTATAAAATAAAATTGGAATATTTATCTTATTATATCGGTGCTAAGCTACAAAGATGTAGATAACGCAAGGATAAACTATGCTAAAATATAATATAAGATAAAGAGAAAGGAGATAAATGTTGTAAAACTAAGTGAAGATCAATAAAATTATTTGATCGATCAGTACATAAATATAACAAATCAAATGAAAAAGAGGTAAATTTTATGAAAGAACGTAATATTGGTTTTGATATTCTTAAAATATTTTTTGCTTTTGAAGTTTTGCTTGTTCATGGGTGGCTTAGGTATACTTATCCGTATAAGCCCGGGCTTGAATTTCCATGGTGTTTTTTCAACAGGACCGGAACGGTCGCTGTGCCTGGTTTTATTATGCTTTCATTTATGCTTATGAATTTCGGATCGATTACCGAAAGCGGGAAAAAATTTTGGCAAAGAATCTCGAGGCTTCTTATACCTCATATTGCGTGGACATTTATTTACTTTGTGATCTATAGCATTTACAAAGGGACTGATATGTCATACTCTAAATTGGCAATCCAGCTTTTTACGGGGCATGGCTATAATGAAGTAATGTGGTTTCAGATTGCTATTGTTGTTTTAACAGTGTTATTTTCTGGGGTATACAAAATATCGGGGGGGAAGAAGTTTGATATTGCGGTCATTAGCCTTGGGTGGCTGTCGATAATACTTCAGTATTCAAGAATATTGTTTGTTGCACTTAAAGATTTTCCGGGGTATTTCAACTATTCATACGGAAGAAGTGTCGAAATATTGCCTGCAGCAGCTATCGGTATAATGATGAACAGGTTCAATTACTGTGATATTATAAAAAAAAATAGGCATATTGTGCTTCCTTTTAGCCTGCTTGCGCTGTTTTCAATCTATAAATATGATATTTTCGTTTCATATAACGGATATGCATATAGTGGGGTGTGGAGAACACTTGCGGCACTGCTTATTATAAATGTTGTAAGCTGTTTTTCTTACCAAAATTTGTTTAAGGAAGTTGAAACGCTTATAATCAGTTTGGCAAAATGTACTCCCTGTGTTTATTATGTACAACGAATGTTTATAACGATTTTGTTTAAAACAAGAAAAGAATTTTTGGAATGTTTTCTGTTGTTTGGGGGTATTATGCTCGTTACCATGATAATATTGCATTTTGTTAAAAATAAATGGGTAAGGAGCATAATTACATGATCAAATAAATTTTTTAAAGGAAATTATAAAATATGCAGGCTTTGATGAAGAAAACGCTGAACAGGCTGTGAATATATATCATGAAATATATGCCAATGAGGGGATATATGGCTGTTTTGATGCGGTTGTTGGCAGTGAGTTTGACGGCAGAAGATCTGACAAGGCGGAGCTGATGAGATTATGGATAGCGTTTCTCAATTGGCTGATTTTTTATGTTGATGTATAGATTATGAATAAGCGAAGAAGAAAAGAGAAAAAAATGAGAATGGTATTTAAATTAGTTGCAATGCTTTTTTCGGCAGTTATTATTGGTGCAGTTGGTTTCTTTTTTTGCAATACATTAAATAAAAATAATGCTGAGAATGAAAAAATGCCAACTCAGGAAATTATAACTGATATGCAGTCTGCCAAAATGCAATCGGATAAAAATGATTCTGAAGATACTTCATTAACATTGGAGCTTTCTGAAGAAGAAATTCTTGAAAAACAGACAGAAGAAATACTTCATAACATGAGCTTGGATGAAAAGATATATCAATTATTTGTTGTTACACCCGAGATGCTTACCGGAGTATCGCAAGTTGTGGCTGCCGGCAAAACAACAAAGAATGGATTAAAAAAGGCTCCTGTTGGAGGGTTAATTTATTTATCCTCAAATTTTGTTTCAAAAGATCAAACAAAGGAAATGCTTTCCAATACACAGAAATATGCAGAAGAAATAGAAGGAATCCCGTTATTTTTGTGTGTTGATGAAGAGGGAGGACGTGTAACAAGGATAGCTCAAAATTCTGCATTTAATTTAAAAAAATTAGGCGCAATGGCTGGGGTAAAAAGTACACAAGAAGCTTATGATTATGGAAACACAATAGGAGCTTATCTTAAAGAGCTTGGCTTAAATGTAGACTTTGCTCCTGATGCAGATGTATTGACAAACAGCAGCAACACCGTTATAGGAGATCGTTCGTTTGGTTCCGATCCTGTTAAAGTATCCGATTATGCAAAGGCGTATTCTGATGGACTGCATAATCAGGGTATTTTAAGTACATATAAGCATTTTCCGGGGCATGGCGCTACAGAAGCGGATACGCATGAGGGATATGCATATACTAAAAAAAGCTATGATGAATTGTTAAAAAATGAGTTGGTTCCTTTTATTCATGCTGAAGAGTATGGCATTGATATGGTTATGATTTCACATATATCACTTCCTAATGTTATAGGAGATGATACTCCGTCTACTCTTTCTTATAAAATTACAACAGAATTATTAAGAAATAATTTATCTTATAAAGGGATAATAATTACAGATGCATTAAATATGGGGGCAATTACAGAAAAGTATAGCTCTTCCGAAGCGGCGGTTTTGGCTTTTCAAGCCGGTTCGGACTTGCTGCTTATGCCGGAAGATCTTAACGAAGCTCATGAAGGTATTCTTAATGCTGTTAAAAATGGCAGCATCACAGAAGAAAGGATTAACGAGTCGGTAAAAAAAATTATAAAAACAAAGCTGTTAATTTAACCGAATAAGCAAGTTCCCGCCGCTTAGGCGGTGGGTAATTCGTCAGAAGCCATGAGTATTCAGCATAACGGAGCACGAATATAATTGACTGAGCAGCTCGAAATAGGTGTATAAAAATGAGTGAATACAAAAATAACATTATTGTTTTTTCAGATTTTGAAAATTTGAAAAACGAAATTGAAAAATTACGCATAGAGCTTTCAATGCTGCTTTTAGAGCGTGATGAGCTTCAGTTTGTTATATGTAAAAATATTGAAACAAATTATATTCTAAAGCTTGGCGTTATTGAATACAAGGCTTACGAAGTTCAGTGTGCCGCATTGCGGCTAAAACGGAAAATTGATCTGATTCAGGCAAAAAAGAACAGGCAGGAAAAAGTAATAGTTTCCGATATTGAAAAAATACTTGATATAGAATTTTTAGAGTATAAAAAGAAAATTGATGAACAAATAAATAAAATTAATGAAGCTTTGGAAATAAACAAAGCAAAAGTTTTGTCAAACGAAGAAAGCAAAGAATTAAAAAAGCTTTATCGTAAAATTGTTAAAGTTTTGCATCCTGATATTAACCCTAATGTGACAAAAGCACAGGCTAAATTGTTTAATAACGCTGTAACAGCGTATAAAAATGGTGATTTGGAAACTTTGCGGATAATTGACGATATGCTTGGCGGCAGTCCTTTGCAGGAAACTAATGATGATGCAATTACTAGGCTTGCTGAAGAAAAGCATAGACTTAATAAGCTGCTTAAATCTATAAAAGAAAACATAAAAGAAATAAAATCAAAATATCCGTACATAATGAAAGAAATTCTTGAAGATAAAGAAAAATTAGAACAAAAAAAACTTGAGCTTAAAAATATCATTAAGTACTATAATGAGCTTATATCAAACTACAAGGCTAGGATTGAAAAAATGCTGAGGTGATAATATGGATAATTTGGTTAAATCAGGTGAAAATGGGCTTTTAGGGCTGTTTCATAGGCAAAATGGCGATCTGTTAATACCAAAGCCTTTTGAAAGGGATATTTTTTTTATTTGATACTTATGTCGCCGGTACAACTCATATAGAGGGAATAGAAGAATTAGAACCTCACCTTAATAAAGATGATAGGCTGGAATTTTTTCGGGAGCCTGATAATAAGTACGATAACCAGGCTATTGTTGTAAAAACCAATGACGGAGTTAAAATAGGATACATTCCTCAAAAAGATAATGTTGTATTTGCTAGGCTGATGGATGCCGGAAAATTTCTGTTTGGCAAAATAAAATCAAAAGAAAAAAAGGGCTCTTGGATTAAGATTAATATTAGTTTGTTTTTGCATGAATAAATTTTTTAACCGACTAAGTAAGTATCTGACTCTTAGGCTTCGTCATAAGCCGTCGGTTATAAGTACGCAGCATAGCGGAATACGAATATCATTGATATAATCAATGGAGCTGTTGTTTTTAGACAGATCCATTGATTTTTTATTTAAATTTTTGCTTTTTGTTATATTTCTGTCTTGAAATTAAGTTTAAATATATCTATAATAGTAAATATATTTATTCAGAAAGGGTGATATTATGGAGCAGTATGAAGAATTGTATAATAAATTAATTGATAAAATTAAGCTTTATCACCCTACGAACAATTTTTCTATGGTTGAGAAAGCTTATAAGCTTGCTGAATCGGCTCATGGCAATCAGCTTAGAAAGTCCGGTGAGCCGTATATTATTCATCCTATTTGTGTTTCAATTATTCTTGCAGAGCTTGAGCTTGATATAGAATCTATTGTGGCAGGGCTTTTGCATGATGTCGTTGAGGATACAAAGTATTGCTGTGAAGATATAACCAATATGTTTAATGCTGAAGTTTCTTTGCTGGTTGATGGCGTTACAAAGCTTGATAAAATTAAATATTCATCAAAAGAAGAGCTTCAGGCGGATAACTACCGAAAGATGTTTCTTGCCATGGCAAAGGATATAAGAGTTATCCTTATTAAGATTGCAGACAGGCTTCACAATATGAGGACTCTTAAATATATGACGCCTGAAAAGCAAAAGGAAATAGCTCAGGAAACGCTTGATATTTATGCTCCTCTTGCTGATCGTTTGGGTATTTCAAAAATAAAAACCGAGCTTGAGGATCTTTCACTGAGATATCTCGACCCGGAAGCTTATTATGATTTGGCTGATAAGATTGTTCAGAAGCAAAGCGAAAGAGAAGAGTATGTGCAAAATATTGTTAAAAAGCTTAAAGAAAAATTTGACGAGGCAGGCATAAAATGCGAAGTTTACGGTCGTCCTAAGCATTTTTTCAGTATTTATAAAAAAATGTTTAATCAAAATAAAACTCTCGATCAAATTTTTGATCTTTTTGCGGTTAGGGTTATAGTGGATACAGTTAGAGATTGTTATGAGGTTTTAGGCGTTGTGCATGAAATGTATAAGCCTATTCCAAGCAGATTTAAGGATTATATAGCAATGCCGAAATCAAATATGTATCAATCTCTTCATAATACCCTTATAGGCCCCGAGGGTCTTCCGTTTGAGGTGCAGATAAGAACGTGGGAAATGCATAAAATTGCAGAATACGGTATAGCAGCCCATTGGAAATACAAAGAAGGAATAACCTCAACCGAAATGAGCGCCGAAGAAGTTAAGCTTTCGTGGCTTAGGCAGATACTTGAATGGCAAAAAGATATGTCCGATAATAAAGAGTTTATGGAAACAATTAAAACGGATCTTGATGCATTCAGCGATCATGTTTACTGCTTTAGCCCAACCGGAGAGCTAAAAAGTCTTCCTACAGGAGCTACGCCTATAGATTTTGCTTATTCAATCCACAGCGCAATAGGAAATATGATGGTTGGCGCAAGAGTTAACGGAAAGATAGTTACATTTGATTATCAAATACAAAACGGCGACAGGGTTGAGATTGTTACAAGCCAAAACTCCAGAGGGCCAAGTATGGATTGGCTTAAATATGTAAAAAGCTCTCAGGCAAAATCTAAAATTAACCAATGGTTTAAAAAGATAAATAAGGTTGAAAATATAATTAAAGGAAAAGAGCTTCTTGAAAGAGAAGCAAAAAAGAAAAATCTTGTTTTGTCGGAGCTTTTGACTCCAGAAAGAATGAAAAATGTTCTTGACAGATACAGCTTTAAGGAGTGGGACGCAATATGTGCCGCCGTAGGTCATGGAGGTCTTAAGGAAGGGCAGATTATAAATCGTCTTAATGAGCTTTATCAAAAGGATATTAAAAGGAAGCTGAGCGCCGAAGAAATTGAAAAAAATAACGAATCTCTTCTTAAAGAGAATATAGAAAATACAAATAAAGTCCAAGCTAAAAAAACAAAAAATACAAGCGGTATAACTGTTTATGGAGTAGGTGATATAGAGGTAAGATTTTCAAAATGCTGCTCTCCTGTTCCGGGTGATGAAATTATAGGCTTTATTACAAGAGGACGTGGAGTTTCCATACACAGGACGGACTGCATTAATATTATAAATTTAAACGAAGAAGAAAGACATCGTCTGCTTGAAGCCCAATGGAATACAGAGCATACAAAGGACGAAGCCGCTTCATTTTCAGCCGAAATACGAATTACCGGCAAAGACAGAATGGGCTGTCTTGGCGATATAACAAAGGCGCTTATAGATGAGTCTATTCCTGTAAGGAGTGTAAATGCAAGGGTTAATGATGCAGATGTTGTTATTGATGTTGTTATGATGATAAAAAATAAAAACCAGCTTGAGATGATAAGCAAAAAACTTTTAAATATTAACGGTATATATGATGTTGCCCGTGTTACAACTTAAAAAATATGGTTATTGTTAGGCAATATTTTATAGGAGATAGATATATGAGGGCTGTTTTACAAAGAGTTATGTGGGCAAAGGTCAGCGTTGATGGAATTATTAAAGGAGAAATCGGACAGGGGCTTTTGGTTTTGCTCGGCATTAACAAAGGTGACGATGAAAATGTCTTTAAATATATGTTTGATAAAATATCAGGGCTTAGGATTTTCTGCAATGAAAACGATAAAATGAATTTATCGGTTAAAGACATAAACGGAGGTATTTTAACAGTGCCTAATTTTACGGTTTATGCCGATGCAAGAAAGGGCAAAAGACCAAGCTTTTCAGATTGCTGTCCTCCCGACGAGGCCGAGGAGATTTTTAACCGATTTATTAAATACTGCCAAGATAATTACGAAAACATTCAAAGCGGAATATTCAGAGCCGATATGAAAGTTGAGCTTTTAAATGACGGGCCTGTTACGGTGCTTCTTGACAGCGACAGGTTATTTTAGCTTATATAAAATTTGCAGCAAGGGAGAATATTTATGAGAATTAAGAAAATTGTTGTAGGAGAAATGGAGGTCAACTGCTATATAATTATAGATGAACTAAGCAGTGAGTGTGCCATTATAGATGCAGGAGCAGAGCCGCAAAAGATAATTGATTTTATAGAAAACGAAAAGCTTTCTCCAAAGGCGATTATTTTAACCCATGGCCATTACGACCATATCGGGGCCTGCGCCGAGGTTATGAACAGATTTAATGTACCTTTGGTGTCAGGTGAGAATGAAAGTGAAATTTTAAACAGCTCGGTAAAAAATCTGTCTGTGATTTTTGGAAGTAATCTGACTTTAAATGCCGATATGTTCTTAAAGGACGGCGATGAATACTCTATAGGCGCTCTTAAATTTAAGACAATAGCCACACCCGGGCATACACCCGGAGGGATATGTCTTTATTTTGAAAATGAGGGCGTTCTTATTTCGGGCGACACATTGTTTTTTGGCTCTGTCGGAAGAACCGATCTCTATTTGGGCAATACATCGGATCTTTTAAATTCTTTAAAAAAACTTGCCAAGCTTTCGGATGATACAATTGTTTATCCCGGCCATGGTCAGCAGACGACAATTAAATTTGAAAAAGAAAATAATCCGTATGTAAAGCCGTAAAAATTAATTTCTGTTATAAAATGCGACTGCCAATAAAACAGAAGCTATAATTTTGCGCTGCTTTTTAGACGGAGGCTTTGTTATGAATTACAGTTTAAATGGTCATTGCTTTGAAGATGATGTTTTGTCTGTTCTTCAGATATTTTATCCTAATCAAAGTTATAAACTTACAAAAAATGATGATAAAATCGGCTTTTATGCTGTGAGCAGCGCAGGAGGCGGTGTTTTTGGCGCCGAGCTTTATTTTAAAGGCGATAAGATTTCGAGCTTTTATCTGGAATCTGACTGTTCGGATATAAAAGAGATTAAAAGAAATATTAAGCTTTCACTGTATTTTGCCATAAAAAAGGTTATTGATATAAAAACGCCTTGGGGCATACTTACAGGAATAAGGCCGGCAAAAAGAGCTGTGGATATGTATAATGAAGGCTTTAAAAAAGAAGAAATAGAAAGGGCTTTAAAAGAAAAATATCTTGTAAGCGATGAAAGAATTAAGCTTACTATGAGTGTTGCCGAGGCTGAAAGAAAAATACTTGCAAATAATAACGACAAAAAAATAAGCTTATACATAGGCATTCCGTTTTGTCCGACAAGATGCCTTTATTGTTCATTTACATCTTATCCTATTGATAAATATTTAAAAAAAGTTGATGAATATATTGAATGTCTTAAAAAAGAAATGGCTTTCTTAAGCGAAAGATTTAAAGATTATGAGTTTGAAAGCATTTATATCGGCGGCGGAACGCCTACGGCATTAAATGAAAAACAGTTGGAAACTGTGCTTGAATATATAAAAAGATATTTTAAAAAACCCGTTGAATTTAGTGTTGAAGCAGGAAGACCCGATACGATAACAAGCCTAAAGCTTAAAATTTTAAAAAATTACGATGTAAACAGAATTTCAATAAATCCTCAGACGATGAATGAAAAAACTTTAAAGCTTATAGGACGCCAACATAGTGTTGAGGATTTTATCCGTGCTTTTTACGAGGCTCGTAAGCAGGGGCATAACCATATAAATACAGACCTGATTTGGGGGCTTCCGGGAGAAACAGCCCTTGATGCAGAAGAAACCATGAAAAAAATTGCACAGCTTAAGCCCGAAAGCATTACAGCACATACATTGGCGGTTAAGAGGGCCTCTCGACTTAAAGAACAGCTTGGCAGCTATAAGCTTGCGCAATATGAAGAAATGGAAAAAATGCTCGCCGTTTGTTCACAATATACAAAAGATTTGGGTATGCACCCTTATTATATGTACAGGCAAAAAAATATGTCTGGAAATTTTGAAAATGTGGGATATTGTTTGGACGGCTGTGAGGGAATCTATAATGTTCAGATTATGGAGGAAAAGCAGACTGTTATTGCAGCGGGAGCAGGCGCCTCAACCAAAATTTATCAAAGAAAAGGGAATAATGTTGAAAGAGTTTTTAATGTGAAAAGTGTTGATGACTATATAGCCAGAATTGATGAGATGATACAAAGAAAGGTCATTTTTTTTGATAAATATTTAAACGATAATTAATAAATTATTAAGATACTAAGGAGAATTGCTATGGCTAAGAATAAGATTAAGCCCCGTATTCTTCCGGGGTTTATGGAGCTTCTTCCAAGGGAGCAAATTTTATTTAATTCTATGTATGATACAATAAGAGAGGTTTATGAAAGCTTTGGCTTTCTCCCTCTTGATACGCCTGTTATAGAGCTTTCGGAAACTCTTTTGGCAAAGGCCGGCGGCGAAACCGAAAAGCAGATATATCGTTTTTCTAAAGGCGATACAGATCTTTCTTTAAGATTTGATCTTACAGTGCCTTTGGCAAGATATGTTGCCGAACACAGCGCCGATTTGGCTTTTCCCTTTAAAAGATATCAAATGAGCAAGGTTTACAGAGGTGAAAGACCACAGAAAGGCAGATTTAGAGAGTTTTATCAGTGCGATATCGATGTGATAGGAAATGAAGAGCTTGATTTAACATATGATGCCGAAATGCCTGCCGTTATATATAATGTGTTTAAAAGGCTTGATTTTGGAGAATTTGTTATTAAAATTAACAACAGAAAGCTTCTTAACGGTTTTTTTGAAGAGTTAAATCTTTCCGATAAAATTGGCGATATTTTAAGAAATATAGATAAGATTGATAAAATAGGAAAATCAGCTCTTATAGAGGAGCTTAATGAAATTATTGGCGATGAATGTGCAATAAATAAAATAATAGAGTTTATAAGCATTGAAGGAAGCAGTGACGAAAAGCTTGAAAGCCTTAAGAATATGTCTGTTTCAAACAAAAAATTTGAAGAGGGCTTAACAGAGCTTGAAAATGTTATAATATACTTGAGAAAATTCGGCATTGAAGAAGACTGTTTTGAAATCGATTTGAAAATTGCGAGGGGCCTTGATTATTATACGGGTACGGTTTATGAAACCGTTTTAAAGGATTATCCTGGATTGGGCAGCGTTTGCTCCGGCGGAAGATATGATAATCTTACAGAGTATTATACAAACAAAAAGCTGCCCGGTATAGGTATTTCAATAGGCCTTACAAGACTTTTTTCTCAGCTTATCACAGAAAAAATCATATCTCCCGCAACAGGCAGCATAGCTAAGATTTTGGTGCTTCCTATGCAGAGCGATATGGAATATACGATTAAGGTTGCCGATATGCTTAGAAAAAATAATATTCCTACAGATGTGTATTATTCTCAAAAAGCAATAAAGCACAAAATGAAATATGCCGACAGGCTTGGCGTTCCTTTTGTTGTTGTAATAGGAGATGATGAGCTTGCCGCAGGAGAGGCAACGCTTAAAAATATGACTACCGGCATTCAGACAACGGTTAAGCTTGAAGATTTAATAAGTGAATACAAAAAACAGATTGGAGAATAAAAATGGGTGAATTGATGCAGGGCTTTAAAAGAAGCGCTTATTGCGGTGAGATTGATGAAAGTATGATTGGAAGCAATGTTACCGTTATGGGTTGGGTAAACAGACGAAGAGTATTCAGTTGCTTTTCTTTTATACTTTTAAGAGATAGGACAGGCATAGTTCAGGCTGTTGTTGATTCAAGCGTAAACAGTGAAGAAATTTTAAAAAAGGATAAAGAAATAAGAAGCGAGTATGTAGTTGCCGTTAAAGGTACGGTTAGGGCGAGAACGGATGAAAACATAAACCCAAATATGAAAACGGGAAAAGTTGAAATTGCTGTTGAAGATTTAAAAATTTTATCCGAATCCGAAACAACGCCGTTTCCTATAGAAGAAAGCGTTAATGTAAACACAGAGCTTAGGCTTAAATACAGATATCTTGATTTGAGAAGAAAAAATGTTGCCGAAAATATAATTACAAGACATAAGGTTTCTCAATGTGTGAGAAATTTTTTAAGCAATGAGGGATTTATAGAAATAGAAACGCCTATGCTTACGAAATCCACTCCCGAGGGAGCAAGGGATTATCTTGTTCCGAGCAGGGTTCATCCGGGTAATTTTTACGCTCTTCCTCAGTCGCCTCAGCTTTTTAAGCAGCTTTTAATGATTTCCGGCTTTGATAAGTATTTCCAAATCGCAAAATGCTTTAGAGATGAAGATCTGAGGGCGGACAGACAGCCTGAATTTACACAAATTGATATGGAGCTGAGCTTTGTTGAGGCGGAAGATGTTATGAGTGTGAATGAAAGGCTTCTTCAAAAAGTTTTTAAAGAAATTAAAGGAATAGATATTAAGATTCCGTTTGAAAGAATGTCTTATAAAGAGGCTATGGAGCGATTCGGCTCCGATAAACCCGATGTGCGTTTTGGTATGGAATTAAAAAATATTACGGATATTGTAAAAGACAGCGGCTTTAAAGTTTTTCAAGATGCCATTGATGCAGGAGGAAGCGTAAGGGGCATAAGCGCCGAGGGTTGTGCGTCTATGCCCAGAAAGAAAATAGATTCTCTTGTTGAAACGGCAAAAACCTATGGCGCAAAAGGGCTTGCGTGGATAAGCGTTTTGGAGGACGGATTAAAAACAACATTATCAAAATTTTTTGACGATGATAAGCTTAATAAAATAATATCTGCTTTTGATGCAAAACCGGGCGATTTGATTTTAATATGCGCCGATAAAAACAGTGTGGTTTATGATGCCTTGGGAGCACTCAGAATAGAGCTTGCAAAACGTCTTGAGCTTATAAAAGATGATGATTACAGATTTTTGTGGGTAACGGAATTTCCTTTGCTTGAATGGAGCGAAGAAGAAAACAGATATATTGCAAAGCATCATCCCTTTACTTCGCCTATGGATGAAGATTTGGATATTCTCGATTCAGATCCGTTAAATGTAAGAGCTAAGGCGTATGATGTTATTTTAAACGGGTGTGAACTTGGCGGAGGAAGCATACGTATACACAGCAGCCATATACAGAGTAAAATATTTGAGCTTTTGGGCTTTAATGAAGAAGAGGCGCATGAGAGATTCGGATTTTTGCTTGAGGCTTTTAAATTTGGCGCTCCTCCTCACGGCGGGCTTGCCTTTGGGCTTGACAGATTGGTAATGCTATTGACATCCGCCGAAAGTATCAGAGATGTTATTGCATTTCCTAAGGTGAAAGATGCTTCTTGTATTCTTACAGATGCGCCGAATGTTGTAGATAAAAAACAAATAGATGAACTTGGTATTTCTGTTGTTTGTGATATTAATTAGGACAAGCAGACATTTTTCAAATAAAAAATTATGAGAGCGCTTTTTGCCGCTCTCATATTAAGGAGAAAGCTATGAATTATGAACAGGTCTGTCAATATCTTGATAATTGCTGTATGTTCGGCTCAAAAAGAGGGCACGACAGGCTTAAAGAGCTTTTAAAGCTTTTGGGCAGCCCACAGAAAAAGCTTAGCTTTATTCACGTTGCCGGAACAAACGGAAAAGGGAGCTGCTGTGCTTTTCTTTCTTCGGTTTTAATGCAGCAGGGATACAATGTAGGAGTTTTTACTTCACCTCACCTTATTAAATATAATGAAAGATACAATTTTAACGGAGAAGATATTTCCGATGATGAGTTTTGTTCAATTATTGAAAGAGTAAGTCAAGCCGTCGATAAGCTTTGCGGCGATTTTTTTTCGTTTTTTGAAATTATTGCCGCAGCGGCGTTTTGCTGGTTTTTTGAAAAAAAAGCTGATTTTGTTATCCTTGAAACAGGCCTTGGAGGAAGGCTTGATCCGACTAATGTTATAGAATCGCCGATTTTATCTGTTATAACCTCAATAAGCTTGGACCATACCGATATTTTGGGCGATACAATTGAAAAGATTTCTGTGGAAAAAGCGGGAATTATTAAGAAAAATTGTCCTGCGGTATTGTATTGCGGCAATGAAAAAGTGTATAATATAATAAATGAAATATGCAAAAAAAACAATTCCAAACTTTTTTATACAAAAAATTACAAAGAAAGCATAATTGTTGAAAATTTTGATTCGGTTGTATTTAATGCCGAAATACTTGATAAACATTTTGACGGCATTAAAATAAAAATGCTTGGCGATTATCAGATAAAAAATGCCTGCGGCGCTTTGCTCTGCATAGAAGCGCTCAGAAGCAGCGGTATTATTATAAGCGACAAAGCTGTTTACGGCGGATTTGAGAAAGCCTTTATAAGCGGACGAATGGAGCTTGTAAAAAAGGATAAGCCATATATAATACTTGATGGCGCTCATAATATCGATGGCTGTATGGAGCTTTGTCGTTATATAAGAAAAATTAAAGAAAAAAATAATCTTAAAACTGTTTTGCTTGTTGGAATTTTAAAAACAAAAAGTTTTTCAAAAATGATCAACCGCTTAAGCAGCGTTGCCGACAGTCTTGTTTTAACAAAGCCCGAGGGCAAAAAGGGCCTGGATGCACATGAGCTTTATGAATGTCTTGAACAAAAAGATAAATGCATTTATTGCGACAATGATTTTAAAAAGGCTTTTAAGGCCGCTGTTGAGGCGGAAAATACAGGGCTGTTGGTGTGCTGCGGCTCTTTGTATTTGGTTGGGGCTTTAAAAAAATATCTTAAGGAGGAATCTTTCTATGATTGATTTTTCAAAGGAACTTGAAAAATTCAGACCTTTAAGTGTTATTGATGATATTGAAAGTTCGATTGCAAACGAAGAGTTGCAGGATATAATGGATTTATTAAAAGAAGTTGGAAATAATAGTTACAATAGATCCGATGGGGAGTAGAGAACTGTGGAATGTTTATACTGCGGATATGAATTTGAAAACAGAAATAAATGTCCTGCCTGCGGTGCAAATGTGTTTATTATGAAAAAAATATACAACTGCTCGGCAAGGCTTTACAATAAAGGGCTTGAGCAGGCTTTAAACAATGATTTTTATAATGCTGCCGTTTCACTGAGAAACAGTATCGCTTTTAATAAACAAAATATCGAAGCAAGAAATCTATTAGGATTGGTTTATTATCATACAGGCAGACTTGCAGATGCCGTTAAGCAGTGGATCATAAGCGCAAATTTTAAAAACGAAGATAATACAGCATTGGATTATATTAATGCTTTTCAGCAGAATATAAGAGATTTTGAAAGGCTTAACGAAGCGGTTAAGCTTTACAATTATGCTATAAAATTTTTAAAGCAAAAAAATGATGATGTTGCCGTCATAAGGCTTAAAAAGGCTATAGACGTTAATCCTAATTTTGTTGAGGCAAGAAATTTGCTTGCGCTTTGCTATTTAAAAAAGTCAAAAAAAAATAAGGCTTTGGCTTTGGCTGAAAAAACTTTGGAAATAGACAGCTGCAATCCTGTTGCGCTTAAATTTGTAAGAGAGATTAATTTAATTTTGGATACAGGCAAAAAGAAGAAGAAAAAAAAGAAAAAAGATGTTAACACAAACAATTTTGAGCCGACGTTTTATCCAAAGCCAAGGGTTTCTTTTTTAAGCAGGCTGGTTTTTGCAATAGTGGGTGCATTTTGTGCCACCGCTGTGATGGGTGTCTTGATTATTCCGGCAACATATAATGCACAAAATGAAAAATACCGCGAGCTTGAACAGAATTATCAGCAGCTTGAAAAAAGCTATACGGATTATCTAAGCGAAACAAAAACAAAAATTGAAAATCTTGAAAGCGAAAATCAACAAATGAAAGGTGTTGTTGACGAGTATAACAAAACAGTTGATGCTTCCAAAAAAACAGAAAATTTAACCGATGCTCAGAAGCTTTTTGATGAAGGAAACAGCGTTGAGGCTGCCAAGATAATAGCTGCAATAGATATATCAAACGCCGACGAAAGTATAGTTAATCAATATAATGAGCTTAAAAAAAAGGTATATTTAAGCGCCTGCGAAAAGCTTTTTGAGCAGGGCAACAATTATTTTGACAACCAAGATTTTGAAAATGCAAAAAATTCTTTTAATATGTGTATAACATTTGGAGATGACTCTGCCGATTTAAAATATAGCGCTTATTATCAGCTTGGCAAAATTGCTTTAGGTCAAAATGATAATGAAGCGGCAAAAAATTATTTTACCGAAGTTAAAAACAATCATCCCAGCGCCAATATGAAGGGGTATGCAGATAATTATTTAAAAACACTTCAATGAAAAATTTAAGCTTGAAAAGGGAGGAGTTTATATGAAAGAAAAATTATTCGCAAGTATAAATGTCGCTTCATACTTTTTATGGGAATACAGTCAAAGTGATAATGCACTGGGGCTTTGGTGCTGCGCCGAGGATATTGCCAATATGTTTCAAAAAAAGGGAATCACTAACCTTGAAAGACTTAATGCCATTTTAATTCTTGGCAAAAAAAATGAAGAATATATTCAATTTTTAAGGGATATATCATATAAAATTTATTCTTATACAAAAAATATAGATCATATTAAAAATTGGTTTTTAGCAGAAGCGCTTATCAATAATTCAGAATGGATAAATGCTATTTTAACAGCAGCCGAAATTTATAATAATATAAAAGGCGAGGATGAGGTTATAAAATCAATTCGTTCAGAATCTGTGCGCAATTTTTATATTCAAAGGTAATCCGAAACAAAATATTGTATGCAAAAATAAAAATTTAAGAATTTTTAAGATTTAAATATCTAAATTTTTGCCTGCCGTTATGTTAAAATAAGGCAGGCTGTTTTTTATTGACAAGCAAGGCTTGCGTATCTGACAATTGATTAATGGAGGTAAGATTTTTGAAGAGAAAATTTATTAAGGTTTTAGTAGGTGGAGCTGCATTTTTTATTATGCTTGCCTTTGCTTTTGACAACAGGTTAATCAAGAGATCGTATACAATTGAATCCAATAAATTAAAAAATGATTTAAAAATAATACATATAAGCGATTTGCATAGCTGTCTTTATGGCGATAAGCAGTGTAAGCTTATTGATGTTATAGAAAATGAAAAACCCGATATTATTATGCTGTCGGGAGATATAATAGACGATAAAATGGATGAAGAGCCTGCTTTTTTGCTCCTTAATGAGATAGGCAAAAAATATGACTGTTTTTATTCAACGGGAAATCACGAAATATGGACAAATGATGTTAAAAGAATAAAAAATGCCCTGACAGAGTGTGGAATAACTGTTTTGGCAGGGGATAAGCATACAATGGATATAAAAGGAGAAAAAATAGAGATTTTTGGCATAGATGATCCTGAAATCGGTGACGAAGAGTTTTTTTCTCAGTATATAAAAATCTTACAAAATGTTGACAATAAAAATTTTTCGGTTTTAATAAGCCACAGGCCGGAGCTTATTGATTTGTATGATGCCTTTGACGGTGATTTGATATTATCCGGACACGCCCACGGCGGCCAGTGGAGGATTCCTTTTGTTTTAAACGGTTTTATTGCGCCAAATCAAGGGTTTTTCCCTAAATATACAGGAGGTTTGTATGACTGCAGATCAGCAAAAATGATTGTAAGCAGAGGGTTGTCAAAGGAAAACACCTGTATACCGAGAATTTTTAACAGACCGGAGATAGTTATAATAAATATTAAATCAAGCTGATAAATAAAATTAGGAGCTATTATGAATAATTATAAAAATTACAAATTTATTTTGAATGAAAGCTTAGATGATATAAAGAGCGAAGGATATTTTTTTGAGCATAAAAGCGGAGCAAAGCTTATTTATATAGATAATGATGATGAAAATAGAGTATTTTCCGTTTGCTTTAAAACCATGCCAAAGGATAATACCGGCGCAGCGCATATTATGGAACACTGCGTATTATGCGGCTCTGAAAATTTTAGGCTAAAGGATCCTTTTAATGAGCTTGACAAAGGCTCGTTAAATACTTATCTTAATGCGCTGACATTTTCGGATAAAACATTGTTTCCCATTGCGAGCACAAATGAAAAAGAATTTTATAAGCTTATGAATGTGTATCTCGATGCGGTTTTCTTTCCGTTGATTTATGAAAGAAAGGGAATTTTTCTTCAAGAGGGCTGGCACAAGACAAAAAATGGAATTAACGGAGTTGTTTATAATGAAATGCTTGGGGCTTTATCCGACCCAGAAGAGCTTCTTGAGCTTAAAATAACGCAAAAGCTTTTTAAAGATACCGATTATAGATATTGCTCGGCAGGTATGCCCGAAGATATCCCAAAGTTAAGCTATGAAAGCTTTTTGGATTTTCATAAAAAATATTATCATCCGTCAAACTCTATAATATATTTATATGGAAAAAACGATATGAAAAAATGCCTTGATTTTATTGACGGCTTCCTTTCAAAATTTGAATTTAAGCCGATAAAGACGGAATATAAACACCAGGAGCCTTTTTATGAGCCACAGACTATAGAAATCTGTTATGACGGCGAAGAAAACATTATAGAGGTTGGATTTGCTTCGTTTTTTTCGTATGATTTTGTTAAAAGCGAAGCTATAAATGTATTATGCAGCGCTTTGTTTAATTCGGAGGCATCTCCTATAAGGCAGGCGCTGCTTAACAGCGGCATATGTGAAGATGTGCAGGCTTATACCGATGAAGATATGTATATGGGAGTTTTGTTTATAAAGTTTTGCGGGGTTAAGTGCGAAAACGCCGAAGTATTAAGAGAAGCTTTAACAAAGGCTTTAAACGATGTATATTCAAAAGGCATAAACAAAAAGCTTTTGGACGGTTGTATTTTGAATGAAAAATTTTATTTCAGTGAGGCTGATTTCGGACATAAGCCAAAAGGCTTATTTTACAATCTTAGGATTTTGCAGAGCTTTGCCTACGGAAAGGAAAATTTTGACGGCTTAAAGTTCAGCTCTATATTTGAAAAAATTGAAAAAATAGATTATATCAGTCTTTTAAAGGAATCTGTTGCAGATAACAAACATTGCGTTTATGCTGTTTTGAAAAAAGGAGAAACAAGCCAAAAATCAGAAAATTTTGATTTTATTGAATATAATGAAAATGAATTTTTGGATTATCAAAATATTGAAGATGATAAATACAATATCAGAAAAATTTCTCCTATTATGTTATCCGATATAGATCCCAATCCTATAAAGCTTGAAAGCTCTGTTTTGGATAACGGCGGAATAATATTTAATACTATAAAAAATGACGAAATTATTTATGTCAATTTTGCTTTAGATACAAGCTGTATTCCTTTTGAGCTTAAAAAATATATAGGAATTTACATATATTTGCTTGGCAAAATGAATACATTAAATTACAGCTATGAAGAGCTTAATAATGATATTAATTATTATTTTGGAGGTTTTGACATATACTCTTCATTATATAATTTAAAAGAAAGCGGCAGCTTTTTGCCGGTTGTTAATTTTAGTGTAAAAGCATTTAAAAATAACGGTGATAAAATTTTCAGTGTTATAAAAGAAATTATTTTTGAGAGTGACTTTTTTGATTTAAACAGAATGAAGCTGCTGCTTAGGGAGCTGAAAAGCAGAATAGAGGAAAGCTTTTATACAGACGGCAGTTTTTTTGCCGGCTTAAGATGCTGCTCTTATTTTGATATTTCAAGCCGTTATGAAGAAAATATAAAGGGAATGGAATTTTATTGGTTTTTATGTGATATTTTAAGCCAAGAAAGCTTTGAAGAAACGGCTCAATGCCTTTTAAGCCTTAAAAACTGTCTTTTAAAAAAGGATAATATATTTTTAAGCTTCAGCTCAGCTCTTAATGAAGAAAAAAATATTTTAAATAACTATAAAGCTTTTTGCGGCTGTTTTTGTGATGAAGAGGTTAAAAATAAATATTTATGCATAAATGAAAATAAATATTTAAACGAGGCGTTTATACTTAAAAGTTCGGTTAATTATAATATAATGGCTGCCGATTATTTTAAAAGCGGCATTAAATACAACGGAAAGCTTATACCGATAAATAAAATCATAGCTTCTGATTATCTTTGGAACAAAGTGAGAGCGGAAAACGGAGCATACGGTTCAAATTTGTCCATAAAAAGAAACGGAATTATGCTGTTTAGCTCATACAGAGATCCGAAGCTTGAAAATACTTTTATTATATATGAAAGAGCGTTTGATTATCTAAGCAGGCTGAAGCTTGAAAAAACCGAATTAAATAAATATATTATAGGTACAATAAATATTTTGGATAAGCCAATTAAAGATAATATGATTAATGAAATCGCAATGTTCAGATATTTTTTGGGCATCAGCTATGAGCAGCTTAAAAAAGAAAGAGAAGAGGTTTTAAGCTTTAAAAATGAGGATATTAAAGAGCTGTCTGTTGTATTGAATGAAGCATTAAGCAAAAACTTTGTATGCAGTTTGGCGCAAAAAGATAATATAAAGACAGCTGAAAACAGGTTTTGCCGCATAAAAAGTTTATTTTAGTCGTTTTTTGTTTTTATTAGTTGAATTTATATAATTTTTATGATATAAATATTATTGTGTTTATTTTGTTTGAATAAAAAAACGGTTTTTTATTAAGGGGGATACAAAATGGATTATAAATCTGCAGGCGTTAATGTTGAAGCAGGTTACAAAGCTGTTGAGCTTATGAAAGAAGATGTAAAATCAACTTTCAGAAAAGAGGTTATAGGCGGTTTGGGCGGCTTTGGCGGTTTGTTTTCCATAGCTGCGGCAAAACAAATGAACGAACCTGTGCTTGTTTCCGGCACTGACGGCGTGGGCACAAAGCTTAAGCTGGCTTTTTTGGCGGACAAGCATGACACAATCGGAATAGACGCCGTTGCAATGTGTGTAAATGATGTTGTATGCAGCGGAGCAGAGCCGTTGTTCTTTTTGGATTATATTGCCTGCGGAAAAAATGAGCCTGAAAAAATTTCTCAAATAGTTAAGGGCGTTTCGGAGGGCTGCAAGTTTTCGGGCTGTTCTCTTATAGGCGGAGAAACGGCTGAAATGCCGGGATTTTATCCGGATGATGAATATGATCTTGCAGGTTTTGCCGTTGGTATCCTGGATAAAGCCAAAATTATTGACGGAAGCAGAATATGTGAAGGCGATGTTTTGATTGGAATCGCCTCAAGCGGCGTACATTCAAACGGCTTTTCGCTTGTAAGAAAGATTTTTGCTCCTCTTGATAAAGAAACCTTGCTTAAACATTATGATGAGCTTGGGGCTGCTCTCGGAGAAGTTCTTTTAGCTCCTACAAAAATTTATGTAAAGCCTGTGCTTGATTTGATTAAAAAAGTTGATGTTAAGGGAATAAGCCATATTACCGGAGGCGGATTTATAGAAAATATACCAAGAATGCTTCCAAAGGGAATAAAAGCGGAAATTAAAGAAGGAAAATGGCCTGTTTTGCCGATTTTTGAGCTTATTCAAAGCTTGGGAGATGTTGAAAGAATGTCTATGTACAATACCTTTAATATGGGTATAGGCATGGTTTTGGCAGTTGCGGCAAGCGACAGTGACAAGGCATTGAAAATACTTGAGCAAAACGGAGAAAAGGCATATATTATCGGCTGCGCCTCCAAAGGAGATGGAATTGAAATATGTTTAAAATAGGCGTTTTGGTTTCGGGCGGAGGAACAAACCTTCAGGCAATAATAGATGCTGTTGAAAGCGGATATATAAATGCTGAGATTGTAAGCGTGGTAAGCAACAGATCAAAAGCTTATGCTCTTAAAAGAGCGGAAAATAAAGGCATAGAAGCCGTTTTTATAAGCCGAAAACAGGCAGGAAGCGCCGAGGCATACGAAAGGGCCCTTGTTAAGCATTTTAAAGATAGAAAAGTTGATTTGATAGTTCTTGCGGGTTTTATGGTTATTTTGGGTCCTACGTTTATAAATGCATTTGAGAATAAAATTATAAATATACATCCATCGCTTATTCCGTCTTTTTGCGGGAATGGATTTTATGGGCTTAAGGTGCATGAAGAAGCGTTAAAAAAGGGCGTTAAGGTTACAGGCGCTACGGTTCATTTTGTAAATGCAAAAGCTGATGACGGGCCTATAATTCTTCAAAAGGCGGTTGAGGTTAAAGATTCGGACAGCGCCGAGTCGCTTCAAAAACGTGTCATGGAGGAGGCTGAATGGAAGATTTATCCCGAGGCTATTAAGCTTATTTCTGAAAATAAGCTGATAATTGAAAATAATATTGTAAGGAGATTGGACAGATGAAGATTTTGGTTGTAGGCGGCGGAGGAAGAGAACACGCAATAATTCACAAGCTTTCAAAGTCAAAAAGAGCTGATGAAATATACTGCGCGCCCGGAAACGCAGGCATATCGGAGCTTGCTCATTGTGTAAATATTGCCGCAACGGATATTGCCGCTCTTGTTAAGTTTGCTTCAGATAATAAAATAGATTTTACGATTGTAGGAATGGATGATCCTCTTGTGGCAGGGATTGTTGACGAATTTGAAAAAAACGGGCTTAAAATTTTCGGGCCGAGAAAAAATGCCGCAATAATAGAAGGAAGCAAGGCTTTTTCAAAAGAATTTATGAAAAAATATAATATTCCCACAGCTAAATATGAAACATTTGACAATTATGACAATGCTTTGGAATATATTAAAAATCATAAGCTCCCTATTGTTATTAAAGCCGATGGACTTGCTTTGGGCAAAGGGGTCCTTATTTGCAATACTATGCAGGAGGCTGTTGAGGGATTAAATTTAATTATGATTGAAAAAAAATTCGGCGCTTCGGGCAATAAAGTTGTTATAGAAGAATATTTAACAGGCCCCGAGGTTTCTGTTTTGTCTTTTTGCGACGGAAAAACTATCGTTCCTATGGTTTCGGCTCAGGATCATAAAAGAGCGCTAGATAATGACAAAGGTCTTAATACAGGCGGTATGGGCACTATTTCTCCAAGCCCCTTTTATACCGAGGAAATTGCTCTTGAATGTATGGAAAAAATCTTTAAGCCGACCGTAGACGGTTTAAATAAAGAAGGAAGAACTTTTAAAGGAATTATTTTCTTTGGGCTTATGCTGACTGATCAGGGTCCTAAGGTTATTGAATATAATGCCCGTTTTGGCGATCCCGAAACTCAGGTTGTTTTGCCAAGGCTTAAAAACGATCTTCTTGAAATTTTTGAAGCCTGCGTTGATCAAAGCCTTGATAAAATTTCGGTGCAGTGGGAAGATGATTCGGCAGTCTGCGTTATAGCGGCATCGGGAGGTTATCCCGAAAGCTATAAAAAGGGCTTTGAAATTACGGGCTTGGATAAATGCGCCAAAACCGAAAATATTTATGTTTATCACGCCGGAACGGCTTTTAAGGATTCCAAAATAGTTACAAACGGCGGAAGAGTTTTGGGTGTGACGGGAAAAGGAAAAAATCTTGAAGAGGCTGCCAAAACAGCTTATGACGGAATAGCTTTGTTAAATTTTGAGAATATGCATTACAGAAAGGATATCGGAAAGCGTCGATAACAGGATTTTTATATGGTGAAACCTCATTTAAATTGATTTTAAAAATGAATTAACTTTTATTGATTTTTCACAAATAAAAGTTTACTTTTCGCTTTTTTTATGATAAAATGTATGAGTGGAGAGTGATAATAATGATTTTTAATAAAATGTTTATTCAAAATGATATTCTTGAATTGGCAATGAAAAGCTCCGAATATAAAAATCAGACAATCTTAAATAATATTGCTAATGCCGATACTCCGGGTTTTAAAGCTAAAGATGTGCAGTTTGAAGGCGTTCTCAGAGATGCGGTTGATAAATATAAAAAAGACGCCGATTTAGATATAGACAGCTTTAAGGCTGAGCTTTACACAAGACACAGAAATTACAGCGTCAGAGTTGACGATAACAATGTTGATATAGAAAGCGAAATGGTTAATTTTTATAAAAATTCATCACAATATGATGTTGTTGCCAACAGCGTTATAAACAATAATAACAGGCTAAATTCTGTTTTGACGGCGTTAAGGTGATTTTTTATGCTTTGTAAAATTGACTGAGTGTTAGCATAAGAGAATAATAAATAGAATTAATTTTTTCTGTTTTGAATAATAAAGGAGTGAGTTTTAAATGTCTTTTTTCGGTTCTCTCGGAACAAGTGCAACCGCACTTACCGCCCAAAGATTGAGAATGGATGTTATAAGCCAGAATATGGCTAATGTCGATACAACAAGAACGGAAGATGGTACGCCTTATAAAAGAAAGGCTGTTATATTTGAAGAAATAACAGAAAGATCAAATTTTGCAAAATATCTTGACAGAGCTATGAATTCGGCGGCAGGCTATGGTGTCAGAGTAAGTGAAATAGTTGAAGATGATACGCCGGGAAGCAAAGTTTATGATCCATCTCACCCCGATGCCGATGAAGATGGATATGTAACAAAGCCCAATGTGAATGTTGTTGAGGAAATGGTTAACATGATTTCCGCAAATCGTTCTTATGAGGCTAATATTACTGCCATTAACACAACTAAGGCAATGATTGCTAAAACACTTGAAATAGGCAAATGATTTTCGTTGGCTTAAAGCAGAGCTTATTTTAATAAATAAGTAACTCCCCCTCGCTTTTTTAGGCGGGGGGGGGGTGCTTGTTATTTGCTTTTAGTGAAAAGTGCAGGCTTTCCGAAATTTAAAAGGCTTTGCTTTTTGCTAATGATGATGTGTATAGATTTTATTTGTTTTGGAGGAATGAATTATGAGAATTGACAGCAGCATACAGTCTGTTGGAAGTTTAAATTTAAATGATAACAATAAAGTTTCGCTCAGACCGTCAGGTGAAAGCTTTGAAACAATTTTTAATGCTGCTGTCGGGTTGCTGAATGATACAAATCAATTTCAAATTGACGCTCAGAATTTGCAGCTTGATTATATTACAGGCAAAACGGATGATATAATAGCTCTTAATATGGCTCAGGCAAAGGCTGCCTCTTCTCTTCAGTTTACCGCTCAGGTTACAAATAAAATATTAACTGCGTATCAAGAAATTATGCGTATGTCACTTTAGAATATATTTAAAAATACACGCATAAATGGGGTGGTGAACAAATGCAGGAGAAAATTCGCAACAAATTTAACTCCTTATCCGAAAAATGGAAAGAATTGGATAAGGGCTTAAGAATAAAAATAATTGTATTATCCGTTCTTATTTTAATTGCACTTGGTATTACTGTATATCTTACAACAAAACCTAAGTGGGTTGTTCTTGAATCAAATTCAGATATTTCCACTATAGGCAAAATAGAAAATATTTTTGATGATAACGACATTAAAAGTAAAATAACAAAAAACGGAAGCTCTATTCAAGTTATGCAAAAAGATTTGAATAAGGCTAAAATTCTTCTTGCAGAAGAAAATATCAGCAAAAGCGGGTTTACATTTGACGATGCCTTTGAAACAAGCAGTATAGGAATGAGCGAATCCGATAAGCGTGAAATGTATCTTGTGGCAAGTGAAACTTCACTTGAAGATCAGATTAAAACAATAGACGGAATAGATTCGGCAAATGTTAAGCTGGTAATTCCTCAGGAAACGGTATTATTTGAAAATAATAAAACAGAAGCCAGCGCAAGCATTACCGTTGTTACAAACAGAGAGTTCTCAAAGGATGAGGCAACGACTATAGCAAGGCTTGTTTGTATGAGCGTTGAAGGGCTTGATATGAAAAATATCGAAATTGTAGACCAAAATGCAAACAGTCTTTATTCAGGCTCATCAAATGATTTGACAAGCTATTCCTCTAAAGAGGATATAGAAAATCAAAAGAAAAAAGATGTTGAAATGCAGATAAGGGCGGCGCTTGCAAAGCTTTATGACGATGTCAACATTATTACAAATCTTAAAATAGACTGGAATAAATCACAGACAAAAACAGTTACATACACGCCTCCTATTGATGATATGACAGTCGGCGTTCCCAGCAAAACAAGCAGGGAAGAAGAAAATGTTGTAAACGGTACGGAGGGAGCCGAGCCCGGCGTTGAAGCAAATGACGAATATGATGCAAATTATGCAATGGAAAATGAAACGGGGGCTACCTACGACGGCACTAAAGAAGACAACGATTATCTTTACAATACAGAAGAAAATGTAACGGATATAGCCGAGGGAGCTATTGTTTATGATGCATCGTCAATTTCGGTTGTGGTTTACAACTGGAGAGAATATAACGAAGGAACTCTCAGAGAAAACGGAACCCTTAATGATGATATGTCATGGGACGATTTTAAAGAACAAAACAATGCGGAAACAAGGCTTGAAATTGACCCTGATCTTATTGAAAGCTTAAGAGTCGGAACAGGTATTGAAAATATTTCTGTTGTAGGATACGAAAAGCCTATGTTTGTTGATGAGGTTACAGAGCCGCTTGCAATAGAACAGATTATTATTTTGGTTATTCTTGCTTTATTGCTGCTCCTTCTTGCGTTTGCTCTTATCAGAAAAACCCGTCCTGAAGAAATTGAGGAGGTTGAGCCTGAGCTTTCTGTTGAAGATCTTATTGCTACGACAGAGGTTGAAGAAGAAAACGAAAATCAGGATCAAAACCTTGCTTCAATCGATAAGATTGATTCTGAATATTTGGTTCAGATCAATAAATTTGTTGATGAAAAACCGGAAGCGGTTGCTCAGCTGCTGCGCAACTGGCTTAATGATGAATGGGAGTGATGATTTATGGCTGCATTAGATGATTATAACGGCAAAGAAAAAGCTGCAATGCTGCTTATTTCTTTGGGGCCCGAAAAATCTGCCGAAATTTTTAAATATCTTAAAGAAGATGAAATAGAAGCACTTACTCTTGAAATTGCAAATATAAGCTCTGTTATGCCTGATATAAAAGAAGAGGTTTTAGAAGAATTTTATCAAATCTGTATAGCTCAGCAATATATTACCGAAGGCGGTATAGTTTATGCTAAGCAGATACTTGAAAAAGCGCTCGGAGAGAACAAAGCGCATGAAATTATTAATAAGCTTACAGTTTCTCTTCAGGTAAGACCGTTTGATTTCATCAGAAAAGATGATATAAGTCAGGTTATAAACTTTATACAAAATGAACATCCTCAGACAATAGCGCTTATACTTTCTTATCTTAAGCCTCCTCAGGCGGCTGAAATTTTGGCTTCACTTGAATCCGATAAACAGGCTGATGTGGCAAAAAGAGTTGCGCTTATGGACAGAACAAGCCCTGATGTTATAAAAGAAATCGAAAATACTCTCGAAAAGAAGCTTTCTTCTATTATGACGGCTGATTATGCCGATGTGGGCGGCGTTGATGCTATTGTTGAAATTCTTAACTCCGTTGACAGAGCTACAGAGAAAAATATTATGGAAACTCTTGAAACAGAAGATCTTGAGCTTTCAGAAGAAATCAAAAAGAAAATGTTTGTATTTGAGGATATCCTTTCTCTCGATAATCGTTCAATACAGAATGTTCTTCGTCAGGATATAGACAACAGAGAGCTTGCTATAGCTCTTAAAGGCTCAAGCGAAGATGTACAGAATATTATATTCCAAAATCTTTCAA
Organism: uncultured Clostridia bacterium; assembly: GCA_947630475.1. Classification (GTDB taxonomy): domain Bacteria; phylum Bacillota; class Clostridia; order Lachnospirales; family CAG-274; genus CANRHR01. Next base: position 151,431 of record CANRHR010000003.1, on the reverse strand, counting down.
AGCGTCTTGCTTCGATGATAAAAGAAGAAATGGAATTTATGGGACCTGTTCGACGCTCCGATGTTGAAGAAGCACAGCAGAAAATCGTTAATATTATCCGCAGGCTCCAAGATACAGGTGAAATTATTATCGCAAGAGGCGGAGGGGATGAATTAATTGTCTAAGATTATTAAGTATAATAACCTTACCGTTGATGAAGAAAATAAAGTCAGTATTGATATTCCAAATTTTAATGTTATTGATGAAGATGAAAATAGCAATGAATTTGAGATAAACTATACTGCTGAAAACGGCGGCGAGTTAACCCCCGAAGACATTTTGGAAATAGCTAAGGCTCAAGCCGGCAGCGTTATAGGAAACGCCAGAAAAGAAGCCGATTATATTTTAATCGAAGCGCATAAAAATGCTGTTATAGAAGCCGAAGAAATTAAAAAAAATGCTTATGATGAAGGTTACAGCTCCGGTTATAAAAAAGGCGCCGATGAAGCTGCGGTTATACAAAAAGAGGCTAAGAATACCTTAGCCTCTGCCAAGGCTGAAAAAGAAGAAATACTTTCAAGAATAGAACCGGAGCTTATTGAACTTGTCGTTAAGGTTATAGATAAAGTTCTTAACAATGCAAAAATTATAAATCCCGATGTTATAAAGTGCATAATAAAAAAAGGTATGTCACAAACAAAGATTATGGGCGATATTTTTATTCATGTGTCCGCCGATGATTATGAATCTGCAATTAATGATAAAGACGATATTGTTTCAAGCAGAGAGGGCAGCGTAAATATAGAAATTATAAAAGATTTATCTATGAATGTAGGAGATTGTTTGATAGAAACCCCTTTTGGCAATATCGATTGCGGAATAGATCAGCAGTTGAAAGAAGTGAAAAGCAATCTTTATTATATCTTGGAAAACAGGTGATTTTAATGGTAATTGATATTTCAAAATATAATATTGTGTTGGAAAAAGAGTATATCAAAAGATTGGGCAGAGTATCTCAGGTTGTTGGGCTGACTATCGAGTCAATAGGGCCTGATGTTAGCGTAGGCAGCTGCTGCATTATAAAGGGCAATAAGAATGTTGGAGGCATAAGGGCTGAGGTTGTCGGTTTTAGGGATAATAAAATTCTGCTTATGCCGCTTGGCAGTATGGATGGAATAGGGTCGGGCAGTATTGTTGAATCTCAGGATAAACCTCTTTCTGTAAGGGTAGGCTCAGAGCTTTTGGGAAGAATCCTCGATGGACTTGGAGAGCCTATGGACGGAAAAGGACCTATAAATTTTGAAACAGAATGTTCTGTAAGTAATTCTCCTCCCGATCCGCTTAAGCGAAAAAGAATTACAGAGCATCTAAGCTTAGGCGTAAAGCCTATAGACGGCTTGCTTACAATAGGAAAAGGACAGCGTATAGGTATTTTTGCAGGTTCCGGCGTTGGAAAAAGTACCCTTATGGGCATGATTGCAAGAAATACGTCGGCTGATATAAATGTTATAGCTCTTATAGGCGAGCGTGGCAGAGAGGTTAGGGAATTTATAGAAAAAGATCTTGGTGAAAAAGGTCTTAAAAGATCGGTACTTGTTATAGCTACATCCGATAAGCCGGCTTTAGTAAGGCTTAAAGCGGCTGAAATTGCGACAACTATTGCTGAATATTTTAGAGAAAAGGGCAAAGATGTACTTTTGCTTATGGATAGCCTTACAAGATATGCAATGGCTCAGAGAGAAATAGGTCTTGCAACAGGGGAGCCTCCTGTTTCAAGAGGATTTACTCCGTCTGTTTTTTCGGTTATGCCAAAGCTTTTGGAAAGGGCAGGTACTTCCGAAAAAGGATCCATAACCGGATTATATACGGTACTTGTAGATGGTGATGATTTTACAGAGCCTGTTACAGATACGGCAAGAGGTATTCTTGACGGACATATTGTTTTATCCAGAAAGCTTGCAAACAGAAATCATTATCCGGCTATAGATGTGTTGGCAAGCGTATCTCGTGTTATGAGCGATATTATTTCAAACGAACATAAAAAGGCTGCTTTTGAAATGAAAAAAACTATGGCTGTTTATTCCGATGCAGAGGATCTTATCAATATTGGCGCATATGTTAAAGGAAGCAATCCGGATATAGATTATGCCATAGAAAAACACAGCGCCGTTAATGATTTTCTTACTCAAGCCACGGATGAAAGCTTTGATTTTGACAATACTTTAGAAACAATGATGGATATTGTAAAGGAGTAGTTTAAGTGGCCGGATTTATATTCAGACTTCAAGGCTATTTAGATATCAAAGAAAAAATAGAAGAACAAAAAAAGCTTGAATACGGCAAATGTCTTGCCAGGCTTGAAGAAGAAAGACAAGTTAAATTGAAGCTTATAGATGAAAAAAACAGTAATATCTTATCATTTAAAAAAAGCATTTTAGGCGGCGTTAAACCAAATGAGCTGAATAATTATAATAAATACATAGATTTTGTAAAAAAGAAAATAGAAAAACAAAACGACGTTATAAAAAAGGCTGAAAACGAGGCGGAGAGCAAACGTCTTGAGCTTGTTGAAGCAATGAAAAACCGTAAAATGCTTGAAACCTTAAAAGAAAAAGATAAAGAAGAATATATGAAAGAATCTCTTAAAAAAGAGCAAAAGGTTACTGATGAAATTGTAAGCTATCAGTACAGCGGCAAAGACTGAAAGCGGAGGTTTGTGATATGGCAGTTAAAACTAAGGCTGAAAACAGCGATGAAATGATCGATGAAAATGATGCCCAAGTCCCTTCAAAAGAAAAGAAAAAGAAAAAAAAGGATAAAAAAGACAAAAAAAAGAAAAAAGGCGGTATATTTAAGCTGATTTTTCTTGCGGTGATCTTTGGTTTGTTGATCGCTGTTTTGGTTTTTAACGCAGGTGATATACGAGAAAAATATTTGAGAAATTATTTGGAAAAAATTCCGGTTGTTAAAAATATGCTCCCCGAAAAGCAGGAAGAAGAAAATGCCGATGAATTTAGCGGATTAAGCAGAGAAGAATTAGCTTCTCAGATTAGGGTTATGAATGAAGAAAATAAATCCTTGGAAGATGAAAAGGCAGCTCTTAATGATGAAATAAAAAAACTTAACGATGAAATGAAAAGACTTCAGGAAATAGAAGCAAATCAGCTTGCCTTTAACGAAGAAAAGGAAGAATTTGACAGAATGATAGCTGAAAATGACCCCGAAGCCTACAGCAAGTTTTATGAAAGCATAGAACCTGAAACGGCTGAGAGTATATATAGAGAAATTGCGGAGGCTTCTCAGTCGGATGATGAGCTTAAGCAATATGTGCAGACTTTTGAAGGAATGAAAAAGGATGCCGCAGCAAAGGTGCTTGAAGAAATGATGGGTACCGATATGGAGTTGGTTGTTCAAATACTTAATAATATAAGCAGCGATCAGAGAGGCGATATACTTTCTTCTATGGAGGCCGCCAACGCTGCAGCCTGCGCCAGACAAATGGCGCCGCAGTGAACAACATTTAATTAAATTAAGGAGGTGACGTTAATGGGTTTAGCAAAAATGTTTTTTAATACCTATGCCGGAAACAGTGAGATTAATCTTAAGTCTTCGGTTTCATCGGCAAGCATTAAAAAACAACCAAAAGACAGCTTTGAAAGCTATCTTGACAGGGCTGAAGATAAGTCGTATTCAAAAACAGAAAACCAAAAAACATCAAAAACTAAAAGCTACGAAACAAAATCCGATGCCGATCAAAGCAAGGAAATTACAAAACCCGAAAACAGTGATGCCGAAAAAAGTGTTGGACAGAGTGATCCTTCTCAAAAAGAAAAGGCGGAGGATTCCAAGAGCGTTAAAAAATCAGAATTAAAGAAAGATGATAATTCGTCTGTTTCGGAAAAAGCCGAAGATGCTCAGAAGCTTAACGAAGAAATTGTTAAAGCTATTGCCGATAAAACCGGCTTGAGTATTGATGAAATTAATGCGGCACTTGAAAAGGCGGGGCTTGAAGCTTCAGATCTTATTGATGCAAATAATCTTTTAAGCTTTATGATGGCTCTTACAGATGTTGAAAGCCCTATTGACTTAATTTCTGTTGATGGAGTTAAGGACATTATGTCAGAAATTAAAAATGTTTTTGAAGAATCTGAAAAATTTGCTGATTTTGCAAGCAATCAAGCAAAGCTTGAAGAAAATTTAAAAACTTCTGAAATTAAGCAGACAGATATTGTAAAAGCCGATGAGAATCAGACAGATATCAGCTCTGAAAAGCTTAAAACAGACACAAACGCTGAAATTACTCAAGCTGTTTCACTTGAAGAAGTCGATTTAAGTGAAACAAAAAACAGATATGAAAAAAATAGTGACAAAAATTTTGTTTATCAGGAAGAAAAAAGCGCCGATAATTTGAATGTTGTTGTTTCTGCATCTGGAGCAGAAAAGGACGATACAGGAGGATTTTTTCAAAATCAAAGCTTTTTGTCAAAGGGAGAAAGCTCTCAGGTTAATGTGGCGGGAGTTGTTATGGATAACATTACAAAAGCCCTTAATGAAGCTGTTTTAAGAACAGAGAGCACAAAAAATGTTGATACCGCAGAAATCATAAAACAAATTATAGATAAGGTTAAAGTGGGAATCAACAAAGATGTTACAGAGCTTAAAATTTCATTAAAGCCCGAAGAATTGGGAGACGTTACGTTAAGAATAGCTTCTCATAACGGCATAGTGACGGCTCAGATTACCGCAGAAAGCCAAAGGGTTAAAGAAATTATCGAAGCAGGCTTTAATCAGCTTAAGCAGGCTCTTTCAGATGCAGGTGTAGAGGTTTCACAGTTGGAGGTAAATGTAGGCTCCGGCGAAAGTGATGCGGATTTTAAAAATCAATACAGCGCCAATGAAAAAACATCCTCAAGAGTAAGTCAAATTATTGCTCAATCCGAGCAGCAGGAAGAAGTAAACTATGTAAAAGAAAACGAGGTTGTAGGGGCTAATGTAAATTACACAGCATAGGAGGTTATTAATATGAGCACTTCAGGCACAAACGGAATTTCAGATAAAAGCACTGCCGGAATAGGCGTAGATGCTTCTAAAGGCTCTGCTGTCGAAAATCCTGCCAATAAAAAGCGTGAGGTAAAAACTGAGCTTGGAAAAGATGATTTTTTAAAGCTTTTGCTTACTCAGCTTCAGTATCAGGATCCTTTAGAGCCTATGGACAATACTGAATTTGTTGCTCAAATGGCACAGTTTACGGCGCTTGAGCAAATGACTAATCTTAATACCACAATGACGGCTTCTCAGGCATACGGTCTTATAGGAAAAGAGGTTTATGCTTCTTACTATAATGAAGAAGAAAATAAATATGATGAAATACAGGGTGTTGTTGATTATGTTACCATGAAAAACGGCAAGCCTTATGTAAGTGTAAATGATGTTGAATTGGAATATGGCGATGTTCAGTATGTTTACGGAGCTTCATCAGCGGCTTCTGATTCTTCCGTTAATCAGGCTATAAGCTTGATAGGAAAGACTATTCAGGCAATAACCATTAATGATAATCTTGAAGCAGAGGGCTTTGTTGAGGGTAAGGTTGATTTTATCAAATTTGTGGGCAATACTCCGGTATTAAGCGTTGGAGGAAAGGACGTTTATTTATACGAGGTTGTATCTGTTTCTCAAGACAGTCTTTTGCTTGGTTCTCAGATAAGCGCATATATAAATGATGAAAACATGATAAGCGGAACAATCGATGATATAGGAATTGTAAACGGTGATGAGCTTTATCTGCTTGTTGGCGAAAATAAAGTTACAATTCAGGATATAAGCTCTGTTTTAAGCGCTTTGTCTTATGTAGGAAAAAATGTTGCTTCAGCCGATGTTGAGGGCATCGTTGATTCCGTAGTTATAAGGAAGGGCGTTCCTTATCTGCTTGTTGGCGGACAGGAAGTCGACTTGCAAGATATAAAATAGAAACGTTTTACAGGCGGTGATTTTATGCAGATTTATAACAAAAATCGAATAATTCCTAACTCTTTGGGCTATAAGGGCATTGATGATACAAAAAGAGAAAATTCATATGGCTCTAATGAGGTGAGTTTTCAAAATGTTTTAAGCCAAAAACTTGAAACTGCAAATTTGCAGTTTTCAAAGCACGCTTCAATGAGAATGAACAATAGGGATATATCTTTGTCAAAAGAACAGCTTGAAAGAGTTGAACAGGGTGTGGAATGTGCCGATAAAAAAGGAATTAAAGATTCTCTTGTTTTGGTTGATAACGTGGCGTTGGTTATAAACGTAAAAAGCAGGACTGTTATAACTGCTATGAATCAAAAAAATGACAGTAATATATTTACCAATATTGACGGAGCTGTAATTGTCTAGCCGGACCTTTTTTGGAGGCTTTTATTTCCGAATGACTGACGAAATAGGTTACAGCGATATGGGAGGGAATTTATTATGATGAGATCATTGTACTCAGGTGTTTCCGGCCTGAGAGTTCATCAAACAAAGATGGACGTTATCGCAAACAACATTTCAAATGTAAATACAGTTGGCTTTAAAAGATCAACCGTTGTATTCAGTGATGTTTTTAATCAAACTTTAAGCGGAGCAACGGGAGCAAATGAAGATTCCGGAAGATCCGGAACAAACGCTCAACAGATTGGTCTTGGCTCTACTGTTGCGGCTATAAGCAATATAATGACAACAGGCGCAACTCAAAGAACTGACAACGGAAATGACATAATGATTAGTGGCGACGGATTTTTTATTGTTTCCGATTCAACAGGATATAAATTTACAAGAGCGGGAGCCTTTGAGGTTGATGAAGAGGGTAATCTTCATGATTCAAACGGACTTATGGTTTGCGGCTGGGAGGCTGAAGATGATCCGGATAATCCCGGTCAGCAAAAAATTGTTCAGGCAAATGTACAGGGGCTTAATCTTTACAGAGGAAGCAAATCTTATGTAGAGCCTGAGGTAACATCAACAATCAATTTTGAAGGAAACCTTAACCCAGATACCAACCCCGAAAAGGAATGTGGTATTCAGATTTATGACAGCCTTGGAAATGTTTATAAAGTAAACGGAAAATTTACTTATACAGGCGCAGACAACACATGGAAATTTACTTTAGACGGAACGGCAATTGTAAACGGCGACTCTAAAAATACAGTTACATTTAATTTTACGCCTAATACAATTAATATACAATTTGATGAAAACGGCAAACCGACAGGTACAACTTCGCTTGCTCTTACAGGCCTTTCAGTTACTCCCGGTGCAGGCGCAGGAGGTGGCGGCGGTGCAGGCGCAGCAGGTGGCGGCGGTGCAGGCGCAGCAGGTCCGTCATATAACGCAACCTTTGCCGATCCTGTTAATATAAGTTTTGCCGATTTAACTCAGTTTAATGCAAAGGCTGATGCTACGGCGGTTTCAAAAGACGGATGTGCTGCCGGTGCGCTTTCAGGATTTTCTATTGGCAGCGACGGCATAATAACAGGAAGCTATACTAACGGAAAAACAAAAATTCTCGGTCAGATATCTGTGGCGCAATTCAAAAACCCTGCAGGCTTGCAAAAGGTTGGAAGCAACCTCTATGAGGCTACCGTAAATTCGGGAGATTTTGACGGCATAGGCTCCGATATTACCGCTGACGGCGGAGAGTTTATAAGCGGCTCTCTTGAAATGTCAAATGTTGATCTTTCTCAAGAGTTTGTTGACGTAATTACAACCCAAAGAGGTTTCCAAGCAAATTCAAGAGTTATAACAACTTCCGATGAAATGCTTCAGGAGCTTGTAAATCTTAAGAGATAAATTTATTTTTTCTCCGCCTCTTAATAAGAGGGGCGGAGAAGCCTTGATTATTATTTATTGTATAAAAGTTTTTATTGGATCGAAAAGAAATTTGTGGTTTTTATTATTTATATATAAATTTTGTTTAAAAAATTGTTGAAATTTAATATAAATGCTTTGCCAAAAAAGGCGGTTTTATGTTATAATCTATTGGTAAGCATGTGGAGGTATTTTATGATAACCGTAACAAGATTAAATGATAAAGAATTGGTAATTAACAGCGATTATTTGGAATGTATGGAAGAAACACCGGATACGACAATAACAATGACTACCGGACGCAAAATTATTGTTAAGGAGTCTATTGATGAAATATTAGAACAGATTATAGAATTTAAGAAAAAAATAAACAATCACTAAGCAGCTTGGTGAAAGGGGTCAAGAAGTATGGATTTAGCAATTATAATAGGATTTGTTTCAGGTTGGATATTTATTATTTTGTCGATTCTGCTTAATGCCGATATGCAGATAAGCGGTGTATTAAGCTTTATAGACTGGCCCTCAGTTATGGTTACGGTGGGCGGTACGATAGCGGCAACTTTGGTAGGCTTTCCGATGCCTAAGCTTATAACAGGCCTTAAGGGCTTTAAAAATGCATTAAAACCCAAAAAAGTAGATCCTATTACAGCCATAAAGAATATTATCGATTTGGCAAATCTTGCGCGTAAAGAGGGAATACTTGCCTTGGAAGATGCGGCAAGCGGTATGGATGACGATTTCCTCCAAAAAGGTGTTATGCTTGTTGTTGACGGTACAGACGCCGAGCTTGTAAGAAATATTATGGAAACCGAAATAGGTTTTATAGAAGAACGACATAAAAGCGTTGCCGAAGTTTGGGAGTTTATCGGAAGCATGGGTCCTTCTTGGGGTATGATCGGTACGCTTATCGGTTTGGTTATGATGCTTCAAAATATGTCTGATCCTTCTTCAATCGGTCCTTCAATGGCGGTTGCTATTATCACAACATTCTATGGCTCTGTTGTTGCAAACTTTATTGCAAACCCTGTTGCAAATAAGCTGAAAGTTTTCAGCGCAGAAGAACAATTAGTTAAAGAAGTTTTGATAGAAGGAGTTCTTTCAATAGCCGCAGGCGAGAACCCGAGAATTATTGAAGAAAAATTAAAAGTATTCCTTTCTCCTGCTTTAAGAAACACATTCGGAACTAACGATGATTCACAGGCTGGTGATGAATAATGGCTAAAAAGAAAAAGAATATAACCATTAAAATGGGTTCGCCCGAATACATGAGTACATATGGAGATTTGGTTACATTGCTGCTGTGCTTTTTCGTTTTGCTTTTTGCAAGCTCCAGTACCGATGCAGAAAAATTTAAAGCAATAGCATTGTCCTTTTCATCAAATAAAATTTCTGTTTCGGAAAGCTCTACGCCGGGTGTGCTTGATGCACTGGGAAATGGTATTGTAGAAATGCCGGTAGCAGAGGGCGACTCAGATAAAGAAAATACCGAATATGAAGAGGGAAAAGCCGAGCTTGAAAAAATGGCTTCTGATTTCAGAACTTATTTTGCTCAAAATAATTATATGGATAAAATAGATGTGGAGCAAAATGATCAATATATAACGCTTAATTTTAAAGACGGAATCCTTTTTGACAGCGGAAAGGCAGAGCTTAAAAGCGATGCTCTTCAAGCATTGGATATGGTTGCAAGCGAACTTTTGAAATATCCCGAAAATGATATAAAAATAGAAGGTCATACAGATAACAGACCGATAAATACCGATAAATTTCCAAATAACTGGTATTTGTCCGCCGCAAGGGCAATATCTGTTGCAACATATTTTACGGAAACAAAAAATTTTCAGCCTACTCGTATATCTACCGAGGGATACGGTGAGTATAAGCCAAAGGTTTCAAACGATACTCCCGAAAACAGATCGATAAACAGACGAGTTGAAATAAAAATTTTAAGCAAATATTACTCGGATGAAGTAAGTTTTTAATGCTTTTATTAAGAGAGGAGATGAACAGCGGTGGAAAAAAATAAAATAATGATGATTTTAATTATTGTTCTGCTTGTTATTTTGCTTATTACGATAGGTGTAGGGTTCTTTTTAACCTTTAAAAACCTTAATAAAGGGCAGACTGTCGAAGAAGAAGTTAAGGAGCCTGTTAAACAGGAAGATATTCAGCTTGTTACTTATGACGATTCGCTTTATACCAACTTGAGAAAAGGCGACGACGGCAAAGAGCACGTTATAAGAGTGGGCTTCAGCCTTGGTATAGATATAAGCAATAAAAAAGAAAGCGAAGCTTTTATGCTTGTTCTTTCAGAAAAAACGCCTATTGTTAAGGATGTTATAATAGGAGTTTTGAGAAACAAAACTTATGAAGAACTTCAAAAATCAGACGCTCAGGCTGTTTTAAGAGAAGAAATTTTAGAGAAGCTTCAGCAGGAATTTGAATCTAATTTGATAGTCACTATTTATTTAAGTGATTTATTCTTAGAATGATTTATCTTATGCATAAGGCAGGTGATGGTTTAAATGGGCGATGTCTTGTCACAGGAAGAGATTGATAAACTATTAAGCGACCTATCGAGAGGCGACAGCTCCGCTATTGAAAATAATGATACCGATGAAAGAAAAGTCAGAACATATAATTTTGCAAAACCGTCTAAATTCGGTAAAGAGCAGCTTAGGACTTTAGAAGTTATTTTTGAAAGCTTTTCAAGGCTTACTTCCTCATTTTTTACAGGCTATTTGAGAACAAGCGTACAGCTTGAGGTTGTAAGCGCAGAGCAAATGACATACAGTGAGTTTAATAACTCTTTGCTTAATCCCGTTGTGCTTGGAATAATAGATTTTAAGCCGTTTAAAGGCTCGGTAATACTTGATTTATCTTCACAAATAGGTTATGCTATTATAGACCGTATACTCGGAGGCAGGGGCGAAACTTTAAAAAAATCTCGTGATTTTACCGAAATAGAAAAAATACTCCTAAGCAGAGTTTTAAATGAAATGGTGAATTTTTTGATAGAACCATGGGAAAATGTTTGTGTTATAAATCCACGATTTGACAAGCTTGAAACAAATGCTCAGTTTGCTCAAATTATTTCTCCAAATGAGATGATCTCACTTGTTACACTGAGTATAAAGGTTGGAGAAATCGACGGTATGATTAACTTCTGTATTCCATACATTGTAATAGAGCCTATTATAGGCAATTTGAATACAAAACATTGGTTTTCATCAAATGAAGATGAGGATTTGTCCAGATTTAGACCTGCCGTTGAGAAAAAACTTGAAAGCGCAAAGGTGCCTTTATCTGTTGTGGTTGGAAGAACCAGCATAACAGTTGATGAATTTATAAATTTACAGGTTGGTGATGTTATAACTTTAGATTCTTATGTTGATTCAGATTTTCAGGTCATGGTTGGAAGTTTGCTTAAATTTTATGCAAAACCGGGCCTGAGCAGAGGTAAAAATGCAATACAAATAACTTCGGTTGTGAGAAAGGAGGAGTAGTTGTATGGGCGATATGCTTTCACAGTCTGAAATTGACGCTTTGTTGGGAGGCGCCGCAGGCGGAAATGACAACAGCTCTGATTCTGCTTCAAACAATAATGATGACTCCGGTGCCAAGTCATCTTTAAATGAAATTCTTAATGATGAACAAAAAGATATCCTTGGTGAAATAGGCAATATCAGTATGGGCACTTCAGCCACTACTCTTTTTGCGCTCCTTAATCAAAAGGTTTTGATAACAACGCCGAAGGTTAAAATTATTACGTTGAAAGATATGGCTGAAAGCTATGAAAGACCATGTGTAGGCATCAAGGTTGATTATACCGTAGGATTGAGAGGTTCCAATATCCTCATTCTTAAACAGTCTGATGTTAAAATAATTGCTGACCTTATGATGGGCGGAAGCGGAGAAATATCATTGGATAATGTTGAGCTTACAGAGCTTGATCTTAGCGCCATTGCCGAAGCTATGAATCAGATGGTCGGTTCTTCTTCAACATCACTGTCATCTATGCTTAATCATAAAATAGATATCGCTACACCTGAAGCTTTTGAGCTTAATTTTCAAGATGATACATTCTTTAGAAGTGTTGGCTTAAATTATGAAGAGCCTATTGCGTGTATATCATTTAAAATGGAAATAGGTACTCTTATTGACAGTGAAATAATGCAAATTATTCCTATAGAGTTTGCAAAGGATATGGTTGTTAATCTTAAGGATGCTCTTTTAGGTTCTCCACAGCCTGAAGAACCGGCTCCAGCTGAATCACAGCCCGCCGCAGCTCCGTCACAGCCGACTCCTGCTCCGCAGCCTGCGCCTGCGCCGATGCCGCAAGCTTCTGCCGCAGCACCGCCGCCGCCTATGCCTATGCAGTATCAGCAGCCTATGTATGATTATTCACAGCCTATGATGATGCCGCAGTATGCAGTACCGCCACAGCAGCATATGCAGAGCAATGTAAATGTTCAGCCGGCTCAATTCCAAAATTTTGATGTCGGCGCAGTTATGCAGCAGAAGGAAAATATTGACATTATTATGGATGTTCCTTTGGAGGTTACTGTTGAATTAGGCAGAACAAATAAACTTATTAAAGAAATTCTTGAGTTTTCTCCGGGTACAGTTATTGAGCTTGATAAGCTTGCAGGCGAGCCTATCGATATTCTTGTTAATGGCAAGTTTATCGCTAAAGGCGAGGTTGTTGTTATTGATGAGAATTTTGGTATTCGTATAACTGATATTGTTAATGCGGAAGACAGAATTTAATTGTATAATAGATAAAAATTATATATAATTAATAATAAAGATTATTTAAAAATGAGGAGTGATAATAATGGCAGGAAAAAATATTTTATTGGTTGATGATGCTGCTTTTATGCGTATGATGTTAAAGGACATTCTTGTTAAGAATGGATACGATGTTGTAGGTGAGGCTGAAAATGGCGCTAAGGCTGTTGAAAAATATAAAGAGCTTAAGCCAAGTCTTGTTATTATGGATATAACAATGCCGGAGATGGATGGAATCCAAGCGGCAAGGTCAATTAAAAGCGAAGATGGCAACGCTCTTATAATTATGTGCTCTGCTATGGGCCAGCAGGCTATGGTTATAGAGGCAATTCAAGCCGGGGCAAAAGACTTTATTGTAAAGCCGTTTCAGCCTGATCGAGTTCTTGAAGCCGTTAAAAAGGTTATTGGTTAGTTAATGCACTTTATTGAATTAGCTGCTATATTTATTACAATTACGAATAAAACTGGCGGAAATAACTGGTCATCGGTTGCTGCAATGATAGGCCAGTTTTTTTTCCTAATTGTTGTATTTATTGGTATTTTATATTTGGCCTATTTATCAACAAAGTTTTTAGCTAAAACCAGAATTAATGCTGCAAGAGGAGAAAATATTAAGGTTATAGAATCGGTTTTTGTCGGCGGACAGGCTTCTATTCAGTTGATTAAAGTTGGCGAGCAGTTTTTTCTTATAAGCGCCGGCAAGGACAAAGTTGTTTTTCTTACAGAGGTTAAATCCGATGGTATTATTGAGGATATTGACCGTGAAAAAAATTCTTCATTTTATTTTGAAAAATATTTAAAAGAATATATAAATAAATTAAGAAACAAAAAGTAGTGGAGCGGTAGATTTATGATATCAAAAAGAGGCTTTAAACTTATAATATATCTGTTGATTTTGTTTACTCTTGTCATATGTTTTGAAACAAATGTTTTTGCCGTTGGCGGAAATGATGTTGCATTGCCTAATGTAGATATTAATATTGGTACGTCAGATACTCCGCAGGATACGGCGGCTACAATCCAAATTCTTCTTATCCTTGCTGTAATAACTATTGCTCCGTCTTTGATAATTCTTTTAACAAGCTTTACAAGAATAATTATTTCTCTGCATTTTCTGCGTGCCGCTTTGGGTACGCAACAAATGCCGCCAAATCAAGTTTTGATTGGTTTGTCTTTATTTTTAACTTTATTTATAATGAGCCCTACGTTTACAAAAATAAATGAACAGGCTTTTCAGCCGTATTCAAGAGGAGAAATTACTCAGCAGGAATTTTTTACCCAAGCGATGGAGCCGCTTAGAGAATTTATGTTTTCTCAGGCAGAGGAAAAAGATTTGGTGCTTTTTACAAATCTTTCCGGTATAGAAAGTTACGAATATAAAGAGGATATACCAAACTCAGTTTTAATCCCTTCTTTTATTTTAGGAGAATTGACTAAAGGCTTTAAAATAGGTTTTATCCTTTATATACCATTCATTGTAATAGATATGGTTGTTTCTTCAACTCTTATGGCAATGGGTATGATGATGCTTCCTCCGGCTTTGATTTCGGCACCGTTTAAAATACTTTTGTTCATAATGGTAGATGGATGGAATCTTGTTGTTGAAAATATAATACTGACGTTTACAACGAGGTGATTTATTTGAGCCAGGATACTGTGCTGACAATTATGCGTTCTGCTCTTATGACTACTATTATTACATCTGCGCCGCCTTTGCTTATGAGCCTTGTGGTTGGATTGATAGTAAGCATATTTCAAACAATTACATCTATAAATGAGCAGAATTTAGTTTTCGTACCTAAAATTTTAGCTGTTTTTGTTTCTATTTTGATTTTCGGTGCTCTTATGATGAGTGGAGTTCAAGATCTTTTTATTGAATTATACGGAAATCTTATAGATTATATAAAATAATAAGTATTGGTGAGGTTTCTTTATGGATTCGGATGGAGCATATATTTTAGTTGATATTTTTTCTAATATTGATATTTATATGCTTATTTTCGTAAGATTTGTTGGGCTGCTGACTATTATGCCTGTTTTTGGCGGAAGCGGTATGCCTGTTATGTCCAGATTAGGGCTTGCTCTTATATTGGCAGGTATTGTATATACATCGGGCGCTGTTGAGGATGTTTATTATATAGACAGCATCGTAGGATATACAGCCGTTATTTTAAAAGAATTTATTGTTGGTCTTATAATAGGATATATTGTATATTTTATGTTTAATGTGACTTATTTTGCAGGGCATCTTACAGACCAACAGATAGGCTTTTCTATGGCTAATGTTTTTGATCCGGTTACTCAAACTCAGGTTCCGATAAGCGGAAATTTATATTATTTTGTTTTTTGTGCATTATTTGTAGCATCAGGAAGCCATAGAAATGTTATAAGCACTTTATTTTATAGTTTTAAAGCTTTGCCTGTCGGTTCCGAATTGATTATTGGCAACGATAAGCTTGTATATCTTGTAATGGAATTAATGGGTAAGTTTTTTATTTCGGGTGTAATGATGGCTTTGCCTGTTATGGGAACAATTTTGGTTGTAGATGTTGCATTGGGTGTTTTGGTTAAGGCTGCTCCCAGAATGAATGTTTTTGTTGTGGGTATGCCGTTAAAGGTTTTGGTAGGCTTGATTATTATATGGTTGATTGTTCCTATATTTGGGCAGGTATTTAACAGTATTTTTAGTCTTATTAATGAATATCTTTTAAGTATTATAAAGGTTATGATGCCATGATAATTTCAAAAAAGACTGTTTTAAAAAATAATCAAGAAAATAAGTTTTATATTAAAATAAATTTGGGATTTTTTGAGTCGGGTGAAAAATCTGAGCAGCCTACAGATAAAAGACGCAAAAAAGCCCGTGATGAAGGTCAGGTAGCTCAAAGTAAAGAAATTCAAACGGCAGTTGTGCTTTTGTCTTCGTTTTATGCTCTTAAAATTTTTTCGGGATTTATATATAAAAGGTGCGCTGATGTTTTTAAATTTAACCTTAATCTTATTTCTGATATAAACGATATATTTAATAAAGAATACATCATAAAATATGTATCGGATGCATTTTTAAAAGTTGTGGTAATATGTATTCCAGTTTTTGCAATGAGCCTTGCTTTTGGACTTTTGGCAAATATTATCCAAGTTGGATGGAATCCTACGGCTAAGCCTTTGATTCCTAAATTTGATAAATTCAATCCGATAAATGGATTTAAAAAAATGTTTTCAATGAGATCAATTGTTGAATTTTTTAAATCTTTTATGATTCTTTTCGTTATATCTATAGGTATTTATAATTGCTTAAAAAATGAGCTTAATCAAATTCAGACAATAATGATTATGGATTTGGCTTCTGCTATGATATATATTGGAAATCTTTGCATAAAGCTTGGCACAACAGTCGGATATTATTTTATAGTGATCGCAATTTTGGATTATGCTTATGAGAGATATTCACATTATAAAAAAATTAAAATGACTAAGCAAGAGGTTAAGGATGAATATAAGCAATCCGAAGGAGATCCTCAGATTAAAGGTAAAATCAAGAGCAAAATGCGTGAGATATCAATGCGAAGAATGATGCAGGAGGTTCCGAATGCAGATGTTGTTATAACAAATCCCACCCATTATGCGGTTGCAATTAAATATGATAAAGAAAAAAATCCTGCTCCGGTTGTTGTTGCAAAGGGCGCCGATCATTTAGCAAGGCGAATTAAAGAGCTTGCCGCTCAAAATAATATCGAGCTTGTTGAAAATAAGCCTCTTGCAAGAACACTTTATAAAACAGTTGATATAGGAAAGGCAATACCTCCCGAGTTGTATTCGGCTGTTGCCGAGGTTCTTGCTTTTGTATATAAATTAAAAAATAAGTATTAACGACTTTTGACCAACCTGCTAAAAGGGGAGTTTTATAATGAAATTAAAGGAAATGTATCTGGGCATATTTATAGTTGGCATTGTCCTTATAATAATGGTTCCGCCTCCGGCTTTTGTACTCGATTTTTTGTTTATGATAAATATTTTCTTTGCTCTTACAATTTTGCTTGATGCATTGTATTCAAAAAAATCGTTGGATATGAGCCTGTTTCCTACATTGCTGCTGATTACAACATTGTTTAGGATAGCTCTTAATATTTGTTCTACCCGTCTTATTTTGGGCCAGGGCTATGCGGGAGAGGTTGTTAATACATTCGGTAATTTCGTTGCAGGCGGCAACCTTGTTGTAGGTATAATTATATTTGCTATTATCGTTATTGTAAATTTTTTGGTTATTACAAAAGGTTCAGACAGAGTTGCAGAGGTAACGGCAAGGTTTACTCTTGACGCTATGCCCGGTAAGCAGATGGCAATAGATGCGGATCTTAATACAGGCATAATAACCGAAGAAGAAGCTAAAGAGCGAAGAAAAGAAATTCAAGATGAATCTACATTTTTTGGAGCGATGGATGGTGCTTCAAAGTTTGTTAAAGGCGATGCTATAGCCGGTATTGTTATTACATTTATAAACTTGATTGGCGGTGTTACGCTTGGCGTTACCGGTTTGGCTACCGGAACAAGGCTAAGCTTTGGCGATGCTCTTCAGGTTTATACGCTTATGACTATAGGTGATGGTCTTGTTGGGCAGATTCCTGCGCTTCTTATTTCTACGGCAACAGGTATTCTTGTAACAAAATCTTCCGATGATGCAGGAATCGGAAGACTGCTTGCCAAACAGATTTTTGATATACCTCTTACGCTCTATATCAGCGGTTTGGTAATGATTTTCTTGGGATTTACGCCTTTGCCTTGGTATTTTTTCATTCCTTTTGGTATTCTGCTTATTTTTTGCGGAAGAGCTTTGGAAAGAAGCAAAAGGCTTGCGGAGGTTAAAACCGAAATTACAGCCGAAGACAAAGATGTTGAAGAAATAAGACGACCCGAAAATGTAATATCGCTGCTTAATGTAGACCCTATATTGTTAATATTCGGCTATGGGCTTATTCCGTTGGTTGATAATTCTCAGGGCGGAGATTTGCTTGACAGAGTTGTTATGATAAGACGTCAGATTGCTCTTGAGCTTGGCGCTGTTGTGCCTGTTATACGTCTTAGAGATGATATAAAGCTTGGCCCTAATCAATACAGAATATTGATTAAAGGTGTTGATGTTGCGGGAGGAGAAATATTATTTGACCATTACATGGCAATGAATCCCGGTTATGTAGAAGAAGAAATAGACGGTATTGAAACCATTGAACCATACCTTGGGCTGCCGGCTTTGTGGATCTCCGAATCCCAGAGAGAACGTGCCGAGGCACTGGGTTATACTGTTGTAGACCCTCCGGCTATTATTGCAACTCATTTGACCGAGGTTATAAGAGGTAATCTGCATGAGCTTCTTTCAAGGCAGGACGTTCAAACACTTATAGATAATGTTAAGGAAAATAATCCGGTTCTTGTTGAAGAGCTTGTGCCAAAACTTTTAGGCATAGGAGATATACAAAAAGTTCTCGCTAATTTGCTTAGAGAGGGAATATCTATAAGAGATCTTGTTACCATACTTGAAACTTTGGCTGATTATGCTCATATTACAAGAGATACCGATATGCTTACAGAGTATGCAAGGCAGGCGTTGAGAAGAAGTATTTCACAAAAATATTTTACGGAGTCAGCCAACAAGGTTATTACTCTTGACCCTGAACTTGAGCAGGAGATAATGAACAGCGTTCAGCAGACTGAGCAGGGTTCTTATATTGCTTTTGAGCCTGATAAAACTCAAAAAATGTTTAATAATCTTAACAAAGAGATTAATAAGCTTACTTCTCTTGGGCTTCAGCCTGTTATATTAACTTCTCCGATAGTAAGAACATATTTCAGGAAGCTTGTTGAACAAATTGCACCTGATTTAATTGTATTATCATATAATGAAATTGAGCCGACTGCTGAAATACAGTCGATTGGAATGGTGGGACTTTAATGAAATTAAAAAAATTTGAAGCGCCTACAGAGGCACAGGCTGTTGAGATGATTAGAGGTGAACTTGGTGATGATGCCGTGGTTTTGAATGTAAAAAAAGTTAAGCCGCACGGAATTTCATCTATTTTTAAAAAGCCCTATGTTGAGGTTACGGCAGCTTATGAGGACAGACCTCTTGTTAAAATCTCCGGAGAAGAATTAAAAGAAAAAATACTTAAGACAGGCAATAAAAATATATCTTCAAGTAATGAAAACAGCAAAAATGAAGAGAAATTTAAAGCTAAAATTGAAGAAACACTTAAAAATGCGGAAAATGAAATAAAGATAAAAAAGAAAGACGAAGAAATAAACAAACTTGAAAAAAAACTTGCCGATACAGAAAATCTTTTAAATAAGACATTGGCAAAGCTTACATCATCTAAAGCTCAAGCAGCTGCATCAGCTCAAATTCAAGATGGAAAAAGAAAATATGATAATGAACTGCTCCAGTTTTTTTATGATTCTTTGGTTGAGCAGGAGATTATGCCCAAAATAGCGGAAGAGCTTTTAGAAGACATTGAAAATGTTGAAGATATTAATTCAATAAATCTTAATCTTATGGTTAAGATAGTATACAATAAAATTGTAAATATGCTGGGCAAGCCTTCGGAAATAATCGAAAGCAGCGATAAATTTGCAAAAAATATTGTTTTTATCGGCCCTACCGGTGTTGGCAAAACAACAACAATGGCAAAAATATCTTCAGATTTGATTATTAATCACAGCAAAACCGTAGGCTTTATATCGGCGGACACATATAGAATTGCGGCTGTTGAACAGCTTAAAACTTATGCGGAAATTTTGGACAGTGAAGTAGCTGTTGTTTATAATCCCGATGATATGAAAAAGGAAATTGAAAATTTAAGAGCTATTTATAATTATATTTTTATTGATACTGCCGGACGTTCTCACAAAAATAAAGAAAATATACAAGAGCTTAAACAGCTTTTGGATGCCGTTGAATCTCCGAATGTGTATTTGGTTTTGAGTATAACAACAAAATGCGAAGATTTGCTTAATATAATAGATGCTTATTCACAGTTTACAGATTTTAAGCTTATATTGACTAAGCTTGATGAAACCCTTCATTTAGGTTCTATTTTAAATTTATGTCATGAAACGGGAAGAGAAGTTTCTTATATAAGCTCCGGTCAAAATGTTCCGGATGATTTTGAGCTTGTCAGGCCCGAAAAGATTGCTAAGGCATTGTTAGGGAGTATAAATAATGGATCAAGCGAATAATTTAAGAAATTTATTAAATAGAGCCGAAAAAACCAAAGAGCAAAACAGAGAATCTATGGATCTTTCATCTAGGGTCATAACTGTTACAAGCGGCAAGGGTGGGGTTGGAAAAACTAATTTTTCGGTTAATATAGCTATACAATTCAGTAAGCTTAATAAAAAGGTTGTTATAATTGATGCTGATTTTGGGCTTGCAAATATAGAAGTGCTTTTTGGAATAATGCCAAAATATTCTCTGGCAGATGTTTTAAGAGGGGATAAAGATATAGAAGACGTTTTAACTGATGGCCCTATGGGAATTAAGTTTATATCGGGCGGATCCGGTCTTAAGGAGCTTTCTAATGTTTCTGAAAGACAACTGTCTTATTTTATAAATAATTTTTCTTATCTTGATGCAATTTCTGATATAATAATTATAGATACCGGCGCCGGAATATCTCGTTCGGTAATTAATTTTATAAAAGCCTCCGATGAAACGATTATTGTTACAACGCCTGAGCCAACCTCTATTACGGATGCTTATTCATTGATTAAAACAATAAGAATGGAGTCCGTTAAGCTTCCGGCTTTTAAAATGGTTGTAAACAGGGTGGACGATGAAAACGAAGGGCTTGAAATATATAATAAAATTAATAAAGCTTCATCTAAGTTTTTAGATATAAATATAGAAAATTTGGGTTTTATCCCTTATGATAATTTTTTGGTTAAGGCAGTAAAAAAACAGGAGCCGGCTTCAATTTTGTATCCTAATTGTGAATTTACAAGGTGTATATCAAATATAAGCTATAAATTGATGAATATAGATTATACGATTAAAGGCAAAAATTTGGGAATTAAAGGTTTTATGAAAAGACTTGCAGAAATTTTAAATAATTAAATGTTTTGGAGGAGATATTAAATGCCGGCTGTTATAAGTGAAGGCAATAGAGTTGAAATAAGCTTAGACAGAGAAGAAAAAACAACTTCATATATATCTGTTGTTGAAGAGGTTTGCGATAATAATCTTATTCTTATTCAAATGCCTATTTCATATGGTTCTTTGGTTAAGCTTCCTATGGGCATAAATTATAAAATGCTGTTTTACACAGAAAAAGGTATGTTTAATTATACGGCAAAGGTTGTAAAATACGTCAAAAAAGAAAATTTTAATCTTATGTTGGTTGAGCTTTGCTCTGAGGGCGAAAAATTTCAAAGAAGAGAGTTTTTCAGATATGAATATTTGGCGAAGTTTAATTTTGACAGACTTGATGAAAATGAAACGCAAGATGAATTTGATTTTAACAATATTTCTCTTGAAGGTCTTATAAAGGATATAAGCGCAGGGGGAATAAGGTTTGTTTCGGATGAAAAGCTTGATGTGGATGATTTGATTAAATGTAATGTGCCTATAGGTGAAGATTATATTGTAAGCTCCGCCAAAATTGTACAAAAACAGCAATACTACAAAGAAAATTATAAATTTCAGTACAGAGCTGAATTTTTATCCATTAAAGAAAGTGAAAGAGATATGATTATAAGGTATATATATAATGAACAAATAAGAACGGCTAAAAAAAGTTAGTTTATTATAGCTGTCGGAGGCTTTACTTATGAACAGTATAGAAAATATGATTATAATCGGAATGGCTGATATGAATGTAACACGATCTCCGGGAATTTTAACAACACTTGGTTTAGGTTCTTGTATAGGCATTGCACTTTATGATCCAAGTACAAAAATTGCAGGATTGGCGCATGCAATGCTTCCCGACAGCACTAAAATAAGCAATAATTCAAATCTTGCCAAATTTGTTGATTCAGCTGCTGTAAAATTGGTTAAGGATATGCTCCAAATCGGTGCAAACAAAGCTTATTTGCAGGCAAAAATAGCAGGAGGAGCTCAGATGTTCGCCTTTGATTCAAAAAATGAATCCATGAGAATCGGTGACAGGAATATTGAGGCAACAATAAAAATACTTAATTCACTTAAAATACCTATAGTAGCGCAGCATGTCGGTGAAAATTACGGAAGAACAATAGAGCTTTATTCGGAAACCGGAAGCTTGATTGTTAAAACTATAGGCCATGGTACTTATGTTTTGTAAAGGTGGGATTTATTTATGTATGAAAAATTACATATTATCATAACTTTGATTGCCGCCATTGCGGTTGCTTTGTTTTCATTTATTTTTTTTGAATCTCTTACAAAAGCTGCTGTTGGCTTGATTATTACAATTGTTGTTTTTTATATTATAGGCTCTGTTTTTAAAAAGATTATTGACAAAGGCCTTGAAGAGGCTAAAATAAAAGAAGAGGAAAGTGAAATTTCAGACGCTGAATTTGAAGATGAACAGGAGCAGGATGAAATTTCATTATAAAATTTCATTTCTTAATATGAGGTGAGATAATGCATAGCGATAAAAATGCTGTTTGGTCTGAATATAATAAAAACAGATCACCGGAAATAAGGGAAAAGCTTATATTGGAATATGCTTATTTGGTTAAATATGCCGCATCAAGAGTCAGTGCGCATATCGGTACATATGTAGAATTTGAAGATTTGATAAGCTATGGTATTTTTGGCCTTATAGATGCTATAGATAAATTTGATGCTGATAAAAATGTTAAATTTGAAACATATGCTGCCCTAAGAATACGTGGCGCTATTATAGATAATATTCGAAAGATGGATTGGGTTCCAAGATCTATGAGGAACAGAAGCAAAGTCCTTGAACAATCGATTTCCGATTTTGAAATGAAAAACGGCAGATCTCCGACGGAAGATGAATTAGCCCAAAATCTTAAAATAAGTGTTGAAGAAGTCAGAGAACTTATAAAAAAATCAAATATTTCCTCACTTCTGTCACTGGATGACTACCTTGAACAAAATCACGAAAAGGTGAATGAAGGACTTATAGGATCTAAAATAGATACTCCCGAACAGCAGCTTGAAAATAAAGAACTTAAAAAAATGCTTGCCGAGGGAATAAAAAGCTTAAGTGAAAAGCAAAGACAGGTTATTACCTTATATTATTATGAAGAATTGACATTAAAAGAAATAAGCAAAATACTTGGCGTTTCCGAATCCAGAGTTTCCCAGATTCATTCAAATGCCGTTAGAAATTTAAAAATGAAGCTTGGTAAAAATGATGGTGTTTTATTTTTTTAACCGACTAAGTAAGTACCTGCCTCAGGCGGCGGATACTTGGCTTCGTCATAAGCCGTCGGTTATGAGTACGCAGCATAGCGCAGTACGAATATCATGGATTTTTTTGGAGGGTTTATTATGGCAGAAAAGACAAAAATTGAATTGAGAAAAGATGGTATATATGTAGTTATCAATCATGATGCTCAAAATGTTAAATCAACCATACTTAGATTGGTTAAGCATTATCAAATTAAAGACGTTGATTTTATTGCAATAGAAAATGCAATACGTACAAAGGCGGAAGAACAGAAAATTTCTGATAATACAGATGTTACGCCGAGAAACGAAAGCATTGAAATTGAAGTAAGCGAAGATAAAATGACTGCTTCAATACGCTTTTTTGAGCCTGTTTTCAGCGGAAGTTTATTAACGAAAGATGAGATAATTGCGGATTTGAATGCAAACGGCGTAAGATTTGGTATAGATAACGATCTTATTGAAAATATAGTAAGAGATAAAGAATATGCAGTATGGTATCATGTGGCATTTGGAGAGCCTCCAAAGCATGGCGTTGATGGATATATTGAGTATTTTTTTGAAACAAAAAAGAAAACTCTTAAGCCAAAAGAGCTTGAAGATGGCTCTGTTGATTACAGAAATATTGATTTGTTTGAGGTTGCGGTTGAAGATCAGGTTCTTGCAGTATCACATCCGCAGGTAAACGGTGAGGACGGCATTAATGTTTTGGGCAAGGCAATTCCTGCAAACAAGGCAAAAAGAGCGCCTACATTGCCAAAAGGAAAAGGAACAAGGATTCTTCCCGATGGGGTTACGCTTGTTTCGGAAACCAGCGGACGAATATTTTATATGGACGGAAGAGTCAGTATTCTGCCTGTACTTGAAATTGGCGGAGATGTGGACAACACAACCGGAAATATTGATTTTATAGGAACTGTTATAGTAAAAGGAGGGGTTCTTTCAGGCTTTACCATTAATGCCGGCGCAAATGTTGAAATTGAAGGCCCTATTGAGGGAGCAACAATTAAAGCTAAAGGCGATATAATGCTTATGAAAGGAGTTCAGGGAGGAGGAAAGGCTCTTATTCAGGCAGGCGGAGATATCAACGCAAACTTTGTCGAAAATGCCAGACTTTATGCCTCAGGCAATATAAACGCAAACTCTATAATGCATTCCAGCGTTAAATGCGGAGGAGTGCTTACTCTTATAGGCAGAAGAGGCCTTCTTGTTGGAGGCAGAATAGTTGTTGGTGAAAAAATATCGGCAAAAACAATCGGTTCTCCTATGTCTACTGTTACGGAAATAGAAGTTGGCGTAAATCCGGATGTGCTTGATAAATACAAAGAGGCTGTTGAGGAAATTGAAAAATATCAAATAGATTTGGTTAAAACCGAAAAAATAGTTGATAATTTATCTAAACAGGATATTAAGCAATTTTCAGATACAAAAAAGAAAATGCTTATGGAGGCTATTCGTGCTAAAATTTTGTACAAAACTAAAATAAACAATACTCAGGCTAAGATCGATAATCTTTTAAGCATGCTTAATAAAAAGAACGGAAGAGTTGAGGCATCCGATATAATTTATACAGGCGTTAAAATTACTATTAACAATGCGGTTATGTTTGTAAGAGATGATTTAAATTTTGCATCATTATACAATAAAGACGGCAAAGTTATTATTGGCGCACATAGCTAAGAGGTGATTTAAAATGTCAATAAAACCTATTGATATGCAGATTATGCTTAATAATACTGCAAACGTAAATAAAATAAACAACCACAGCCAACAGCAGGGCGAGCAGCAAATTATGTTCTCAGAGCATCTTAGGCAGGAGGTTAACAAGGATAACGAAAGGACTATACAGTCAAATAAATCCGAGGGCGAAAAAATTAAAGATGACCAAAAGGGAAACAAGGGTCAATATAAGCGCAATAAAAACGAAAAAGAAGAAAAAAACAATAATGAATCTGATGACGGCATTAAAAAAAATAAAAGCTCATCGATTTTTGATGTTAGTATTTAAGGGGTAATTTATATGACAAATATTATATTGATTTGTTTAATCTTTATTGGATTTGCTCTTATAATTTTTTCCGTATTCAAAAAAGAAGAGGCTTTTAAGCTTAATCTTGACGAGGCAAAGGGAGCGGAGCTTCTTTTGAATAAAGCTATAGATGATGCTGATAATGCTATAGAAGAGCTTAATAAACTTTGCTCTGATGCTTTTGATGAGTTTGAAGAAAAATATCAGGAAATGCTTTTTCTTTATCAAATGATTGAAGAAAAAAAGAAAGAAGAGTTTTCATCAGAAGAAAATTTAAATTTTATCGTTTCCAACAAAGAAAAAAATAAAAGCAATTATTCAAATCCAAAGCTTAAGGATATAAGAAAGCTTCAAAAACAGGGGCTTTCGATTCCTGAGATAGCAAAAAAATTAAATATGGGTCAGGGTGAAGTTAAGCTTATTTCCGAGCTGGGAAAGGGAAGGTGATTTTATGAGCTTAAAAAGCTTTTCCTTTGGATTGGGGCTTGGGATTGCCTTTGTTTCATTACTATGTCTTGTTTTAATAAGAATTGAGGTTAATAAAGCTAAGATTGAAAGCCAAAATCAAGCAGAAGCCGTTGAAATGTCCGATGATGAGATTATAGAAAGAGCAAAAGAATTAGGCATGATTTTTTATACGGATCTGCCAAGCAAAAAAGATGCAGATAAGGAAGATGAGCCTGATTTGAAAGATACCGAGCCATCGGAGGACAATTATGATGACAATACGGTTGATTTGACCGACAGGCGTAATCAGAATGAAGAGGATATTATTCAAGATCAAGATAAAAGCTATAATGAAAATGACGAAGAGATGATCCATTTTACAATTAAGCCGGGAGCAATGGCGGAAAATGTAAGTTCTGATCTTCAAAAAAAAGGCTTGATTGAAGATGCTGAAGATTTTAAAAATTATCTTATCAGCAATAAATACAGCACAAAGGTTTTGACAGGAGAGTTTGATATTCCCAAAGGTTCTGATTATGATGATATAATCAATATAATAGTTAGATAGACATTGTAAGATTAACAGAGAAGCCCTCTTGACAGGCTTCTCTGTTTTGATTTTGGAGGGAAAAATGGACATCAGAATATACGAAGAAGATTTAGAAATAAATAATCTATCTGAATTTGCAGTAAAAAGCAGATATTCAAAAGGCAGAAAAAGACCGGAAGAACCATGCAATATAAGAACCTGCTTCCAAAGAGACAGAGATAGAATTATTCACAGTAAAGCATTCAGAAGACTTATGCATAAAACACAGGTTTTTATTTCCCCGGAAGGAGATCATTACAGGACAAGATTAACCCATACTTTGGAGGTTTCTCAAATTTCAAGGACAATAGCAAGGGCATTGAGGCTTAACGAGGATCTTACCGAAGCGATATCGCTTGGTCATGATTTAGGCCATACGCCGTTTGGTCATCTTGGTGAAAATGACTTAAATGAAAAAATGCCGGAGGGCTTTCGTCATAATGAACAAAGTGTAAGAGTTGTTGAAAAAATTGAAAAAGAGGGAAAAGGCTTAAATCTTTGTTATGAGGTTTTGGATGGCATATTAAACCACAGAGGAAATTCAATGCCAAAAACATTGGAAGGAAAAATAGTCCAAATTTCGGATAAAATAGCGTACATAAATCATGATATAGACGATGCAGTCAGGGCTGGAATAATTACGGATAATGATCTTCCGAAAGACTGCATAAAGCTGCTTGGCGACAACGGCAGAAGACGCATTGATTTTTTAATAAGAAATATCATAAAAAACAGTTATGGCTTAAATGACATAGTTATGGATAATGAGGTTAAAGATGTTATGTATAAGCTTAGAGAATACCTTTTTAAAAATGTTTATGCAGGTGAAATGCTTGAGCTTGAAAAAGATGTTTACGGAAAATATTTGGGTTGTCTTTTTGATTACTATATGTTTAATTTTGAAAAAATGCCGAATCAGTTTAAAAATATGTATTTAAACGGTGAAAGCAAGGATAGGGTTGTTTGTGATTATATAGCAGGTATGACCGACAGATTTGCTGTCAGCCTTTATGAAAAAATCTTCGGCTCAGCCTAAAAATTTATTTTGTTGGTTTAACTGACTTAAAGCGTCGCAGATTTTTGATCCACAGGCGGAATTCATTTCCGCCGAGGAAAGCAGCAAGTTTCAAGGGGCTTTTAGCCCCGATGGAATGAACTGTTTATACCTATGTTTTCCCCTCTAAAAAGTCCAAATGGACTTTTTAGACATTCAGAGGCTTTGTAAGAAGCCGTCGGTTATTAGTAATTGGCATAGAGGAGTACGAATATCATTGAATTTATATATTTGTAAAAAAAGCTTTGATATTTCTCTGTTTATTATGTATAATAATATTATGGTGCGTCGATTTTATCAGGCATACTGTATATTTTTGTTATAAAGGAGCAGTTGTTTATGTTGGGTGCTGATATTGGTATAGATCTGGGTACCGCCAGTGTTTTGGTTTATATAAAGGGCGAGGGGATTGTTTTAAAAGAACCTTCGGTTGTCGCTATTGATAAAAATACAAACAGTATATTGGCTGTAGGAGAAGATGCAAAGCGTATGCTTGGCAAAACACCATCAAATATTGTTGCAATAAGGCCCTTAAGGGGAGGCGTTATTTCCGATTATGAAGTGACGGAAAAAATGATTCGATATTTTATAGAAAAAGCTGTCGGTCATCGTCTTGTAAGAAAACCGAGAATAGCGGTGTGTGTTCCAAGCGCCGTGACGGGGGTTGAGCAAAAGGCTGTTGAAGATGCCGCCAGACAGGCGGGTGCCAGACAGGTTTATATAATTGAAGAGCCAATTGCGGCAGCAATAGGCTCGGGGATAGATATATCAAGGCCATGCGGAAGTATGATTGTAGATATTGGAGGCGGCACAACAGATGTGGCTGTTATATCCCTAGGCAGTACTGTTGTAAGCACATCTTTAAAGGTGGCAGGAGATAATTTTGACGATTCTATTGTAAGATATATGAGAAAAAATCATAATATGCTTATAGGTGAAAAAAGCGCCGAGCAGCTTAAAATAAATGTTGGCACTGCGTTTGAAAGAACATCTAAGGTTGAAATGGAAATTAAAGGAAGAAACCTTATAACAGGGCTTCCTATGGTTATTAAGGTTACTTCGGATGAAATGTACGATGCTCTTTTGGATTCTGTTACAAGTATAGTTGATGCTGTTCGTTCTGTGCTTGAAAAAACTCCTCCGGAGCTTGCTTCCGATATATACGAAAGAGGAATTGTAATGACAGGCGGGGGAAGTCTTTTATATGGCTTGGATATGCTTATAAAGGACAGAACGGGAATTAATGTAGTTATAGCCGACGATGCGGTTTCGTGTGTTGCAATAGGAACGGGCAAATTTATAGAATATATTACAAGTAAAAAACAGAGGAGGTAGTCGCCTTGATAAGAGGATTGTATACGTCTGCTGTCGGAATGATGACTCAGATGAATAATATGGATGTTGTTACAAATAATATAGCAAATGCCGATACAGCAGGATTTAAAAAAGATGTTTCGGTTACTCAGGCTTTTTCCAAAGAGCTTGCAAGAAGGCTTGATGACCCTAAATATGAGCTTATCAAGCATGATAATCAGGTTGGAAGAATGAGCCTTGGCGTTTTTGTAAACAGTGTTCATACCGATTTTTCAGACGGTTCTTTTGAGCATACAGGGGAGTCCCTTGATTTGGCAATAGAAGGCGATGGCTTTTTTTCCGTATTGGTTAATGACAATGACGGAAACTCAAGCGAAAAGTATACAAGGGACGGATCCTTTACCTTAGGCAAGAACGGTACTTTGCTTACGACGGGGGGAAATGTTGTTGTAGGTGAAAATGGTATTATTACACTGCCAAACGGTGAAATATCCATTAATCAGGCAGGGGAGATATACGTTAACAACGAATACATAGACAGATTTAAGATAATTGATGTTGAAAATAAAGATTCTCTGAGAAAATACGGAGATAATCTTTATGATACAATAGATGAAAGCAATGTTACAGAATTTTCAGGCAGAATAATGCAGGGCTATAAGGAAAGATCAAATGTAAACTCTGTGGAAGAAATGGTTAAAATGATTACTCTTTCAAGAGTGTATGAGGCTAATCAAAAAATGCTTCAGATAAGTGATTCAACTCTTCAAAGAGCGGTTAACGATTTGGGAAGAAAAACAACAACAGCTTAATTTTTAGGGGGTAATTTATTATGATGCGTTCTTTATGGACAGCAGCGTCCGGAATGACTGCACAGCAGCTTCATATTGATACTATAGCGAATAATCTGGCAAATGTTTATACTACCGGTTATAAAAAAGACAGACTTGAGTTTCAAACACTTTTATACCAAACAATGCAGAGAGCCACTTTAGACGAAGCCGACAACGGCAGGCCCGTTAATCTTCAGGTAGGGCTTGGCGTAAGGCCGTCTGCTACCACAAAGATTTTTACACAGGGAAATGCGGAAACAACAAATAATCCCCTTGATTTTCTTATCGAGGGTGATGGATTTTTTGTAGTTGACAGAAGCAATGATATGCTTGGTGTTGAAGAAACGGTTTATACCCGTGACGGAAGCTTTAAATTAAGCATCACAGACGATGAAGCGACGCTTGTTACATCTGATGGATACAGAGTGCTTGATTCTGAGGGAGAACCTATTGTTATTCCTGCAAATATTCCAACATCTCAAATCAGTGTTGATGCAAGCGGTTTGATATCATACCCCGACCCAGACAGTGAAGATGGCGAGTTTATTTATTTGGATAATCCTATAGGTTTGGTTCAGTTCCCTAATGTGCAGGGGCTTGAATCTGTAGGAGGAAATTTTTACAAAGAAACTCTTGCTTCCGGTGAGCCTCTTGCTGAGATCGACGGAGATTTGGGATCTTATTCAAGAATTATGCAAAAATGCCTTGAAATGTCCAATGTTAACGTGGCTGAAGAAATGGTTGATATGATTGTTGCACAGCGTGCTTTTGAGCTTAATTCCAAGGCTATTATAACATCCGATGATATGCTTCAGATTGCCAATAATCTTAAAAGTTAATCTTAATTAAACATATAGGGAGTTGATTTTATGGATTTAAACGGTTTGGATGCTTTATCAAGCGGATATGATTATGATATGCTGGGGGCTTATAAAAACAACAATATTCAAAGTGAAAGTTTTGAAGATGCTTTGAATAAGGCTCAGGAACAGGGCGATGAGGCTAAATTAAAAAAAGCCTGCGTTGAGTTTGAAAGCTATTTTATTAAAATGATGCTTAGCAGTATGCGCAGCACAGTTAACTCGGATGACAGCTTTTTGCCTAAAAGCAATGCCGAAAAAATGTTTCAGGATATGCTTGATGAAGAGTATGCAAAAAAGGCGGCAGAAGGCGGAAATGGTATAGGTTTGGCGCAAATGCTTTATAAACAGCTCTCCGCTAATGTTATAAAACCAAATGATATTAATAATGAGCAATAAAGCATAAGGAAATGCTTGTACCCTGCTTTTTTTGATATTAAGCGCTGTTTTAAACAGCGCTTTTTATATATAGAATAAATTTTTATAATCACAGAAAAATAATATAAGCAAGTGATATATTTAAAATAAGAGGTAATACAGATGGAAAGAATGAAAGAATTGATTGATTTGCTGAATAAGGCTTCAAAGGCATATTATCAGCAAGACAGAGAAATTATGTCGGATCACGAATATGATAAGCTTTATGATGAGCTTGTGAAGCTGGAAGAAGAAAAGGGCATTGTTTTTTCGGACAGCCCAACCATAAATGTAGGCTTTACTGTTTTAAGTGAGCTTAATAAGGTTGTTCACGAATCAAAAATGCTTTCTCTCGATAAAACAAAGGATATTTCAAAGCTTAAGGAATTTGCGGGCGATAAAAATGTATGTCTTTCTTATAAAATGGATGGATTGACAATTGTGCTGACTTATAAAAACGGAGAGCTTTTTCAGGCTGTAACAAGAGGAAACGGTGAAATAGGAGAAGATATAACTCATAATGCAAGGGTGTTTAAAAACATTCCTTTAAAAATCAGTTATAAGGGTGATTTGACAATAAGAGGAGAGGCGGTAATTTCTTTTAAAGATTTTGAAAGAATAAATGAAAGACTTGATGAAAATGAAAGATATAAAAATCCGAGAAACCTTTGCAGCGGTACTGTAAGACAGCTTAACAGCGAGATTGCCGAAAAAAGGAACGTTATGTTTTTGGCTTTTTCAATGCTCAGCGCCGAGGATATGGATTTTGACGACTTAAAATCAAATCAGCTAAAATGGCTGGAATCCCTTGGTTTTGATGTTGTTGAAAATATGATAGTCAGGGCTGAAGATATGGAAGAAGCTGTTATGAGATTTGAAAGCAAGATTAAGGATAATGCTTTTGCCACAGATGGTCTTGTTTTGACATATGACAGTATTTCCTACAGCCGTTCTTTGGGTGCAACATCAAAATTTCCAAGAGATTCGATTGCATTTAAATGGGCGGATGAAAAAGCGGAAACTACCTTAAGAGAAATTATATGGAACACATCAAGAACAGGGCTTATCAATCCTATAGCTGTTTTTGACAGCGTTGAGCTTGAGGGAACCACCGTAAACAGGGCAAGTCTTCATAATGTTAGCATAGTTGAAGGCTTAAAGCTTGGCATTGGCGACAAAATTTTGGTTTATAAAGCCAATATGATTATTCCGCAGGTTGAAAGCAATTTGACTAAAAGCAATACTGCTGAAATTCCTGAGCATTGCGGTGTTTGCGGCGCTGATACGGAAATAATAAGCCTTAGGGACGGAAAAGCTTTAAAATGTACAAATCCTAACTGTAAGGCTCAGCGTATAAAAAGTATTACTCATTTTGCTTCGAGAGATGCTATGAATATTGACGGTTTATCAGAGGCAGGAATAGAAAAATTTGTTGAAAAAGGTTTTTTATTAAATTATTACGATGTTTTTAATCTTAGCGTCTATAAAGAGGAAATTATTAATATGATGGGCTATGGAGAAAAATCATATAATAATTTGATTTCAGCTATAGAAAAATCAAAAAAGGTAAAGCTTGCCAATTTTATTTATGCCCTTGGCATTAATCATGTGGGGCTCAGCAATGCAAAGCTTTTATGCAGCTTTTACAAAAATGACATTAACAAAATAATTTGCGCAGATGAGTCTGAATTATCTGAAATTGAAGGCTTTGGAGAGGTAATATCACACAGCATAAAGCATTATTTTTTGATGGAGGAAAATTTAAGGCTGTTTAATAAAACACTTAGTATTTTAAATATTGAAAAGGAAAGCTTTGAAGATGATTTAACTTTAAAAATTTTTGATAAAGTAAATTTTGTTATTACGGGAGATGTTTTTGTATATAAAAACCGAAAGGAGCTTAAGGAGGATATAGAGTCATTGGGCGGAAAAGTTACAGGCTCTGTTTCTTCCAAAACAAATTATCTTATAAATAATGATATAAATTCCGATTCATCAAAAAATAAAAAGGCTAAGCAGCTTGGTATTCCGATTATAACCGAACAGGAATTTATTGATATGAAATCAACATAAGTTAATGCATTAAGATTATTTATAGGCTGGGTTTTGCTCAGTCGATAAATTATCATCTAAAAAAAGTTTTTTGAAAGGAGAAAAATTATGGAAATTGGTATAACAGGCAGAGAAACTGTTACAGTAACAGAGGATATGACGGCAAAAGCAATGGGAAGCGGTGAGCTTTATGTTTATGCTACGCCATGTATGATTGCTCTTATGGAAAATACCGCTTATAAAAGTGTATCGAAATTTTTGCAGGATGGTCAGTCAACCGTAGGAACATTGATAAATGTTAAGCATACTTCGGCAACTCCTATGGGCATGGAGGTTGTATGTGAATCAAAGCTTGTGGAGATTGACAGAAAAAGATTGGTTTTTGAGGTTAAAGCATATGATAAAGCAGGCTGTATAGGAGAAGGTATACACGAAAGATTTATTATTGACAGCCAAAAATTTATGGAAAAAGCGAAAAACAAAGAAAACTAATAAAAATTAAAGAAAATTAAAGAAAATAAAAACAAATACGGAATAATTAACCTAAAATGAATAATTTTTAAAGCTTTAGAGTATTGCAAATATTTATGGGTTAAACTAATATATATCTTGTGATTAGCACTCAGCTTTAATGAGTGCTAACAAACAAAAAATAATTAATTGACATATATTTTGTTAAGGAGGAAATAAAGAATGAAACTTAAACCATTAGCTGACAGAGTAGTTATTAAACAGGTTGAGGCGGAAGAAAAAACAAAGGGCGGAATTATTTTAACAAGCCAAGCAAAAGAAAAGCCGCAGGAAGCTGTGGTTATTGCAGTTGGCCCCGGAGCGATTGCAGACGGAAAAACTGTTCCTATGCAGGTTAAGGTTAATGATAGAGTTATATATTCAAAATATGCCGGAACAGAAGTTAAGGTTGATGGTGAAGAGCTTATTGTTGTTAAGGAAAGCGATATTCTTGCAATAGTTGAGTAAAATAAGCGTAAACTTATATAAATAAAATTATAATAAAATAAATTATAACATAATTATTAGGAGGCTTTTATAATGGCAAAAGAAATCAAATATGGCGTAGAAGCGAGAAAATCACTTGAGGCCGGCGTTAATCAGCTTGCTGATACCGTTAAGGTTACTTTGGGCCCCAAAGGAAGGAATGTTATTCTCGATAAAAAATTCGGTACACCTTTAATTACAAACGATGGCGTTACAATTGCCAAGGATATTGAGCTTGATGACCCATTTGAAAATATAGGCGCTCAGATTGTAAAAGAGGTTGCTACAAAGACAAATGATGTTGCCGGCGACGGAACTACTACAGCAACCGTTCTTGCTCAGGCTATGATTAATGAGGGACTTAAAAATATTACAGCAGGCGCTAATCCCATTATTTTGAGAAAGGGTATGACTAAAGCTACAAATGCTGCTGTTGAAGCAATTAAAGCAATGAGCCAAAAGGTTGACGGCAAAAATCATATAGCAAGAGTAGCCGCTATTTCAGCAACCGACGATGAAGTTGGCGCTATGATTGCAGACGCTATGGAAAAGGTTTCAAATGACGGAGTTATTACTGTTGAAGAAAGCAAAACCATGGATACAGAGCTTGAGCTTGTTGAAGGTATGCAGTTTGACAGAGGATATCTTTCAGCTTATATGTCAACAGATATGGAAAAGATGATTGCAGAGCTTGATGATCCTTATATACTTATTACAGATAAGAAAATTTCAAATATTCAGGATATTCTTCCTATACTTGAGAGCATTGTTCAGGCAGGCGCTAAGCTTCTTATTATAGCTGAGGATGTAGAGGGAGAAGCGTTAACTACATTGATTGTAAATAAATTGAGAGGAACATTTAATTGTGTTGCCGTTAAAGCTCCGGGCTTTGGCGACAGAAGAAAAGAGATGCTTCAGGATATCGCTACTCTTACAGGCGGCGAAGTTATTTCTTCAGAATTGGGCTATGAGCTTAAAGATACAACAATGGAAATGCTTGGAAGGGCAAAAACCGTTAAAGTTAACAAAGAAAATACCATTATTGTTGACGGCGCCGGAGATAAAGCTGAGATTGAAGCAAGAATCAATCAGATTAAAGACAGAATCCCGGAAACAACATCTGAGTTTGATAAAGAAAAATTACAGGAAAGATTGGCTAAGCTTGCCGGCGGTGTTGCTGTAATTAAGGTTGGCGCCGCTACCGAAGCCGAGCTTAAAGAAAAGAAGCTTCGTATGGAAGATGCTTTGGCTGCAACAAGGGCTGCTGTTGAAGAGGGTATTATAAGCGGAGGCGGATCTGCTTACATTCATTGCATACCTGATGTTAAAAAGGTTGTAGACAGTCTTGACGGAGATGAAAAAACAGGAGCAAATATTATCCTTAAAGCGCTTGAAGCTCCTCTTCGTCAGATTGTTGACAATGCAGGCCTTGAGGGAGCCGTTGTTGTTAATAAGGTAAAGGATTCAAAGGTTAATTTTGGCTTTAATGCTTTAACCGGTGAGTATACAGATATGATTGAAGCAGGAATACTTGATCCTGCAAAGGTTACAAGAAGTGCATTGTTAAACGCCAACAGTGTTGCTTCAACTCTTCTCACAACAGAGTCAGTTGTTGCAGAGGTTAAATCTGATGAGCCTGCAATGCCTGCAAACCCAGGAATGGGTATGATGTAATAAATAAAAATTTTAAACCAAGTAAGTCCTCGCCTATTAGGCGGTGGGCTTACCGATTGGTTAAAAAAGTTTAATCTTACGCTAAATTCTTTTATTGAAAAAATCACTGCTTATAATATCTTTAATAAAATTGCCAATATAGCTTTTTAAATTTATCTTTATTAAGATTCGAAAAATTTAAAATAAAATCTTTTAATTTATCGATATTAAAAAGCTTCGCAAACAATTTTTTTAATTCGTCAATGCTTAGTTTGGTTGGATCTATTCCGGATAATTCGGCGATACCTTTAAAAAATGAAATCCTTTCCGGTCTGTTTCGTTAAATATGTATTCTCCGTTTTCCAATCCAAATATTACCAAATTTTTTTTCATTCCCTTTGGTTTTAATAAAGTACATTTAGTAGTTGTTAGGTACTGATTCTATGCTTTTCAGATGATACACATGGTTTGGTTTATTTCAGTATTTTATTGGATTCCCGAAGGTATATACAAAAATGTTTTCGTGGAGTAAAATATCTTTGATTTGAAAAACCGGAATTGTTAATACAGACACAGAAAGAAGATGTATTAAAATGAGAAAGATAAATATGGATATGATAAACGGCAGTATAGCGGATAAAATGCTTTATTTTGCTGTTCCCCTTGCTGCTACGGGTATACTTCAGCAGCTTTTCAATGCTGCGGATATAGCCGTTATAGGTCAGTACTGCGGAAGTGAGGCAATGGCTGCAGTTGGCAGCAACAGCCCTGTTATAGGACTTCTCGTAAATGCTTTTGTGGGTATATCTCTTGGGGCAAATGTTGTAATATCGAAATTTACAGGACAGAAAGATTTACAGGGTATAGAAAAATCTGTACATACTTCTGTGCTGTTCGCTCTTTTAAGCGGTATAATTTTGACCATTTTCGGCGAGATAATAGCTGCGCCTCTTTTAAATCTGCTTTCCGTACCCGACAATGTTTATCCTATGGCACTTTTATATTTAAGGGTTTATCTGTTGGGTATGCCTGTTATATTTTTGTATAACTTTGAGTCGGCAATATTCCG
The DNA here is from genome assembly GCA_947630475.1 of uncultured Clostridia bacterium. Classification (GTDB taxonomy): domain Bacteria; phylum Bacillota; class Clostridia; order Lachnospirales; family CAG-274; genus CANRHR01. Next base: position 115,128 of record CANRHR010000003.1, on the reverse strand, counting down.
AAGTCAGGGGAATACCCAAATACCTCTTATTTGTCTTACGGTTTCGGGAGTTTGCAATGTGATTTTAAACCTGTTTTTCGTGTGTGTGCTGAAAATGACGGTAAACGGCGTTGCGGCGGCAACCGTTATATCAAACCTTATAAGTTCGGCATTGCTTTTTGTTTTTCTTGTTAAAAGAAAAGATGCCATAAGAATTGAGATCAAAAAAATAAGAATACACAGCAGCATACTCAAATCAATTGTAAAAATAGGACTTCCGGCAGGACTTCAGGGCATGGTGTTTTCAATATCCAATCTTTGCGTACAGTCTGCGGTAAACAGCCTTGGTTCGGATATTATGGCGGCATCATCGGCTGCATTCAACATTGAAATATTTGTATATTATATAATAAATTCTTTCGGTCAGTCCTGTACTACGTTTATAGGGCAAAATTACGGCGCAGGCAATATCGAAAGATGCAGAAAAGTAACAAGAATCGGACTTTTGCTAAATATTGCCGCAGCGTTGGCGGCATCTGCGCCTATACTTATATTCGGACGCAGTCTTTTGCGAATTTTTATAAACAAAGACATTTCCGCAAACAGTGATATAATTATAAGTATGGGAATGATACGTTTGTTTTACATAGTAATCCCCGAATTTGTTAATTCCATAATGGAAACTATGTCGGGAAGTATGCGTGGGTATGGCTATTCTCTTATGCCTGCTGTGGCAACTTTTATGGGCGTATGCGGTATAAGGATATTATGGGTATATTGCGTATTTCCTATATGGGGCACATACGATGCGCTTATGAGCGTTTATCCAATAAGTTGGGTTGTTACGGCAATATCTCTTATGGTTATGTATATTAATTTTATGAAAAGATTCAAGAAAGTACAGATTTAATACTTTTAATCAAGCAGCTCTGATTTTTTAAAAAAACACTGCAAAGCAAAAAATTATTTTATCGACAGAGTGTATGGGCAGCCACGATAACTCTCAAAAAGTATTTTTTAAGTTTGAAACCTTTTTACGATAGAAAAAGGTTTCAAAAAATAGTTTAATATCAAATTTTTCAAACTGACTTTTAGCATTGTGTATAATACATATTGCCGCCAAGCGAATTTATATTTTTATCTATATTTTCATATCCCCTAAGAATATGCTCTGCGCCTGATATAGAGCTTAATCCGTCACAGCCCAAAGCGGCAACTATCATTGCGGCGCCGCCTCTTAAGTCGTAGGCGGATACATCGGCAGGAAACAGCTTGGATACACCTGCTACATTAAATTCATTTCCGTTTGTCACCTCTATATTTGCGCCCATTTTATTTAATTCGTAAGCGTGACGATTTCTGGATTCAAAAATTTTTTCTATTATTCGACTTTTGCCGTTTGCAGATGCCATAACTGCCATAAGCTGAGCCTGCATATCGGTAGGAAACAAAGGATAAGGTCCTGTTTCAATATTGAAACAGGACCTTATCCTTTGTTTCCTACCGATATGCAGATGCCATAACTGCCATAAGCTGAGCCTGCATATCGGTAGGAAACAAAGGATAAGGTCCTGTTTCAATATTGGATACGGCTTTAAGATTTTTTGATGATTTTATGCGGATTCCGTTTTTTAAGGCTGTAATATCACAGCCCATCTGTTTAAGTATATCGCTTAAAGACTGTATATAATTTGGATTTATATTGTTTAAAGCGACATCACCTCCTGTTGAAGCCACAGCGCACATATATGTTCCGGCTTCTATTCTGTCGGATATTATACTGTATTCACAATCATGAAATTGACAGGGGCCGGTTATTTTTATTTCATCTTTATCTGAATAATCTATATCAGCGCCCATTTTATTTAAAAAACAGCAAAGATCTGTAACTTCAGGCTCTTTTGCCGCATTTTTGATATTTGTTAAGCCGTTTGCACAAACAGCCGCCAGTATAGAATTTTGCGTTGCGCCCACGCTTGGAAAGGAAAGAGTTATTTTACCGCCTATGGGATTAACGGATTTTGACTTTATTATGCCGTTTTTTTCGGATATTTCAACACCAAGCTTTTTAAGCGCTTTTAAATGCAAATCTATAGGGCGGCTGCCAAGACAGCAGCCACCCGGATATGCTATTTCAGCTTCGCCCAAGCGAGCTGTCAGAGCGCCAAGAAATATTATAGAACAGCGCATTTTGCTCATAAGCTCGGTAGGAACTTTACAGGATGTAATAGAAGTGGAATCTATGACTAAAGTTTTATCAAACTCAGTTATTTTGCAGCCAAGCGCTTTAAGTATATCCACAGCGGTTTTTGTATCTGAAAGCTTTGGAATATTGTTTAATGTTGTTGTTCCTTTGTTTAGTATAGATGCGCATAATATTGGAAGAGCGGCATTTTTTGCCCCATTTATATTAATTTCGCCAAAGAGGGAATAACCTCCTTTTACCATAAATTTACTCATAGCTGCCTCCGAAGCATTTTATATAATTTATGGTATGAAAAAAACAGAAAAGGGTGAATATGCCGATTATTTCTAATTATTTTCAAGCATACCGGTATATAGCTGATAATATATTCCTTTGTTTTTTATAAGCTCGTTATGGCTGCCTTTTTCAATAATTCTTCCGTTATCCAAAACCATTATAACATTTGAATTTTTTATTGTTGAAAGTCTGTGCGCTATAACAAATACGGTTCTGCCTTCCATGAGCTTATCCATTCCTTCCTGAACTATTTTTTCCGTTCGAGTATCTATGCTTGATGTTGCCTCATCAAGTATCAAAACAGGAGGATTTGCTATGGCAGCTCTGGCTATTGCCAAAAGCTGGCGCTGCCCTTGCGAAAGATTTGCTCCGTCGCCTGTAAGCATAGTGTTGTAGCCGTCAGGAAGACGACAGATAAATGTATCTGCATTGGCAAGCTTGGCTGCGTCAAAAACTTCACTGTCTGTGGCGTCAAGTCTTCCGTATCTTATGTTTTCCATTACAGTGCCGGTAAAAAGATGAGTATCCTGAAGGACAATGCCAAGGGATTTTCTTAAATCGGCTTTTTTAATCTTATTTATGTTAATTCCATCGTATCTTATTTTGCCGTCTTGAATATCATAAAATCTGTTTATAAGGTTTGTTATTGTTGTTTTTCCTGCTCCGGTAGCGCCTACAAAGGCTATTTTTTCTCCGGGCATTGCATGAATTTCTATATCGTGGAGAATTATTTTATCACTGTTATAGCCAAAATCAACATGGTCAAATACAACCTCGCCCTCAAGCTTTTTGTATGTTGTTGTATTACTGTCTTTGTGGTAATGCTTCCAAGCCCATGTTCCCGTACGTTCGGGGCTTTCTGTTATTTCACCTGTTTTTTTGTCTGTATTTGCGTTTACAAGCTCAACATATCCGTCATCGGTTTCAAATTCTTCATCTAGGAAGTTGAATATTCTGTCGGCGCCTGCCAAAGCCATAACTATTGCATTAAGCTGCATAGAGGTTTGTGATATAGGCATATTGAATGATCGGTTAAACTGCATAAATGAAGCAAGACCGCCCAAGCTGAATCCTCCAAAATTGAATATAGCAAGCAGTGATCCGAATGATACCGTTAAAACAAAGCTTATATTGCCAAGGTTTGCCATAATAGGCATAAGAATATTTGCATAGGTATTTGCTCTGCTTGAGCTTTCAAACAGATTATTGTTAAGCTCGTCGAATTTTTTTGTTGTTTCATCTTCATGGCAGAAAACCTTTATAACCTTTTGTCCTTGCATCATTTCTTCTATAAAGCCGTTAAGCTTTCCTAAGTTTTTTTGCTGCTGAGAAAAATAAGAGCCGCTTTTTGAGCCTATTTTTTTTGAGGCGAAAAGCATTACAAAAACCATAGCCAAGGTTAAAATTGTAAGAGGGATGTTTAAAATTATCATTGATATAAGTACGCTTATTATCATTACTGAAGATGAAAATATCTGAGGAATACTTTGGCTTATCATTTGTCTTAGCGTATCGGTATCATTTGTATATATACTCATTATATCGCCATGGGCATGAGTATCAAAGTATTTTATAGGAAGTTTTTGCATATGTTCGAATAATTCGTTTCTTATTTTTTTTAGAGTGCCTTGAGAAACATAAATCATAATTTTATTATAAAGCCAAACGCAAAAAATCCCTATGAGGTAAATTCCTCCCATTTTTAATATTGCTCTTAAAAGTATGCTCATATCGGGATTTTCCTGTTTTAAAAACGGGAGAATATACAAATCTATAAGACTTTTCATAAACATTGTTCCCATAACACTTGTAACAGAATTAATTATAATAAGTATCATAACCAACAGGCAATGATATTTATAACTTTTAAAAACATAGGAAATAAGCCTTTTCATAATTTCTTTTGGCTTTTCCGGTTTTGTCAATTTGCTATTTTTCATTATCATCGCCTCCTTTGGTTTGGGAAAGATAAATTTCACGATAGATCTCATTAATTTTTAAAAGTTCATCGTGAGTACCCATAGCTTCTATTTTTCCGTCATTTAAAACAATTATTTTATCTGCGTCTTGAACGGAAGAGATTCTTTGAGAAATTATAATTTTTGTTGTATCGGGTATTTCTTCTTTAAATGCCTTTCTTATAAGGCTGTCTGTTTTTGTGTCGACAGCGCTTGTTGAGTCATCAAGGATAAGTATTTTAGGCTTTTTAAGAAGAGCCCTTGCAATACAAAGCCTTTGTTTTTGTCCTCCAGATACATTTGAGCCGCCCTGTTCGATAAATGTATCGTATTTATCGGAGAATGATTGTATAAAAGAATCAGCCTGAGCAAGTCTGCATACCTTGAGCATTTGTTCTTCATCGGCATTTTTATCGCCCCAGCGCAGATTGTCTTTTATTGAGCCTGAAAAAAGAATGTTTTTTTGCAGAACCATTGAAACCGAATTTCTTAAGGCTTGAAGATCATAATCTTTAACATTTATTCCGCCTACTGTAACTTCTCCTTCATTAACATCGTAAAGCCTTGGTATAAGATTTACGAGAGAAGATTTTGCGCTTCCTGTCGCTCCGATTATTCCTATTGTTTCACCGGAGTTAATTTTAAAGCTTATATCTTTTAAAACAAAATTTTCACTTTTTTCTTTATATTTAAAGCTTACGTTTTTAAATTCTACAGAGCCGTCTTTGATGTTCATAATAGGAGAGAGTGTATTTTTTAAGTCGGATTTTTCATTAATAACCTCTGCAACTCTTTCTGCGGAGGATTTTGCCATTGTTATCATAACAAAAACCATAGATATCATCATAAGTGACATAAGTATGTTCATGATATATGTAAACATACTCATAAGCTCTCCTGTTGTCAGCTCTGCATTAAATATTTTGCCTGCTCCGAGCCATGATATAAGCAGAATACAAAAGTACATTGTAAACATCATAACCGGCATATTTAAAATAACAAGGTTCTCAGCCCTGATAAATAAATTGTAAAGACCGGTGTTTGCCGAGTTAAATTTATCTATTTCGTAATTTTCTCTTACATATGCTTTAACCACTCTTATTGCCGTTATGTTTTCCTGAACACTTGCATTTAAATCGTCATATTTTTTAAATACCTGCTTAAACGCAGGAAATGCTCTTGATATAACAAAACCCAGCACAAGTGAAAGGAATATTATAGCCGCAACATAAACAAGCGAAAGCTCCATATTTATGCTAAAAGCCATAAACATTGCCGCTATAAGCATAATAGGGGCTCTTGTACACATTCTTATAATCATCTGATAAGCGTTTTGAAGATTTGTGACATCGATTGTAAGCCTTGTTACAAGACCTGCTGTTGAAAATTTATCGATATTTGAGAATGAAAAATTTTGAATATTGTCGAACATAGCTTTTCTTACATTACGGCAGAATCCTGTTGATGCAGAGGCTGCATATTTGCCTGCCAATGCTCCGAAGCAAAGCGAAAGAAATGCGATAAACGCCATAAAAATGCCAAGGCAGCAGACGTATTTAATATTTCCGTTGTTTACTCCGTTATCTATTATTTTGGTCATAAGAAATGGAATTATGACCTCCATAATAACTTCAAGTACAACAAAAAACGGAGCAAGAAGAGAATCTCTTTTAAACTCTTTTATACACGCCGATAAGGTTTTTATCATTGCCGCACCTCCTGATAATTTTTGATATTTTTATTATATAACATAGAAAAAGCCGTTACAACTTTATTTTAACCGATAAGTAAGTCATTTACTGTTGATTTTGGACAGCGTAAATGTAGTATGAATCTCAAAATTTTAACTGAAATTTTGAGATTATGCCAATCTAAAAATTATAAAAAGCGTAACATAACATTTGGTACTGAATATTATACAAGAGGTACAAGCAAAGGAGGTGAAAAAAATGAATGGATGCAGAAATTGCAGGATTGAATTATCTCAATTTGTAATAATATTTTTAAGCATAATTGCCGGTATTGCGGTAGGGTTTTTGTTTTATTCACTAAGCTTTGTTCTTATTAAGGTGATTATCGCAATAGGCTTGGCTTTAGCTGTAATTTTTTTAATTGTGCTTGCTGTAAAAACATTTGTTATACCTTCGGATATGACAAATATACAGTATAATTGTTTATGTGTAAATTTTGGTATACTTTTATTTGGCATAATAGCAACCGTAATAATATCATTAGCCGCTATTGTATCAACTCTTACCACAGCGGATATTTATTCAGCTATTATAGTTGGATTATGGGCATTTTCATTTATCCTTACTTTGGGATCATTTGCAGAGCTGCTGCTTTGCGTAAAAAACAGTGAATGTGGCTGTGATTAAAGCTGATTTATGTAAAAAAGGCAGCCGAACCTTTTTATTTAAGGGCGGCTGTCTTAAGTATTAAAAATTTTTGTTATACTTTTTTATAAAATTTACAGAAGTTCTTTTATTTTTTCTTCAATATTTTTTATTTCTTCGGTAGGCTCAAAGCGTGAGATAAGACTGCCGTTTCTGTCAATTAAGAATTTGGTAAAATTCCATTTTATAGAGCTGCTGTTTTGATAATTTTCATCCATCTGCTTTAATATTTTATCAAGCCTTACTGCCATAGGGCTTGAGCCAAAGCCTTCAAAATTGGTGTTTGACGTCAGCCATTTGAAAAGCTCTGAGGCATTGTCGCCGTTTACCTCTACTTTTGAAAATTGAGGAAATGTAATGCCGTAACGTCCTGTACAGAATGAGTGAATCTGCGAATCACTGCCGGGAGCCTGCTCTCCAAATTGATTGCAGGGAAAATCCAATATTTCCAGCCCTTTATCACTGTAGGCTTCGTATAAATCCTGAAGCTCGTCATACTGAGGAGTGAAGCCGCAGCCTGTCGCCGTATTGACGATAAGAAGAATTTTGCCTTTGTAATCGGAAAGAGAAATTTCTTTGCCGTCTTGTGTTTTTACTTTAAAATCGTAAATACTCATAATTATACCTCCAAACAATAATTAATGATGACAACAACGATATGCTAAACAGCAAATACCCACTGTAAGGGGATGATTAATTAAATTAAGTTAAATTAAATTGAATACAATTTAATTATAAGTATTTATTTTCCTTTTGTCAAGAGGTTAATTAACAAAGAAAATTTTTGTCATTAAGACAGAGTACATAGAAAGCGCATGACAATATTATAATTAACTAATATCATTGTTTATGATTATTCCTTGAAAAAATGATTGTATTTGATATAATATACAAAAAGGCAAATTTGATAATTAAGCCGCTTCTTTTAAATCGTATCAATACATAGCGTAAGCGGAGTACGGATATTATTGGTGATTATAATTAACTTGGAGTTGATAATATTGTTAAATATTGTAAATAAGCTTATAGAAAATAAGAGCATTGAAAAAGATGAAATGATTTATCTGCTTAAAAATCGAGATATTTCGATTGATAAGATTTTGGCTGATAAAGCTTCTGAGATAAGAAATAATAATTTTGGAAACAAGATTTATATAAGAGGATTAATTGAGTTTACAAATTATTGTAAAAATGGCTGCTATTACTGCGGCATAAATAAAAGCAACAAAAATGCGCAGAGATACAGACTTACAAAGCAGGAAATTTTGGAATGCTGCAAACAAGGTTATAGCTTTGGCTTTAGGAGTTTTGTTCTTCAGGGCGGAGAAGATAATTTTTACAGCGACAGAGATATTGAAGATTTGGTATATTCAATAAAGGAAAAATATGATGACTGCGCCGTTACTTTATCCATAGGCGAAAAAAGCTATGAATCTTATTTGGCATATTTTAACGCAGGAGCAGACAGGTATCTTTTAAGGCACGAAACGGCTGACCCTAATCACTATAAAATGCTTCACCCTAAAGATATGAGCTTGGAAAACAGGAAAAAATGTCTTTATAATTTAAAGGAAATAGGATATCAGACAGGCTGTGGATTTATGGTTGGCTCACCTTATCAAAGCTTTGAAAACATAGCTGAAGATATTGAATTTATAAAAGAGCTTAAACCTCATATGATAGGCATAGGGCCTTTTATTTCACATAAAGATACGATTTTTTCGGAATTTAAAAACGGAAGCGCTGAGCTTACATTATTTTTATTATCTATATTAAGAATAATGATGCCTAGGGTTTTATTGCCTGCTACAACGGCTTTGGCAACTCTGGATCCAATGGGAAGAGAAAAGGGAATTTTAGCGGGAGCAAATGTTTTGATGCCTAATTTATCCCCTGTTAGTGTAAGAAAAAAATATTCTCTTTATGATAATAAAATATGTACATCTGATGAAGCGGCGGAATGTAATATGTGCCTTAGGAACAGAGTGAAATCGATAGGCTGTGAGATAGTGGAACAAAGAGGTGATTACAGTGAGGAATAAAAAATAAAAACCCGAAATGCCGGTCCCTTTTCTTGACGCCTATCAAAAGATAGGTGGGTCGCCGCATAAAAGAACTCTGTCTTCCCCTGCCCAAAGGGAATTAGATTGGGGCCTGACATATTCTTTAGAATATAAGCATCCCATGCAAGTAATGTAGGTTCAAAAACAAAGGTAAACGAACATTTCAGGAAATATTAAGCAGTTATTAAAATTTAAGCTTTCTTTTGATATAATTATAATAAAAAGTCAAGTTAATTTCAAGAGAAAATATTAATTTTTTATAACTGCCTCAATAATATTATGTGTTGAGATAATAATATTATACATAAAGAGAAACAAAGGTTTGAAAATTAACAATTCGTATGATAGAATATAAAATAAATATTTTGCAAGTAACAGGAGGTCATATAATGAAGGGCATTATAACCGTTTTGGGTAAAGATCAGGTAGGAATTATTGCTAAGGTATGCACTTTTCTTGCTGAAGAAAATATAAATATTCTTGATATATCACAAACTATTGTTTCGGGTTATTTTAATATGATGATGGTAGTTGATATTACGGATTCGTCACATAAATTTACAGAACATTCCGAGTCGCTTAAAAAGCTTGGCAAAGATATCGGCGTTGATATAAGGCTTCAGAGGGAAGATATTTTTAACAGTATGCATAGAATTTGAGATATTTCGACAATTAAGCCAACATCTATTAGGCGATTGTTAATTACCGCTGATTAATGCGCACGCAGCGTAAGCGGAATAATATCATTTACAATGAATATAAGGAAAGGAAAAGCTATGATTTCAAGATACGAGGTTGTTGAAACCAACAAAATGATACAAGAGGCTAATCTTGATGTGCGTACAATTACAATGGGGATAAGCCTGCTTGATTGTGTTGATTCCGACAGCAAAAAGCTTAATGATAAAATTTATGATAAGATAACAAAAAATTCACAAAATCTTGTTAAGGTTGGGCAGGATATTTCAAAAGAGCTGGGGGTTCCCATTGTTAATAAAAGAATATCAGTAACACCAATAAGTTTAATAGGCGGAAATGTAACAGATTTTGTCAAAATTGCCGAAACTCTCGATAAAGCGGCATCAGAAGTTGGGGTAAATTTTATAGGCGGATATTCAGCTTTGGTTCAAAAGGGCTTCACAAAAGCAGATAAAAATCTTTTAAGAAGTATTCCGGAGGCGCTTAGCAAAACCGAGAGAGTATGTTCGTCTGTTAATGTAGGCTCTACAAGAAACGGTATAAATATGGATGCCGTTAAGCAGATGGGAGAGCTGATAAAAGAGATGGCGTTTTTAACCAAGGATAATAACTCTATGGCGTGCGCAAAGTTTGTTGTTTTTTGCAATGCAGTGGAAGATAATCCGTTTATGGCAGGGGCTTTTCATGGCGTAGGGGAAGCCGATATGGTTATAAACGTAGGCGTAAGCGGGCCAGGCGTTGTTAAAAGGGCTCTTGAAACGGTAAGGGGAGCAGACTTTGAAACCCTTTGCGAAACAGTTAAAAGAACTGCCTTTAAGATAACAAGAGTAGGTCAGCTTGTGGCTCAGGAGGCTTCAAAAAGGCTGGGTGTGCCGTTTGGAATTATTGATTTGTCACTTGCGCCGACCCCTGCCGTAGGCGACAGCATAGCCGAAATTTTTAACGAAATGGGGCTTGAACAGGCAGGTGCGCCCGGTACAACGGCAGCGCTTGCCATACTTAATGACAACGTAAAAAAAGGCGGCGTTATGGCGTCATCATATGTAGGAGGATTAAGCGGAGCATTTATTCCCGTAAGCGAGGATCACGGCATGATTGAAGCTGCTCAGTGCGGAGCGCTCAGCCTTGAAAAGCTTGAGGCTATGACTTGCGTATGCTCTGTTGGTCTTGATATGATTGCCGTTGCGGGTGATGTAAGCGCAGAAACCATATCGGGCATTATTGCAGATGAAATGGCAATAGGTATGGTAAATAATAAAACAACAGCAGTAAGGATCATACCCGTTATTGGCAAGGAGGTTGGCGATAGAGTAGAATTTGGAGGTCTTTTGGGATATGCTCCGATAATGCCCGTAAACAGATATGGCTGTGATGCATTTATTAAAAGGGGAGGTCGTATTCCGGCGCCTATTCACAGCTTTAAAAATTAAGGCAATAATTTGACAGGTAATAAGAGTAAGCTGAGAAAATATCATTGAATATATTAATCGGGCGTTAAAAACGTCCGATTTTGTTATAATAAAAAGTATTAATATTTAAGGAGATTGATATTATGAATATTAAAAACACAAGCTGTGAATCTGTTTTTTATTTTTTTGAAAAAATCAGTCAAATTCCACGCTCAAGCGGAAATGAAAAACAGATAAGTGATTTCCTTGTAAGCTTTGCTAAAGAAAGAGGCTTATACTATCATCAAGATAATGCTATGAATGTGCTTATAAAAAAGCCGGCTTCGCCGGGCTTTGAAAAATTTCCTGCTGTTGTTCTGCAAGGTCATATGGATATGGTTTGTGTTAAAAATATAGATTCTAAACATAATTTTGACACAGATCCAATTAAATTGATATATGACGGTGATTTTATAATGGCTGACGGAACAAGCCTTGGAGGTGATGACGGTATTGCCGTGGCTATGGCTCTTGCGGTTTTAGACAGTGATGAAATAGAACACCCTCCAATAGAAGTATTGATTACTGTTGATGAAGAAGTCGGCATGAACGGAGCAAATGCATTCGATGCTTCACTTCTTGAGGGCAGGACGCTTTTGAATATAGACTCCGAGCAGGAAGGGGTATTTACACAAGGCTGCGCCGGAGGATTAAAAACAGAAACAAAATTTAAAGTAAAGCTTGAAAAGCCTGATGAAAGTCTTTTATTTTTTAAAATAACCGTTGGAGGCCTTAAGGGAGGTCATTCCGGCATAGATATAGATAAAGAAAGAGGAAATGCCATAAAAATTTTAGCAAGAACTGTTAACGAATTAAATAAAAATGTTAAACTTAAGCTTAATTCGATATCCGGAGGTGCTAAGGATAATGCAATTGCCGAAATGTCTTGGGCGGTAATAGGCATAGACAAAAGTGAAGAAGCCATAGCTGCCGAATGTATAAAACGATTTGAAGAAAAAGTTAAAAATGAACTGAAAAATTCGGATAATGGCGTATTTATATCAACAGAAAAGCAAGAAAGTTTAAATTCAGTGTTTTCTGATTGTGATTTTCAAAATATTTTAAAGTTTATGCTTTCTGTTCCCAATGGAGTGCAGAGCTTAAGCACAGATATTGAAAATCTTCCGGAAAGCTCCGATAATATAGGAATAATAAAAACAGTTAATGATTGTGTATCTGTTATCTGCTCTGTAAGAAGCTCAATTGCAAGCAAAAAATATTATATTCTTGATCAGATTAAGGCTTTAAGTGAATTGGCAGGGGCTGAATTTAGCTTTAAAGGGGATTATCCGGCTTGGGAGTTTAGGAAAAATTCTCCTCTAAGGGACAAAATGACTGATATCTATAAAAAATTATTTAATACAGAGCCGGTTATAGATATTGTTCATGCGGGGCTTGAATGTGGAATTTTTGCAAAAAAGCTTCCCGATATGGATATGCTGTCATTTGGACCTAATCTTTATGATATTCACACTGTTAAAGAAAGAATGAGCATATCTTCCGTTGAAAGAACTTGGAAACTTTTGGTTGAATTTTTAAAATCTTATTCAAATAAATAAAAAATAGTATTTTATATATAAAACAGGAGAAAATAATTATGATAAAAGGAATTGAAGTTATTGATTTTCATATTCACCCATTTATTAAAAAAAGCAGAAATGTATGTTTTTATGATGATACTGTAAATGAATATTCGGATATAAAAGATGATTTAAAAAGGGCAGGCATAGATTATGCCTGCGGAAGCGTTATTGAAAGAATAAAAGCAAACAGTTTTGATGAAGTAAAAGCCCTTAACGATGAAGCGCTGAAGTTGAAAAATTTATTTGGAGATTTTTATATACCGGGGATTCATATTCATCCTAATTTTGTACAGCAGTCTGTATCGGAGCTTAGAAGAATGAAAGAGGCAGGCGTTAAGCTTGTAGGAGAGCTTGTACCTTATTTTATGGGCTGGGAAAATTATTATGATGAAAAAATGGAATTAATTTATGAAGAAATAAACAGGCTCGATATGGTTGTAAGTCTTCATACTCAAAAGGAAGAAAGCATTGAAGAAGCACTTAAAAGATTTCCCGATATAAAATTTATTGCCGCTCATCCTATGGATAAAGAGGCGTTTTTAAGGCATATTGACAGAATTAAAAAATATGATAACTATTATCTTGATTTCAGCGGAACAGGTATTTTTAGATATGGCTTGATTGCTTACGGAGTTAAACAAGTAGGAAGCGAGCGTTTTCTTTTTGGCACGGATTATCCCATCTGCAATCCGGCTATGTATGTGAATGCCGTTTTGTTTGAAAAACTGAAAGATAAGGATTATGAAAATATTTTTTATGCCAATGCAAAAAGGATTTTGAAAATTTAGGGAAATTCTCGATCATTATGTTTAAAAGGAGAGAATTTATATGGATAATGGCAGCAGAGAAGTTAAAACAGATTTTATTGACAATCCTAATGCTTTGATTGAAAAAATGGAGAATATGAAAAAAATCCAAAAAGATTTTGCAAAATTCAGCCAACAGCAGGTTGACAAAATTTTCTTTGCCGCTGCTTCAGCCGCAAATAAACAGAGGATACCTCTTGCAAGAATGGCTGTTGAAGAAACATCTATGGGTATTATTGAGGATAAAGCGATTAAAAACCATTATGCCTCAGAGTATATTTACAATAAATATAAGAATACTCTAACCTGTGGAGTGATTGAAGAAAATTCTTCATATGGAACAAAAAAGATTGCAGAGCCGATAGGTCTTATTTCCGCTGTCATACCTACCACTAATCCAACATCTACAACAATATTTAAAATACTTATAGCATTAAAAACAAGAAACGCAATTATTATAAGCCCTCATCCAAGAGCAAAAAATTCTACAATTGAAGCCGCAAAGATTCTTCTTAAGGCGGCGGTTGAAGCAGGTGCGCCCGATGGAATCATAGGCTGGATAGATGAACCGTCTTTGGAGCTTACAGATTTGGTTATGAAAAATTCGGATATTATTTTGGCAACAGGCGGCCCGGGCATGGTAAAGTCGGCATATTCATCCGGCAAGCCCGCTCTTGGTGTGGGGGCAGGAAATACGCCTGTTATTATCGATGAAAGCGCCGATATAAAAATGGCGGTTTCATCGATAATACATTCAAAAACATTTGATAACGGCATGATATGTGCTTGTGAACAATCTGTAACGGTTTTAGAAAATATTTATGATGAAGTAAAAAATGAATTTATAAAAAGAGGCTGTTATTTTCTTACTCCCGATGAAACCGACAAGCTTAGAAAAACAATTATTATAAACGGAGCCTTAAATGCGAAAATTGTAGGACAAAGCGCTTTTAAAATCGCTTCAATGGCGGGAATTAACGTAAGCGGTGATACTAAGATATTGATAGCGGAGGTTGAAAGAGCCGATGCCTCCGAGGAGCTTGCTCATGAAAAGCTTTCGCCTGTTTTAGCAATGTACAGAGCGAAAAGCTTTGATGAAGCAGTAAAAAAATCAGAACAGCTTGTTCATGACGGAGGTTATGGACATACCTCGTCAATTTATATAAACACGAATGAAACTGAAAAGCTGAACAAATATGAAGAGGCTATGAAAACCTGCCGAATACTTATAAATACTCCTTCATCTCAAGGGGGAATAGGGGATTTGTACAACTTTAATCTTGATCCGTCTTTAACCCTAGGCTGTGGCTCTTGGGGAGGAAATTCGGTTTCAGACAACGTTGGCGTAAAGCATCTTCTTAATATAAAAACAGTTGCTCATAGGAGAGAAAATATGCTTTGGTTAAGAACACCCCAAAAAATTTATTTTAAAAAAGGCTGTATGCCTATTGCTCTTAATGAGCTTAAAACGGTATTAAATAAGAAAAAAGCATTTATAGTAACAGACAAATTTTTATATGATAATGAATATACAAAGCCTGTTACGGATAAGCTTAATGAGATGGGTATAAAATACAACTGTTTTTATAATGTTTCTCCGGATCCTACTCTTGGCAGCGCAAAAGAGGGGGCAAAGGCTATGTCGGATTTTGAGCCTGATGTTATTATAGCAATAGGAGGAGGTTCTGCAATGGACGCTGCAAAAATTATGTGGGTTTTATATGAGCATCCTGATGCAGATTTCCTTGATATGGCAATGAGATTTATGGATATAAGAAAGAGAATTTATTCATTTCCTTCTATGGGCAAAAAGGCTTATTTTGTAGCCATACCAACTTCTTCGGGAACAGGCTCCGAGGTTACTCCCTTTGCAGTTATAACAGATGAAAGCTCATCTCTTAAATATCCTCTTGCCGATTATGAGCTTTTGCCGAATATGGCAATAATCGATGTGGATAATATGAAGAATCAGCCTAAAGAGCTTACCGCCGCTTCGGGTATAGATGCTCTTACACACGCCTTGGAGGCATATGTTTCTTTAATGGCAAGCGATTATACCGATGGATTGGCGTTAATTGCAGTGAAAAATATATTTAAATATCTGCCTGCAGCTTATGAAAATGGTGCGGCTGATATGCATGCAAGAGAAAAAATGGCTGATGCATCAACAATAGCGGGTATTGCTTTTGCCAATGCTTTTTTGGGATTGTGCCATTCTATGGCGCATAAGCTTGGCTCGTTTCACCATCTTCCACATGGCATAGCAAATGCTCTGCTTATAACTGAGGTTATGAGATTTAATGCTTCGGATAAACCACATAAGATGGGTACGTTTTCTCAGTATCAATATCCTCACACCTTGGAAAGATATGCCGAATGTGCTGAATTTTGTTCAATAAAAGGAGAAAACGATTGGCAGACATTGGAATTGCTTATCGGAGAGATTGAAAAACTTAAAAATAAAATAGGGATTAAAAAAACGATAAGAGATTACGGCATTACAGAAGAGGATTTTCTTAATTCATTGGATGAAATGACAAATCTGGCGTTTGATGACCAGTGTACAGGGGAAAACCCAAGGTATCCTATGCTTGAAGAAATAAAGCAGATATATCTTAAGGCATATTATGGCGAATAATTAAGGGAGAATTGATTATGGAAAATAATATTATAGCCCAAAGACCGGGCAAAAAGATCTATAGGGTTGGTGATACGGCAGTTAAGGTGTTTGACAGTGAATACTCAAAAGCTGATATACTTAATGAGGCGCTTAATCAGGCAAGAGTTGAGCAGACCGGATTAAACATTCCCAAAATTTTGGAGGTTTCCAAAATAGATGGGAAATGGGCTATCACCTCTACATTTATAGAGGGCAGAACTTTGGCTTCGATGATAAAAGAGGATAGAGAAAATTTGGATAAATATATTGAAAAATTTGTTGAAATTCAGCTTCAGATGCATTCAAAAACAGCTTACGGGCTTAATAAGCTTAAAGATAAAATGAATGAAAAAATAAGTGCGGCTGATTTGGATGCAACCACAAGATATGAGCTTCATACAAGGCTTGAGAGTATGCCTAAGCATAAAAAGGTTTGCCATGGAGATTATAACCCTACAAATATTATAATAGGCGTTGAAGGTAGCGCATATATTTTGGATTGGTCCCATGCATCACAAGGAAATGCAAGCTCTGATGCCGCTACCACCTATCTTCTTTTTAATCTTGAGGGTGATACCGAAGCGGCACAGCTATATATAGATTTGTTTTGCAAAAAAAGCGATACGGCTAAACAATATGTTCAGCAATGGCTTCCTATAGCTGCGGCTGCAAGGCTTTCTAAAGGGAATGATAATGAAAGGGATTTTCTTATGAAATGGATTGATATTATAGATTATCAGTAGGGCGGCACAGGGATAATCTGAAAGCTGTCTTGAAATATACAAGCATGAGTTTTCAGATTTTCCCGACTTATTTGTTTTATTTTGATAAAGCAACAAGTCTTGAGGCAATGTCATCAAGAGCTACAAGTTCATCTACGGCGCCTATATCCTTTGAAACCTTAGCCATACCAAAAATAATGCTTGTTTCCTTATCCTGAGCGATTGTCCTTGCGCCGGATGCTTTCATGGAATAAAGACCTTTGGCTCCGTCACAGCCCATTCCTGTCATAACAATTCCTATTGCTTTATCTTTCATGATATCTGCAATGGAGTGAAATAATATATCAGCAGACGGCATAACTCCGTTTACTCTTACGCCCTCGGTTTTTTCTACAACAAGACGACCGTCTTTTCTTTTTAAAACCATATGACTTTCTCCATCCGCCATATATACATTGCCTCTTGAAATATATTCAAAGCTGTCGGCAACCTTAACGTTAACCTTGCACAGTTTATTTATCCTTTGGCAAAAATATCTTGCAAAATTGGGAGGAAAATGCTGAACTATGAGAATAGGAGGCATATCCTCCGGAAGTTTTGTTAAAATTCTCGGAAGAGCTTCGGTGCCGCCTGTTGACGAGGCAATGGCTATAACAAATTCTCCGTCTTTATTGGAAAATTTGCTTGAAAAATCTTTTGTGGCAAATGAACTGTATTTTCCGTAGGGAGATTTTTTTGTTTCAACTTTTTTATATTTTTCCGAAAGAACGGTTTTTATTCTTTGAACTATACTCAAAACAAATTCGTTTGTATATCTTATGTTTTTGTAATCATCGGGCTTTATAATAAATTCTTCGTAGCCCTTGCGGACGAAGTCCATAGCTTTTTTGGTATCAGAGCCTGTTAAAATAACCAAAAGGTTATATTCTTTTGTAAGTCTGTCAAGGTACCTTGTTGCTCCGGAGCCGCTGTCAAGGTCAAAAATAAGGACATTCATATCACCTTGGCGAAAGTTTGCCGAAGCTTCAACTATATTATAGGCTGTTTTAACAGTTAAGCCGGTTATACCTCTTTGCAGAAGTTGTCTTAATTCGTTTTGGTATGAAGCAACCACTATTCTTGCCATATAAATATTCCACCTCCATAACCCTTAAAAGCAAGGTTATATAAATTCAGCAAAAATAAGTAATAAAATTTATCAGCAGTAAAAAACAGCAAAATATGACGCTGTCTTTTTGTATGTTTTTTAGATGTATTAATTTTTTATGTAAAAGGTTTAATACAGATATTATCTCCTTCTTCATAAACCTTATAATTAACAGAATTTTTTTCGTTAAAGCATATAATTATTTTTCCGTTGTCGTTAATAAAATCGATACTTGCTATATTTTCATCGTTTACTGTGCAGCGGCCGTTTTGGAAACTTGAATCGGGTTTAAAATCAGCCGTAAAATAATGCTTTTTAAGCGTATTATCCGCAAGCTCGGATATCGAATCCTTTTCGATAAAAGAGGATGAAATAATAAGACTTCTCATATTTCTGTCATAATAAAAATCATCGCCAAAGCTTATTTCAGCAAGAGAATCATTGGAATTTAAATAAATTGAAGTAGGCCCATCGGCTCCTCCGATGATTCCTACGGAAACATCTTTATTTTCTGTGTTATAATTTGGCTCAGATTCAATTTTTTGGGGGCTGTTTATGTAAATTGTCCTCTCATCGTTTACCCAATTTACCTCAAAACCAAAGGCTTCGGAAATAAATCTTACAGGAACCATTGTTTTGTTGTTTATCAGTTTAAAGGGAACAGGCATTTCTTTTATTACGCCGTTGCAGTTAGCTTGTGAAGAGTTTATTTTAATTATTGCTATGTCGTCTTCGTATGCGATAAAAAGCTCTTCGGTTTCTTTTTTCCAGTCTACCACAGCGCCTAATGCTTCAAGGATCTCCCTTGCCGGCACGAGAGTAAAATTATTCATAATAATAGGCGGCATTTCAAGATCATTAAGCTCTATGCCGTTTGTTTTTATGTAAACCGCTTCGGCATTGTAATTATGTGACGAATAATCATAATTAAGCTTTAAATTTACCCAAGGAGCTGCATAAACTCCTGATGTAAGGCAGAAAGAAAGACCCAATGCGGCAAAATTAAAAATAATGCTGCGAGAAGGCTTGACATCAGATATACGGCTTTTTTCATGTAATATAAAGCCTGATTTAAAATATATTAAAATGCTTAAAAGCAGATTATGAATGCAGAAGCATAATTTTTTATACATAAAAATCTCCTTTTTATTGCAGAACTCGTTGTTTTATTAAAGAGATATAATCTTAAATTTATTTTGGTATTTACATTATACTATAAAAACAGATATTTTTAAAATATTTTTTAAAATAAATTTTTTTAATTGTATTTTTTTGTGCAATTTTACCAAATTTTTGTATATTGTCAAAAACTTATTATCCTTATACTTAATTTTACTCCATATTATATTTTAAATCAATTCTTTTTTGCGGCTTTTGCAAATCAAACTCATATACTCAAAAATTTTGTAAATAAATTGCTGATTAATTTTTTTAGGCATAGGGCAAATTAATGTTAGTCTTTTTATTTGATAAAAGGAAGTGAAAATTAAAATGTTTAAAAGATTAAAGCTGTTGTTTTCAGCTTATTTGATTTTACCCAAAAAAAATTTTCGGTTTTATATTATATTATTTTCATTTGCGTTAATTTTAATATTAAATTTGTTAAAGCTTTTAATGCTTCCGGGCGAGATAAATATTATAGCCGGAAAAGAAGAAAGGTTTGAATTTAATATTCCGGCTCAGGCAGTTATACTTTCAGCCGATAAAGCGTGTATAAATTTGAATAATAAGCGCATCGGAAATTATGATAAAATAAATTTGATAAAGCCATTTTCTCTTACGGCACAGCAGGAGGGAACGGCTAAAATAAGTCTTAGGTTTTTGGGAATACCTGTTAAAGAGGTAAATTTATCTGTTTTGCCGGATATAAAGGCAGTGCCATGCGGAAAGACTATAGGTGTAAGAATAAATACAGACGGCATTATGGTTTTGGGAACAGGCACAGTTAAGAACGCAGACGGTAAAAACATAGACAGCAGTGAAAATATTTTGAAAGCAGGCGATCTTATATTAAAGGCGGATGAAAAAATTACAGAGAATAAAGAAGATCTTATAATGGCGATAAATGAATGTAGAGCTGCGTTTATTAAGCTGACAATAAAAAGAGATAACCAAATATCAGAAAAAAAAGTGCCTGTTGTTAAAGTAAGCGATGGAGAAAACAAAATAGGAGTGTGGGTAAGGGACAGCACTCAGGGAGTAGGAACATTAACATATTATAACCCCAAAACTCTTACCTTCGGAGCATTGGGACATGGAATTACAGATGTGGATACGGCGGAGCTTATGAGTGTAAAAAACGGCAAAATAATGAATTCAGAAATCTATGACATAAAAAAGGGAGAGAAAGGAAGCCCGGGAGAGCTTTTAGGCAATATAGACAAAAATAAAATAATTGGAGAGGTTTACTCAAATACTCGTTTTGGAATATACGGAAAAATAAAAGATACATCCGATTTAAATTCGGCTGCCGTTCCTATAGCGTTAAGCTCTCAGGTTAGAGAGGGAAGCGCAGAGATAATATCATGCGTTGACGGAAATGAAAGCAAAAGATATAGCGCCGAAATTATAAATATAAACAGATACAGCGTAAATTCTTCAAAATCCATGGTTATAAAAATAACGGATAAAGAGCTTTTAAATAAAACCAATGGAATTGTACAAGGCATGAGTGGCAGTCCTATTCTTCAGGATGGAAAGCTTATAGGAGCTGTGACCCATGTTTTTGTAAACGAGCCTGACAAGGGCTATGCAATATTTATAGAAAATATGATAAAGCAGGAAAACAATATTTTGCAATAAATAAAAAGAGTTTAACGGCTAGCCGTTAAGCTCAGACTGTCAATAAACCTTATTTTAACCAAGTAACTTAAAGCGTCGCAGACTAAAATCCGCAGGACGAGCTTTGCCTGTCCGAGGAAAAAGGTGAGTTTCAAGGGATTTTTAATCCCGATGGAACGAACCTTTTATACTTCTGTTTCCTCTCGAAAAAGTCCACTTGGACTTTTTCGATACTCAGAGCTTAACGGCTAGCCGTTAAGCTCTTCCCATTTTTCGTATAACAAAAGAAGAGCTTCTTCAAGAGCTGTTTTTTCATCAAAATATTGTTTCGAAAGAATTGGGCTTGTATAAATTTCTTCTTTTAAAAGCTCGTTGTTTAAAGCCTCTATTTTTTCTTCACATTCAATAATTTTATTTTCTGTTTTTTCTATTTTTGATTTTCTTTTTCTTTGCTCAGACTGCTCTTGTTTTTGCTTTTTTCTGTCTATTTTTGATTGAGTTTCCTGCTTGGCTGCAATATTGGGTTCTGTTTGCAGCTCAAGCTGTTTTTTTTCTGTATAATAATCGTAATTTCCTAAATAAAGTACACAGCCATTGTTTGTAAGCTCAATTATTTTATTTGCGGTATTGTTTATAAAATAACGATCATGAGATATATAAAGGCAGGTTCCCTCATAATTTCTAAGAGCAGACTCCAATATTTCTTTTGAATTTATATCAAGATGATTTGTAGGCTCGTCCAAAATCAGAAAATTAGCTTTTGAAAGCATAATTTTTGCAAGAGCAACTCGTCCTTTTTCACCTCCGCTTAATGCCGATATGCTCTTAAAAACATCATCACTTGTAAAAACAAATGCGGCAAGAGCATTTCTTATCTCGAGTGTTGTAAGGCTTGGAAATGAATCGGAGATTTCATCAAATATAGTTTTATCGTTATCAAGACAGGCGTGCTCTTGGTCATAGTATCCGACGCTAACCCCGGTTCCAAGCTTTATGCTGCCGCTGTCTTGGCTGAGAGAGCCGAGTATTATTTTAAAAATAGTTGTTTTGCCCGTTCCGTTAGGGCCTATAAGCGCTATTTTCTCTCCTTTTTTTATCTCAAACGAAACGTTTTTAAAAAGAATATTTCCGTCAAAGCTTTTTGCAAGCTCTTTTACGCTTAATACATCGTTTCCGCTTTCAAACTTAGGCTTAAGAGCTAAACGCATCGAATCCGGAAGATTTTCGGGTTTATCTTCAAGAATGATTTTTTTTAGTTGTTTTTCTTTGCTTTCGGCTCTTTTAATAGATTTTTCCCTGTTAAACGAACGAAGCTTTTGTATAGATTCCTGCTGTTTTGCTATTTCTTTTTGCTGAGAAATATAATGCTTAAGCTGAACCTCTCTGTCCTTTTGCTTTTTGTTGTAATAATATGTGTAGTTTCCGTTATAAATAAAAAGCTTTTTATTTTCTATTTCCATAATTTTTGTTACTATTTTATCGAGAAAATAACGGTCATGAGAGATAATTAAAACACTTCCCTTGTATGCCCTTAAAAAGTCTTCAAGCCAATTTATTGATTCTATATCAAGATGATTTGTAGGTTCATCAAGCAGAAGTATATCAGGATTTGACAGCAGAAGTTTGCCTAAAGCAACCCTTGTTTTTTCACCGCCGGAAAGATTATCTATGGATTTTTGAGATTCCTCTTCGCAAAAACCTAAGCCTTTTATAACTGCTTTTAATCGGCTTTTATATTCGTATGCGTTTTTATCTTCCAAATCGGATGACAGGATTGTATATTTTTTCATTGCGTTGTCCAGCTCCTGTCCTTTAAGAGCCGACATTTCAACTTCAAGATTTCTTATCTCGTTTTCAAGCTTTATTATAGGCTCAAATACAGATAATAATTCGTCATAGATTGATTTTTGAGAGTCAATCTCAAGATTTTGAGAAAAATAGCCTATTTTTATATTTTTGGCAATTGTTATCTCACCGCTTTCCGGAGTTATTTCACCTGCAATTATTTTAAAAAGAGTTGATTTTCCGGCTCCGTTTACGCCGATAACCGCCGCCTTTTCTTTTTTTTCTATCCCAAAGGAAATATCGTTTATAACAGGCTCTGCGTTAAATGCTTTTGTTATGCCGCTGCATGAAAGTATCATTTTAATTTCTCCTTTCAAACACATAATATACGTTTTTTACAAAAAAAGTCAATAAGAAAACAAAAAAAGATTGATAATATATGAAAATGTATTTGATTATATTTATTGTTTAAAATAAGCGTTGTTTTTTGATATAAAATTTTTATTGCAAATAATTATATTAATTTACGTCTTGAAATTTATAGTATTTTAAATTAAAATGATATTAGTGGAAAAATACAAATAATCTTATACTGTCGAAAAATCCGATTGAAATAATTTTGCTGCATTTTTCTTATCGGAAACAAATCTCAACTGTAAATTTCGGCAAAAAGAGCTTTGTTGACAGTTTGTAATCTTTATACTCGAAAATTTAAAGACTTAAAGGATTGAAGGTGCAAAAATGAAAATATTGGTTACCGGCGGAGCAGGTTATCTTGGAAGTACTATCTGTTATGCTCTTGAGGATAATGGGCATACTCCGATTGTTTTGGATATGTCAAAAGCAAGCGGCAATGAAATACAAGATCGTCGTTTTTATCAAGGTGATATTTCAGATAAAAAGCTTATAGAGCATATTTTTTCACAGCACGGCGATATAAAGATTGTTATCCATTGCGCTGAAAGATCGGCTGTTTCAGCTTCTGTTGTTAAGCCATATGAATTTTATTCTTCAAATGTTGTAAAAAGTATGGAGCTTTTTAAAAATTTAAGAGATGCCGGATGCAAAAAAATTATATTTGCTTCTTCAGCCTCAATTTATGATGATGTTCCGGGTTTTATGGTTACGGAAAGATCTCCGGTTAATCCCAGAAGCCCATTTGCAAGAACAAAATTTATATCCGAAATGATTTTAAAGGATTTTTGTGATGCTTACGGCATGAAATGCATTGCTCTGAGATATTTCAATCCGATTGGCGCCGACCCTAAATCACGCTGCGGCTTTAACGGCAAAAGTTTTAAAAATATAATAGGCAATCTTTTAAGAATTTTTGAAGGGGAGTTATCTTCATTTGTGATTTCCGGCAACGATTGGGGTACGAGAGATGGCACTTGTATGAGGGATTATGTCCATATATGGGATGTTGCTTTGGCAAACGTTAAGGCTGTTGAAAATTTTGATACGGCGTTTGAAAAAACAGATGATGAAAATAAAAATTTTCTTGTCCTTAATATAGGCTCAGGCATAGGAGTAACGGTAATGGAATTTATTTTTGCCTTTGAAAATATTACGGGGGAAAAAATTAAAATTGTATATGGCGACAGGCGCCCGGGCGATATAGGTGGCTCTTATGCAAATGCTTTGCTTGCCGAAAAAACTATTGGCTGGAAGGCTGAACATACGGTAGAAGATGCGATTATTGATGCCATAAGATGGGAAGAAACAAAAGATAATGCACTTAGAAAATAAATATGATTAATTGAACAATGCGAATATTTGGCTTATTATTTAGAAAGGATATGATTTTTTATGAGTTTACTTGATGATTTAAGGGCTTTGGGCGCAAATATTGACGAAGGATTAAATCGCTTTAACAATAATTCCGCTTTATATGAGAGAATGCTTGGTCTTTTTACAAAATCAATGCAAAAATCGGTTATCGATCCTAATTTTGACGGCAACGATTATGGGCAGGTAATAGAAGCTGCCCATGCTATAAAGGGTACATCCGGAAATTTGTCACTTACGCCTATTTATGAGGCATATACCGATATAG
Source organism: uncultured Clostridia bacterium (assembly GCA_947630475.1). Lineage (GTDB taxonomy): Bacteria > Bacillota > Clostridia > Lachnospirales > CAG-274 > CANRHR01. The sequence continues at coordinate 90,564 of CANRHR010000003.1, read as the reverse complement.
TAGCGCTTTTGCGTGAAGACAAACCGGAAGAGGCAAGAGAAATTTTAATAAAGGTTATTCCCGTTCAGGAAGAAATAATGAGGTGCATAGATAAATATAAATAATTCAGCAAGTCACAATATAAGGAGAAATATAATATGGCAGAAAAAAAATTGTTAATTGTTGATGACTCGGAAATAGACAGAATGTTGTTAAAAAGCATACTTTGTGACGAGTTTGATTTAATTGAAGCCGAAAACGGGTATGTTGCTCTCGAGATAATACTTAAAAAAACAGAGGATATCGATGCAATTTTGCTTGATGTTTCGATGCCTGTTATTGACGGATTCGGCGTTCTTAGTATTATGCAGGAAAACGGTATAAATAACATACCTGTTTTTCTTATTACGGCAGAGGCAACAAAGGTAAATATAGAAAGAGCGGCTCAGTTTAATATATCGGAGTTTATAGGAAAGCCTTTTGAAAGAGATATGGTTTTAACAAGGATAAAGTCAAAGCTGGGCGTTGTAATTAAACATAAATTAACTGAGGACGATATAAAATATACAAATATATACATAAATGATCTTAAGGCTGTATATAAAAAATATCTTGTAAATTTAGGAGAAGATCATACTCATTATGCCCGTATGACGGATTTGATGAAAATACTTTTAAGCAAATATTCGGTTATTACGGCAGGTATAGAATTTGAAAGGGCGCAAATAGAGATTATAAGCAATGCTGCTTATTTTGCCGATATAGGTTATATGCTTATTCCAAGCAATTCTATATACAGAGCGACAAAAAGAGATGAAACAATGGGAGATTCATTATATCAAAGCCATACATATCTTGGAGCTGAAATTATAAAGCTTAATCGCTCTGCTCATTGCGAATATTTTGTGCAGGTTTGCACGGATATATGTACGCACCATCATGAAAGGTTTGACGGAAAGGGATATCCTTATAAAATCCCGGGAGAAAAGCTTTCGGCATACAGCCAGATGTGCATACTTGTGCATGAGTTTGATAATTTATTTTTCAGATACAGAGAACACAGCGGAAAGCAGTTTGATTTTGTTATATCTGAATTAAGTCAAGATGTGGGGGCTGTTAATCCGGAGATTTTCTCTTTGCTCTCAAGCAGTAAATTTAATATTTCTATGTACTATAATGCCAAAACCTAAAAAATTTTCAGGCAATGCATATAATACGATTTTTGCCGCTGATTTTTGAAATGTCGGCAATAACGGTATCTTGATGCTATGCTTAATCGAGTCAAATTCGTACTCCGCTTACGTATGTACTTATAACCAACGATAAACAGCTGCCTCACAAGAGGCAAGCTTACTTGTTAGTAATTGGTTTTCATTATACATTACATCTGAAAGGAATTATGATAATGGAAAAGGTTGTAAAAAAATTTTTGTGGTCCAGCTTTGCCTTTATGCTTATATCTTGCATAATAGTGCTTGTCAGCCTGACTTTATATATGAACAATAAGACAAGTGAATCCATTACAGAAGTCAGCGAAATATACATGAATGAGATTAACACACAGTTAAATCAAAAGTTTATTTCTGTTGTTGGGGTTAGAATGGCTCAGGTTAATGCGATTATAAAGAGGCTTCCTTCCGAAAGTAAAGTGTTGGACGCCGATGCTCTTCAAACGTTGATAAAAAATACTGAGGTTAGGAATTTTTCCTGTGTCGGGGTTTATACAAAAGAGGGCAAGTATGTATCGATTTACGGCAAAAGGCTGGATTTTATAAGTGATTACAAAATAAAAGATTTTCTAGATGAAAAGGGAAATATTATCGCAAGGGCTGTTGACGAAAAAGGTGAAAGGATTCTCCTGCTCGGCAAAAGCATTAATTATATTATGGAAGACGGCAGCGAATGCACCGCATTGTTTGCCGGCGTTCCGATGACTTATCTTAATTCGTCTTTGTATTTGGATGAACAAAATTCAATGACATACTCCAATATTATTGCAAAAGACGGAAGCTTTGTAATAAAAAATAAAGAAAATGAAAATTTCAGCAATTATTTTGAATTTGTAAGGGTGCAGTATGAGTTTAACCCCGATGAAGTGGAAGAATATATAAGTGAGCTTAAAAATTCTATGGCTGAAAATCAAGATTATTCTACAATACTTGATGGGGAAAATGATCACAGATATATTTACTGCTCTCAAATTTCGGAAAATTCGGATTGGTATTTTGTAACTGTCATGACTGACAGTGACTTTGATTATGAAATAAGAAAAGTAAACAGATTTAATATTATTGTTATGTTAAGCTCAATACTTATTTTGCTGCTTATTATTTCTATTATTTTTGTAAGATATTTTAAAATATCAAGCAAAATGATAATAGATAAAGAAAATTTAAGGCAGGAGGCAATAAGGGCAAATATGGCAAAAAGCGAGTTCCTTTCAAGCATGAGCCACGATATACGAACGCCTATGAATGCAATAGTAGGTATGACAGAGATAGCCCTTAAGAATATAGATAATTCCGAGAGAGTAAACGATTGTCTTATAAAAGTAAAACAATCGAGTATGCATTTGCTTAGTCTTATTAATGATGTTTTGGATATGTCTAAGATAGAAAGCGGAAAAATGTCTTTAAATGTAAGCCAAATATCTCTTAAAGAATTAGTGGAAAATATTGTAAATATTATGCAGCCGCAGGTGAAGCAGAAAAAGCAGTTTTTTGATATCTTTATCCATAAAATCTCAAATGAAGAGGTTTGCTGTGACAGTGTAAGGCTTAATCAGGTGCTTTTAAACATATTGTCAAATGCCGTTAAATTTACGCCCGAAGGGGGAAGAATTGATGTAACTATTTATCAGGAGCCTTCTGTTTTGGGTGATAATTATGTCAGAACTCATTTTATTGTAAAGGATACAGGAATAGGAATGTCCGAGGAATTTCAAAAAAGAATTTTTGAATCCTTTGCAAGAGAGAATACAGAACAGGTAATGAATATTTCCGGAACGGGCTTGGGAATGGCTATAACAAAATGTATTATAGATCTTATGGGCGGAACCATAGATATTAAGAGCGAACAAAACAAAGGCACAGAAATGCACGTTACCCTTGATTTTGCAAAAGCAGCCGTAAAAGAGGCGGAAATGAAGCTTCCGCCGTGGAATGTTTTGATAGTAGATGACAATGAAGAGCTTTGCAAGAGCGCTGTTTTTAACCTTAAAGAGCTTGGTATAAACGCCGAATGGACTACCGATGGCATGGAAGCTGTAAGAATGGTTCAGATGCAGAACAATAAAAGGAATGATTACAAATTTGTTCTTGTAGATTGGAAAATGCCTAATATGAACGGAATAGAGGTTATAAAAGAAATCCAAAAGTCTGTTGATAAAAAAATACCTATATTTTTAATATCCGCTTATGATTGGAGCGATATTGAAGACGAGGCTCTTGGGGTTGGAATAGAGGGATTTATATTAAAGCCTTTGTTTAAATCTACTTTATATTACTGCTTAAGTAAATTTAGCGATGAAAATAACAATACAGGCAGACAAGAAGAAAATAAAAATGAAGAAATCAATCTTTCGGGCAGAAAGATCCTTTTGGCAGAAGATATAGATTTAAATTTTGAAATTGCAAATGAAATTCTTACTTCTGTTGGCTTGGAGGTTGAAAGAGCGGTAAACGGCAAAGAATGTTTGGATAAATTTTTGCAGTCCGATCTTGGTTATTATGATGCTATACTTATGGATATAAGAATGCCTGTTATGAATGGGTATGATTCCGCAAAGAATATACGTGCATTAAGCAGAGCAGATAAAGAACTTCCTATTATCGCAATGACTGCCGATGCATTTTCTGATGATATCCAAAGATGTTTGGAATGTGGTATGAATGCTCATATAGCAAAGCCTATAGATGTTAAAGAGCTTATGAATGCTTTGCAGAAATATTTGACATAAAAATTGAAAAATCAAATTTTAAGGCTTTTTAAAGCCGTTTCGATATTAAGAGCCATCCTTTTTAGGTTGGTACGGACTGTCAAACCCCTACTTTGAACAAGTAACTTAAAGCGTCGCAGACCTATAATCCGCAGGCGAAATTCACTTGCGCCGAGGAAAACAGCGAGTTTCAAGGGATTTTTAATCCCGATGGAATGAGCTGTTTATACATCTGTTTTCTCTCGAAAAAGTCCGCTTGGACTTTTTCGACACTCAGAGCCATCCTTTTTGGATGGCACTCGCTGTTTTTGCCAATAAGTAAGTTTTAGCGTTGGTTATGAATATACAGCATAAGCGGACAGTATCATTGAATTAATAAAATTAGATGGGTGATAAAATGTCAGGATTGTTTATTACTTTTGAAGGCTCAGACGGCACAGGCAAATCGACACAAGCCGCCCTTTTGGCAAATCTTCTTAAAAATAAGGGCTTTGAGGTGATTTGTACGAGAGAGCCGGGCGGAAACCAAATAAGTGAAAAAATAAGAGAAATTATTATCTCTAAAGAAAATGATAAAATGAATAAAATGACTGAAGCTTTGCTTTATGCAGCCGCAAGGGCGCAGCTTGTAAATGAGGTTATAGCCCCTATGCTTATGGAAGGAAATGTCGTTGTATGTGAAAGATTTTTAGATTCATCCGTTGTTTATCAGGGCTATGCAAGAGGCATCGGAGAGAATATTATAAATGATATAAACAAATATGCAGTAAACGGTATTGTTCCCGATATTACTTTTCTTTTGACACTTCCTCCCGATATAGGAATAAACAGAAAAAAAAATCAGCAGGAGCTTGACAGGATAGAATCATCTGAGCTAAACTTTCACAAAAGAGTTTTTAAAGGCTATATGGCTCTGGCAGAGCAAAACAAAGACAGAATAAAGGTTATTGACGCAAACAGGGATATTGATGAAATAGCCTGTGAAATTGCAGACTATATCGAAAAATTAATAAAAGAAAGGAGTTTTAAAAATGGATTTAAAAATTTCCGATCTTAGAATTGAAAATTTAACTCCAATTAATAAAACAGAAAAAACAGAAAGCAGCTCCGAATTTCAGTTTAGCCTTAATAAGGCTGAAAATGATGCATTGATGGATAAGCTGCATGCTCTGATTGATGATATAACTGTCCAAGGCAAAAAGCTTGCCGATCATATGGATATTAAAGATATGAAAAAATATCGAAGCCTTATTACGGAATTTATGAATGAGGTTGTTTCAAACAGTCATGAATTTTCAAGAGAAAATTTTCTTGACAGAAGAGGCAGACACAGAGTTTACGGCATAGTTAAGCTTGTTAACAAGGATTTAGACGACCTTGCTCAGGAGCTCCTTAAAAGCGAAAAAAATCATATCGCAATTTTGGATAAAACAGATGAGATACGCGGGCTTTTGTTAGACATTATTATTTAGGTGATATATGTATTGCTTTGATGATATTTTAGGCAATGAAAAAATAATATTTAATTTAAAATCGGCGGCTTTCAGCAGAAGAATCCCTCACGCTTATATATTTGATGCGCCTGAGGGGATGGGTAAGATGCTTTTGGCAAAAACATTTGCAAAGGCAATTTTGTGCAGTGAAAAAAATGGCTGCGGACACTGCGGAAGCTGCCTTTCATTTGACAACGGCAATAATCCGGATGTTATTTATGTTAAGAGCGCCAAGAAAAGCTTGGGCATTGATGAAATAAGAGAGCAAATAGGAAAAAATATAGACTTGAAGCCGTATCTTTATGAATATAAAATATTTATTGTTGAAAATGCTGAATTAATGACTGTTCCTGCACAAAACGCTCTTTTAAAAACCCTTGAGGAGCCTCCTCATTATGCGGTTTTTATACTTCTTTCAAATAACAGTTCGGCTCTTCTCACAACAGTTTTGTCAAGGTGTGTTATTTATAAACTTAAGCCCTTAAAATTTAACCAAATAAAAAATTATTTGATTGAAAATGAAAATATTTCGCCTGATGAAGCTGAAGCTTTTTCAGGCTGCAGCCAAGGAAGTTTGGGCAAAGCTGTTGAAATGAGCAAAAGTGAAGATTTTAAAGAGCTGAGAGATACGGCGGCTTCAATATTGTGTTCTCTTAAAGAGCGTGATCTTGTGGGTATGTTTAATGCAGTTGGTGAAGCTGATAAATTTAAAGAAAATATTCAAAGCTTTCTTGATATTTTTGTTATGCTTTACAGAGATTCTGTTATTTATAAATGTTTTAATAATGATAAATATATTATACAAAAGGATAAGCTTGAACAAATAAAAAAAATAGCCTCCAATGATGATTTAGACAGGCTTGTAAAAAGATACGAAGCTGTTTTGGATGCAAAAAGGCAGTTTAAGTCAAACAGTAACTTTCAAATGACTATGGAGGTTTTATTTCTAAAGCTAAAGGAGAAATAATATGATTTGCATTGTTGGCGTAAGATTTAAAAAGGCAGGTAAGATTTATTATTTTGATCCGGGTGATAATGTAATTGAAAAAGGAAGCGCAGTTATTGTTGAAACGGCAAGAGGGATTGAATTTGGCAGAGTTGAGATAGGCAACAGAGAAGTATCTGACGAAAGTATTGTTCAGCCCCTTAAGAAGGTTATCAGGATAGCTTCCGAAGAGGATATGGCAAAAGCAAGATTGAATAAAGAAAGAGAAAAAGAGGCATTTAATATTTGTCTTGAAAAAATAGCAAAGCATAAACTTATGATGAAGCTTATTGATGTTGAATTTACGTTTGATTTAAATAAAATAATTTTTTATTTTACCGCTGATGGCAGAGTGGATTTCAGAGAGCTTGTAAAAGAGCTTGCCTCTATTTTCAGAACAAGAATTGAATTAAGACAGATAGGTGTAAGAGATGAAGCCAAAATGTTAAATGGCATAGGCATATGCGGCAGGCCGCTTTGCTGCGCAACTTTTTTGGGCGATTTTCAGCCTGTTTCCATAAAAATGGCAAAGGATCAAAATTTATCGCTTAATCCGACAAAAATTTCCGGCGTGTGCGGAAGGCTTATGTGCTGTCTTAAATATGAAGAGGAAACCTATGAGCAGCTTAATAAAAATTTGCCCAGAGAGGGTGATATTATAAGAACTCCTCAAGGCGAAGGCGAGGTTCTTTCGGTTAATGTTTTAAGACAAATAGTTAAGGCAGCAACAAGAAAAAAGCCTATCGATACGCCTAATATAGGGTTTTTTAATGTATCCGAAGTTGAGATTATAAAAAGAAAAAAGATTAAAGAAGAATATATTGACAAAGATGAATTAAAGGATATTTTGGATTGATGGCTAAATTAATTAATGATGTTTTAATTGATGATAATGAAAGAGTAGATAACCTTAACAGAAACGGTTATAAAATAATTCAAAACCCAAAAATGTTTTGTTTTGGAATGGATGCGGTTTTGCTTACAGCTTTTTCTGTTGTAAAAAAAGGTGAAACAATGCTTGATCTTGGTACAGGCAATGGTGTGATCCCTATTCTTTTGGAAGCTAAAACAAATGGCAAAAAATTTATTGGCATAGATATTCAACAGGACAGTATTAAGCTTGCGCAAAAAAGCATTAAGCTTAACGGCTTGGAAGATAAGGTTAAGGCTATTTGCTGCGACATAAAAAATGTTTCCGATATTTTTAAAAACAGTGAATTTGATGTTGTTACTTCAAATCCGCCGTATATGAATGAAGGCGGAGGGCTTGTTAATGATTACAGCCCAAAGGCTATAGCAAGACATGAGATTTTTGTCAATATAAATGATATTTCCGAGGCGGCATCAAAAATGCTTAAATTTGGCGGCAGATTTTATATGGTGCATCGCCCTCACAGGCTGGCGGATATTTTTTGTGCATTAAGAAAAAATAATCTTGAGCCTAAAAGAATTCGCTTTGTGCATCCCTTTGCAGATAAAGAACCGAATATGGTATTAATTGAAAGCTCTAAATGTGCAAAGCCAATGCTAAAGGTTCTTCCGCCGCTTTACATATATAAAGAATCGGGAGTTTATACAAAAGAGGTTTATGATATTTATTATAAGTAATGAGGGGTTTTATGAGCGGAATATTATATGTTTGCGCAACACCTATAGGAAATCTTGAGGATATAACCTTAAGAGCGCTTAGAATACTTAGAGAAGCAGATATAATTGCTGCCGAGGATACTCGCCAAAGCGTAAAGCTTATTAATCACTTTAATATAAAAACACCACTGACAAGCTACCATGAGCATAATAAAGCCCAAAAGGGAGAAAAACTTATAAGACTTCTTAAAGAGGGAAAAAATATTGCATTGGTTACAGATGCAGGTATGCCGGGCATTTCAGACCCGGGAGAAGATCTTATAAGGCTGTGCTATGAAAACAATATAAAAGTAACCGTAATACCCGGCGCAACGGCGGTTGTGACAGCTTTGGTTTTGTCGGGCTTAAGCTGCTCTTCGTATTGTTTTGAGGGTTTTATTCCAAACATAAAAAAGCAGCGCTCGGAAGTTTTTGAAAGGCTTAAAAACGAAATAAGGACTATAGTTATTTATGAAGCTCCGCATCGTCTTATTGCAACGCTTGAGGAAATTTACGACAACCTTGGGCAAAGGAATATTGCCGTTGTAAGAGAGCTTACCAAAAAGTATGAAGCGGTAAACAGAGGCAAGCTTTCGGATATCATAGCTTATTTTAAAGAAAATGAGCCAAAAGGAGAATTTGTTTTGGTTTTGGAGGGAATATCACAAAAGGAGATATTTGAAAAAAAGAAAAGTATGTTTGAAGCCTTAACTGTAGAAGAGCACTACAATAAATATTTAAATGATGGCAAAGATTATAAGCAGGCTATGAAATTGGTTGCAAAAGACAGAGGAATAAGCAAAAGAGAAGTCTACAGTATATTAAACAAAAATTGAGCCTTGGGATAAAATTAAAGGCTGTTTGATATTTGTATGGAAAGGAGAGAAATTCAATTGGCTAAAAAAATTTCAATTTTGGGCTCGACAGGCTCTATAGGTACCCAGAGTCTTGATGTTGTAAGAGGTCTTGATGATGTTAAAATTTTGGCGATGACGGCAAATAAAAATATTGATTTGTTTGAAAAACAGGTAAGAGAATTTAAGCCTAAGCTTGCTGTTTTAATGGATGAAGAAAAAGCTTATGAGCTTAAAAAAAGACTTTCCGATATGGATATCAGGGTTGAAAGCGGTATGGATGGCCTTGTTAACGCAGCCTCATACGATGAAGCGGATACCGTTATAAATTCGGTTGTCGGCAATATAGGCTTAAAGCCCACAGCGGCTGCTGTAAGAAGCGGTAAAAATATAGCTCTTGCAAATAAAGAAACGCTTGTAAGTGCCGGTGAGCTTATTATGCGTGAAATTAAAGAAAATAATGTAAATATATATCCTGTTGACAGTGAACATTCTGCTGTTTTTCAATGCATAAGAGGAAATGAAGAAAACAAAATAAAGAAAATTCTGCTTACGGCATCAGGAGGGCCTTTCAGGGGTTATAAAAGCTTGGAAGGAATTAAGCCATGCGATGCTCTTAAACACCCTAATTGGAGTATGGGCAAAAAAATTACGATAGATTCGGCTACTCTTATGAATAAAGGACTGGAGATAATAGAAGCAAAATGGCTTTTTGATGTTGAAATATCACAAATTGAGGTTTTAATTCATCCGCAAAGCGTTATACATTCTATGGTTGAGTTTGAGGATGGAGCGGTTATCGCTCAGCTTGGCGAGCCTGATATGAGGCTTCCTATACAGTATGCTTTGACATACCCCAAAAGATTAAAAAACAATTTTCCGAAGATTGATTTTTTGATAAGAAACAATCTGACTTTTGAAAAGCCTGAAACCGATCTTTTTGCCTGCCTTAATTTGGCATATGATGCAATAAAAACAGGAGGAACTATGCCGGCTGTAATGAATGCGGCAAATGAAAGGGCGGTTTACGCCTTTATTGATGAAAAAATTGAATTTAACGATATTCCTAAGCTTATAAAGCAAGCCATGAGGGAATATAATGTAAAATATAATTATGATCTTGATGATGTTTTGGCGGCTGATAAATGGGGAAGACTTTATATTGATGATATTTTATCACACAGATAAAATATAATAAAAATTTGTTGAAACCATTAAAAGATAGCTTAAGCAGAGTACAAATATCATTAACAGAGGTGAAGTATGTCTATTTTTATAACGTTGATTATATTTGGAATTATAGTTATAATTCATGAATTTGGGCATTTTTACGCCGCAAAAAAATGTGGTGTCGGCATTGTGGAATTTGCCGTTGGTATGGGGCCAAAGGTTATTTCGTTTAACAAAAACGGGGTATTGTATTCTTTAAGGATAATTCCGTTGGGAGGATTTTGCCGAATGAAAGGAGAAGAGGCGGATGATCCCGATTGTTTTCAAAATGTTTCGTTAGTTAAAAGAATTATTATTGTTTTGGCCGGGCCTTTTATGAATTTTCTTTTGGCTTTTATTATTTTTGCCGTGTTTGCTATGTTTGTGCCTATGGCAACAACAAAAATTATCGGCTTTAGCGAAAACAGTCCGGCTTATGCTGCGGGGCTTAGAGAAAATGACAAAATAATAAAGCTCAACGACAGCCCTATCCATATTTATTCTGATTTGGATTATTTTATGGGAAATTTTAAGGGAGGAGATATTACAGTTAAAGCTAAAAATTCTAAGGGTGTTAAAACTGTTGTTGTTACCCCAACGCAGATTAGCGATAAAGCAGGCGGTAAATATTATATTATGGGCGTGATGTGCCAAAATAAGCTTCCGTTTTTTGGAAAGAATATAGAGGGATACGAAAAAGCGAGTTTTTTTGAAAGTATTCAAAATGGTTTTTGGTATGTGCCTTTTATGATAAAGGTTACTGTTTCGGGATTGATTCAGCTTGTTACGGCTAAGCTTGATATGGATGCCGTTTCGGGCCCCATAGGCTTGACCAGTGAAGTTGGAAATGTCTATAATGAGGCAAAAACCGAGGGTATAAAAACGGTTCTTTTGAGCATGGCAAGCATAACCGGCATATTAAGCGCAAATCTTGGCGTTATGAATCTGCTTCCTATCCCTGCTCTGGATGGAGGAAGATTTTTGTTTTTTATTATCGAAGCTTTTAGAAGAAGACCTATTCCTCCCGAAAAAGAGGGTATAATTCATTTGATAGGTTTTGCGCTTATTGCTGTTTTGGGCATAGCTGTTGCTTTTAATGATGTTATAAAAATATTTGGCTAAGACCGATGGTTGTTGGTATACAGGAGGGAAAATTTATGGAAAACTTTATAAAAAGGAGAAAAACAAAAGAAATTTCTATAGGTTCGGTTAAAATCGGAGGAAATAACCCTATTGCAGTTCAGTCGATGTGTAATACCGATACAAGAGACGTTTTTTCAACCGTTAATCAAATTAAGGCTCTTGAGGCGGCAGGCTGTGAAATAGTAAGGGTAGCGGTTGCCGATATGAAAGCGGCCGAAGCTGTTTCAGAGATAAAAAAGCAAATAAATATCCCTCTTGTTGCCGATATACATTTTGATTACAGGCTTGCTCTTAAGGTAATGGAAAACGGTGTTGACAAGCTTAGAATAAATCCGGGAAATATCGGAAGTGAAGATAGGATAAAGGCTGTTGTCGATATGGCAAAATCAAAGAATATTCCTATCAGAATAGGCGTAAATTCAGGCTCCCTCGAAAAGGATATACTTCAAAAATACGGCTCTGTAACTGCACAAGGGCTTGTTGAAAGCGCATTAAGGCATATAAGAATATTGGAAAAGTTTGATTTTTATGATATTGTTGTATCTATAAAGGCATCAAACGTTCCGTTTTGCATTGAAGCATACAATATGTTATCAAAAGAAACAGATTATCCGCTTCATTTAGGAATAACGGAATCGGGAACTGTTTGGACAGGCTCTATAAAATCCGCTGTTGGAATAGGGACAATTTTGGCGATGGGGATAGGTGATACAATAAGGGTTTCACTTACAGGCGATCCTGTCGAAGAGGTTAAGACGGCAAGAGAAATTTTAAAAAGTATGGGTCTTAGAAAATTTGGAGTTGATTTTATATCTTGTCCGACCTGCGGAAGAACAGAAATTAATCTTATAGATATTGCCAAAAAAGTTGAGAGTATGCTTGCAAACGTTGATAAAGAAATTAAGGTGGCGGTTATGGGCTGCGCCGTAAACGGACCGGGAGAGGCAAAGGAGGCCGACATAGGAATAGCCGGAGGAAAGGGCTATGGGCTTATATTTAAAAAGGGAGCCATACTTAAAAAATGCAGAGAAAGTGAACTTATAGATGAGCTTATGAAAGAGATAGAACTGCTTTAAGGGGATGTTTTGATGGGAAGAAAAGTTTTTTCCGAAGTTTTTGGGAGAATAGATCTTTCGGCAAATGTTAAAAGTGTATTGGGGAATACCGAAGTATCTAATATAAGTGTTAACAGAAATGATAAAAGAATGAAAATTTTTCTTTGTCATAATAAAATTATTAACGAAAGATGCTTGATCGATTTTGAGAATGATATAAAAAACAGTTTTCCTTATTTAAAAAACGTCGATATAAATTTAAGCTATATAATAGAATCTGATTTAAAAGGTAAGATTGAAAAATATTGGGATAATATTGTTAATGCTATTGAAGCTTTAAGCCCTGTTTGCTTTTCTGTTATAAGCGAATCGTTGTGGGAGCTTAAGGAAAATAATCTAATAATTAATTTAAATAATCAAAGCTCATTCTTATTTAAAGCAAAAAAGATAGATTCTTTTATAGAAAATGCTGTAAAACAGCGTTTTAATGAAAAAATAAACGTTATTTTTAAAGAGCATAAAAGCTCTGTAAGCAATGAGCCTACAAAAGAGCAAATGCAGGATATTATTTTAAAAGCCGCTGAATATTCCAAAAATCAAATTCGCCATTCTCAGCCTCAGGAGCAGACATCTGTGCCGGTAAGGAGAAAAAGAGTTAAGCTTAAAGTAGCCGAAATAGATGAAAAGCCAACCAAGATAGCAGATTCTGCGATTGAGGGCAAAGAGGTTATACTTGAGGGCAGGGTGCTTTTAAGAGATGTAACTTCTACCAAAAAAGGAAATTATATCTTAAAGGTTGATATAACGGATAAAAGTGATTCTATAAGCTTTAAATTTTTTACCGATCCCGATGAATATGCCCAAAAATATGAAGATCTTGTTAAAGAGGGTAGCTTTGTAAGGATAAAAGGAAAAGTTATTTATGATGAATATGCAAAAGAAACTCTTGTTATGGCCAGTGAAATATGCAGAGCAAAAGAGCCGGAAATAAGAATGGATAATGCGCCAGTTAAGAGAGTAGAGCTTCATCTGCATACTCAAATGAGTATGATGGATGGCATAACAAGCGCTAAGGATTACATAAACAGAGCCAAAAAATGGGGACATAGAGCAATAGCAATAACCGACCATGGTGTTGTTCAAGCGTTTCCCGAGGCGATGAATGTCGGTGAAAAGGCAGGCGTTAAAATACTTTATGGCTGTGAAGCTTATTTGGTTGATGATTTGGGCTCGGTTGTGAAAAATGCCCAAGGTCAGGATTTTAACAGTGAGTTTGTTGTTTTTGATATTGAAACAACCGGCCTTAAAAAAGAAAGTGACAAAATTATTGAAATCGGAGCAGTTAAGATAAAAAATAATAAAATTAAGGATAGATTTTCGGTTTTTATAAATCCTCATATTAATTTGCCGGAAAAAATTATTAAGCTTACAGGCATAACTGATGATATGCTTAAGGATGCCGAAGATGAAGCGCAGGTTATGCCTAAGTTTTTTGAATTTTGCGGCAGCGCCGCTTTGGTCGCTCATAATGCCGGGTTTGATATGGGCTTTATAAGGCATTGGGCAATTAAGAATAATATTATTGTTGAAAATACTGTTTTGGATACCCTTGAGCTTTCACGAACTCTTTTTCCTCAGCTTAAGAATCATAAGCTGGATACTGTTTGTGAAAGGCTTGATATAAGCCTTGAAAATCATCACAGAGCTGTTGAAGATGCCGAGGCTACGGCTGAGATATTTATAAAGTGTATTGATATTTTAAAAGAAAAAGGCATTGAAAAACTCGAACAAATAAATACTTTATTTTCAGAAACTATAGATAAAAGAATGATTAAAAAGTATTATCATGCGATTATTCTTGTAAAAAATATGAAAGGCTTAAGAAACCTTTATGAGCTTATTTCAAAGGCACATATCGATTATTTTTTAAGGCGCCCAAAGATACCTAAAAGTGAGCTTATGAAATTTAGAGAAGGGCTTATTTTAGGCTCTGCCTGTGAAGCCGGAGAGTTATATACGGCGCTTTATGAAAATCAGCCGCCCGAAACAATAAAAGAAATTGTTGATTTTTATGATTATCTGGAAATTCAGCCATTGGGAAACAATCGTTTTATGATTAATAACGAGAGCAAAAACGGCAAAAGTGTTGACAGCGAAGAAAAGCTTATAGAGCTTAACAAAGCTATAATAGAGCTTGGTGAAAAATATAATAAAAAGGTCGCCGCAACCTGCGATTGTCATTTTTTGGATCCGGAAGATGAAATGTTTAGAAGAATTGTTCAGACAGGAGATGGATTTAAGGATGTTGATAATCAAGCGCCTTTGTTTTACAGAACAACAGAGGAAATGCTTGAAGAATTTAGTTATCTTGGCGAAAAAAAGGCTTATGAGGTTGTTGTTGAAAACACAAACTTTATAGCTGATTTGATTGAAGATATCAGACCGATTCCCAAAGGTACATTCCCGCCAAAAATGGATAATGCCGAAAATATACTTACCCAAACCACAACGCAAAAGGCTAAATCCATATATGGAGATCCTTTGCCGCCCAATATAGAAGAAAGACTTACTAAAGAGCTTAATTCGATAATAAACAACGGATTTGCGGTTTTGTATGTTATAGCGCAAAAGCTTGTTAAAAATTCAAACGAAAATGGGTATATAGTTGGTTCAAGAGGCTCCGTAGGCTCATCTTTTGTTGCAACTATGGCAGGAATAACCGAGGTTAATCCTCTTGATCCCCATTACGTATGCCCAAAATGCAAATATTCAGATTTTGAATCAGATGAAGTTAAAGCGGTTGCCGGAAATTCCGGCTTTGATCTTCCCGATAAAAAATGCCCTATATGTGGCGCAGATCTTAAAAAAGACGGACAAGCAATACCCTTTGAAACTTTTCTTGGTTTTAACGGCGATAAAGAGCCTGATATTGATCTTAATTTCTCGGGAGAATATCAGCTTAAGGCTCACAGATACTGTGAAACTCTTTTTGGCGACGGTCATGTATTTAAGGCGGGAACAGTTTCTACATTGCAGGATAAAACTGCGTTTGGATATGTAAAAAAATATTGTGAGCAAAGAAATATTACCATGCATTCCGCCGAAATGCGCAGGCTTGCCATGGGCTGCGTAGGGGTTAAACGCACAACGGGGCAGCACCCGGGAGGACTTATTGTTGTTCCTAGTGATAATTCTATCTATAATTTTACGCCTGTTCAGCGACCTGCAAATGATTTTGATTCTATAGTTAAAACAACACATTATGATTTTCATTCTATTCATGATAATCTTTTAAAGCTTGATATGCTGGGGCATGATGTTCCTACAATGCTGAGAATGTTTTATGATATAACAGGCTTCGATCCTCTTTTAACACCTATGAATGATAAAGCTACATTATCATTATTTACATCGCCAAAAGCCTTGGGTTTGAGTGAAGAAGATATAGAATGTAATACCGGCTCGTTAGGGCTTCCCGAGTTTGGCACGAATTTTGTAAGGCAAATGCTAATTGAAACTCAGCCGTCTACATTTTCGGATCTGGTTAAAATATCAGGGCTTTCTCACGGAACTGATGTTTGGAACGGAAATGCTCAGGAGCTTATAAACAATGGAATATGTACCTTAAAGGATGTTATCCCTACAAGAGATGATATAATGGTATACTTGATTTTAAAGGGGCTTGAAAATAAAACGGCATTTTCAATAATGGAATCCGTAAGAAAAGGAAAAGGATTAACCCCGGAATTTGAAGCGGCTATGCGTGATAAAGATGTTCCTCAGTGGTATATAGATTCATGCAAAAAGATAAAATATATGTTTCCTAAAGGTCATGCTGTTGCATATGTTACAAATACTTTTAGGATAGGTTATTTTAAAATAAATTATCCTTATGCATTTTATGCGGCTTGTTTTTCTGTTAAAGTGGAAGATTTTGACTACAGTATAATGTGTTTTGGCAGAGAAAAGGTTAAGCAAAAGCTTAGGGAAATAAAAAATATGGGTAAAGAAGCTTCCGCAAGGGATAAATCCATGCTTACAATGCTGGAGCTTGTTAATGAGCTTTATGCAAGAGGATTAAAATTTGTAAAAATGGATTTGTATGAATCAGATTCAGTTAAATTTAAGGTTTTGCCGGATGGTTTGCTTCCTCCGTTGTGCACTGTTCAGGGACTTGGAGAAAATGCGGCTTTAAGTATTATTGAAGCAAGAAAAGACGGAGAATTTGAAACCATAGAGGAATTTAGAAACAGAACCGATGTAAGCAAAACAGTTACAATGCTTTTAAAACAAAACGGCGTTTTGGACGGTATACCGGAAACAAATCAGCTTACATTATTTTAACCGACTAAGTAAGTCCCACCACCTTTTAGGCGGTGGGCAGACTGTCAATATTTATTCTATGCTAAATCCAGAAAGGAATCCGAAGAAAGACCGATATTTGAATTGTTGAAAATTTGCTGCTCAAAAACGGCTTCGATAAGTTGGTTTATGTTTTCAACAGGTATTATGTTAATGTTTGTCTTATTAAAGTTTTCCTGCATATTTGATTTTGGCATTATAACGGTTTTTATTCCTGCCTGCGCTGCGGCATCAAGCTTTTCTTTTATTCCTCCTACGGGCAGAATATTTCCTTTTATGCTTATTTCTCCTGTTATGGCTGTTTTGTTGTCTATATAAAGATCAAAAAATGAAGAATATAATGCCGTAAAAATTGCCGCGCCTGCAGATGGCCCGTCAATGGGTATTGCACCGGGAAAATTTAAATGTATATTATAATCTTTATAATCAATTGACGTTATGGCGTTTATGAGCGTCAGAGCATTTTCAACTGATTCACGAACGGTACTTTTTCTTTTTATGCTTCCGTTTTTGTTTTTTATAATCTGCTCATTGGCAACCCCTGTTATTTTAATAACGGATTCTTCATTTGGGGAAGCTTTTTTTACATACGCTTCAAGCCCCAGCATAATTCCTTCAAAGCCCGAAACACCCAAAGCATTTACATATCCTATTTCGGGAGAAGCATTTATTTTTTTTATATATTTTGGTATGAGTCTGCTCATTTGTATTGCCTGTTCCAGATCAGCTTTTTTTATAAAAAATCTATTTTCATTTTCGGCATATGAATATGCGGCTTGTATTAAATTAACGGCGCTTCTTCCGTTTGAGCAATATTTTGACAGGGTATTAAGCACGCCGTTTTCAAAGTTGACGCCTAAGTTTGCGCAGGCATTTTCTCCTATAAGTTCAATTTCATCTTCATTAAGCGAATCGAAATATATTTCCGTGCAGCGGCTTCTAAGCGCCGGCGGAATTTCTTCGGGAGATCTTGTTGTTGCTCCTATAAGCCTAAAATCGGCAGGAAGACCACATTCAAAAATATCTTTTATATATCCGGGTATGTTTTTGTCATCACTGTTATAATATGAGCTTGTAAAAAAAACTTTTCTGTCCTCCAAAACTTTAAGAAGCTTGTTCATTTGGATAGGATGCAACTCACCTATTTCATCTATAAACAACACGCCTCCGTGGGCTTTTGTTACAGCTCCTTCTTTAGGCTGAGGTATTCCGGCAGATCCGAATGATCCTGCGCCCTGATATATGGGATCATGAACAGAGCCTATCAATGGGTCGGCTATGCTTCTTTCATCGAACTGAAGCGTTGTTGCATCTAATTCAACAAATTTTGCGTTTGATTTAAAAGGAGATTTTTTGTTGTTTTTGGCTTCCTCAAGAATTAATCTGGCGGCGGCTGTTTTGCCTACTCCGGGAGGGCCGTAAATTAAAATATGCTGAGGATTTTCTCCGCATAATGCAGCTCTCAATGCTTTAATTCCCTTATCCTGACCTATTATCTGATTAATTTCTTCCGGCCTTGTTTTTTCGGATAACGGCTCGGTTAATCTTACGCATCTCATTTTATAAAGACGCTGGGCTTCTTTTTTGTACTCGGGCTTTTTTGCGGGTTTTGATCCGTATTGCGATTTTAGCGTTAAATAAAAATACATTGCGGCTATAACTGTAAAAAATAATTGAGATATAATTAAAATAAAGCTTATTATTTCCAAAACCATCACTCCTTAATTAACAATATTTTAAAATTCCGATATACTAACTATACCCAATTAATTTATAACTAAACTCTGATTTTAAGAAATAATTTTAACAAATTAAAAAAGTTAAATTTTGCAGACAAAATAACAAAAGAATTTATATGGCAATATTTTAAAAAACTTTCTTAAAAGTTATTGAAAAATTGGCATTTTGATATATAATATATATGAATAAAGTTTGATTTGAGTAGGTTTTGTGATATTTTTTTATTGTTAGAGGGTGAAGCTATGAAAGGCTTTTTTAGATTACCGGATTTTGTAAATGCAGATAATAAAAAGTATTATGTTCCGATTTTTTTTATAAATATTATTTGTTTTATATTTTATGTTGGATATGCATTTATTTTTTGGCATCTTCGTTTTTACAGAATTTCGGTTATAGATGTGATTTTTGCCTTTGTTGCTTTTGTATGCATTAATTTTGTTCAAAAAGGTATAAAATATTGGAACAGATCACTTTATGTGCTTTTTTTTACCATTTTAATAAAGCTTATGATAAGCATACATTATTTGGGCCTTAGTTTGGGTACTCAATATTATTTGATAGCAACGTTTTTAGTGCTTACATTTTTCTATGATGTTGGGGCTAAATTAAGTTGGTATAAGCCGTTTTTTCTTACTATCTGCCTTGTTGAGTATATATATCTTAACATAAGATATAAAGACGCTGTCCCCACTTATTATATGAGTGAGGTTATGCAGGATGTTTTTTTTACTTTTAATGTTTTTATTTCTCTTGCTATTATTTGCGCCTGTTTGTTATATTTTTACAGAAACAACAGTCTGCTTTTAAATGACCTTGAAAAGAAAAATCAGGAGATAAAAAAGGCTGTTAGAGCAAAATCGGATTTTTTGGCAAATATGAGCCATGAGATTCGTACGCCTATGAATGCTATTATGGGCATGAGCGAGCTTATGCTTGTTGAAGATGAAATGTCGCCAAAGGTTTACGAAAAGGTTAGGGTTATAAATTCATCTTCGGAAACTCTGCTTACGCTCTTAAATGATATATTGGATTTTTCCAAAATAGATTCCGGAAAAATGGAAATTATTAACTCTAAATATGATGTGGCATCTGTGCTTAACGACGCTGTTATAATTGTAGACAGCAAAATCGGAGAAAAGCCTATAGAACTTCTTGTAAATGTAAATTCACAAATGCCATCTATGCTTATAGGCGATGAAATAAGAATTAAACAGATACTTATAAATATTTTGGGAAATGCAACAAAATTTACTTCCGATGGATATGTAAAGCTTAATGTGGATTTTGAAAATATTGGCCACGGCGATATAATGGTTAAATTTGAGGCTATCGATACGGGAGTAGGAATAAAGGATGAAGACTTGGGTCTGATTTTTAATGAATTTGAACAGGTTGATACAAGAAGAAACAGAAATACTATGGGTACCGGTTTAGGGCTTGCAATTACAAAAAGATTGGTAGGGCTTATGGGCGGTGAAATAACTGTAAAAAGCGTTTACGGCGGAGGTACTACACTTACTGTATATATTCCCCAAACAATAGAAAAATCAGAGAGGATTGTTTCTATAGAAAATCCCGAAAAGTATAAAATTCTTATTTATGATTCAAGAAGTTTTACGGTGGATTCAATTGCAGATTCTATTGAAAATATGGGGGTATCTATAGTCAGATGTTATGATTTAAACACCTTTAACGATAAGCTTAAAAATGCCGATGAATACACTCATATTTTTTACGAATTTAAAACAGCTTTTGCCGTTGTTAAAGGCTGTGCCAAAAATTATCCTAAGGTTAAGTTTGTTCTGCTTGAGGATAGAAATGATTTTGTTAAGGTTAATGTGTTGGATAACGAAACAATACTCAGAAAGCCTATATTTATAACATCGATTGCCGGCGTATTAAACAGCAGTATAAATAAAAGCAAAAAAACAATATTAAAGAAAATGTCTGTCTTTCAAGCGCCGGATGCCAGAATATTGGTGGTTGACGACAATGCCGTAAATCTTAGCGTTATAGAAGGCTTTCTGCTTAAATATATGGTTAATGTAACAACGGCAATATCAGGGGAGGATGCTGTTAATCTGGTAAAGGAAAATAAAAATTATGATTTGATTTTTATGGATCATATGATGCCTATTATGGACGGCGTTGATACAACAAAGGTTATAAGAAGCATTGATGACGATTACTGCAAAAATGTTCCTATTATAGCGCTTACAGCCAATGCTATATCGGGCGTTAAAGAGATGTTTTTAAATGCCGGAATGAATGATTTTCTTGCCAAGCCGATAGAGAGCGTTAAGCTTTATAATATAATGCATAAATGGATACCGAAGGAAAAGCAAATAAAGAGCAAGCCTGAGGCAAAAATGGATAATGCAAGCAAAGAGTTGCTTGTTGAGGCGGAAAAAATTAAGTATCTTGATATAGGCATAGGTATTGAATACTGCGGCGGAACTGCCAAGGATTATATCAATATATTAAAGAGTTACGCAAAAACAACATCTCAGATATTAAATGAAATGATTGATGCCTATAAGCAGGGATTTTTTAAAGAGTTTGTAATAAAAGTACATGGTATTAAAGGCTCATCAAAAAGCATAGGAGCAATTGAAATAAGCGAACTTGCGGCTTTGCTTGAAAAGGCAGGCAATAACGAAGATGTACAGTTTATAGATGATAATATATTTATTCTTGCAGGTATGGTAAATACAGTTATAATAAAAATTCAAAAAGCATATCCCGATAAGGAGGAAGAATTTAGAAATGGCAGCAAGATAGTTGAGAAAGATGAGATTAATGATCTTATGGCACAGCTTAAGCAAGCTATACATGAAATTGATTCTTTGAGAGTTGATGATTTGCTTTCGGAAATCAAAACAATTAGGTTAGATAAAAAAAGCTCTGCAATATTAATAAAGGTTTTGGAATATGTTGAAAATTTTGATTATGATAAGGCAGAAGCTTTACTTTAATAAAATTCAGTCTTGAAATAAAAATTTTTGGCTGATTTGGGAGGATAAGTGTTTATGAAAGAAATATTGGTTGTTGATGATGTTTCTATAAATCTTATGAATATAAAAAATGCTATGATGGATAAGTATAAGCTTACATTGGTTAAATCAGGAACTCAAGCGCTTCAAAGGCTTGAGTTTAGTGAGCCTGATTTAATAATTTTAGATGTGCTTATGCCGGGAATGGACGGATTTCAGGTGTTTGATAAAATAAGAAAACAATATCCCGACAAAAAATATCCGGTTTTATTTTTGACAGCTGTAAACGACAAAGAAAAAATACTTAAAATATTGAGCCTTGATGGAGTAATAGGTTATGTTCTTAAGCCTTACAGAATGGAAGATCTGCTTGTAAAAATAAATCAATTTTTTATAGATAAGAAAAGAGGCGGCAAATAAAAAACCAAATCTGTGTATAAGGGGAGAGAAAATTGTTTGAGTTAATACAAGCGGGAAAAAACAGTTATTATATAAATTGTCCGTCCAAAATAGGCATATATAGGGTAAATGACAACGAGGTTTATTTGATAGACAGCGGAAATGATAAGCAGGTTGGCAGAAAAATTAAAAAAATATTAGATGAAAAAAATTGGGATTTAAAGGGAATAATAAATACTCATTCCAATGCAGACCATATAGGAGGAAACAAATATTTGCAGAACCAAACGGGCTGTAAAATATTTTCCTGCGGTATTGAAACGGCGTTTATAAATTATCCTATTTTAGAATCATCATTTTTATATGGTGGATTTCCGTTTAAGGATTTAAAACATAAATTTTTTCTTGCTGAAAAAAGTAATGCTGTTGATATTTCAGATGAAGATTTTCCAAAGGAATTGAAGCCTATACCGTTAAAGGGTCATTTTTTTGATATGATAGGCATATGTACACCGGATAATGTTGCCTTTATTGCAGATTGTGTTTTAGGTGAGAATATAATTAAAAAATATCATATCTCTTTTATTTATGATATAGAACAATATCTTGAAACATTAGATAGAGTTGAGAATATTGATGCATCGTTTTTTGTTCCCTCCCATGCTGAAGTTTGCGACAGCTTAGAAACTTTAAAAGCTTTGGTGGAGCTTAACAGGGAAAAGGTTTATGAAATTTCTGAAAAAATACAGGCAATATTAAAAGAACCTATGTGTTTTGAAGATCTTCTTAAAAAAATTTTTGATTATTATTCTTTGACAATGAATTTTGAACAGTATTTTTTAGTTGGCAGCACAATAAAGTCATATCTTTCATGGCTTAAGGATAAAGGCGAAATAACTGCCTCATTTAAAGATAATAGATTTATTTGGTCAAAATAAAAAATTAAGCAAAATAATAGGGTTTATTGACAGTTTCAGACTGTCAATAAACTTAACTTTTGTTAAATTACATTATTTAAAAATTGATTTATTCTTTCGTTTGAGTTGTTTTTTAAAACTTTTTCCGGTGTATCATAATCTAAAATATAGCCATCTGTCATAAATAGGATTTTATCGGCTGCTTCATAGGCAAATCCTATTTCGTGGGTGACTATTATCATTGTCATTTTGTCTTCGGCAAGCTGCTTTATTACATTTAAAACCTCTTTTGTAAGCTCAGGGTCAAGAGCGGATGTAGGCTCATCAAACAAAAGAATATCAGGATTGAGCATAAGAGCTCTTGCTATTGCTACCCTTTGTTTCTGTCCGCCCGAAAGGCTTGACGGAGCAGCATCTATTTTATCTATAAGACCAACCTTGTCAAGCAGTGCTTGGCATTTTTTAATAAGTTCGTTTTTTGGCGCAGTCTTTTGCATAAGCGGCGCACAAATAAGATTGTCTTTTACACTCATATGAGGGAAAAGATTAAAATGCTGAAAAACCATCCCCATTTTTGAGCGTATAGCGGCAATTTTTTTTTCAGGAGGATATTTACCGTCTTTGCAAAGGAAATTTCCTTCTATTATTATGCTTCCGCCGTCTATTTTTTCAAGCTCTATCAATGAGCGCAGAAGAGTGCTTTTCCCAGAGCCGCTTGGGCCTAAGGCAGCTATAACCTCTCCCTTTTTTACATCAAAGCTTATATCCTTTAAAACCTCTAAATCACCAAAGCTTTTTTTTAGATTTTTAACCTCGATCATATTCATCTTAATTTGTTTCCTTTCAAGATTAATATGCAAAACGCTTTTCTAAAAACTTAAAGAAAATTGTTAAAATATAACTCATAACAAGATAAAAAAGCGCCGCAACAACAAAGGCTGATATGTTTGTGGTTCTGTTTACTATTGTTTTTGTTACCTGAAGCAGATCGGTTAAGCCTATCGTTGTTATTAAAGCCGTATCCTTAACCAATATAATAGCCTCATTGCTTATCGCCGGAAGAGATACTCTAAACATTTGGGGCAGTATAATTTTAAATTTTGTTTGCAGCGCAGTCATACCGAGAACTTTTGCCGCCTCATACTGACCGTTGTCTATAGATAAAAGACCGCCTCTAAATATTTCTGCATAATATGCGGTATAATTTAAAATAAATGCGACAGCCCCGGCAGTGAATCTGTCAAATACAAGATATTTTCCTATAAAAGGAAGATAGGGAAGGCCAAAAAATACAAAGAAAATTTGTAAAAGAAGCGGAGTTCCTCTCATTATTAAAATGTAAAAGCCTGTTATTTTGCTTATGTATTTGTTTTTGCTTGTGTATAAAAATGTTGTAGCCAAGCCTAAAATAAGAGAAATAAAAATTGTTGCAAAAAATAATTTAAGCGTAAGAAGAGAGCCTATCGACATTTGGCTTATCCATTGCTTTAGTTCCATTAAAGAGCCTCCTTATAATTGGGGATCCTGCCCCGATAAGTAAATATTTTGGTGGGGCAGGAATATAACAGCCCTGAGAGCTTAAGTTTGTTTAATGAAGATAAATATCTTCGCCAAACCATTTTTGAGAAATTTCAGCGGCTGTTCCGTCATCTTTAATTTCGTCAAGGGCAGCCTGAAGCTTGTTTATAAGCTCAGTGTTTCCTTTCTTTGCCGCAACGCCGTATACTTCATCGCCGAAGTCTTCGTCAAGCAGCTTAAAATCTGTATCATTTGTGCTGATATAATATCTTGCTACTATTTCATCAACAACAACGGCGTCAACTCTTCCGATTTCGAGATCGGTAAATGCCAAAATATTATCATCGTATTCATTTAAATTGAGTTCAGAAGCTATAGGATCGGCATTTACGGCATCAACGGCTGAAGACTCTTTTTGAATACCTATATTTTTACCTGCAAGATCTGCTTTTGAAGTTATTTCGGATTCGTTTTTAACCATAATAACCTGCTTATTGGCAAGATAAGGATTTGTAAATTCCATATTTTCTCTTCGCTCATCGGTTATTGTAAGGCCATTCCAAAGAAGGTCAACTTTTCCGGAATCCAATTCAAGTTCTTTGCTTGACCAGTTGATAGGCTGAAATTCAGCCTCAACGCCCATTTTTTCAGCCGCTGCCTTTGCAAGATCAACATCAAAGCCTGTAATTTCGTTGTTCTCATCTCTAAAGCCCATTGGCGGAAAGTTTTCATCAAGACCGATTATAATTTTATCAGTCGTTTTGTTGTTTTCATTGCTTTCGGTTTCTGGTGCTGCCGTCTGAGTTTGGGCTTCAGTTTTATTAGATTTTTCTGCGCTGTTTGAGCAGCCGGCAAAGCTTAAAAGCATGATCGCCGAAACTGCAAATGCTAATAATTTTTTCATAATTTTTGCCTCCGATAAAATTTAATAATTTATGAAAAAAGTTAAATATTCTTTTTTCATATGATATTAATTTACCATATTAAATTATATTTTGTAAAGGTTATGTTAAATTATTTTTATAAATAAGGCATATTTTATATTTATTGAGAAATAATAACGGCAAAACCTTTTGGAGGGATAATATGGAGTTTAAAAATGATTTTTTTGAAATAAGGCTTGAAAGCATAGGCGGGCTTGGAGCAAATTTGGCGGCTAAAATTTTAGGAGAATGTGGCGCTCTTTATCTTGGCTTTAATGCGTCAAGTTTTTCGGGCTGCGGATCGGAGAAAATAGGAGCTGCTGTTAAAAGCTTTATAAGATATTCAAAAAATGATTTGCCAATAAAAATAAATTCGCCTATAGAAAAACCTGATATACTTTGTATTTTTCATGATAGGCTTGCCGATAAGCAAATGCTTATGGCAGGAGTTGATGAAAATACTTCGGTTATAGTAAATACAAGCCAAACTGACATTCAAAAGGTAAGGGACAGCATTAAAATGTATGCGGGCACACTTTATGTTATCGATGCTTTAAAAATAGCGACAGAGCTTAAGACAAAAATTAATATGGTTATGATTGGGGCTATTGCCAAGGCAAGCGGTTTTATAGATTTGGATAAGCTTTGCAAATGCATAAGAGAAAAATATCCAAAAAGCACAGATGAAAGTTTGAAAGGAGTTGCAGCAGGCTTTGATGGCGTTAAAAAAGGTTTTATAAATGCTGATAATAAATATGAATATATAAGCTATTCTAAAATCAGAAGAAAATTGGATTATAAAAATTCTTCAATAGACAAAATAAATACTGTTTTTGCAGGCTCAAATGATTTATTTGACGAAAAGAGGTGTATTAATCTGCGCTGTTTGTGATATGGCATATTTTGCTGTTTTTATTTATACCGTAGGTGGGTTCCGTGCCCGTTGTCATCATAAGGCTCTGATTTATTGTTTATAAAATCCTTAAAGCAAATGATTCTGTTTTTTGGATATACAAAATCATTTAACGGAGCAATTCCGGTATCAAGTATTGCTATTGTAACGTTTTTTCCGCTAAAACCTTTTTGCTGGGCATAATCGGCATTTACAGTTTTTCTCGCTTTATTCATTTGAGCTGTTATGTGCGTATTGTTATAAAGCGCTCTAAGACATTTAATATTTTTAAGTTTTTCCAAGTCATTTTTGTTTATTTCAACAACATAGGCATTGATGCAGGATATAGAACGCTTGATTTTTCCTATTTGATTTATAAGTGTGGCAGCTTCTTTGTCAAGAGAGCATTCAACTATAATTTGTATTTTTTCATCACAGTCTGAATTATTATCTTCTTTTAAACTCATAAAACATAGTCCTTTATTTTTTATTTTTAGTTTATGATAAAAAATCAAATAGTGATACTTTAAAAAATTTTTTAATTTGTATATCAACAGATTTAGACTTAAAAAATACAGAATATATTTTTTTTAGCTGTGTGCATAAAATTTTACTGTTGAGGGAAATATATTCATAGGGCAATGTCATTGTTAAGGTTTAAAAATATTAATTATGGCAGTTTTAACAACAAGTAAGTCCAACGCCCTTTAGACGGTTAGCTTAATGTTGGTTATGGTTACGCAGCGTAAGCGGAAATATCATTATGATAAAAATAATGGGGTGATTTTGTTTGAATTTTGGCTTTTTAATATCTGCTGCGATAGGAGCGGTTACAGGGTTTTTAAACGGATTATTCGGCTCCGGAGGAGGAACGATAGTCGTTCCCTGCCTTGAAAGATTTTTAGGCGTAGAAGAGCATAAAGCCCATGCAACGGCAATAGCTGTAATTTTGCCGCTGTGCATAATAAGCGCTGTTATATATCTTGGCAGCGGCTATGTTAAATGGACTGATGTTATTGCTGTAAGTATAGGAGGCATGACAGGCGGTTTTATCGGCGCAAAGCTTTTAAGCAAAATATCCGGCATATGGCTTCACAGAATTTTTGGCGGCTTTATGATTTTGGCGGCGGTGAAGATGATAACATGAATGTTTTGATATTATTTTTAATAGGGCTTATATCAGGAATTATAAGCGGAATGGGCATCGGCGGAGGAACAATTTTAATTCCTGCTTTGAGTATTTTTCTTAATTATGAACAAAAAGCTGCTCAAAATATAAATCTTTTATATTTTATACCTACTGCTATTATAGCTTTAATAACTCATATTAAAAATAACAATGTTGAAAAAAGAATTATAAAAAAAATTATTATTTTTGGCATTATAGGCGCTGTATGCGGTTCAATTTTGGCAGGTATGACAGATAACGGCATATTAAAAAAGCTTTTTGGATTTTTTCTTATTGCAATGGGTTTAAGCGAGATTTTTAAAAAGAAAGAATCATCACGAAGCAAGTGTTCAAAAACAACCTAAAAAGGAGAATGATAAAATGGATGTTAATGATTTTATAAAGCTTAAAAAAAGATTTGAAAATGCTGACACAGACGGCAAAATTGATATTTATCTTACATCGGAAGGTCTTTCAAAGGAGCAGTATATTGCTCTTTTAAGAGTTTTTCCAAGGGCGGAAATAGGAAAGCTTGAAAAAGCAATGGAGCTTAATTGACAATTAAAGCAATAATACGGCAAAAGGTAAGAAAGGAAAATAATTATGTCAAATAACAAAAAAGTAATTTTAATATCCGGCAGAGATTCCGGTTGGTATGAACAGGCGATTTTTATTATAAATGAAAATTGTAAAAAAATGCCTATGGATATGGTTAAAGAGGCTGAAAAGATAATAAAAAGATATATTGACAGCCGATGTGACAAAAAACACGATTTTTCCTATTCATATAAAAAAAATACTGCCGAAAAAAGAGTTGGAAGCAAAAAAAAATCTTGTACAATGAACAGTATTTTAAATGCAGTTTTAATTCTTTGTGCCGTTATGATTTGCTTCTTGATATATCTTGTATTTAAGCTTTGAAATTAATAATATTTTCTTTTGGCGAGAGCCTGTATTTTTACTGAAGATATCGGTAAGTACCCACAAGAGATGGGTGCTTACTTGTTAAAATATCATTGACGATGATTTAAATTTATGATAACCTTAAAATAATAAGAAAAATGATAAATTTTTTGAGTGTCGAAAAAGTCCATTTGGACTTTTTCGAGAAAAAAACAGATGTATAAACAGCTCATTCCATCGGGATTAAAAATCCCTTGAAACTCGCTGTTTTCCTCGGCGCAAGTGAATTTCGCCTGCGGATTATAAGTCTGCGACGCTTTAAGTTACTTGTTCAAAGCAGGGTTTTTTGACAGTCTGAAATTTTGTTTTTTTGTTTTTATGTTTTTATAATTATAATTTAAGATAGTTTTCTTCTTTTAGCAAGCTTTGTTCATCTGAGGATTGTCCCCAAAGGAGGGATGTGAAAATGGTGCCAAGATGGTTTCGATATCTGTTTGCGCTGACCATTATTTTTTTTGTGTTGTTTTATACGGTACTTCCGCAAGCTTATGCTGATGATAAGCCGAACGTTTTGCGGTTTACCTCGGAGGAAGAAAGCTATATATTATCACATAAAAAGCTTAAGGTAGGCTATGTTCAAGATCGTATACCTGTATCATTTATTAATAAAAACGGAGAATTTGACGGAATATCACGTTACATACTTGATCATATAAGCAGTTTATGCGGCTTTGAATTTGAATATGTA
Source organism: uncultured Clostridia bacterium (assembly GCA_947630475.1). Classification (GTDB taxonomy): domain Bacteria; phylum Bacillota; class Clostridia; order Lachnospirales; family CAG-274; genus CANRHR01. Next base: position 61,720 of record CANRHR010000003.1, on the reverse strand, counting down.
CCTCTTCCCACAGGAGATGTTACATATGATTATCTAATTAATGAAAACTTTGATCTTGTTACAAGTGTTGAATATAATAAAGAAAATCAATCGGCTCATGGAATACTTATAAGCAATCCTTATCTTATAAGCCGCAAGGTTGTGGTGGAAAAAGAAAATTTAGATTTTAGATATGACGCTGAATTATCTGTCGCAATTTCTACAGGTTCTCAAACCCTCAAAAAGGTTTTTAAAGAAACATATCCAAATTTTGTTCTTATAGATTATGATTCGATATCAGACTGTTTTGATGCCGTAAACAGCGGTGAAGCCGATCTTATGATACAAAATCAATATGTTGTTGAGTATTGGCTTTCTAAACCTATATATGAAAAATTAAAGGTTATACCTAAGATAGGTCTTGATGACGAATTATGCTTTTCTGCTGTTGTTGCCTTTGGAGCAGGCGAGGCTGAAGAGGCATCAAAAATAAACGGAAATATTCTTATAGGCATTTTAAATAAAGCAATAGGAACTATGACAGAAGATGAAATTGGCAGCTATACAATACAAGCTATAATGGAAAACCAATATTCCTTTACGTTTTCGGATTTTTTGTATTCCTATCGTTATGTGGCAGGAATACTTGCTGCAGCATTTTTTATTATAATTGTATTGGCTGTTTTGCTGGTAAGGCAGCGTATACGCTTCGCCGAAAGCAAAGCCGATGCAAAGGCTAAAGGTCAATTTTTATCTACTATGAGCCATGAGATACGCACGCCGTTAAATGGGCTTATAGGCCTTAACAGTCTTATGGCGCAAAAATTAGATGATCGTGAAAGAATAGCTGATTATATTAGGCAGTCTTCTGTTACGGCAAATTATCTTTTGTCGCTTGTAAATGATATTTTGGATACTTCAAAGCTTCAGGATAAAAAGATTGAGCTTGATATTCATCCTGTGGAGCTTGAGCTTATGATTGATACCATAAGTTCTATTGTTCAGAATGCAATGGCGGAAAAAAAGCTTAAATATAAGGTTTATTCAGAAATAATCTGCCCATGTGTTTTTGGCGACGAGATGCGTATTCAGCAAATATTGCTTAATCTTTTGGACAATGCCCGCAAATTTACATCGGAAGGCGGAAACGTGACTTTATCTGTTAAGCAGAAAATAATTAGTGATGATAAGGTTTTAACAAACTTTATCGTATCCGATACAGGCAGGGGAATGAGTGAGGAATTTCAAAAGCATATTTTTGATCTTTTTGCTCAGGAGCGTGATACTGTATCAAAGGGCAACCAGGGCACAGGGCTTGGGCTTCCTATCAGCCGCAAATTGGCAATGCTTATGGATGGAGATTTAACATTTGTAAGCCAAAAGGGAATAGGCAGCTCTTTTACATTTACTTTTACGGCACAGTCCGCAGAATCGCCAAAAAAGGATGAAGAACCCGGCGGAAATTCTGAGAAGAAGCGCCCGAAAATTCTGGTTGCGGAAGATAACGAGCTTAATGCCGAAATTATAGTTGAGCTTTTAAGGTGTGAAGGCTTTGAAGTGGAGCTTGCCGAAAACGGAAAGGAAGCATTTCAGATGTTTGAGGCGTCCGATGCAAATACATTCAGTTTTATTCTTATGGATTTAATGATGCCTGAGATGAACGGTTTTGAATCAGCCAAGGCTATACGTTCTATGGACAGACCGGACGCAAAGACTGTTCGTATTTTTGCCTGTACGGCAAATTCTTTCTCCGAGGAAAGAGATAAAGCGTTTGAAAGCGGAATGAACGATTTTATTACAAAGCCGATAGATATGTCGGAATTACTTAAAAAGCTTAATGAATAAAATAAATGTAAGGCATTGCATTTTTATTAACGCTTTGAGTCGGACAGAGTTTTTACAAAATTGATTTTTGTATTCTATAAAGCTGTAGATGTTGACAAAGTATTCTCGGTTTTATATAATAAATAATCATTACAGTTTTTTGGTGTCTTAATGCAGTACAGTGGTCAACGGTAAGCGCCTGCCGTCTGATAGGCGGGCTTACCTGTCGGTTAAGTTCTTAATGATTGACGGATAAAACTTATCCACTGACTGGATTTTATGTTTTATGTGCTGAGGACATTTTGTGTCCTTTTATTTTTATAAACAAGCAAGACTGCCGTATAAGCATGATATTATTGAGTTTAAGGAGAATTAAAAATGCAAAAATTAGGTTTAAATGAGATTAGAGAAAAATTTCTTTCTTTTTTTGAGAGCAAAGGTCATTTGAGAATGAAGAGCTTTTCACTTGTTCCGAATAACGATAAATCTCTTTTGCTTATTAATTCTGGCATGGCGCCTTTAAAGCCATATTTTACGGCTCAGCAGGTTCCGCCGAGAAAAAGAGTAACTACCTGCCAAAAGTGCATAAGAACCGGAGATATTGAAAATGTCGGGAAAACGGCAAGGCATGGCACGTTTTTTGAGATGCTGGGCAATTTCTCATTCGGAGATTATTTTAAGCAGGAGGTTATTCCGTGGGCATGGGAATTTTTTACGCAGGTTTTGGAAATTCCCGAGGACAGGCTTTATGTTTCTGTTTATGAGGAAGATGATGAAGCATATGATATTTGGAATAAAAAAGTAGGGCTTGCCCCTGAAAGAATTTTTAGGATGGGAAAAGAGGATAATTTTTGGGAGCATGGAGTAGGTCCGTGTGGGCCATGCTCTGAAATATACTATGACAAAGGTGAAAAATACGGCTGCGGCTCACCGGATTGCACCGTAGGCTGTGATTGTGACAGATATACCGAGATTTGGAATTTGGTTTTTACTCAATTTTGCAAAGAAGAAGACGGAAGCTATTCAAATCTTGCCAATCCAAATATAGATACGGGTATGGGTCTTGAAAGAATTGCTGCTGTTATGCAGGACGTAGATTCTATTTTTGATGTTGATACAATTAAGGCTGTAAGAGATGCAGTATGTGATATCGCAGGAACAGAATATAACAAAAATCACAAAGCAGATGTTTCTATAAGAGTTATTACAGATCATATCCGTTCTGTTACGTTTATGACGGCGGATGGTGTTCTTCCCTCAAATGAGGGCAGGGGCTATGTTTTGAGAAGGCTTTTAAGAAGAGCGGCAAGACATGGAAAGATACTTGGCATAGATAAAAAATTTTTATCCGATTTGAGCAAAGTTGTTATCGAACATTCAAAAGATGCTTATCCGGAGCTTGAAGAAAAAAAGGAATATATATATAAAATACTTGCCGTTGAGGAAGAAAGATTTTATTCAACCCTTGATCAGGGTATGGAAATTCTTAAACAGGAAATTCAAAAAATTAAGCAGGAAAACAGTGAAAAAATTTTGAGTGGTGAGCAAGGCTTTAAAATGTATGATACTTATGGCTTTCCTGTTGAGCTTATGAAAGAAATATTGAGCGAATACGGAATTACTCTTGATGAAAGTGCGTTTGCCGATGAAATGGAAAAACAGCGTACAAGAGGCAGGGCTGCGAGAGGTGAAAATACTTACATGGGAGCTGACGAAACGGTATACCATAAGCTTGACCCGGCTATGAGTACAATTTTTACAGGATATGATAATGATACCGAAAAAAATGCTCAGATTCTCGCTGTTATTGCCGATGAATGTATTGTTGAATCTGCATCTGAAGGCGAAAAAGTAAGCATTGTTCTTGATAAAACTCCGTTTTATGCCGAAATGGGCGGACAGGTTGGCGACAACGGTATTATAAAAACCAAAGCTGGTATTGTTGAGATAACTGACTGTATAAAATTTGGAGGAAATAAATTTATTCATATTGGTATTGTAAAATCAGGAGAAATAAAAAAAGGAGATATATGCGAAGCGTCTATAGATGTAAACAGAAGACTTGATATTGCAAGAAACCATACGACAACGCATATTCTTCAAAAGGCTCTGCGTGAGGTTTTGGGAAACCACGTTGAACAGGCAGGCTCATATGTTTCTGACAAAAGGCTTAGATTTGACTTTACTCATTTTGAGGCAATAAGCAAAGAAGACTTGTCAAAGGTTGAAAGATTGGTAAATGAGCATATACTTGCGGCTCATGATGTTATTGTTAAAGAAATGAATATAGAAGAAGCAAAAAAAGAGGGCGCTGTTGCTTTATTCGGTGAAAAATACGGCGAAATTGTAAGAGTTGTAAATGTTGGCGGCTATTCTGTTGAGTTTTGCGGTGGAACGCACCTTAAAAATTCATCTCAGGCAGGTTCGTTTAAAATAATAAATGAAAGCGGTATTGCTGCGGGGGTAAGAAGAATAGAGGCTGTTACAGGCTTTGGCGTGCTTAGGTTTTATGAGGAAAGAGAATTCTTTTTTAATACTATAAGAGATGAATTTAAAGCTTCACCAAACAATATTATAACAAAAATTCGCTCTTTGGTTGAAGAAAATAAAAAAATGGCACGTGAAATAGAAAGCCTTAAAGCTAAAGCCGGCGCCGCTATGATTGATGATATTATTAATTCAAAAATAAATATTGATGGCATAAATGTTGTTTGCGCCAAAATAGAAAACCTTGAAATGAACGATTTGAGAAACATGGGTGATCAAATTAAAGACAGGCTTAAAGATGGAGTTGTAATACTGGCAGGCGTTTGCGGCGGCAAAGTGAGCTTTGTTGTTATGGCAGATAAAGAAAGTGTTAAAAAAGGAGTTAACGCCGGGCTTATTGTTAAGGCTGCTGCTGCTGTATGCGGCGGAGGCGGCGGCGGAAAACCAAACATGGCTCAGGCAGGAGGAAAAGATATTTCAAAAGTAGATGACGCTTTAAAGGAAGCAAAAAAGACAGTTAAGGCTCAGATTATGAAATAATTGTTGTTTATAGGCACTAAATAAAGATATTTCTGATTTTCGAAAAGTCTATACGGGCTTTTTCAAATAAAATGTAATTTGACATATCGAATATCTTATTTAGTGCCAAAATAAATAACGGATAAAAATGAAAGGAGAATAAAAATGGATAAAATTGCTCGAACTATTATGGAAAGAGCATATCAGTCGTATCTCTGCGGCGGTGATGTATATACCTACAGATTTGAAAGTGAAAGTAAAGCTATGAAAATGAAATATGACAAAGCTGTTAAATATTTGGAGGAAAATAAGCTTGCAGAGATTAAGTTTAGATCTGATGATAAAGTTAGGCTTTCATTAACCGATGCCGGTATTGAATATGGAAATTCTATGGATATTTAAAATGACAGAATATATAAATTTTTATATTTTAGCATATAAGGCTTTGAATATTCGCAGCTTTGCGTTGCAAAACTACGAATATCATTGACTTTTTAGGGTTTTTTGTTAAGCAGCCAAAAACCAAAATTTAAATATGCGGCAAATATTACCCAAATAATATATGGTATAAGTAAATATGCTGCTGTTTTGTTTATTTTTTTAAATTCTTTAAAGCATTTAATAATTACTATTAATAAAAAAATAATCCATATAAACGAAAAAAATCTCTTTTCTAAACCAAAAAACAGTATATTCCATAAAAAATTGATTCCAAGCTGAGCGGAATAGAAAAATTTTGCTTTTTCATCATCTTTTCTGCCCTCATTATGTACAATATAAGCTGCCACACCCATTAAGAAATAAATTATAAACCATGCTATGCCGAATACGCTTTTTCCGGGCGCAAACGGAGGTTTTATCAGCATCTCATATTTATAGCCTATATTGCCCGCAAAAAAGGTACTCATTAAGCCTAAAAATTGTGGTATTAAAATATAAATTAAAAAAACTTCGAGATTGAATTTATTTTTCATTAAATGCACCTGAGAGCTTTATTTTTATATAATTATATTGAAATAAATTGATTTTAATACCTAAATATTTATAGTTTGGCAGCATTGTTTTTATATCTTAAGATTTAAGCTATTTATCTTTTGATACTATAAATTTTGTAAGCTCATCTGTATTTATCTCAAACACATCCAAAAGCTGTGAAGTTACTTCGTTTCTTCTGAATATTGTGATTAAGGCAAGAAAAACAGACCAAGTCATTTTTCTTTTTTTTGTTTCAATAGCAACTATAGTTTGTCTTGAAACATCTATTTTAAGACCTAATTCCTCTTGAGTAAGGCCAAATTTAGCCCTTAAGACAGGAAGGTTTTCAGCCATTTTATTTATGTATGCATCTTTATTTAATTCAGTTTTATTCATAAAACATCACTCCTTAAGTTTATTTTAAATTTTAATTTATCTTTTAAGTTTATTTTATTATACAATATAAACAACATTTTGTAAAGTAAGATTACTAAAATTCTAATTGAATTAATGTTTATTCTTTTTTAGTTTAATATTAATTTATATTAATATTGCCATGATACAAAAATAGCAGTAAATATTTATGTGCCTTTAATGTGTATAAGTTATTGACAAGAAAATTTATAAATTTTGTATAAATTTTGTATAATATTTTACTTGTATTTTTATTTATTAATGGTATAATAAGAAATGTGAAAACCCCTAAATATTTTCACACTTACAGTTTTCTATATTCCCCAATATATAGCTTAAACTGTAAACCCCATAAAAAATACCTTCTCTTTATGGAAAAAGGCGGTTGTTCGGTAGACTGCCTTTTTTCATTGTCAATATAACCGTCTTGTTAAAAATCATATACAGTATTAATATCGTCTTAAAGACCTAGGTTTCATTGGTTTGTTTTATGATAAGCTTAATAAATTTGTAAGAATTATATATATTTTTTATTAAAAAAATTATATTAAACTTTAATTATGGGAGGTAAAAATGAAGTATAACATTCTTGCAGCAGATGATGACAAAGAAATTTTAAATGCGCTTAACATTTATCTGACGAATGAAGGAATGAATGTAATAAAAGCGTCTAGCGGAGGTGAAGCACTGGAAATATTAAAAAACAGAAATGATATACATCTTATTATAATGGATCTTATGATGCCCGGTATAGACGGAATACAGGCAATATTAAAAATACGCAGCAGCAAAGAAATACCTATTATAATTTTATCGGCAAAGTCTGAGGACAGAGATATTGTTTTAGGGCTTAATATAGGCGCCGACGATTATATTACAAAGCCGTTTAACTTTTTGGAGCTTGTGGCAAGGGTTAAATCAAACCTAAGAAGATACACAAAGTTTAACAGCTACCAAAGCTCTAAGGATGAGCTGGTAATAAGGGGGCTGTATCTTAACAAAAAGACGAATCAGGTTAAGCTTAACGATACGGAAATAAGGCTTACCCCCATTGAGTTTAAAATTTTAGCTCTTCTTATGGAAAATCCCGATGTAACATTCTCTATAAAAACAATATACGAAAGAGTATGGAAGGAGCCTTTTTACAAAAGCGAAAATACGGTTGCAGTCCATATAAGAAGAATAAGAGAAAAAATTGAAGCAAATCCAAAGCAGCCAATATATTTAAAGGTGGTGTGGGGAATTGGCTATAAAATTCAAAAATAATGAAGATAATGAAAATAATAAAAATAGTGATAACAAAATTAAGGAGGGGGTTAAATATAGAATACCGTTTATAGTTATTTTTATAATTATGATAATGCTACTTTCCGCAGGAATTATACTTTTTAATCACGGAGCAAGAAACAGCATCACCAGAAACAATGATTATTATATCAGTCAATACAGGGACTATCTTGTAAGATATGCCAAAAATTTGGAGAGGTATTTTATTTATTACGAAGACTTTAACGATGATGAGGCATATAAAAAAATATTATCTGTAAAAGAGGATTTGGAAAAAAATCCTAATTTTAAAATCAATATCAATGGTGAAGATGAAGAGTCTCAGTCTGAATTTACAACCGGAGAAAATGATATTTATTATGAAAATGTATCGCCGGATACACAGTCACCGGCGGAAGAAACGCAGAACCTTGAATATAATTTAATAAGCGGCAATCCAAGCGCATATCTCAGAAAGGATGTAAGCGGATTAAGCTACACTGAAAAAGAGGTATATGTAAAAAATCTTTCGGAGCTTTTGAAAAATCACAGAGAGATAAAAAATTATATTGACAAAACAAAGGAACTTAAATATTATATAAGCCGTGGAGAGGGAGAAAATAAGACATTTGAAACAAATTGTGATAATTTTTTTAAAGAGCCTTACATTGCTTTGGTAGATATAAATGATTATATATTTGATGAAAGCTTTAACGGCGAGCCTCTTAAGGATTATTTTAACAAAAATAATCTGTCGCTAAGCATTTTGATTTCTAAAGACGTAGTGTATAATGATAAAAACAGCGAACTTTACTACGAAGTTGTACGCAACGGAAAAATAGATGAAATAAACATAATTTCATCAAAATATTCCTTTGCATTTATAATTGCTGCAGTTTTGCTGCTGCCTATTGTTTTAAAAAAATATAAATGTGAACATACTGTATTAAAAAAAGCCGTAAAAATATATTCAATGCTTCCTTTAATAATTAAGCTTTTTTCTGCGCTGCTTGGCATTGGTGTTATAATCGATGTATTTTACGCAAGCCCTGCGTATGATATATTTAATAGTAATTATCTGGGGTTATTATTTGTCTTAATTGTGATAAGCATTTTTATAATTATAGAAGTGTTATTTATATTAAATGCTTTTAAAATTTTAAAAAAACCAAGAATATTTTTTGAGGAATACGAGATAAAACATTTTAAAAATCATATTTTATCTTTAAAAGCTCTTTTAAAAACAGGCAATCCTTTGCTTTTTATATTCTGCAATGTTATTTACTTAGTTTTAATTGCAGGCATTATTATTTTATTTATTGTTTTATCTGAATGTTCTTTTGATGTATTCGTTGTTTTTTGTTGTATTTATCTGTTTTTATTCTTATTTGGAATTTTGTTGTTAAATCTGATTACGTCATACGGCAAAATAAGTTTATATATAGATGAGCTTTCTCTGGGAGATTTTAAAGAAATACCGGAAGAAAAAGGCTTTTTTATGAAGCCTGTCTTAAAACTTAAAAAAATAAAAAACACAGTTAAGCAAAATGTTGAAAATGCCGTTAAAAGTGAGAAGCTTAAAACAGAGCTTATAACAAATGTTTCGCATGATCTTAAAACTCCGCTTACCTCTATAATAAATTATATAGAGCTTTTAAAGGATATGGGCCTTAATGACAGGACTGCTGTTGAATATATAGATATATTGGATAAAAAATCCCAAAGGCTTAAAATTTTGATAGAGGATCTTTTTGAAGCCTCCCAGCTTGCCACAGGTCAGCTTAAGCTTGAAAAAACAAAGCTTGATCTTTGCGAGCTTATTAAGCAGAGCATAGGAGAGCTTGAAGCAAAGATAAACGCAAAGGAAATAAAATTTAAGGAAGATATACCGGATAAGCCTGTTTTTGCTGTTGTAGACGGCAGGAGAATGTGGAGAGTTTTTGACAACCTGATAAACAATATAATTAAATATTCTCCAAAAGGCTCAAGAGCATTTATAAGTATAGAAGAAAGGGAGGATAAAATTATTATATGCTTTAAGAATACCTCAGAGCAGGAGCTTAATTTTAGCGCTGATGAGCTTTTTGAAAGATTTAAAAGAGGTGATGACTCACGTTCAAGCGAAGGCTCCGGATTGGGGCTTTCAATAGCAAAAAATATTGTTGAGCTGCATGGGGGAAACATTGATATAGCTATAGATGGTGATTTGTTTAAGGTAAGTGTTGTAATTTATCCGTCAAATCAGCTTTCAGCTTCTCCGGAATAAACATTTTAATTGACTAAGCAAGTCCGTCGCCTAAAAGGCGGCGGATTTTTAATATTATAATATTATAAAGATAAAAATTATATTATTTTTCGCTTAAATCAGATGTACAATGAGGGCATTTTACGGCTTCTACGGGTATTTCTGTAAAGCAGTAGCTGCATTTTTTTGTAGTCGGTGCTTTTGGTTCTTCAGGCTTTTGACCTATTGAAACAATTTTATTTATACATTTTACAAGAATAAATATTACAAAGCCTAAAATTATAAAATTTATAACAGCTGTAAGGAAAGAGCCAAATGCTATAGTTGCCGATGTATTGGGGATAGTAAAGGATAAACTTGAAAAATCAACTTTTCCTGTAAAAAGACTCAATATAGGAGTTATTATATCCGCCACAAGAGAATTAACAATACCGCTGAAAGCGCCGCCGATTATAACACCGACTGCCAAATCCATAACATTTCCTCTTAAAAGAAACTTTTTAAATTCAGATAACATATATTTTCCTCCACGTTAATAATTTTTATAAAAACTTTATATAATATAAATAAAGCAAAAAAGCATTAATAATTAACCCCAATGCATAAACAATGTAAAATAATGGCTTTCTGGTTTTATGATGAAAGATAAACATAGCTAAAAAGCCACCTATGGAGCCTCCTATTAAAGAGAAGAAAAAAAGTGTTTTTTCTCTGATTCTCCATTTATGACTTTTTGCACGATGTTTATCTATAAACATTAAAATAAATAAAATAATATTTATACATAAATAATAAGTCAATATTCCTCTAAAAAAATTATTGCCTATATAAAAAAATATAAAATCATTATGGCTTTCGGGCAGATATTTTAATTGCTCAATTAATATCATTGCATAATTGTTCTCCAATCCAAATCTCCTCTGTCAAGGGCAAGCAAAAGCGCCTCAGCGGTAGCAAGGTTGCTTGCAAGAGGTATATTATGTACATCGCATAATCTAAAAACAGAGGTTGCTTCAGGCTCATAATCCTTATGAGCAACGGGATCTCTAAGAAAAATCACAAGATCCACTTCGTTATTGGCAATTTGTGTGCCAAGCTGCTGCTCTCCGCCAAGATGACCTGCCAAATGTTTATTTACTATAAGATTTGAGGTTTCTTCTATTAAAAGTCCTGTTGTTCCGGTTGCAAAGATTGTATGTTTGCTTAAAATATGTCTGTAAGCAATACAAAGATTTTCCATAAGAATTTTTTTGCTGTCATGCGCTACTAAAGCTATATTCATTAAATCACCCCTAAAACATTGATTTTGGTTTTCTTAAGCCTACATTTAAAACTAAGCCGATAGAAATCATATTTACCCACATAGAGCTTCCTCCATAGCTTAAAAAGGGGAAGGGCATACCTGTATTAGGCAAAAGTCCCGTTGCAACGCCTACGTTGACAAAGGTTTGAAATGCCAGCATACCAGCGACGCCCGATGCTATAAGACTTCCAAGATTATCAATCGCTTTAATTGCCGTAATCATACATTTTGCAATTATTGTAAGCATAATAAGTAAAACACCTGTGCATCCTATAAACCCATATTCCTCTCCTAAAACAGAAAATATAAAATCGTTATGAGATTCCGGCAAATAGTTAAGCTGATTTACCGTTCCATTGTAAAGGCCCTTGCCGTGAAGCTGCCCCGAACCTATTGCCCAGGCAGAATTTCTTGTTTGATAATTTTCAGCGTCTGTTCCGGTTAAATCAAGATTTAAGTTGGAAACAATTCTTTTTAGCTGATAATCATCAAGGATTTTGCTTAATATAAAATGCTTTTCACTTGTCAGATCAACTATCAAAATAACTGCAATAGGAAGCAAAATAAGAAATACCGTTAAAATGTATTTAAAGTTTATTTTGCCTACAAAAAGCAATATACACATAATAGCCAGCGTAACCAAGCTTGCAGAAAGAGAAGGCTGTATTTTAATAAGAATAACGGGGACAATTGTAGCTGCAAATAAAATTCCTAAAACTTTAAAATCATTTATTCTGTCTTTATTTGTATCGATATATTTTGATATAAACAAAATCATAAAAACTTTTGCAAATTCAGAAGGCTGAATACCAAAAAGCCATCTTGAAGCTCTGTCACCGCTTCCTATTAAAAGCACCAAAACAAGCAGCAGCAGATTAAAGCCATAAATAAAATAATAAAATTTGCATATTGTTCTGTAATCTATTACCGTAGCGGCAATCATAAGAAAAATACCCGAAATAAACCATATAATTTGGCTTTTGTATTCACTGCTTGTATGATAAATGTTAATTTTTGTTGCGCTTCCAATAATTCGTATACCAATAAATATTGTAAAAAAAACCAAAATTATAAGAAAAAAATCTAAGGAGGGCAAAGAAAATTTTTTATTTAACATTTTTTATTCTCCTCAATGATCAGCCCTGATTTTTATGCATACTTTTAATTGGAATATTTGCATAAAGCATAGGAACGGAACCTTTTTTATCCTCTGATTCAGTTTGAGTAATTTTAATATCAAGTTCTTCTTCGTCTATTTCCATATAATTTGAAATGACCCTAATAATATCTGTTTTTAACATCTCCAGAACCTGAGTTGAACAATTAACTCTGTCATGAACCAAAACAAGCTTTAATCGGTCTACCGCTACTTTTGATGACTGTCTTTTATTACTGAATAAACCGAAAAAATCCAACATAGAATCACATCCTTTTAATTTCCAAAACGGAATAATTTTTTAAGCTTGTCCATAAATTTTTCGTTATCCTCAAGCTCAAGCAGGGGGACATTGTTTCCTATTATTCTTTGGGTAATATTTCTGTAAGCCTGACCTGCCTTTGAGTTTTCATCGGTTACGGCAGGTTCTCCTCTGTTTGATGAAACAACAATACTTTCGTCATCGGGCACAATGCCTAAAGTTTTAATCGCCAATATTTCCGTTACATCTTCGAGGCTCATCATATCGCCTCTTTTAACCATATCGGCTCTGATTCTGTTAAGTATAAGCTGAGGATTTTTAAGCTCGTTTGCTTCAAGCAGACCTATTATCCTGTCTGCATCACGAACGGCGGAAACCTCCGGCGTTGTTACGACAATCGCTTTGTCAGCGCCTGCAATAGCGTTTTTGAAGCCTTGTTCTATACCGGCAGGGCAATCGAGGATTACATAATCAAATTCTTCCTTAAGATTTTCACAAAGCTTTTGCATTTGTTCGGGAGAAACGGCATCTTTATCTCTTGTTTGGGCGGCGGGAAGAAGATATAGATTTTCATATCTCTTATCTTTTATTAATGCATTTTTAAGACGACAGTTACCTTCTATAACATCAATAAGATTATAAACAACACGATTTTCCAAACCAAGCACAACATCAAGATTTCTAAGACCTATGTCGGCATCTACAACCGCAACTCTTTTTCCGGCTACGGCAAGCCCTGCCCCCAGGTTTGCAGAGGTAGTTGTTTTGCCGACACCTCCTTTGCCGGATGTTACAACGATTACTTCACTCATAAATATATCCTCCTAGAAAAGTAAATAATTCTTATGTAAATATCGATAAAACTATATATTAATAATAACAGATTATTTGTGATTTTGCACTATTTTCTTGTAACAAATAATAACAAATTTGAACATTAGAATATTATTGACTCTTTGGCATTTATATATTAACGTTTAATTTTAAAAATGCTTTTGTCTTTTTATTAACGGCTTTGAAAATATATGATCGTCTTTAATATAAGCATACTCGGGAATATGTATTTTATCCGACTCTTGAAAATATGATACCACATCAGCAATAATAATTTGAGTAGGATTCATATAAAGAGCGGCAACGAAGCAATCTCTTGCTCCCTTGCATCCGGCATGGGCTTTGCCAAGCAATTTTCCCAAAATAATAATATTGCCTTCAGCCCTAACTTCTCCTCCGGGATTTATATCTCCTATAACAACAATACTTCCGTTAAATTCAAGGTATTGACCGCTTCTTACAGAGCCTGTATGATAAGAGGTAATGTTTTTGGCTGAAGTAAGCACAGGAGAAAAATTTTCGGGTATTATATTTTTGGCGTTAATTCGAGCGGGCTTTGTATTTTTTTCTTCTTTTGGTATGCTTTTATTTACAAAAGAGATATCAAGCCCGGAATTTTTAGAAACAATATCAAGAAGTTCTAATTCTTCCGCCTCCGAAAGATTTCTCCCTTTAAAGGTAATAGATGTATTTGCCCCTTGAAAAAAATCTCTTGCGTTTTCAATTTTTTTAATTAAAGCGGCTTTTAATTTTGCAAATTCAACTTTATCATCAAGTATTAATAATATTCCGTTTTGATGCCCCTTAAAAACTACGCTGTTATCGCTCAATTTTGCGGCCTCCTTTATATTTAACCTCTGTCATAAAGCTTTCAAGACATTAGTTTTATATTTGATACGAACAGTGTATTTATACAGTTTAGTTTTTCAATGAGATAAAACATCATAGTATTCTTTTTTGCTTTCAGCATTAAGCCCCAAATATTCACCTATAACCTCTTTTGCAATATTAGCGGCAGGTGAAGAGGTATCGTTGCCAAAAGGAATTAATACCGTAATGGCTATTTGAGGGTTGTCATAAGGCGCAAAACCTACAAAGAGAGTATGCTCGCTTCTTGAGCCTATCTGCTGAGCAGTACCTGATTTTGCGGCAACCTTTATCGGAAATCCGCTGAATACGCCTCTCAGTGTTCCTTTTGAGCCTGATGTTACAAGCAGCATACCCTCATGAACGGCTTTAAGATTTTTAGGTTTAATATCTATCGTTGTTTCTACATTTGGAGTATACTGATTTATAACTGTTCCATCGTAAGATGTAACTTTATCCAAAAAATGCATTGAATATCTTGTTCCTCCGTTTGCAAGGGTAGCAACATATTTTGCCATTGAAGCGGCAGTATAATTGTTGAAAGACTGTCCGATTGCTGTCCTTATTGTATCGCCATCTCTCCATGTCCATTCACTTTCCGGTATATCGGGATTTCTTAAGGTGTAAATGTATTTTTTGTATTCGGGAGATGATATATTTGAAGGATTATTTTGCGTAGAGCTGTATAGCTCATATATTTCAACCCCTGTGGGGTCATTAAGCCCAAAAGCTTTCATATACTTATTTAAAGTTTGTATGCCCTCCAGGGAGTTTCCTTTTTTGCCCATTCTGTATGATAAATCATAGAAGAAATAGTTGCATGAAACTTCCAAAGCATGAGAAACATTGATGCTTCCATGTGAACCACGTCCGCTGCCTATCCAACACCTTGCGTATGGATATCCGGCATCTGTGAAAGTACCCTTATCATAAATTGTAGAGTTTGGATTTATTATTCCTTCCTCAAGGCCGGCAACGGCTGTAATCATTTTAAATGTAGAACCGGGAGCTCTTGGCTCCTGAAAAGCTCTGTTAACCAAAGGCGTTGTGGGATCTGCCTGCAAACGTCTGTAATAGTCATTATTAAAATTATTAACAAAATTATTGTTATCATAAGATGGATAGGTTACAGAGGAGATAATATCTCCGTTATTTATATCAGTTACAACAACTGAGCCGGTGCAAGGGTCCATGGCTGTCATCTGAGGAGTTATTTCTCCTTCTCTTAGCTTATTTATAACAACCTGCAAAGGGGAAATACTGCCATTTTTAATTCTTGCAAGCTCTTGATCATCAGCGGTAATTGTTCCTTGTTCGTATAATAAGAGTATTACTTCTCTAAGCGATACAGAGCCTCGGTCAATAGCATCTGTTAAAATCTGATGTGCAAGTTCTTTATTTTCGGCTGCTGTAGAATCAACGGAAAGAATATAATTTTTAACTCTTGCCTGTACGCTTCCGTCATCTTCGTTTGCCCCTAAAATTTTATCCATAATAACGTTGTCACTGTTTGCCATTGACATTAAAAGCTGTTTGATATTATATGTGAAGCTCGAGCTTTTTCCCGTCAGCCTGCTTATAACTGTTTCGGTAAGATATTTTTCAAAAATATTGTAAGTTTTTTCTTGAAAATCTTTATCTACAGTTAAAAAAACCTTGTTGCCGGGAATAGGATCCACCGAGTTTGAAGATATTGTGTTTATTCTTCTTCCCAAGCTGTCAACTTCTGCATATGTTTTGCCGTCGATTCCGTTTAAATCCAGTTCAAAGGCTTTTTCAATGCCGTCTTTTCCTATAATATCGCTTTGAGTATAGCCATATTGTGAATATGTTGACAATTCGGCTTCGGTAATTCCTCTTATATATCCGAGAAGATGGGCAAATAATTTTCCGGCGGGGTATGTTCTGAGTGCTTCAACATCTATATACACTCCCGGATATTTTGATTTTTCTTCTTCTATAGAGCCGATAGTTTCTTTTTTTATATTATAAGCTACGGTTACAGGTATAAATTTGGAATATCTTTTTTTATAAAGCTCGCATCTTAAAGAAAGAATTTTCCTTGCATCCGAATCGGAAAGAGAAGAATCGATTTCAAATTTTTTTCTTAGCTCATAAAATGTATTTTTTGCATCAAGATGTTCATCCAAATTCATATCCTTTTTCCATCTTATTTCTTGAGTTTCGCTTCCGTCAAAAAGAAATGAAAAAGGCTCTATTGATATCGGAAAATCATCTATTATTTCTTCATCGTTGCTTTCCAATAGATTAATAAGCTTTAATATTACATCATTAATGTTTTCAACATTTACGCTTGCGTCTAAATTTACCGTAAAAGAGGAGGTATTTACTGCAAGAGGTCTTCCGTATCTGTCGTAAATACTGCCCCTTGGAGCAGGAACGGCAATTTCTTTAAGTGTTGTGCCAGTAACCTGATTTTGAAGAAAATCCCCCAATATTATTTGAAGATTAAACAGCTTAACAATAAGAATGAAAAATAGCAGAACAATAACTATAAACATTATAAGCAAGCGAAAGTTTGTATGGTCGATTATTCTGCTGAAAAAACTGTTCATATTATGCCTCCTGCCGTCTGTATAAATAATATAAACAGGATAAACCTATCCTGTTCAGACTGTCAAAAAAACTACTTTGAACAAGTAACTTAAAGCGTCGCAGACTTATAATCCGCAGGCGGAATTTACTTCCGCCGAGGAAAACAGCGAGTTTCAAGGGATTTTTAATCCCGATGGAATGAGCTGTTTGTACATCTGTTTTCTTTCGAAAAAGTCCCGCAGGGACTTTTTCGACACTCAAAACAGGATAAACCTATCCTGTTTATATTATTTATACAAAATAGAGTAAACTATAATTAAGAGTTATAATTTAACCGAGTAAGTACCTGCCGTATAATAGGCCGGTACTTACTTTTTGGTTAAAATACCTTTCGTCTGTATTTATATTTTTCTTCAAGCCACATATTAATTTTATACAGCAGTCTGTAAAGTAAAAGTGAAAAAATAGCGCTGTATACCATTTCGGGCAATATAATTGTGCTTAAAAAATATGGGAAATTTGTATATCCCCTAAGCAGTATTGAAAAAATATAAAACAAAAATTCATAACAAAATGTTGAAATTAATGTTATAAGAACAGGAATAATTATACTTTCTTTGTAAAATCCGCTTAAAAATTTTCCGCATAAATAACCCGTTACCATATATAAAAACATATGAAGCCCAATAAACATACCAAAGAAAGAATCTTGCAAAAAGCCTGCGAAAGCTCCTGTTATAACGCCTTCATTTTCTCCCCTCATAAATGCTGTACAAACAACTATTATAAGGGCTGTATTTGGCTTTATGCCTATAATAGCTATGTATTCAAAGAGGGTAGACTGCAAAATAAGATTTATAATCAAAATTAAGGCTGTAATAAACCAACGCAAAATTATCCCTCCGAATCAGCTGTGCTTTCAGATGTTTCATCTTCGGGCACAGTTGAAATATTTGTTTTTTCGTATGAGTGAGTAATAACCAGAACATTTTCAAGATGCTTAAAATCAACGGTAGGTTCGATTATAGCAACTTTGGTTAATGTGTTTGTATCCGGCTTTATTTCTTTAACATAGCCTATTGTTATGCCGGGAGGATAAATTTCACTTAAATGAGATGTTATGATTTCATCTCCTTCAATAATCTCGGCATCATTGTCTATATAGTCCATGCGGCATAAGTTTTTTTGGGAAAGGTCGCCTCTTACAAATCCTATATCGTCGGTTCTTAGGCTTTTTGAGCTAACCGAATCGCTGTCGTCAATTAAAGAAACCACTTTTGAATAAAATAAGCCACATTCTTTTATTCTGCCGACAAGCCCTCCGGCGGCAAGAACAACCATATTTTTTTCAAGCCCATCCTTGCTTCCTTTATCGATTGTAAAATTATCATACCAATTGCCGGGGTCTTTAGCAATAATTTTAGCTGAGATAGTAGGGTAGTTTCCGTATTTTGAATCTGTTTCCAAAAGTTCGTTAAGTTTTTCATTTTCTCTTTCAAGAAGCTTAACTTTGTTTTCAAGCTCGGTTTTGTTTTCAAGCTCGGCTTTTAATGCAATGTTTTCGTTTTCTATATCATTAAGATTTGTTATAATGTTTATTTTGCTCTTAAGCCAGCCCGAAACGGAAGTATTAAAATTTTGTATGGGCACAATAACAAATCCGAATGCGTTTTCCAAAACGGAAAATTTAGCTCTGTTTAATGTTAAGCCGGCAATAGCTGCACAGCAGAGTATCAATAAAGTAAATATCCATTTTTTGTGTTTGCTTATAAACTCCAATTTATAACTCCTTAATTCATTCTAAGTTTTTGTGATGAAATAAGCACTGTTTTCAATGTATCTATATGCTCAAGAACAAGACCTGTTCCAAGGGCAACACAATTAAGAGGTTCGTTTGCTATGTGAACGGGCATACCTGTTTCGGCGGAAACCAGCTTGTCAAGACCTCTGAGCAGAGCGCCACCTCCGGCCAAATAAATGCCTGATTCCATAATATCTGCGCCCAATTCGGGAGGAGTTTTTTCAAGAGAAAATTTTATTGCATCTATAATATCATTTACAGGCTCTTTTAATGCCGTTAATATTTCTTCCGCCGTAAGCTTGATTGTTTTGGGAAGACCTGAAACCAAATCAAGACCTCTTACATCCATAGACTCATTCTTTTCTTTTTCCTCAAGATATGCGCATCCTATAGTAAGCTTGATCATTTCTGCGCTTCTTTCTCCTATTGAAAGATTATATTCTTTTTTAATATAATTTACTATATGAGAATCAAATTCATCTCCGGCAACCCTGATTGATTTGCTTGTTACTATTCCGCCGAGCGAAACAACAGCAACTTCACTTGTACCGCCGCCTATATCGACTATCATATTGCCTATAGGCTCTTCAACGGGAAGCCCGGCGCCTATAGCCGCTGCCATAGGCTCTTCTATAAGGTAAGCGTTTTTTTCTTTTGCGCCGGCTGCCATGGCCGCTTCTATTACAGCTCTTTTTTCAACCTCAGTAACGCCTGAGGGAACACAGATTATGATTCTTGGCTTTGAAAATGAGCTGTTATATGCTTTGTTTATAAAATAACGAAGCATTGCCTGAGTAACCTCAAAATCCGCAATAACGCCATCTTTCATCGGGCGTATTGCCTGTATTGCGGCAGGGGTTCTTCCTATCATTTTTTTAGCATCGTCACCTACAGCCAACACTTCTTTTGTAAGGCTGTTTATGGCAACAACGGATGGTTCATTTATAATAATTCCCTTTCCTTTTACGAAAACAAGAGTATTGGCAGTACCTAAATCAATTCCTATGTCCTTTGTAAACATTATGTTACCTCCAAATTTATAATTAAAAATATTATGATAAAACCAAACTGCATATCATATTTTTATAGAAAATAAGCTATAAAAATTATTTATGAGGAAAGTATTTTATCCGATTAAGCAGTACGAAGCCTTTCGGCAAATAATTTTTGACACTGCAATATATTATATAATACATCTTTTTTTATTTTTAATCAATATAAACTTAATTAACGGAATAAATTTTTTGGCGATTAATTAATATATCTATCGAATTATCTTTTAAAATATCATAAAGCTTGGATGCAGAAAGCCCCATAACGGAAAAAAAGTCACCTTCCAGCCTTTTTATGAGCATTGAGCCAAAGCCTTGAACCGCATAAGAACCTGCTTTATCCATAGGTTCGCCTGTTTTTATATAAGCATTGATAAGCTCTTCACACAGAGGTTTAAAATATACATTGCTTTCGGTAAGACAGGTTGTTATTTTCATATCGTTTTCGGTCAGAATGACAACGCTCATTCCAGTTGAAACTGTATGCTTTTTGCCGCTAAGCATTTTGAGCATCTCAAAAGCGTCATTTTGATTTTTGGGCTTTCCCAATATTGTATTGTTTATGCTTACAATCGTATCGGCTGAAATTAAAACAACCTTGTTGTATTTATTATAATCATTATTAAGCTTTTCAATAACATTTAAAGCCTTTCTTTCGGCTAAAATTTTAACGACATCTTGAGGCGGAACGTTATCTTCTATATATTCGGAGCAGTCACTTTTTATAACGTCAAAATTTAACTGCATTTGTTTTAATATTTCACTTCTTCTTGGAGAAGATGAAGCCAATACAAAACGGATCATTTTTATATCTCCCTTTGGTAAAGCAAAAATCAGACTGTCAAAAAACTCTGCTTTGAACAAGTAACTTAAAGCATCGCAGACTTATAATCCTCAGGCGTAATTCACTTCCGACGAGGAAAACAGCGAGTTTCAAGGAATTTTTAATCCCGATGGAATTAGCTGTTTATACATCTGCTCTCTCTCGCAAAAGTTCACTTGGACTTTTGCGACACTCAGAAAATGTTAATAATTTTATTGTCAGTTGAATTTTTTATAAATTAATATTGCCAAAATCATTCCTATTATTCCGCATATGCTGAAGTGAACGGTTATTCCGAAGTTTATTTTTATTATTTCAAGATCAAGCACCAACGGTGAAGTAAAGCCTATTGTTTTTCCGTAATTGAGCCAAGCGAAAAATGGGAAATCACCCAAAGTGCTGCCTATAAAGCCGCCTATAACAAGCCCTGATATTAATACAATTAAAAATATCCAAAAATTTTTTGTTGAATTCATATAATTCTCCTTTGTTTGAAAAATTGTTCATTAATGAGGTATTAATAATCAGTACAAAAATAAAATTTTATCCGAGCTTTTTAAAAGCAAATGAGGTTTGATACAGAGTTTAAAAAGCTTTTAAAAATAGATTTTTACCTTATATATTTTATATTATCTTACAATAAATTGAAAAAATATTCAATGTTTTTTAAATTGTTTTATCAAAAATTTATTTTTGCAATTATGTTGTATACATATAAATTTTATGATATCATTAAGCATAGTTAATGATAGTTGTCGGTTATATGCATAAATTAAAGCAAAGGAGATACCGATTATGAGCAGAGGTTCGTCAGGTCATTCAACCGGTCATTCCGGAGGTTCTCATTCAAGCACTCATTCACATCATGTTTCAAGTCACAGCAGTCTTTCTTCAAGCAGAGGAAGAAGCTCACATGGATATAACGGCTTTCCGTTTGGAGGGCAGGGTATTCCGTCATATAGGCCTTCAAGGGGGTTTATCGGTTTTCCGAGACAGTCGTCATACAATAATTATGGCCCGATATATACAACAAAGGCGCCGTTTTGGTTTTATTTGATTTTTTTTGCCTTTTTATTTATGGTTTTTTCTTTTTGTATGTTTTTGTCCGCTCCAAAGGCATCGTCAATACCTGCAAGCACTGTAAACAGAGAACCTATTTCAGGCTCAAGCTGGAATAATGACTGTGTACATAACAATTCTTCAAAGCTTCAAATCAACGAAAATTCAGTAAGCAGACAGATACAAAGCTTTTATAAGCTTACGGGTATTCAGCCGTGGTTTTATGCGGTTTCTATTGATGAAAATACCGATACCGAAGAAGAAAGAGAATATTTTGCACAAAATTATTTTACAGATGTTGTTAAAAATGAAGATGCTTTTTTATGGGTTTATTTTGATGATCCATACAGTGACGAATGTTATTCAAGCATAGTTGAGGGCTATAACACAACCACTGTTATGGATGCGCAAGCAGAAGAGGTATTTTGGAGCTATTGGGATTATTGGTTTAACAGTGACGAAAATGACAGTGCTTTTGTATGCAATGTTTTTAACGATACGGCAAAGCGTATAATGACAAAATCAACCACTGTTTTTGATATTGCAAAAGCGGCTGTTGTTCTGCTTATTGTTTTTGCGGCTGTGGGAGGAATAATTGCAGTTATTGTTATAAAACGAAAGCATGAGGCTCAGCGTGCGGCGGAAACCGAGCGCATACTCAATGCATCATTGGAAGAGTTGGAAAATTTTGAAGATTTGGATAAAAAATAAAATTATAAAGGAGAGTTTAATTATGGGAATATTAACACGTTTTTCGGATATTATGAAATCAAATATAAATGCACTTTTGGATAAAGCCGAAGATCCTGCCAAGATGGTAGATCAAACACTCAGAAATTTAAGAGAAAATCTTGCGGAGGTTAAAAAAGAAACGGCAAGCGTTATTGCTGATGAAAAAATGGCAAAGAGAAGATTGGACGAATGTACGGAGGGAATAGAAAAATATTTAAAAGCTTCTCAGGCTGCGCTTAAGGCAGGCAATGAAGACGATGCAAGGGCTTTGATAGCTCAAAAACAGCAGCTTGAAGCCACAGCAGCTTCGCTTAGGCAGTCTTATGATGCGGCAAAGGCAAGTTCTAAAAAAATGAAAAAAATGTATGAAAAACTTGTGGCGGATATTTCCGCTTTGGAAAGCCGTAAAAATGCCGTTAAAACAAAAGTTTCCGTTGCAAGAGCGCAGCAGGCTGTAAATAAGGCTGTTATGGGAATGAATTCTCAATCCAGCATTTCATCATTTGAAAGAATGGAAGAAAAAGCAAATAAAATGCTGGACAGCGCCGAAGCCGAAGCGGAGCTTGGAAAAGACCCGTCATCTGTATCGGATATAGCCGATAAATATTTAAATTCTTCATCTTCCGACGTTGAATCCGAACTGGAAAAAATGAAAGCTGAACTTGGAATTGGCGAATAAAGCTATGCTTTTAAAGGTCGGTGCCCTTGTCAATTTTGATTTGCGGCATCGGCTTTTTGTAATTTCTCGGTATGCTTTTCGGCAGGCTTGTTTTTATGCCCAAAATAAGAATCAGCCGAAAATATGAGAAATTTATTTGGCAGGCATAAACTGTAAATTTTTTATAACAGAGCTTGTCAAGATTTTTAATGGAGGAAAAAATATGGTATTCAATTCATTTAACTATATTTTGTTTTTTATTGCAGTTTTAATTTTATATTATATTTCTCCCCACAAAGTAAGGTGGATAATACTTTTAATATCAAGCTGTATTTTTTATATGTTTTGGAGAGCGGAGCTTATAGTTTTAATTTTATTTACAAGCTTTATAAATTTCTTCATTTCAAAAAAAATTTTTCATTCAAAAACAGAAAAAGGTAAAAAAAGGCTTTTAATTTTAAGCCTTATAATAAATTTTGGCTTTTTATTTATATTCAAATATATGGTTTTTGTAAATCACAGCTTTATGGCTTTGTATGAATTTTTAGGATGGAAATATCCGATAAAGGATTTTGATATAATTTTGCCTATGGGGATATCATTTTATACATTCCAGGCGGCAAGCTATACCATAGATATATATAAAGGAAACTTTAGGCCGATTAAAAGCTATCTTAAATTTACGTTGTATATAACGTTTTTTCCTCAGCTTGTCGCAGGGCCGATTGAAAGAGCGGACAGGCTTTTTATTCAATTTTTTGAAAGAAAAAAATTTGATGTAAACAGGCTTATAGATGGAATTGAGCTGATGCTTATAGGTTATTTTAAAAAAGTGGTTATAGCTGACAGGGCGGCTGTTGTGGTTGACTGCGTTTATAATAATATTAATGATTTTACAGGCTTGGCTTATATTTTTGCCGCCTTTCTGTTTACTATACAAATTTATTGTGATTTCAGCGGCTACACTGATATAGCCAGAGGAAGCGCAAAATGTTTCGGCATAAATCTTATGGTTAATTTTAACAGGCCTTACTTTGCTTTAAATATTAAAGATTTTTGGAAAAGATGGCATATTTCTCTTTCAAGCTGGTTTAGAGATTATGTTTATATCCCTTTGGGCGGAGGAAGGGTATCCGAGCCAAGAAAGTATTTTAATTTGTTTGTTACTTTTGTCTTAAGCGGTTTATGGCATGGAGCAAACTGGACTTTTATATTATGGGGCGTTATTCATGGCCTTTATAGAATAATAGGAGATATTAAGGATAAAATTTTATCGTTTTTAAAACTTGATAAATTTAAATTTAAGCCGTTTCAAATAGTCATATGCTTTATTTTGGTTTCTTTTGCATGGATTTTTTTCAGGGCAAATACAATAGGAGATGCATTTTTAATTATATCAAATTTATTTAACGATATAAACAAAATAAATGATATCCAATATATTTATGAAATTTTAAATTCCTTTAATCTTCAGCTTTTTGAGATTATAATACTTTGCTTAAGCATTTTGTTTTTGTTTATCAATGAGCTTATTGAGTTTAAAGCTCCTATTTATGAAAGCCTTAAAAAGCTGCCGTATATTTTAAGGTTTGTTTGTTATTACATATTGGCTGTAATCATTTTGGCATTGGGGGTGTTTTCAAATGGAGGAGAATTTATATACTTCCAGTTTTAAAGGCAATATAATAGGAATAATTAAAATCATAATTTTTATTATTCTTATAATACCTGTTGTTGTTTATATAGGCAATAAATATTCCGAAGCAAGCACTGAAAATATTATAAATACTTACAATGAGAAAAGATTTGCCGAATTTTATTCTATTAAAAAAAATACTTTGGATCTTGTTTTTGTAGGCTCATCTCATTCATATTGTACATTTGATCCTTTAATTTTTAATACTGAGCTTGGCATAAGCTCTTATCAGATGGGAATGCCGCTTCAGCATATGGATTCAACTTATTATACCTTAAGAGAAGTTTTAAACTGCCAAAACCCCGAAAAAGTTGTTGTGGAAGTGTATTGGGATATGTTGGATGAGGATTTTGAATTAAAAAATGCAACAACTTTGTTTCAGGTTTTAAAAAACAAGGAGCTTGAAGAGGAATACATAAAAAATGTTTTTCCTATTGCGGAAAAAGTAAAATATAATACTGATATTTTTAGATATCAGGCGGATTATTTTGCTTTTAAAAATAATGAATATAAGAAAAAAATTGAAAATCGGTTTAATGTAAGCCTTAAAGGGAAACAAAAGCAGGAGGGAACAGAACAATACAGATCTTTGGGATATTCTTACTGCAATTACAATATGCTTGAGGATGAATTTGACAAAACGAATCAATTTAGAAAATTTGATGCAAAAAATTGGAAAGAAAGCCCTGAACAAATAAAATATCTTTATAAAATCATTGATTTGTGCCGTGAAAACAATATTGAGCTTATTTTTGTTACAGCGCCTGTGGCAAATGTTTCTTTTGGCTATATTAAAAATTATTATCTTATTCACAACAGAATTGATGAAATAGCAAAAGAAAACAATATTATGTATTTTGATTACAATATTATAAATGAAGAAGAAAAACTGCTTACAAACAGTAATTTTAGAGATGATGCCCATCTAAATCACAGCGGCGTTGAAATTGTTGATTATAATTTTATACAAAAGCTTAGGGAAAAAGGAGTTTATCCAAACGATTAACAGCCGTTGGTTATGACTTCTCAGAGCGTAAGCAAGAGGATATTAACAACAAACTATTTTGCGGGAAAATGAGGCCAAAAAATGAATAAAAACGATTTTTCAAAAGGAAATATATATAAGCATATTGCGGCTATTGCAGTGCCTATGACAATTGCTCTTCTTGTACAGATGCTGTATAATATCGTGGACAGAATTTATATAGGGCATATACCTAATACCTCTTCAATGGCATTAACAGGTTTGGGGGTTACGTTTCCGGTTATAACTGTTATTACAGCTTTTACAAATTTGTTTGCAATGGGAGGAGCGCCTCTTTGTTCGATTGCAAGAGGAAAGAACGATCCTGAATATGCCGAAAAGATCATGGGCTGTACATTTTTTATGTTGTGCATAAGCTCGGCAGCATTAATGCTTTTTTGCTACATATTTATGAAGCCTATGCTTTATACCTTTGGTGCAGGTAATGAAAGCTATTTATATGCCTCAGAGTATCTTAAAATTTATTTGATTGGGACGCCTTCGTTTATGATTGGCACGGGAATGAACGGATTTATAAATTCTCAGGGTTTTGCAAAAGAAGGTATGGCAACTATACTTATAGGTGCTGTGATAAATATTATTTTAGATCCTATTTTTATATTTTTATTTAAGCTGGGCATATCCGGAGCAGCAGCGGCAACTATTATTTCTCAGTTAATATCTTCTGTTTGGGTTGTAGCTTTTCTTACAGTCGGAAAAACTATTTTAAAATTGAAAAAAAGCAATATAACGCCAAATTTAAAAATCATAAAAAGAATTGTAAGCCTTGGTATGGCAGGCTTTGTAATGCAGGCATCGAACGGAGTTGTACAGGTAGTATGCAACACAACTTTAAAAAGCTTTGGCGGGGATTTGTATGTAGGCATTATGACTGTGCTTAATTCGGTAAGAGAGGTTGCCGCTTTGCCTATACAGGGGTTGGCGCATGGCTCTCAGCCGGTGCTTGGCTTTAACTTTGGCGCAGGAAAATTTGAGCGCATAAAAAAAGCCGTAGGATTTATAACGGTATTCGGTGTTGTTTATATGCTTTTTGTATGGCTGATTATTTTTATGTTCCCTCAGCCGATTATGAAAGTGTTTAATTCCGATCCTAATTTAATATCAAAGGGCATACCTGCAATGCATATTTTTTTCTTTGGATTTTTTATGATGACGTTTCAATTTGTCGGCCAGTCTGTTTTTGTCGGATTGGGACAATCAAAGCAGGCGATATTTTTTTCAATGCTGAGAAAAATAATTATAGTGGTTCCGTTGTCTTTGGCACTGCCTTATATAGGCGGGCTAGGCGTTTACGGAGTGTTTTTGGCGGAGCCTGTTTCCAATTTCAGCGGCGCTGTATTATGTTATATTACAATGATTTTCACACTTAAGAAATTGTTTAAGGAACACAAAATTAAACATAAAAGCTGATAAAAATAAAGTCGATGTTTTTTATCTTAGGGCTTTGATGTTTTATGGAATATAAAAATCACCGCTATTGCGGTGATTTTTGAGTGTCGAAAAAGTCAAAATGGACTTTTTCGAGAGGGAACAGAAGTATAAAAGGTTCGTTCTATCGGGATTAAAAATCCCTTGAAACTCACCTTTTTCCTCGGACGGGCAAAGCTCGTCCTGCGGATTATAGGTCTGCGACGCTTTATACTTATTCAAAGTAGGGTTTTAAAAAATTCATTCCGGCGGCTTTAATTTTATTTTGCTAAAGAAACGTTTTGATCTTTTAATATAACATCGTGAGCGCCGCCCTCGATAATGCTGGTTGAAGAAACAAGCGTTATTTTTGCCTTTTGCTGAAGCTCGGGTATAGACATTGCTCCGCAGTTGCACATAGTATGCCTTACTTTATTAAGCGTAAGGGTAATATTGTCGTGAAGTCTGCCTGCATAGGGGACATAAGAATCAACACCCTCCTCGAATGAGAGCTTGTCTGCGCCGCCCATATCGTATCTTTGCCAATTTCTGGCCCTTGATGAGCCTTCGCCCCAGTATTCTTTCATAAAATTGCCGTTTATCATAACTTTGTTTGTAGGACTTTCTTCAAAGCGAGAAAAATATCTTCCAAGCATACAGAAATCGGCTCCCATTGCAAGGGCAAGTGTTATATGATAATCATGCACAATTCCTCCGTCGGAACAAATAGGGATATAAACTCCTGTCTGTTTAAAATACTCATCTCTTGCTTTGGCAACCTCAATAACTGCCGTTGCCTGACCTCTGCCTATGCCTTTTTGCTCTCTTGTTATGCATATAGAACCGCCGCCTATACCTATTTTAATAAAATCCGCTCCTGCTTCGGCAAGGTAGAAAAAGCCATCTCTGTCAACAACATTGCCCGCTCCCACTTTAACTTTATCAGAATATTTTTCTCTTATCCAGTCTAATGTAAGTTTTTGCCACTGTGAAAATCCTTCTGAAGAATCGATACATAATATATCAGCGCCGGCATCTATTAAAGCGGGAACTCTTTGTTCGTAATCTCTTGTATTTATGCCTGCTCCTACAACATATCTTTTTGAGGAATCCAAAAGCTCGATAGGATTTTCTTTATGTGAATCATAATCTTTTCTAAATACAAAGGAAGCCAGATTTTTGTTTTTGTCAAGTATTGGCAGGGCATTTAGCTTTTTGTCCCAAATTATATTATTTGCTTCCTTTAGGCTTATGCCTTCATATGCGAATATAACATCGTCTATGGGAGTCATAAACTCTTTAACCTTTGTGGCTCTGTCCATTCGGCTGATCCTGTAATCTCTGCTTGTAACTATACCGATAAGTTTTCCGGTGCTTGTTCCGTCATCTGTAACGGCAACGGTACTGTGTCCTGTTTTTTCTTTAAGCGCAAGGATATCGGCTAAGCTCTGATCAGGCATAATGTTTGAGTCGCTTACAACAAAGCCCGCTTTATAGCTTTTAACTCTTTTTACCATTGCGGCTTGACTTTCTATGCTTTGAGAACCGTAAATAAAAGAAATTCCGCCTTCTTTGGCAAGCGCAATTGCCATTTTGTCATCCGAAACAGACTGCATAATTGCAGAAACAAGGGGAATATTCATATAAAGAGAAGCCTCTTCACCTTTATTGTATTTAACAATAGGAGTTTTAAGGCTGGCGTTTGCAGGTATACAATCTGCCGATGAATAACCCGGAACCAATAAATATTCGCTGAACGTATGGGATGGCTCATCATAAAAATATGCCATGTTACAACCTCCTTAATTATTTAGGCAATCGATTTTTATTAATATTTGATAAATTATACATATTTTTATCAAAAAAATCAATAGTTTTTATTTGAAGATTTGAAATTGCAAAACTATGATAAATATCTTACAGACAATGAAGTCCCGCCGCCTTTAAGGCGGCGGGACTTCATTGTTTTATTTGTCGCTGAGATAAGAATTAAGATCTGAAATAAGCTTGTCGGCATCCATTCCATGCACCATGCTTGCCTGCTCAAGAGTTTCCGCCTGAGCTGAAGGGCAGCCTACACAGTGCATTCCGCTGTTCATAAGAATAGGGATAACGCCGTTGTCAATTTTTATAATTTCATTGATAGTCATATCTTTAGTGACTGAAGCCATTGTTGTTCTCTCCTTTTTGTTAATATTTTGAAGTTTGTATACAGCAAAATTTACATCTTTCAATTAATTATTATAACCAATTATCAATTTTTTTTCAACATTATTTTATTTATCCCCCAAATATGAAAAATTAGGGAAATATCTGAAAACAACCTTGCCTAAAATTTTATCTTCTTCAACATATTTATTTATCCACAGCCTTGAGTCTTTGGAATCGTTTCTGTTGTCGCCAAGCATAAAGTAGCAGTTTTCCGGAACTTCATAAGGCCCGAAATTATCTCTTCCTTTAGCCATAGGTTCTTTTATAAAATCATCGGCAATAGGCTCGTCGGAATCGTTTATATACACCTTTCCGTCGATAATTTCAACTTTTTCTCCGGGAAGCCCTATAATTCTTTTGACAAAAAGCGTGCTTTCATCATCGGGATATTTAAAAACAACTATATCGAATCTTTCGGGCTTGTCAAATTTATAAGCCAATCTGTTGGCTATTATTCGGTCTTTGGGCATAATCGTATCCTTCATTGAGCCTGTGGGAACGTTTGCATTTACAATAATAACCTGAGTTATAAAAAAGGCAACAAGAATGGCGCCGCCTATAGTCCATAGCCAGCTTAATATCTCTTTAAATATGTCATTATCTTTTTTTGTATGCTCGGAGACATTTTGTTCGTTTTCCATTTAAATTCACTCCTTAAATATTATTTTGTGCAAATCAAACCATAGCACTCGGGGCGTCTGTCTCTGAAAATTCCCCATTCCAATCTTGCTTTTTTTATCATATCCAAATCAAATTCGGAAATAATAATCTCTTCTTTATTTCTTGAGGCTGTTTTTATAATTTCTCCTGTTTCGTTTGTTATAAATGAGCAGCCGTAAAATTCTATACAAGAGCTTTGATTTGCATTTTCCTCACAAGGAGAAACTTTTTCCAAGCCAATTCTGTTTGCGGCTATAACAGGAATAATATTGGCGGCGGAATGTCCCTGCATACACCTTTGCCAATGCGGCATACTGTCGCAGTTAAGTATGGGCTCAGAGCCTATTGCCGTTGGATAAAGCAGTATTTCGGCTCCTAAAATTGTCATACATCTTGCACATTCCGGAAACCATTGATCCCAGCATATGCCTATTCCGATTTTGCCGAATTTTGTATCCCAAATTTTAAAGCCTGTATTGCCTGCAGAAAAATAAAATTTTTCCTGATAAAAGTGATCATCGGGGATATGAGTTTTTCTGTATATGCCCAAAGATTCGCCGTCGGCATCGATAACGGAAACGGAGTTATACAGCAAGTTTTCGTCTTTTTCATAAAAGCTTACGGGAATAACAACGTTAAGCTCCTTTGCCAAAGATTTAAATTTTATAACCGCTTTGTTTTTATCGGCGCTTTGAGCTAAAGCATAGTGTTCATATTTTCTTTCCTGACAGAAATAAAGATTTTCAAAAAGCTCCGGCAGCAAAATTATATTTGCTCCTTTATGAGCGGCAAGCCTTACCATTTCTTCGGCTTTTTGAATATTTTTATTTGTGTCGGCACAGCAGCTCATTTGGATTGCCGCCGCCTTAATTTTTCTCATTTGATTACCTCCCAAGGCTAAGAATGTTTCGGCTGTTATGTCATTTTATCTTACATTTATGGCTTTTTAATTACGATATATAATAACCGGCGGTTTTTAACAAAACCTTTGGTTAAAGTATGGAATTTGCTGAGTTATGCAATGTATATTTCCTCCGCCGATTAAAATATCTTTTGCATAAATCTGTATAACCTTTCTGTCTGTAAAAATTTGTTCCAAAAGCTTTTTTGCTTTATCATCGTTTTTATCTCCAAAGCCGGGCATTATTACGGCATCATTTGAAATGTAAAAATTAACGTAAGAAGCGGCAAGCCTTTCTCCCTCAACTCTTGTCGGCTTGCCGTCAAAGCTTATCAAGCCTTGACATTCTTCGTCAAGCATATAAATAGGAGAGGGCTGTATAAGTTTATGGATTTTAAGATGTCTTTCTTTTGCATCTGTTTCATTTTTTAAAAGCTCACAGCAGGCACAGCTTATTTCATACTGTGGGTCATATTTATCGTCTGTCCAGGCAAGCACAACCTCGCCGGGCTTTACAAAAGCACAGATATTATCTGTATGACCGTTTGTTTCATCATTATAGATGCCGTTTTTAAGCCAAATTATTTTTTTAACATTAAGATACTGTTTTAATCTAAGCTCTATTTCATCCTTGCTCATATTTGGATTTCTGCCGGTGCTTAAAAGACATTCTTCGGTGACGATAGCTGTGCCTTCTCCGTCAACACTTACAGAGCCTCCCTCAAAAATAAAATCTCTTGAATTGTAGCAGTCTGTTTCAAACAGATCACATATTTTTCTTGCCATTTTATTATCTTTATCCCATGGAAAATAAAGACCGTCATATAGTCCTCCCCAGGCGTTGAATCCCCAGTCTATGCCCCTTATCTCTCCGCTGAGATTTTTTACAAAGGTTGGAGCATAATCTCTTGCCCATGAGTCATTGCTGCTCATTTCAACAATTCTTACACATTCGGGCAGCATTTCTCTGGCATTGTCATATTGGGCTTCACTTGCCAATACAGTAACTTTTTCGCTTTGAGCAATAGCTGTAATAACTTCTTTGAAGGCTTTCCTTGCCGCAACAGCTCCGTATTGCCAAGAGTCTGCTCTTTCGGGCCAAATTATCAGGCAGCCGTAATGCTTTTCAAACTCAGCCGGCATATAAAATCCATCATCAATAGGTTTTGAAGTTAAAATTTTCATTAGTTTTCCTTTCAAAAAATTGTATAAATTTCTTTATATATAATAACACCTAAATTAATAAAAAACAATGATATAATTTTATTGAGAAAAAAGCTTAAAAGCAGGTATTGACAAAAAATAAATATCAGCTATAATTAAATTGAATACAATTAAATTTTAGCCAATTAAGGAAGCGTCATGTGTATTATGCCCCGTAAGTTGGGTATGAATATAATTGAAAAATTGAATCAATAAAAATTATTTTAAAGTTTAAAGGAGATGTTTATAATGGATTATTCTTATGAGCCGGAAAATGTATGTCCGATTGAAATTTCTTTTCATATTGATGATAACATTGTCACAAATATTAAATTTAAAGGCGGATGCAACGGCAATTTAAAGGCAATTGCAAATATTGTGAACGGATGGACTGTTGAAAAAATCGAACAGTATCTTTTAGGAAACATATGCGGCCGCCGTCCGACTTCCTGTGCCGATCAGCTTGCAATCGCTGTGAGGAAGGCATATGAAGAGCAAAAGGCTTGATTTAAGCTCTTTGTTATTTTAAGGATTGCTTATGAGCAAAAATAAATATGACAAATTAAAGCTTGAAAATCAGCTTTGCTTTCCTCTTTATGCCGCTTCACGAATGATTATTAAACAGTACAGACCTTATCTTGATGAGCTTAGTCTTACTTATACTCAATATATTGCTATGATGGTTCTTTGGCAGGAAAATAAAATCAGTGTTAAGGAGCTTGGTAAAAAATTGTTTCTTGACAGCGGAACATTAACTCCTGTTCTTAAAAGCCTTGAGGCAAAGAATTTTGTTAAAAGATACAGAAGTTGTGACGATGAGCGTATTTTGCTTGTTGAAATAACACGTGAGGGAAGTGAGCTAAGAGATGCGGCGCTTAATGTTCCGGAAAAGGTTTCAAAATGTGTTAAGCTTGATTCGGCTGAAGCCGTAAATCTTTATAAGCTGCTTTATAAGCTGATTGATGAATTATAATCTAATAATTATAAAAATTATTTATTTGCAAAAGCTCGGTACGCTTAATTTTTAATGTACCGAGCTTTATGTTTAAGTATTGATTGCTGATAGAATAAGTTTTTAACATTTAATCTCAAGCTGTTCAAGCTGATTGAAATAATTTTTGTCAACTCCAAAATAGCTGCAAAGCTTTTCCACTATCTCCTGCGGAGGATCGATTTCCGCAAGTTCTATAGCCTGATAATCTCTGGTTGGTATCCTGAGCATGGTTGCAACCCTAAGTTGTCTTATATCTCTTTCTTTCCTGAGCGCCCTAAGCTTTTTTCCGTCAAAACGCATTTAAAAACCTCCTTTTTATATATGCCGCTGTTGTAAAGGCTTGCTTAGAAGCCGTTGGTTATGAGTATGCAGCGTAAGCGGAATGCGAATATCATTGACTTAGTAAATCTTGTGTTTGCGGTAAAACTATAAGTAGTTTTTTGTTCTTATTGATATTATACAATAAATGGTAAAAAATGTAAATATAAAACTGTAATAAATTGTATTATAAAATAATAACAATATCAAGTTAACGCTGCTAATGCTTGTCGGTTAAAATCAAATATGTTTTTCTTGATATTTCCCAATTAAAATAGTAATATAAAATAGATATGTCAAAATCTATAAACAGCTTTTATAGACGTCCAAACAGTTATTAGGCGATAAAAATTATTGACAAATATATATTTTGGAGATATAATTCAATTAATTTTTCAATTTATCGCTTTATCACAATAAAGTAAACATGAGGTGTATTTATGATTAACAACAGACTTCACACTCCCGAAGGATTTAAGGATTATCTTCCATGTGAGTATGGTTTTAAAAGCGAAACAGAGCGCCGTATTGAAGATGTTTTTGTAAAATACGGTTTTGAGCCTGTTAAAAGCCCTATGCTTGAGTACATGGAAGTTTTTGACGGCGCAGGAAGTATAAATCACAGGCATATGTATAAAATCATAGACAGAAACGGCTTTGTTTTGGCGCTGCGTGCGGATATGACTCCGGCTATAGCAAGAATTGCGGCAACCGCATATGAAGAAAATGATATTCCTTTAAGGTTTTATTATATAGAAAATGCTTTCAGATATAATGAAAATTATCAGGGAAAGCTTAGAGAATTTACTCAAGCAGGCGTTGAGCTTATAGGAATCGATTCTGCCGAAGCCGATGCCGAAGTTATTGCCGCTGCCGTTAACAGTATTTTGTCAACAGGGCTTAACGATTTTAGGATTGATATAGGTCATATTCAGTTTTTCAAAGGCGTTCTTGAGGAAGCCGGATTTGATGAAGATACCTGCTGTGAAATTCAAGAGGCGATTATAGATAAACAATATACTGCCGTTGAAGAAATTGTAAAAGATAGGGATATTCCCGAAAAAATTAAAAGCTTTCTTACTTCTCTTCCGTTTTATATAGGCGGATATGATATGCTAAAAAAGGTAAAAGAGCTTGTAAGCGGAGAAAAAGCATTAAATGCAATAGCCCGCCTTGAGGATATTTATGATATTTTAAAAAGCTATAAAATTGAAAAATTTGTAAGATTTGATTTTAGCGTTGTCGGATTACTGGATTATTATACGGGCATTATTTTTAGAGGATATGCAAAAGGAACAGGATTTTCAATAATCGACGGCGGAAGATACGACAGGCTTATTAAAAATTACGGAGCAGATTATCCCGCTGTCGGCTTTGGTATAAGAATAAATGATCTTATAAGCTCTTTATCGGCTCATAATATCAGCTTTGATTATAAAAAAGCGGATACTCTTTTGGTTTATTCCCAAAAAGGAAGAAATAATGCTCTTATGATTGCCGATGAATTAAGAGCAAAGGGACTTAGAATCGAGAACAGCCTTTTAGGCGAAGATTTGGATAAAAATAAAGAATATGCAAAAAGAAAAGGCATGGGAGGTATTCTTTATTTTTATGATGAAACAAATGTTAAGCTTATAAATATAAACGATGGTGACAGCGAAAAAATTATGAATATTTCTCAGTTGTTAAATGGGGAGGCATAATATGGAATATTTAACTTTTGCCCTTGCTAAAGGCAGGCTTGCAGATAAAACAATGCAGCTTTTAAACAAAATAGGCATAAGCTGTGATGAAATGAAAGAAGATTCTAGGAAGCTTATTTTTACAAATGAGGATTTAAAGCTTAGATTTTTTCTTTCAAAAGCAAACGATGTTCCTACATATGTTGAATATGGAGCCGCCGATATAGGGGTAATCGGCAAGGATACTTTGCTTGAGGAAAAAAGAAATCTTTATGAAGTATTGGATCTGGGCTTTGGGAAATGTCGTTTTGCCGTTGCGGGAAAGCCTGAAATAAGAGATAAATTAAATAAATCGAATGATTTAAGAGTTGCCACAAAGTATCCCAATATCGCCAAAGAATATTTTTACAAAAAAAAGCGTCAAACTGTTGAGATAATTAAGCTTAACGGCTCGGTAGAGCTTGGCCCCATTGTAGGCATTGCAGATGTTATAGTGGATATTGTTGAAACAGGCTCAACGCTTAAAGCAAACGGTCTTGAGGTGCTTGAGGAAATTTGTCCGGTTTCGGCAAGGGTTGCCGTAAATAGGGTAAGTATGAAAATTAAGCATGAAAGAATAATGGAAATTGTTGAAAAGCTTAAAAATTTGAGAGGTGAAAATTAATGATTTCTACTATAAAATATTCTCAGGCAAACGGCAAAAAGCTTATCGATCAGCTTTTGAGCCGCTCAAAGCTTGAACAGCCTGATGTTCAAAGCAAGGTTAATGAAATTATAGCGGATGTTAAAGAAAATAAGGATAAGGCATTATTTAAATATACAAAGCTTTTTGACGGCTTTGATGCCAATGAAAGCAATATAAGGCTTACTAAAAAAGAAATAGAAGAAGCATATAGCTTGGTTGATGACGAGCTTATAAGAATTTTAAAAAGAGCGGCAGACAGAATAAAAGCATTTCACGAAAAACAGAGGATAAATAGCTGGCTTGAGCCATACAAAAACGGAGAAATGCTCGGGCAGCTTGTAAGGGCTGTTGAAAAAGCCGGAGTTTATGTTCCGGGCGGGAAAGCTGCTTATCCATCCAGCGTTATGATGAATATTATACCTGCTAAGGTTGCCGGGGTTGAAAAAATAATTATGACAACTCCTCCTTCAAAGACAGGAAACGTATATCCCACAACAATTGTGGCAGCCGATATAGCCGGGGCGGATATAATATATAAAGCGGGAGGCGCTCAGGCAATCGCCGCCTTAGCTTTCGGAACCCAAAGCATAGAAAAGGTTGATAAAATTGTAGGGCCGGGCAATATTTTTGTTGCTTTGGCAAAAAGAAGCGTATACGGATATGTAAATATAGATTCTGTGGCGGGCCCAAGTGAAATACTTGTTTTGGCTGATGAAAGCGCAGATCCTGTTTATGTTGCCGCCGATATGCTTTCACAGGCTGAGCACGATGAGCTTGCTTCGGCAATTTTAATAACAGACAGTGAAGAGCTTGCCGAAAATGTAAAAGCTGAAATTCAAAAACAAACTGCCGTTCTTGAAAGGAAAGCCATAATAGAAAAATCCCTTTCGGATTACGGCGCAATAATATTGACGGATAATTTTGACGATGCAATTTTTCTGTGCAACAAAATTGCCCCTGAGCATATGGAAATATGCACTAAAGAGCCGTTTTGCCTTTTGCCTAAAATACAAAATGCCGGAGCGGTCTTTTTGGGACACTATACTCCGGAGCCTTTGGGAGATTATATGGCAGGGCCTAACCATGTACTTCCAACAGGCGCTACGGCAAGATTTTTTTCTCCGCTTGGCGTAGATGATTTTATAAAAAAATCAAGTATTATATCATTTTCACAGCAGGCATTTAAAGAGCTTGGCGATGATGTAATTAAATTTGCACAGGCGGAAGGGCTTACAGCTCATGCAAACTCAGTTAGAGTAAGAATGAAAAAACTATAAAAGACTATAAATGAAAAGAGGATAATTATGAACAGAACTGCCGAGCTTGAAAGAAATACAGCCGAAACTAAAATAAAAATGAAATTAAATATCGACGGAAGCGGCAAAAATAAAATTTCAACGGGAATAGGTTTTTTTGATCATATGCTTACCCATATTTCAAAGCATGGATTTATAGATCTTGATATAGAAGCAAAAGGAGATATCGAAGTTGATTCTCACCACAGCATAGAAGATGTCGGTATAGTTTTCGGAAAATGTCTTTCCGATGCTATTGGCGATAAAAAGGGAATAAAGCGATACGGACATTCTGTTGTGCCTATGGATGAAACGCTTGTTTTATGCGCCGTAGATTTTTCTGGCAGAGCGTTTTTGGATTTTGATGCCAAATTCAGTGTTGATAAATTGGGTGATTTTGATACCGAAATGACGGAAGAATTTTTTAGGGCTGTTGCATACAACTGCGGCATTAATTTACATATTAAAGTGCTTTCCGGAAAAAACAATCATCATATTGCCGAGGGAATTTTTAAAGCATTTGGAAGGGCCGTAGATATGGCTTTGGAAATTGACAATAGAATAAACGGCGTATTATCTACAAAAGGAGTATTGGATTGATGATAGGAATTATCGATTACGGAATGGGAAATTTAAGAAGTGTTCAAAAAGCATTTGAGTTTTTGGGATATAAAGCCGAAATTTTAAGCGACAGAAAAGAGATTGAAAAGGCTGACAAATTGGTCCTTCCCGGTGTCGGAGCTTTTGCAGAGGCTATTAATACAATAAGGAAAAAAGAATTTGACAAGGCTGTTTTTGAGGCTGTTGATAAAAATAAGCCGTTTTTGGGTATTTGTCTTGGAATGCAGATGATTTTTGATAAAAGCTATGAAAACGGGGAACATAACGGGCTGGGGCTTATAGGCGGATTAATAAAAAGACTTCCGGATGGCGTAAAAATACCTCATATAGGCTGGAATAACCTTAGTATAAAAACAAGAGGGGTTTTATTTAAAGATCTGCCCGAAAATCCTTATGTTTATTTTGTTCATTCGTATTATCTTCAAACAGATGAACCTGTTGTGAGCGCAACAACATTTTATGGCAAAGAAATACAAGTGGCTGTAGAAAAAGACAATATTTTTGCTCTTCAGTTTCATCCCGAAAAGAGCGGCGATATAGGACTTAAAATTTTAGATAACTTTGGAGGACTTTGATATGCAGATTTATCCGGCAATAGATATTAAAGATGCAAAAGCAGTAAGGCTTAAGCAGGGAAGCTTTAGCGATGTAACTGTTTTTAACGACGAACCCGTAGATGCGGCGCAAAATTGGGCTAAAAGCGGAGCGTCAAATATTCACATTGTTGATCTTGACGGAGCAAGATACGGAAAAAGCTTTATAATCAAGATTATTAAAAAAATTAAGGAAAGATTTCCCAATATTTTTATTCAAACCGGCGGCGGCGTCAGGAATTTGGACGATATTAAGGCAAGGCTGCAGGCAGGCGCTTCAAGAATAATAATCGGTACGGCAGCCGTAAAAAATCCGGATCTCGTTGAAGAAGCCGTAAAGCTTTACGGCGACAGTATTGCCGTTGGAATAGACGCAAAAAACGGTATGGCTGCCGTGAAAGGCTGGGAAGAGATAAGCTCTGTATCAGCCTTGGAGCTGTGCCTTAAAATGAAAAAAATAGGAATAAAAACAATTATTTATACAGATATATCAAAAGATGGAATGATGTGCGGGCCTAATATAGAATCCACAAAGGAGATTATAGACAAAACAGGCCTTGATATTATTGCATCAGGCGGAATAAGTTCTGTTGATGATTTGGAAAAAATTAAAAGCATAGGTGCAAAAGGAGTTATAATAGGCAAAGCTTTATATAATGGCGCAGTTAATTTAAGCTCTGTTATAAATAAATTTGAGAGGGGAGAATAATTATGCATACAAAAAGGATAATTCCCTGTCTTGATGTAAATAACGGCAGAGTTGTTAAAGGGGTTAATTTTGTAAATCTTAAAGATGCGGGAGATCCTGTTGAAAGCGCTGCATTTTATAACAGATCTATGGCTGATGAGATAGTGTTTTTGGATATTACCGCATCGGCTGATGCCAGAAATATTATGATTGAGGTTGTTTCCAAAACCGCCGAACAGGTATTTATACCTCTTACGGTTGGAGGAGGAATAAGAAGTATAGATGATTTCAGAAAAATTTTAAGCGCCGGAGCAGATAAAATTTCTGTTAATTCGGCCGCTTTAAAAAGACCGGAGCTTATAAGTGAAGCCGCTGAAAAATTTGGAAGCCAGTGTGTTGTTGTGGCAATTGATGCCAAAAGACGAGATAATGGCTTTGATGTTTATCTTAACGGCGGAAGAGTAAATACCGGAAAGGATGCTGTTGAATGGGCGGTAGAGGCTGAAAAAAGAGGAGCAGGAGAAATACTTTTAACAAGTATGGACTGTGACGGAACAAGATCAGGATATGATATTGAGCTTACAAAAACAATATCAAATGCTGTAAAAATTCCCGTTATAGCCTCGGGCGGAGCAGGCAAAAAAGAACATTTTGCCGAGGCTTTGACAGATGGCGGAGCTGAAGCGGCTTTGGCAGCGGGTTTGTTTCATTTCAGAGAGATGGAAATTATTGATCTTAAAAAATATTTATGTGAAAAAGGCATATCTGTAAGACTGAACTGACAAAATTTTAAAATTTATGCGAGGAAATAAGATGAATCTTGAATTAAAATTTAACTCTGACGGGCTTTTGCCTGTCATTGCCCAGGATTATAAAACAAAAGAGGTGTTAATGCTTGCCTATATGAATCAAGAAGCATTTGATATAACGCTTAAAACAGCAAAGGCAACTTACTACAGCCGTTCAAGAAAATGCATTTGGGTTAAAGGGGAAACAAGCGGACATTATCAGCATGTTAAAGAGATAAGATATGACTGTGACAAAGATACGCTTCTTTTGCTTGTAAAGCAGGATGGGGCAGCCTGTCATACAGGCAATTATTCATGTTTTTACAGAAAATTAGAAGAATTTAAGGGAGAATAAAATGAATTTAAATGAATCTTTAAATGAAGAATACAATGTTATAACAAACAGAATGAAAAATCCCGTTGAAGGCTCTTATACAAGCTATCTTTTTGGAAAGGGAATCGATAAGATATTAAAGAAAATAGGAGAAGAGGCAACGGAGGTTATTATAGCCGCAAAGGATTCAAATAATAGTGAAACAGTATGCGAAATATGCGATCTTATTTTTCACCTTGAGGTGCTTATGGCGCAAATGGGGCTTAGCTGGAATGATATTGCCGCTGAAATTTCCAAAAGAAGAGAAAAAGAAAAAATGAACATTGAAAAGGAAGCCAAAAGAAAGGCTGAAAACAGAACGGATGAAACAAAATTAAATTAACCGGCAAGCAAGTATCCGCCGTCTTAAAATTATTACAAAATATCTTTACAGTATGCCGCATTTGCCTATACACGAATAAATTTGGTATAGGCAATCAAGGCAAACTATTTTTTTATCGACTGAGTAAGCCCCGCCTCTTAGGCGGTGGGTACTTCGTCAGAAGGCGTCGTTATGAGTATGCAGCGTAAGAAGAAATATCCTTGGCTTATAATTTAAATTAATAAAAATTATTTGGTAAAATTAAAAAAAAGTGTTGACAATGTTTTTTTATTGTATTATAATATTTCTTGTCGCTGATAGTTATGGTTTCAGCTAAATATGCAGTCGTGGCGGAATTGGCATACGCGCTAGACTAAGGATCTAGTCCGGGTTAACTGGGTACGGGTTCAAGTCCCGTCGACTGCATAGCTCAATTTATATTTGGGCGCGAGTGGCTCAGTGGTAGAGCATCGCCTTGCCAAGGCGAGGGCCGCGGGTTCAAATCCC
Source organism: uncultured Clostridia bacterium (assembly GCA_947630475.1). GTDB lineage: Bacteria > Bacillota > Clostridia > Lachnospirales > CAG-274 > CANRHR01. The sequence continues at coordinate 20,919 of CANRHR010000003.1, read as the reverse complement.
GTCTCGCGCTTATTAGTTAAAGGGTTATCGCCAAGCGGTAAGGCACAGGGTTTTGATCCCTGCATTCGCAGGTTCGAATCCTGCTAGCCCTGCTTTATATATTTTTAATGGGCTATCGCCAAGCGGTAAGGCAACGGATTCTGATTCCGTCATTCGCAGGTTCGAATCCTGCTAGCCTAGCTTTTATGAGGCAGCGTGGAATACGCTGCTTTACATATGTTATAATAAGGTTTAATTTTTAAATATGCAGTCGTGGCGGAATTGGCATACGCGCTAGACTAAGGATCTAGTCCGGGTTAACTGGGTACGGGTTCAAGTCCCGTCGACTGCATAAATTATATATTATCCCTCAGCGTTTATATGCTGAGGGATTTTTTTAAGCTTTTTTTGTTTAAAATCCTTGAAGAATTAAAAATCTTTATAGGAATGTTTTGAGGCTTTACAATTTTAAAAATTTTAGCTGTAAAAACAGCATCATACAGAGCGTCATGAAATTTTTTTTCGTCGGATGAAAGTTTAAGAAGATCAGCCGCATTTTTTAAACCGATAGAAGAACCCTTGCTGTAATTAAAGTATTTTGTTGCAAGCATCTGTATATCGATATATTTTATTATAAGCGGTTCATATGCAAGATCATAATATGCTAAATTTCTATAAAGAGTCTTTATGTCGCTGCTGCCCCATACACATAAAATGACCTCATTTTGAGAGTTATTATTATAAATAAAGTTTAAAAAATCTTTAAAAACATCCGGAAAAGCTCGTTTATCAGCAAGGCTTTCGGTTGTTATGCTTGTTATTTTTTCTACATAAGGATGTATTTTTTTATAAATTGAAGGTTTGATTAAAAAATTACAGTTGTCGATTATATCAAAGTTTTCGTTTAGCTTTACCGCTCCGATTTGTATAATTTCAAATCGGCACTCGGGATTTGGCTTTGCTGCGCAATTATTCACAAAGTCAAAGGCTTGGTTAAATTCAAAATCCAAAACTATATATGTCATTTTATTCTCCTTGCAGATTAAACTGTTGTAAAAATATTATTGTTTTTATTTTATATTTGATTGGCTATAAAGATAAATTTAATTTAAATGCTGATTTTTGCACATAATTTTTTTTGCTGTTTCCGAAAAAGCCAAAGCTGCCTTTGAGTGATATACGTCTTTTCTGTATGCTATAGCTAAAGTCCATGTAAGAGGAGGATCGCCTATAACATAATATTTAGGCGGATTTTTAAGCTTTGCAGAGTTTATAATTGATTCAGGCACAAGGCAAAACCCCATTTCGGCAGCAGTAAGTCTTAGCGATGTTTCAAGGCTTCTTGTTTCAAGCAATATTTTGGGCTTAAAGCCTGCGTTTGAAAAAAGATGATTACTTATTTGTCTTATTCTTTGGTCTTGTTTTAAAAGTATAAATTGTTCATTCTCAAGGATTTTAAGATCTATCCTCGGATAACCTGAGTATTGCTCTTCATTTTCATAAACAAAGCTGTGAGGAGCTGCCAAAAGTATTTTTTCTATTAAAATAGGCTCATATTCAATATTTTTATTTAAAATAGGCAGATTCATCATACATACGTCAACAACTCCTTTGGAAAGCATATTTTCAAGCTCTGAAGAAGAAGCTTCGGTTATGATTAATTCTATATTGGGATAATTTTTTTTAAAACAAGGCAGTATTATAGGAAGAGGATTGTTTGCCTTTGATGGAGTAAGCCCTATGTTAAGGCGCCCTGATTTAAGCTCTGTAATGTCGTCAAATTTTTTTTTGAGCTGTTCGTTAAGCTGTTTTATTTTTAATGCCGTTTCTATAAAAAGCTCTCCTTCATAGGTAAGCTCTAATGGCGTTGTGCTTCTGTCAAAAAGGTTAACGCCCAAGTGCTTTTCTATTCGGTTGATGTATTGGCTTAAGGAAGGCTGTGAAATAAAGAGCTTTTTTGCCGCTTTTGATATGCTTTTCTCCTCTGCCACCGTTAATATATAGTCATATTGCTTATAGTCCATAATTTTTGTATTCTCCCCAATAATATTAATGTTAAGATTTACACTTTTTGTAATTTTTATCTGCTTAATAATATATTATAGGATAAAAGTTATATAAAGTATATTTAAAATAATATTAGAAACTTTTTTTTTATAATAGTACAATAAAATAAAGATAAATACAATATTTTTTTTAGCAAGCATCAAATAATTTTACAAACAAAGCTGAATAATGCGCCGTATTGGCTCGAAAAGAGCCTGCGCTATATTAAGCGACTGATAAATTCACGGAGGGTTTTGCAATGAATGTAGCTGAAAAAATTAGCGAGCTTAAGGAAAAAAAAGCTCGTGAGCCGGGATTGGCTCAAAAAAGACTTTTGGATTTTTTTGATGAAGGAAGCTTCGTTGAAATGGGCGGTCTTAATAAAGTGGCAAATGTTACAACGGGATATGGAACCGTTGAGGGAAATCTTGTTTTTGCATTTGCTCAAGATGGCGTTGTGGATGTAAGACACGCCACTAAAATTGCCAGCGTTTATGATAATGCCATTAAAATGGGGGCTCCTGTTGTAGGCTTTATGGATTCAAGGGGACTTAAAATAGATGAGGGCGCCGATGCTTTTGAGGCATATGGTATTTTGTTTTCAAAGCAGACTGATGCAAGCGGAATAGTACCGCAGATTTGCGTTGTATTGGGTCATTGCTTGGGCATTGCAGCTTTAACTCCTATGCTTAGTGATTTTGTTATTATGTCACGCGATAAAGGCGAAATATTTATGACAAGCCCATCAACATTTGAGGGCCTTGAGGGAAAATCAACAACCTATGAACAGCTTGGAGGAGCCGAAGCTCTTTTTAAAAAGACATCTTTGATAGACCTTGAGTTTGACAATGAAGAACAGGCTATAAAGGGCGCAAGAGAGCTTGTTACAATGCTTCCGGCAAATAATATGGAGGAGGCTGTAAGCGAATCTTCCGATGATATAAACAGAGAAGACGAAGCTCTCAACACAATAATAGATGATTCTGAATTTGATATAAAATCAGTAATATGTTCAATTGCCGATAATAATAAATTTTGCGAGCTTAAATCAGGCTTCGCCACAAATATGATTATAGGTTTTGTCAAGCTAAACGGCACAACAACGGGCATAGTCGCAAATAATGGCAAAATGAGTGTTTCAGCCTGCGAAAAGGCATATGCCTTTATAAATATATGCGATGCTTTTAACATTCCTATTTTATCCCTTACGAATGCGGACGGCTACGAAGATAATGTAGATCGTGAACAGCGTGGGCTTATTAAAAACTCAGCAAGACTTCTTACGGCATTTAAAAATGCATCTGTCGCAAAGGTAAACGTTATAATAAAAAGCGCCGTTGGAAATGCTTATCTTGTTATGAACAGCAAGCATATAGGCGCCGATGTCGTTTTGGCATGGCCATGCGCTGAGATTTCTCTTCTCAGCCGTGAGGCATCTCTAAATATAATGGGAATAAGCGCAGAGGATTATGATTATGAATCAAGCCCAATAACCGTTTCGGGAAAGGGATATATTGATGATGTGATTATACCTGCCGCAACAAGAAAAAGGGTTTTGGCTGCTTTTGAGATGCTTTCATCAAAAAAAGTCGCTCCAATAAACAGAAGTCACAGCACTATTCAGTTTTAAAGGGGTGTTTATATGTTATTGCTTCAATTTAACGCAGATATCCTTGGAAAGGGGCTGCTCTATACAATAATCGGATTTTCAATTGTTTTGTTTATTCTTATTCTTATAACATGTGTTTTATATATTTTCTCAGCAGTGGTAAATATGTCTGTCCCCAAAAAGAATAATGAGCAAAAGCCTGCGCCTGTCGAGCCGGAGATAGAGCCGGAAATAAAACCTGAAATTTTGCAGACAGAGCCTCAGGATGACGAAGAGCTTATCGCCGTTATAACCGCCGCTGTTGCGGCAAGCCTTAATACTTCAAGTGATAAGCTTATTGTGCGCTCGATAAGAAAAGTAAACAACTGGAAAAGAGAATCCATAAGACAAAAAAACAGTGTTTTTTAATCGATAAATAAGACCCATCTTATTGATGGTGGGCGATTAATATTGGCTTTATTCAGAGCTTAAGCCCGCACGACTGTTCGGCGGGCAAATAATTATGCTGTCATTTTTAAGGAGGATATACTAAAATGAAAAATTATAGGATCACGGTTAATGGAAATACATATGATGTAGCGGTTGAAGAGCTTAATTCTTCTTCTCCTGTTGCAAAAGCACCTGCACCGGCTCCAAGGCCTGCTGCTCCAAGCCCTGCCGCAAAAGCTCCGGCTCCGGCGGCTCCTGCTCCTGCATCGGCTCAGGGAGGTACTAAGGTTGTTTCTCCTATGCCGGGTAATATATACGATATAAAGGTAAATGTGGGAGATAAGGTTTCGGCAAATCAGGTTGTAATTGTACTTGAGGCTATGAAAATGGAAAATGAAATAGTAACCCCTGTTGCAGGCGTCATTGCTTCCGTAAACGTAAGTAAGGGTGCTTCTGTAAATTCAGGCGATGTTTTGGTTACTGTTTCCGAATAGGAGGGAATCCTATGCATACTATTGTAGAAACCTTGATCGGTTTTGCTCAGACTTCAGGCTTTGCTCAGTTTTTTGTAGATGATAATTGGAAATATATAATTATGATAATTGTGGCGCTTGGCTTTATTTATCTTGCCATCGCAAAAAAATATGAGCCTCTTTTATTGCTTCCTATTGCCTTTGGAATGCTTTTGGCAAATCTTCCCCTAAGCGGTGTTATGAATCCTCCCGAAAATGGTGAGGTAGGCGGTCTTTTATATTATCTCTATCAGGGAGATCATTTGGGAATCTTTCCTCCTCTGATATTTATGGGCGTAGGCGTTTTAACGGATTTTGGTCCTCTTATAGCTAATCCTAAAAGCCTTATTTTAGGCGCTGCCGCTCAATTCGGTATTTTTGTTGCTTTTCTTGGCGCTTTGCTTTTGGGCTTTGATTTTAACGAAGCTGCATCAATAGGCATTATCGGCGGCGCCGACGGCCCTACGGCTATTTATACAAGCACGAAGCTTGCGCCGCATCTTTTAAGCACAATTGCTGTTGCGGCATATTCATATATGGCTCTTATACCTATTATTCAGCCTCCTATTATGAAGCTTCTTACAACCAAAGAGGAAAGAGCAATAAAGATGGAACAGCTTAGGCCTGTTTCAAGAAAAGAAAAAATACTTTTCCCTATTGTGGTTTCGATATTGGTTATTTTAATTTTGCCTTCTACAGCTTCTCTTATAGGTATGCTTATGCTTGGTAACCTTTTTAAAGAGAGTGGAGTTACACAGAAGCTTGCACATCATGCCTCAGAAGCCATGATGTATATTTTAAGCATATTTATAGGAATTACGGTTGGCGCCACAACAAATGCTTCTGAATTTCTTACATTCGGCACTCTAGGCATACTTGCTTTAGGGCTTTTGGCATTTGCTTTTTCAACGGCTTCCGGCGTTATTTTCGGTAAAATTATGTGCAGGCTTACCGGCGGAAAAATTAATCCGCTTATAGGCGCAGCAGGAGTTTCCGCCGTTCCTATGGCAGCAAGGGTTGTTCAAAATGTTGGCAAGGAAGAAAATCCCAACAATTATTTGCTTATGCACGCTATGGGTCCAAATGTTGCGGGAGTTATCGGTTCGGCTGTTGCCTCCGGTATATTCCTTACGCTTTTTAAATAGAGTATGTTTTAATGCGATAACTATGGAGGTTAAAAATGTCTGATAAAACAAGAAAAATAAAAATTACCGATGCTACCCTAAGAGATGGTCAGCAGTCGCTTATTGCCACAAGGATGAGAATAGAAGATATGCTTCCGATTCTTGGAAAAATGGATGAGGCAGGCTTTAATGCCTTGGAGGTTTGGGGCGGAGCTACTTTTGATTCCTGCCTTAGATATTTAAGAGAAGACCCTTGGGACAGACTCAGAAAAATACGTTCTTGCGTTAAAAATACCAAACTTCAGATGCTTTTAAGAGGACAGAATATTTTAGGATACAGGAATTATTCTGATGATATTGTAGAAATGTTTGTAAGAAAAAGCATTGAAAACGGTATAGATATTTTAAGAATATTTGACGCTCTTAATGATACAAGAAATCTTGAAACTGCGGTAAAGGCAACAAAAGCCGAAAATGCACACGCACAGCTTTGTATATCTTATACTTTAAGCGATGTTCATACGCTTGATTATTATGTTAAGCTTGCAAAAGAGCTTGAATCTCTCGGGGCTGATTCAATATGCATAAAGGATATGGCAGGGCTTCTTTTGCCTTGGCCTGCATATGAGCTTGTAAGCGCATTAAAGGAAAATGTAAAAGTTCCTATAGAGATTCACAGCCATTATACAAGCGGTGTTGCAAGTATGACATATTTAAAGGCGATTGAGGCGGGAGCAGATATTATAGATACGGATATGTCGCCGTTTTCCATGGGTACCGCTCAGCCCTCTACAGAGGTTATGTGCGCTGCGTTAAAAGGCACCTGCTATGATACGGGGCTTGATGAAAACATTCTTAAAGAAATTTGCGATTATTTTAAGCCGCTGAGAGAATCTTCTATAGCAAGCGGTCTTTTAAGCTCAAAGGTGCTTGCGGTGGATACGGCAACATTAATTTATCAGGTTCCGGGCGGAATGTTATCTAATCTTGTTTCTCAGCTTAAGGCTCAAAAAGCAGATGATAAATATGAAGAGGTGCTTAAAGAGATACCGAGAGTAAGAGCCGATTTGGGCTATCCGCCGCTTGTAACTCCATCAAGCCAGATTGTAGGTACTCAAGCAGTTATAAATGTTATTTTGGGTGAAAGATATAAAATGGTGCCTAAGGAAACAAAGGCTCTTGTTAAAGGAATGTATGGAAGAACACCTGTGCCGATATCAGAAGAAATAAGGAAAAAAATTATAGGAGATGAAGAGCCTATAACCTGCCGTCCTGCCGATTTATTAGAGCCTCAGCTTGAAAAATTGTACGAAGAGATAGAACAGTATAAAGAACAGGATGAAGATGTTTTAAGCTATGCTCTCTTTCCTCAGGTTGCTGTTGATTTCTTTAAATTCAGAAAGGCTCAGAAATTCGGAGCAGATCCGGTGTTGGCAGATACCGAGCAAAAGGTTTATCCTGTTTAAAAAATATCGATTATTTTATGATCACACAGCGTAAACACATATAAATATTATTAACTATACTTTGAAGGAAATGTACGCATTTCCTTCATTTTTTTAACCGACTAAGCTAACATCATTGACTTTTTATATAGTAAAATGCTTAAATACAATTTAAATATTCGTTTCGTAGAGTCTTATTTATATACTCTACTCTACAGTTTGTGGGTGTTTTATGCCTTAAAATTATGCTATATTCATCATATCAACCAAATAAATTAAAGGAGGAGCCATAATGGAACAAATAATGATCGGACGTTTTTTAAAACAGATGCGCACTGAAAAAGGGTTTACTCAAAAAGCGCTTGCCGACAAATTGGGTATATCCGATAAAACTGTCAGCAAATGGGAAAACGGCAGAGGTTTGCCGGAGCCGTCGCTTATGCTTCCTTTGTGCGAGATACTTGAAATAACTGTTAATGAAATGCTGTCCGCCCAAAGGCTTGCTCCTAATGATTACTCAAGAAAGGCGGAAGAAAATATGATGAATTTAGTTAAGCAAAACGAAAAAAATAAGCATAAAGGAGGTGGAAATATATTTTTTGGCATAATAATGATTGCTTCGGCGATAATATTAATAATGTTTGCTCTTATGTGTTTTACACAAAATAACAGTGTACATATATTTTGTTATTTTATAGATATTCCGACACTTATTATGTTTTTGTTTATAGATGGGGTATTATTGGCGGCAACAGGGCATATAAAGGATTTTTTTAAGGCATTTTTTCCGTCAAAAATAAACGAAAGCTTTGGTTATGAATCATCTGCCCAAGCAATAAAGCTTATTTTAGCCGGCAATATTTATGTCTGCTGTTTTATATTTGTTTTTGAAATGGTACAAGTAATAAATCTTTGTCTTTCGGATAATTTTGGGGTTTTGGGTCCATCTCTTGCCGTTGCGATTTTAAGTATATTTTATATGGGAATTATAAATCTTATACTTCAGATTCCTCTTTATAAAATAAAAAAACTTAAAATTATTTTTGATAAAAAAACAGAGCTTAAAAATAATGAAAATTAAAAAATTGATTATATCAGCAGTTTTGTTTGAAAAAACTGCTGATATTTTATGATTAAAAATTTAAATGCTTTTTATTATATTTTTGAAGTCATCTTCATTAAGACATCCGGATAATATCAAAAGGATACAATAAATAATTCCAAAACTTAACAAAGATATGCACAAGCAAGCTAATGAAGAGGATATAAATAATAGCTTTTTTGAAATAAATTTTGAAATAAGACAGGCTGCCGCTGCCGAAAGTCCGGGTTTTAAAATTAAGTGTATAATATTAAGCCTTATATTAGTTTCTGATTTTATTTTTATAAGTGAAATAAGGCTTATTATAAGTGAGGTTGTAAACCATCCTATTATGTAAGCAGTTATTCCGTATTTGGGAACCATAAAAAATATAAAGCCTATGTTTATAAAAGATGCCAACAAATTTGTTCGGAATATAAAAAGCTGCTGTCCCAATCCATTGAGAATACCTGATAAAGTTACCTGCAAATAAAGAAAAGGGCATATTATACTTAGCAAACGGAGCAAAAAGCCTATATTTGAATTTGAATAAATAGTTATGCCAAGCTCGTATGAATAAGTAATGAATATTCCTGTTGAACCAATGCCCATTATTGCCGTTAAAAGCATTGATTTTGAAACTGTTGTTTTTATCCTTTTTATATTTTTTACCGCTTTTGCCTCGGAAACAGCAGGAACAAGAGTTGTTGAAACAGCGGTTAGAAGCGATGAAGGAAACATTAAAAGAGGAGCTGCCATACCGCTTAATTCTCCGTAAAGAGATATTGCCGCTTCGGTATTCAGGCCAAATTCCTTAAGCTTTTGTGGTATTAATATATTTTCTACGGTAGAAAGAAAAGAGCCTGTTACCCTATTAAGGGTAAGCGGAACAGCCATAGATAAAATCATAATATATGCCTGAGATGAAGTTAATAAAGGCTTTTTGTTAAGGCTGTTTTTTTTCTTAAAAAATCGGTAGCTTAAAAATACATATATAAAAGAAAAAATTTCACCTATGCACATTCCCAAAACGGCAACAGCACAGGCATATGTAATTCCCTTTGGTATAAAAAAGCCTGCGAGGAAGTAAATAAGCGCCATTCTTGTTATTTGTTCCAAAACTTGGCTTACAGCAGGAACGGAGGTTTCCTGAAGCCCAAAAAAATATCCTCGTATACATGAGCCTGCCGCCATAAAAGGAAAGCATATGCTTAATATTTTTAATGAAAGCGAGCATCTTACATCTCTTAAAATGCATAAAGATGTATAGTCGGAAAGATAAAACATTATTATGCTTAAGACAGCGGCAATAAATACGGATGTAAATAACGACTGCTTTAATATTCTGCCCATATTGCCATAGTTTTTATTTGCATTTTCCTGTGCGGTGAGCTTTGATATTGTTGTTGAAAAGCCCGAGGAGGATATGCTCCAAATAAGCATATAAACAGGCATTATAAGCTGATAAAGCCCCATACCTTCAGCCCCTATCGCATTGGACATATATATGCGGTAGATAAAACCTAAAATACGGGTTATAAGATTGGCTGCCGTTAAAATTACTGCACCTTGTATTATTCCTTTTTTTTGCATATGGTTTGTGTTCCTTGTTTTATGCTGTTATTATTTTATTTTGCTTTGTATAAATTAATTCAAACAAAAGCGGTATTAAGAACAACAAACGGCAAATTTTTTTGATTATTTTTTGTTTATGATAATTCGTATTAAAGAAAGTATAAATGAAGCAAATAAAAAAAGATCTGCAATATTGAAGACAGGAGCTTTTTTAAACTTTATATATATAAAATCGGTTACGCTTCCGTTTTTTATTCTGTCTGAAATATTGCCTATAGCCCCTCCAATTATAAAAGAAAGTATTATTTTAATCATTTTTTCGCCTTTTACTTTTATTATAAAATATATAAAAGTAATGACAACGGCTGTTAAGCCTATGAGGTTAAATATTAAAAGTTTATTTGCCTTTGAAGCAAATATGCCATAGGCTGCTCCTTTGTTTTTAAGCAATTTTAAATAAAGTGTATTTTTTATAAGCTTTTTTTGCTCGGATATTTTAAAATTTTTTTCTATATATTGCTTAGAAAGCCTGTCAGCAGCTATTATCATTAAAATAATAATTATATAAATCATATTGCATCTCCTTGGATAATAATTATATTTTTCCGCCAATATTATGATAACATATATCAAGCAAAAAAATAAATCCCTATAAATTCAGATAAATAAGCCATATATCCTCCATGAAGATGTTTAATTTTTTAACATAATAAGTAATGAGTTTGTAAATTAATAATAAAGAAAAAATTGCGTTCGCTTATTGCAAATTCAGGTTATTGATCGTGTCGGTAAGTCTGGAAAGTCTGGAATCGATCTCTTTGCTGGTTTTAGCCATACTGCCTGCCAGCTTCTGAACTTCGGTGGCAACAACGGCAAATCCTTTTCCGCTTTCGCCTGCACGAGCGGCTTCGATAGCTGCGTTCAGGGCAAGTATGTTCTGGTGCCTACTTAAAGCGGCTATCTGTGACGTGCTTACGTTGGCAGCTTTGATCTCCTCTGCAGCCTGCGCAATTCCGGTCTTTAACTTATCCAGTATCGTTCCGTTTTGTTTGGACTGATAACTGGAGCGTATGTACATATTTATAACGTCGCCAAGAAGAGTGGCGGATGCTTCAATCTGTTCTCTTGTTTTAATGTTAACTTTGTGTAAAGCTTCGATATATATATCTTCATTGATATCCAGCTCTCTTGCGACTTTGCGGAATTTTTCCTCATCGGGTTCTTCCGGAAGGATCTGACCGCCGATAACGCTGCCAAGTACGGTGCCGTCGTCAAGCGTGATAGGAATACTGAAGTCTACAAGCCCTGCATGGCATAAATATACTCCGTTGCCTTCCTGATCGCATTTTTCACATCTGCGGCAGCCTTCTTTGCTTCCTCTTGTCAGTTTGATGCAGAAGTCAGTAAAATTGTAACAGTCGCTTATGTACTTTCCGTCAGCGTCGACTGCGACTGTTGCAAGTCCGGTACTCTTTGCCCAGCTGTTCATGATGCTTTCAAATTTTTGCATATCACAGAATTCGTCGATTCTCATGGTTGTTTTTCCTTTCTATATATAAATTTAAAAAATAAGGACTTTTTTATGCAAAATACATTTATAAAAAATAAGTTAATATTATGTGATTCTTATTTTATCATTATGTTAGAAAAAAGTAAATATATAAAAGCTTGAGTTTCCGCAAATCAATTTTCCTAATATTACTATTGTTATGACTTCAGGTATTCTGCAAAATATTCTGTTATTACGTTATTTTTCATAATATTTATTTTATCATATCTGTAAAATTTTTAAAAATTGATTTGCGTGAATATATATAAAATAGTTGTAAAATTATTTTTTTTATGGTATTATATTATAAAAATAAATAAAATAAATATTGAAAGGGGCTTTTGTTTATGGCTTTAGTTACAACAACGGAAATGTTTAAGAAGGCATTTGATGGAAAATATGCTATCGGCGCATTTAACATCAATGATATGGAAATTATTCAGGGTGTTACAAGAGCGGCTAAAGTTCAAAATTCCGCATGTATTCTTCAGGTTTCAAAAAGCGCTTTAAAATATGCCAATCCTCTCTATCTTAAGGCTATGGTAGATGCAGCCGTTGCGGAAACAGGCATAGATGTTGCACTTCATCTTGATCATGGTCCTGATTTTGAAACTGTTAAAGAGGTTATTGATGCCGGTTTTACATCTGTAATGTTTGACGGTTCTCATTATGAATATGAAGAAAACGTTGCAAAAACAATAGAGGTTGTTAAATATGCTCATGAAAGAGGCATTGTTGTTGAAGCAGAACTTGGTAAGCTTGCCGGCGTAGAGGATGATGTTAAGGTTGATTCTGCAAACGCAACTTATACTGATCCCGATCAGGCTGTAGATTTTGTTAAAAGAACAGGCGTTGATTCTCTTGCTATAGCAATAGGTACAAGCCATGGCGCTTACAAATTTAAAGGAGAGCCTAAGCTTGACTTTGACAGACTCGAAACTATAACCAACAAACTTGAAGCTGCAGGCTTCAGCAAATATCCTATCGTTCTTCACGGAGCATCTTCAGTTGATCCCGCAAGTGTTGAGATGTGCAACAAATACGGCGGAGAGATAAAGGGAGCAAGAGGCATTCCAAATGAAATGCTCAGAAAGGCAGCAGGCATGGCTGTTTGTAAAATTAATATGGATACAGACATAAGACTTGCTATGACAGCCGGCATAAGAAAGAGCATGGCTGAAAAGCCTGAGGCGTTTGATCCAAGAGGATACCTCGGTCTTGCAAGAGAGCTTATCCAAAGCCTTGTTGAATCTAAAATTAAAGATGTTTTAGGCTCTGTTGACTCTATGAAATAATTTTATTATTGAATACCCTCGTTATGCGAGGGTATTTCAAACTGTCGAAAAAATAATAAAAAAGCTGATTTATGTCTTTAAATATCCGCAGCAAAATAATAATAGGGTACGAATATTATTGACAATTTAAGTAAAAAGGTTCGTAAAAGGGGTTATTGACAGTTTGTAATACCATCGTTATTTGGGGGTATTTTAAATTTTTGCAAATAATATTTTTGGAGGTAAAATTATGGATAGGTTTGATTTTAAAATTAATGTTCCTGTTTTTAAAGATGTAAGCTATATAATAACGGAGTTTGGAGCTGTTGGAGACGGCAGATTTGATAATAAGACAGTTATACAATCTGTTATAGACAAATGCAGCGCAGAAGGCGGAGGAAGAGTTATAATACCTAGGGGAATTTATTATTCAGGCCCTATTCAGCTTAAGAGCAATGTAAATCTTCACCTTGATGACGGAGCTGTTTTGATTTTCAGCCCAAAATTTGAGGATTATCCTCTTATAAATACAAACTTTGAAGGATTTTTTACATATCGCTGTATTTCTCCGATATATACAAAGGAAGCCGAAAATGTTGCAATAACAGGAAAAGGTATTATTGACGGCAATGGAGGAGCTTGGAGACCTGTAAAGAAATTTAAGCTTACCGAAAAAATGTGGGGTGAATTAACAAAAAAAGGCGGCGTAATATTAGAGGGTAAGGAAGATATGTGGTGGCCGTCTGAGAGCGCAATGCAGGGTCATTTAAATCTTATACCAAACCCTGAAAAGCTTAAGAATGAAAGTGAATGTTTAAAATATCAGGATTTTCTTCGTCCTGTATTAATTAATTTTACAAATTGTAAAAATATATTAATAGACGGACCTACTTTCCAAAACTCTCCGGCTTGGTGTATCCATCCTTGGCTTTGTGAGCATCTTACAATCAAAAATATATCTGTAAGAAATCCTTGGTATTCTCAAAACGGAGATGGCTTGGATGTTGATTCATGTAAATATGTAGAGGTTTCAGATTCATTTTTTGATGTTGGCGATGATGCTTTATGTATTAAATCTGGTAAAAACGAAGACGGACGCAAACTTGGCAAGCCTTGTGAATACGTTGTATTTAAAAATTGTACCGTTTATCATGGTCATGGCGGCTTTGTTATTGGCAGCGAGATGTCAGGCGGAGTTAAAAATATTAAAATCAGCGACTGCAGCTTTATAGGAACCGATACAGGGCTTCGTTTTAAAAGCTGTCTTGGCAGAGGCGGCGTTGTTGAAGATGTATATGTCGATAATATAAATATGACAGATATTCCTAAAGAGGCAGTAATTTTTACAATGGGTTATGATATGGATACAAAAGAAGGTCAGGAAGTCAAAAAAGAAGAAATTCCGGAATTTAAAAATATTTATATAAGCAATATTAACTGCATGCATGCAGAGACGGGAATTTCTATTTCAGGTCTTTCGGAAATGCCTGTTCATGATATAGAATTTAAAAACGTAACAATAAATTCCTCTAAGCCTGTGAAAATTGATAAAGCGGAAAATATTAAGCAGGAAAATGTTAATATTATTTTGGATAAATAATGTTAATTTAAGCTACAAAAAGGAGATATACATTTAAGCTTTTGTGTTTATCTCCTTTTTTATCTATCAAAAAAAATAAATAATAAATAAAATTATTTCATTAATACATTTTATCATAAAAAAACTGCATTTTATCAGAAATTGTTGAAAAAGTTGTTTTAAAAGGTTATTATTTATTAAAAAACTGGTGATTTTATAAAATTAACAGATATTTTTTACTTAAATGAAAAACTGTAAATTTATAAAATTGTTATTAAGGAGTGATTTTTATGACAAAAAAATTTTTAAGTTTAGCTTTAATTATTATAATACTTTCCGGAAGTTTTATATTTTATGATCTTACTATTTTGGCATCTGATAATAATTATTTAATTGAAGCAACAGATGGAGAATATATTTATTGTGTTGAAGATAATGGCAATACAGTATTTTATACTGATATGAATATGAATAATAAAAAAATAATACTACAAGGAAATGAAGATTATTTTGATCTCGTACTAGCAAAAGATGGTTATTTATATTTTAATGTTAATAATGAAAGCTTTTCTGTTATAAATATAAGAAATGGAGAAATAACTAAAATATGGGATACAACTGCTCGTATACTTGGAGCTTATGACGATTGCATATATTATACATATGAAATTTTGGGTGAAGGTGGCCCAGTAGATTTTTATTATTGCAAATTGGATGGCAGCGATAATCGTTTAGTGGCTGATAATACAAGTGCACGTGCTTTTGGAGATGTTATTGTTGAAAACAATAAATTATATTATTTTCAATGCAAATTTATTAATTATGATATGATGTTGATAGAAGAAAGATTAATTAAATCTGATTTAAATGGAGATAATTCTGAAGTTATTGCGGATTGGGCAAAATATGGTGACATTGATATTTACGATTATTTAGGGTTAAATAACTATAATTATCATGATTTTTGTAAAGATGATAAATATAGCGATTGCTCGTTTTTAAATATAGTAGATAATAAATTATATTATACTGATAAAGAATATAAAAGACTGTATTATTTAGATATAAAAAATAATTGTTTGGCTTATCCGATATCAGCAAATCTTATTGTTAATGGAGAACAGATTAACTTTAGTATGTATAATATAAATGGCAGCAATTATTTTAAACTTCGTGATATTGCGTATATATTAAATGGTACAAATAGTCGCTTTGATGTAAGCTGGGATTCAGCTCAAAACCTTATAACAATAAAAAAAGGTATAAATTATAATGTTGTGGGCGGTGAGATGTCACCTGCAGAAGATTTGCAAAATGTATCAGCTTCAAATGCAGAAATTTCTATAGACGGACAAAATATAAATTTTATCACATATAACATAGGAGGCAATAATTATTTTAAACTTCGTGATATTGCTGCTCAGTTGGGATTTTATGTTGATTGGGATTCAATTTCATCATCAATTATAATAAATACATAAGTAAAGGATATATTTTTTTAAAAAATTATAAATTGTATTATTTTAGCGTGAATTATCAGGCTTATAATCCGTTTAGGTATTTTTTCAGGAGAGTATTAAAGTATAATTTTTGTATAAAATAAAGATATTAGCACCTTTGTTATTTATAATAACAGAATTATTGTTTTAATAATGGTGATTGTGGAAAATTTTGTTTATAGTTTGAATGATATAAAATATAAAGGCAATTGAGGTATATAAACCTTGGCGCTTTTATAAAATAATTTTATTTAAGAAGGAGATAAAACTATGAAAGATTTTGGAGTAAAACCGTATCTGTTTCCAATGCCAACTTATATGATTGCTACTTATAACGAAAATGATACGGTAGATGTAATGATGATGGCATGGGGCGGAATTTGCGCCGAAAATATGGTGGCGCTGAATCTTGAATCCAACCACAAGACTGTTGCCAATATACGCAAGAAAGGTGCATTTACTTTGGCAATTCCCGGAACGGATACATTAAAGGAATCGGACTTTTTTGGTATTGCAACCTCAAATAAAATGGCTGATAAATTTGAGCGAACCGGACTTCACGCAGTTAAAAGCAGTCGTGTTGATGCACCTATTATTGAGGAATATCCTGTAACTTTAGAGTGTACAGTTGAAAAAATTGAAGATGAGCCTTATGGTCTTAGAATACTTGGACGCATAGTAAATGTTTTGGCAAGCGAGGAAGTGTTGGACGAAAAAGGAGAAATTGATGCAGGAAAGCTGAATGCATTTATTTTCGATCAGATGTCTAACGGCTACTATGCCGTAGGGGATAAAATTGGTCAGGCTTGGCAAAGCGGTGCAGAGCTTATGAAAAAATAATGTTGTTTTGTATTTTTGTAATATTATAAAAAATGCAGTCACTGTAATTTAATCAACAAGTAAGTACCCATCTCCTAGAAGGCGGGTACTTACTGCATTTAAAAAAACATAAATTACAATAATTCTTTCAAATCCGGGAAACATTCCAGGCTCCGCTTTAATATTCCGTTTATATAAGCTATAAGTATTCCATAGTTTACAATAGGAATTTTAAGCTCCTTTGCTTTTTTTATTCTATGCTTCATTTCTTTTTCATTCAGCATACAGCCTCCGCAATGCACTATAAGTTTGTATGCTGTCAAATTATCGGGAAATTCACCTCCGCTTGAAGTGTCGAATATAATGTCTTTTCCTGTATACTGTTTTATCCATCTTGGTATTTTAACCGTTCCTATGTCGTCACACTGTCTGTGATGTGTACAGCCTTCAGAAATTAAGATTTTATCTCCGTCATTAAGCTCATTTATGGTTTTTGCGCCTTTTATCAAATCATTTATATTTCCTTTGTATCTTGCGAAAAGTATTGAAAAGCTTGTTAAGAATATATCCTCGGGAGTATCTTTTGAAACAGATGAAAATACTTGGCTGTCGCATATTACAATCTTTGGTTTTTTGCCGAGGCTGTTTAATGTTTGCCTAAGCTCGCTTTCACGACAGACTATGGAAACAGCTCCTGCTTCAAGTATATCTCTTATTGTCTGCTGCTGAGGAAGAATAAGCCTGCCTTTTGGTGCGGCGGAATCGATGGGAACAACTAAAACAGCAAAATCCATAGGTTCTAAAAGATCTCCGACTATCCTGTGTTTTATATTATCGGCAGGAGCAAAAGCGGCAATTTTTTCTTTAAGTTCGTTTATGCCTTCTCCCGTTAAAGCGCTGATGTATATTTCATTTTTTTCAGTTTGTTTTTTTTCGTTTTTTATTAAATCAGATTTGTTAAAAGCGATGATGTAGGGAATATTTTTTTCTGAAATTTTAGAGATAATTTCTTGTTCATATTTGGTAATGCCCGACGCAGCATCGGCAACTACCAATGCTATATCCGTTTTGTTTAAAACCATGTTTGCTCTGTTTACACGAAGTATACCAAGCTCTCCGGTATCATCAAGACCAGGAGTATCGATAATAACAACAGGACCCAATGGCAGAAGTTCCATAGATTTATATACAGGATCTGTTGTTGTGCCTAAAATATGAGAAACTATTGCGGTTTTTTGATTTGTTAAAGCATTTATTACGCTTGATTTGCCGGCATTTCTTTTTCCGAAAATACCGATATGAATCCTATCTGACGTTGGTGTGGAATTTAAGCTCATTTAAATCACCTCCGTAAATGTTAAAGTTTAAATGTATATAAAGGATTACCGTGATACTGGATTAAAGCCTAAAATCTCTTTTGCCGTTTTCTATGTTTTTAAGATTATCTATAACTATTTTTTTAACTTTTTCATTTGGAATTGAATTAAGCTCTTTTTTTATAAGCTCTTCTCCTTTTAGCTTTGTGTCGTTTTGTGCATAATCTTCAAGATATTCCTTTAATGTCATAATTGCATTGGGCTGACAGCAATTGGCTATCTGTCCTGATTTTACAAGGCTCATAAAACGGTCGCCGGTTCTGCCTTCTCTGTAGCAGGCAGTGCAGAAACTTGGGATATAACCAAGGTCGATAAGCCAGTTTACAACTTCGTCCAATGTTCTGTTATCGCTTATATCAAATTGGGCTGAATTATCATCTTTGGATTCCGGCTGGGCATAGCCGCCTACGCTTGTGCGTGATCCTCCGCTTATTTGAGATATGCCGAGATTTAAAACTTTTTTTCTGCATTCGGCGCTTTCTCTTGTTGAAATAATCATTCCCGTATATGGTACGGCAATTCTAAGACAGGCAACTATTTTTGCAAATGTATCGTCGTCTATGCCGTTGTTAAATTCATTAGGGTCTATATCATCTGCCTGTCTTAGCCTTGGCACGCTTATTGTATGAGGACCTACGCCCATTGCTGCTTCAAGATGTTCGGCGTGCATTAAAAGGCCTACAAAATCGTATTTATACATATTAAGACCAAACAAAACACCTATGCCAACATCATCTATACCGCCCTGCATAGCCCTGTCCATTGCTTCGGTATGGTAAGCGTAGTTACTTTTAGGGCCTGTAGGATGAAGAGTTTCATAGCTTTTTTTATTGTAAGTTTCCTGAAAAAGAATATAAGTGCCTATGCCGGCATCTTTAAGCTTTTTGTAATTTTCAACAGTGGTTGCGGCAATATTTACGTTTACTCTTCTTATAGCGCCGTTTTTATGTTTAATTGAGTATATGGTTTTTATACATTCAAGTATATATTCTATTGGATTGTTTACAGGATCTTCCCCGGCTTCCAAGGCAAGCCTTTTATGCCCTAAATCCTGAAGAGCTATAACCTCTTTTTTTATATCCTCCTGAGTGAGTTTTTTTCTCGATATATGTTTGTTTTTAGCGTGATATGGACAGTATGTGCAGCCATTTACGCAGTAATTTGAAAGATAGAGAGGGGCAAACATTACTATTCTGTTTCCGTAAAATTTTTGTTTAATCTCTTTTGCAAGAGAAAATATTTTTTCGTTTTCCTCATCTAAATCACATTCAAGGAGCACGGCTGCATCTCTGTGAGATAAGCCTTTTAATTCTTTTGCTTTTTCGATAATTTCATTTATAAGAGGCTTATTGCTTTTATTTTTTTTTGCATAATCCAATGTTTCGTTTATTTCGTTATCATCAATAAATTCTTCGGCATTTTTGGATTTTACATTATACATTTTATTTACCTCCCGTATTTTGTATATTGAGTATTTACACTGACACCGCCTATGTTTCCGAGTCTTCCCGTCATTGTGCTTATTATGTCATTTGGTGCGTCTACTATTACGCTTATAATCGAGATGCCTTTTTCACGATAAGGCATTCCCATTCTTCCGACTATAAATTTGCCAAACTCATGCAGTACATTATTTATTTTATTTGACGATTCTAAATTTTCAACTATAATGCCTATTAAAGCTATTCGGTTTTCCACAGTAATTTACCTCCTTAAAAAATAAAAGGGCGTCAAAAGACGCCCAACTTTGTAAAAATAAAAAAATTTTATCTTCGTTTTCAGATAAGGCTCTTTAAACTCAGATTATATTTTTAATTATAATTATTATAATGCAATATTTTTAAATTGTAAATATAATATAAAAATTTATATTTCATAATTCATAAAAAATTTTATTGATAATCTGAAAGTTAATTATTTTTGCAAATGACATTTTGCCTATTTTACACTTATATCTAAAAAATAAACAAAAGATGTTGTAAAAAACAGATTTTTTTCGTATAATATACAATATGAAAGAGTATTGATGAATTATATTTATTAATAGTTTTATACAACTCATACATAGTATCAAACATAAAAGAAGCATTAACGAGCTTTTTAAAAGTATTTAAAGGAGTGATATTTTATGACAACCATTCATATTTGTATAGGCAGTTCCTGTCATCTAAGGGGCTCTTATAATCTTATTAATGCCTTTCAGCAGGCTATCGAGGAAAATAAGCTTAATGATAAGATTGAAGTGAGAGGTACATTTTGCTTAGGACATTGCGGCGAAAATGTTTCCTGCAAGATTGATGATGAATATTTTGGCGTAAGTCCCGAAAATGCCAATGAATTTTTTAAAAGCAATGTACTTCCGAGGGTAAAATAATCATATAAAAATATTTGCAGAGTAAGATTTTTTTATTTTTTGCTCTGCAAATATTTTTGTGATGTTTTAGAAATTTGAACCGTTATATCCCCAGTTTTCCACTTCTTCATATGTTACATAGATCCTATCTTTAGGAATGTTTAAACTTTCGTTAAACAAAGAGCATATTTTTGAGGTAAGATTATTATAAGTTTCTCTTGAGGCAGAGCCAAACAGTTTAACATCAATAAAAGCCGATTCGGCTGAGTTGTTGCCTTTAAAATAAAGACTGTAGTTATCCTCAAAGCCTACCATAAGCCATGCTTCACTTTTTCCGGGAATAGTTTCAATTATCTTTCCAAGAGCTGATTTAAGCTCTTCTTTTTTTGCAGAATCCAATTTAACACTTACCTTTGAATTTATAAATGGCATAATTTCACTCCTTATTTTTATATTTTTTTGTAATTACAGTAAATTATATCATTATTTTAACCGGCAGGCAAGACCCTGCCTTTAAGACAATTGAATATAAAGCGAAATGCCCGCCGCCTAAGATGATTTAGTTAATGTTATTTTGCACGAAGTTTGACATAAAAAAACACCAAAAATGGCAAAAACCATTTTAAAAAAATCATGGGAAATGCTGGGTCAAAGCCAATCACAATGGGAT
>CANRHR010000002.1 GCA_947630475.1 uncultured Clostridia bacterium | reverse complement strand
ATAACGGCGACGAGGAAATGACCAGAGGAGATGCCGCAATCTCCGTATACAATGTTTACAAAATGCTTTCTGATTAATTTTTGAATTTTTTTAAATTAAATTTTGCTATAAAAAAGGGATGTGTTTTAATCAAAACACATCCCCGGCTGTCAAAAAAGTCTAGCAAAAGCTAAATTTTAAAACTAAATATTGTTTTTGCTTATGAAATAAACTTATATACATATATAATTAATATATTTTTTCATTATTAATATTAATTATAATTAAAAACTAATTAAACAAAAGGAGAAAAACATGAATATAATCAAAAAATTAATTGCAATAAGTGTTGTTGTGTGTTTTATTATTTGTAATATAATAAATGTTTTTGCAGGCGGTGTAGATTATGATGATAAAAGTATAAATGTAAAAGGCGGCAGTCTGATCTTTAAAACAACTGATTCGGCTAGTCCAGAAACAGGATTGCTTAAATACAGTGGCTATCCAACAGAATTTACTGTTCCGGATAAAGTTACCTTAAGTGGATACAATTATTATGGTGGCGAAACATTTAATGATTGGGAAAAAGATGTTACAAGAATATGGAACAAAGCTTTTGTCGACTCAACTTGTGTAAAAAAGGTTGTTATAGGTGAAAATATCTTAACTGTAGGAAATTTTGCTTTTTCCAACTGTCCTAATCTTGAAAGTTTTGAAATAAAGGGAGCTAATACAGCTATTGGTACTGGAGCTTTTCTTAACTGTCCTAAACTTATAATGATATGTCCTGTTGACTCTATTGCTCAGAAGTATTGTATATCAAATAATATACCTTATAAAAACTGGTCTGGCGGTTCTGTTTATTATCCTGAGGAAACAAAAGCTCCTCAAGAGGAATCCGAACAACAGCAGCAGACTGAACCCGAGGAAGAGAGTGTTCCCAAAGCTGAGTATGTATATAACGCAGAGGATCAAATTCCAAACCTGCCTTGGCAGACGCTTGATACGGTAGTGGATACAGAAACAGCCGTTGCCGCTGTAAAAGAGGCAGCCGCTGCGGCAGGAAACACCCCAACAGATGAAGATTATCTTACAGTATTTGCAGAAGAAGCTATTGCTAGGGCTGCAACAATAAATATAGAAGACGCTAAGAACATAGAAATAAACGAAGAAGCTATAAAGAGTTCTGCTTCTTTAGCTGATGAAACGGCAAAACAGGTTTTAGCGTCATCAGAAAAGATAGGCGCAGGCAGAAAATTAAGAACCACAGTAAGATTTAAAACAAACTCTGATGATGATTTAACGGTTGTAAAATCTAACATAGGAAATGCAACTGATAACATAGAGGTTGTTACACCATATGTAAGAGTAAGCTGCAATGATGATAATGTGGCAACAATGACCTTCTCAAAGCAGGAAAACAATAAGGTTAAAATAAATTTTGACGAAAAGTCTAATATAAAGGGAATAAAAGTAAACCTTCCTGTAAGCGGAGATACTACATATAAAGCCGTAGCTGACGAGGATAATAATATACTTGGCGGAAAGTATAATCCTGCTGACAGCACTATTAGTGCAAAAATTAAAGATAGCAGTGTATTCAGTGTTGTGGATAACGAAAAAGAATTTTCCGATATAAAGGAAAAATCCGCAGAGATGCAAAATGCAATAAAACTTCTTGCCTCAAAGGGAATAATCAGCGGAACAAGCACGGCAGAGTTTTCTCCTGACAGCAGTATATCAAGGGCGGAAGTAGCGGCGATTATTTTAAGAACATTATCAGAGCTTGACGAAAATGCAGATGGCGGTTTCACCGATGTATCAAAATCCGATTGGTTCTATGGTGTGGCAGGAAGCTCTAAGAATGCAGGAATAATCAACGGCTATGAAGACAACACTTTCCGTGGAAAAGTAGTTATTCCAAAGGATCAGATAGTTTCTGTTTCAGCAAGAGTACTTAAGAATGAAATGGGCTACTATGATGTAGCTGATGTTGAAAAGGTATTGAGCGTTTATGGTGACAGTGCCGACATCTCTCAATGGGCAAAGAGTGATGTTGCCCTTGCGACAGATGCTAATATGGTTATTAAAAGAACAGATTCACTTTTTGGCGGCAAAGAGGAAATGACAAGAGGCGATGCCGCTATTATTTTAAAAAGATTGTTTGATAAGGTATGGTAATAAATGACTAGGTAAGTCGTTTGCCTATAAAGCGGTGGATGCTTATCAATTAAATTCTTATCATAAGCAAATTATGAATAATTATACCTGCTGTCTTTTGGCGGCAGGTATTTTTAATTACGTCCCCTCTCCTATTGGGAATAGATACTTTGGTCAATGATATTCGTACTCCGCTAATACCGTGTACTCATAAACAACAGTAAGTATCCGCCGTCTAAAAAGCATGGAATTACTTAGTCGGTTAAATAGGAAAATACCAAAGCTTTGTTGCCAAATCATATATATAAGCTTACAACATTGGCTTGCAATAAAAAGCCTATTATATTATAATTAATTGTGCTAAATGAACGTGAATATTATCATCAAATAAAAATCAAAAATAATTTTTGCTTAAAAAAGGTGGTTTTAAAAAAATGGTATAAACGGAGCCCCCAACAATTTTGGGAAATGGCTTCGTTTATATACACCGCTAAAAAAGGGCATAAGAAGCTGTTTTTAAATGACAAAAAGGAGATTAAAATGACAAACAAAAAATTTATAGGTTTTATAATAGCGCTAATAATAGTGATTGCAATCATAAGCATTGTTTTCATCAGTGCTAAAAATACAAAATTTGATAACACTGATAAACCTATAAACACCGAAAAGGACGATAAAACAACAATACCAACAAAAACAAGCAGCAAAGAGGACAAAAGCATTTTTCCTTTGCCGAAAGGGAAGCCTATGATAAGCGCAGGAGATGGATTTTCTTTGGCTCTCAAATCTAACGGCTCTGTTTGGGCTTGGGGGGATAATTATTATGGTAAGCTTGGCATCGGCTCTGTAGAAGATAGCTGTATGCCTGTTAAAGTACCCACTTTATCAGATATTGTTTCTGTTAGTGCAGGAGGGCATCATTCTTTGGCTCTAAAATCTGACGGCTCTGTTTGGGCTTGGGGAGAAAATTTTCGTGGTCAACTCGGCATAGGCTCTGCGGAAGATAGCTATATACCCGTTCAAGTGTCAACTTTATCAGATATTGTTTCTGTTAGTGCAGGAAATAATTATTCTTTGGCTCTCA
Organism: uncultured Clostridia bacterium; assembly: GCA_947630475.1. GTDB lineage: Bacteria > Bacillota > Clostridia > Lachnospirales > CAG-274 > CANRHR01. The sequence goes on along the minus strand of CANRHR010000002.1, from coordinate 192,207 downwards.
AATCTGACGGCTCTGTTTGGGCTTGGGGGGATAATTCTCGTGATCAGCTCGGCATAGGCTCTAATGATAAATATATTAATGTTCCCGTTCAGGTGTACACTTTATCAGATATTGTTTCTGTTAGTGCAGGAAATGGTCATTCTCTGGCTCTAAAATCTAACGGCTCTATTTGGGCTTGGGGAGAAAATTATAATGGTGAGCTTGGCATCAATTCTGATGATAACTATATCAATGTTCCCGTTCAGGTGTACACTTTATCAGATATTGTTTCTGTTAGTGCAGGAAGTGATTATTCTTTGATTCTCAAATCTGACGGCTCTGTTTGGGCTTGGGGTCTTAATTACCATGGACAGCTTGGCATAGGCTCTAATAACAACAGCAATGTTCCCGTTCAGGTATCCGCTTTATCAGATATTGTTTCTGTTAGTACAGAAACTCATCATTCTTTGGCTCTAAAATCTGACGGCTCTGTTTGGGCTTGGGGGGATAATTATAATGGTGAGCTTAGCGCCAGTTCTGATGATAACTATATCAATGTTCCCGTTCAGGCGTCCGCTTTATCAGACGTTATTTATGTTGATGACGGATGGCTTCATTCTTTGGCTCTCAAATCTGATGGCTCTGTTTGGGCTTGGGGGGATAATTATAATGGTAAGCTCGGCATCAGCTCTGATTATAACTCTGATAACAACTATGTCAATGTTCCCGTTCAAATTAATGATTTTAATTTGTATGAAAATTAACATTCCAATAAATTACTGAGTGTTTTAAAAATTAAATTTTTCCGATGGGGCTGTCAAGAACCCTACTTTGAACAAGTAACTTAAAGCGTCGCAGACTTATAATCCGCAGGCGAAATTTACTTCCGCCGAGGAAAACAGCGAGTTTCAAGGAATTTTTAATCACGATGGAATAAGCTGTTTATACATCTGTTTTCTCTCGAAAAAGGGCTGTGTTTTGGTTAAAACACAGCCCAAAATTATAAATAAACCCTAATGGCAAAAATCAAAATTCGTATTCCGATTATGCTTACAACATTGACTTGCAATAAAAAGCCTATTATATTATAATTAATTGTGTTAAATGAACGTGAAGACTATCACCAAATAAAAATCAAAAATAATTTTTGCTAAAATAAAGGTGGTTTAAATGAAAATAACCGTTAATTCACTAAAACCCGGAGAATCCGGGCTTGTTAAAAACATAGAAAGCAAAGGCTCTGTAAGGCAAAGGCTTATAGATATGGGCATTACGCCCGGCGCAATACTTGTTATGAGAAAAAGCGCACCTTTTGGAGATCCTATCCAAATAAGCATAAGAGGCTTTGAGCTTTCTTTGAGAAGGAGCGAAGCCGAAAAAATAATTTTGGAATCATAAGGAGGACTTATTTTGAATTTTGCACTTATAGGAAATCCAAACAGCGGCAAAACAACTCTTTTTAATCATCTTACCGGCAGCCATGCTCATGTAGGCAACTGGCCGGGCGTTACAGTAGAAAAAAAAGAAGGAAAATACTTAAAATCCAAAAACATAAATATTATCGATCTTCCGGGAATTTACAGCCTTTCACCTTATTCCTCCGAAGAAATAGTTTCAAGAAATTACATATTAAACGAAAAACCGGATTTGGTTATAAATATAGTTGATGCATCAAACATTGAAAGAAATCTTTATCTTACATCACAGCTTTTAGAAACAGAAGCGCCCGTTATTGTCGCTTTAAATATGATGGATGCAGCCGAAGCCGCCGGTCTTAAAATAAACATAAAAAAGCTTGAAATTATGCTTGGCGTTGATATAATTCCCATAAGTGCCAACAAAAATGAGGGAATAGACGAACTTATGAAAGCGGCTGTAAAAAGAAGCAAAGAGAAAAGAATTTTTAAATTTCTTTTAAGCGAAACGCCTGTAGGCGCTCAGGCTAAACTGATAAGAAATGCCGCAAAATCAGACGGAGCAAACATAACATTGTTTTCGGCGCTTAGGCTTTTGGAAGCTGATGAAAACGAAGCAAAACGAGCCGGTCTTAGCCAAAGCGCTATATCTGAAATAAATAAAATAATACAAAAAGCCCCTGAAAATGAATGGGATATAAAAATTGCACAGCTCAGATATGAGCTTATAGAGAATATATCAAAACAATGCATAGAAAAAATACAAAACGAAGATAAGCCTAATATTGATTATAAAATAGACAATATTTTAACGAATCGCTTTTTGGCAATTCCTATATTTTTGGGGATTATGTTTTTAATTTTTAACATAACCTTTGGTAAAATAGGAAATATTTTTAAAGCCTTTGCCGATAAAATTGTCGATTTTTTATGTTCGGGTTCAAAAGACATTATAATTTCGCTTGGCGCAGGGGATTGGGCTGTCAGCCTTTTATCCGACGGAATAATCTCTTGCCTTGGGGCTGTTTTGGTATTTTTGCCCCAGATTATTATTTTATTTTTCTTTCTTTCGATACTTGAAGAAAGCGGTTATATGGCAAGGGTTGCCTTTATTATGGACAGGCCGTTAAGGAAGTTTGCTCTCAGCGGAAAATCCTTCGTTCCTATGCTTATGGGCTTTGGCTGCAGCGTTCCTGCAATCATGGCTTCAAGAACGATAGAAAACGAAAAAGACAGAATTATGACAATTATTTTAACTCCCTTTATGAGCTGCGGGGCAAGACTTCCTGTTTATGCGGTTTTTGCTTCTGCCTTTTTTTCTGCTAAGAGCGGTTATGTTATTATGAGCTTATACTTATTCGGCATAGCGGCAGCCCTTTTAAGCGCCCTTATATTAAAATCATCTGTTTTAAAGCCGGGCGAATCATCATTTATTTTGGAGCTTCCTCCATACAGGCTTCCATCTGCAAAGACGGTTTTTATAAGAGTTTGGGAAAAGGCAAAGGAATTTTTAAAAAAGGTTTTCACAACGCTTTTGATTGTTTCCGTTATAATATGGTTCTTACAGAATTTCAATCTGCAGCTTAGAGCTTGTTCTGCCGAAGAAAGCATTTTTGCTTTACTCGGAAAGATAATTTATCCTATCTTCCAGCCGTTGGGCATTAAAAACTGGAGAGCCTGTGCCGCCCTTTTATCGGGCTTTGCTGCAAAAGAAGCTGTTCTTTCTTCATTAAGCGCCCTCTATGCTTCTTCGGGTAATTTATCTTTGGCTCTTAAGGCTGATTTTACTCCGCTTTCAGCATACAGCTATCTTGTTTTTATTCTTTTGTATATGCCCTGCGTTGCTGCCTGCGCCGCTATGAAAAAGGAATTAAAAAGCTTTAAATTGACTGCGTTCGCCCTTTGCTATCAATGTGCAATTGCTTGGATTGCATCTTTCTTGGTTTACAGAATAGGCTGTCTGTTTATGTAATTTTGTTGTATAAAAATTAAGCTGTTAAAATAATACGGTGTCTGCTATGAAAAAATTTTTATTTAAATTATGTGCTTTTTTAGGTATAGTATTATGTATTTATACATTTATAATATGCATATTGACAAATTTTAATATAGGAAATCTGCTTTCTCTTTCAATGGGAGCAATTTTAATATTTATAGGCTTTTTTTGGCTGAAAATTAAAAAAAATAAGCTTGTTTTTATTTTTAAAGCGGCAGTATTGCTTTATTTATGCTTTTTTGCTTTTATGTCGGTTTTTATATTTATAAATTCAAAAATAAATGAAACTGATTTCAGCGAAGATGCCGTAATTGTTCTCGGATGCGCTCTTCATGGCACCACACCAAGCCCCACGCTTTACAGAAGGCTTGAAAAAACAATTGTATACGCTCAAAAAAACAAAAAAGCCGTTATAATAGTTTCGGGAGGTCAAGGCCCTCAGGAGGATACAACAGAGGCAGAAGCTATGTTTAAATATCTAAGCGAAAACGGAGTTGACAAAAACAGAATTATAATCGAAAATAAATCCTCCAGCACTTACGAAAATTTCAAATTTTCCAAACCTATTTTGGATAAAATCTTTGACAACTCCTATACTCTGTGCTATATTACAAATGACTTTCATTCTTATAGGGCAAACAGGCTTGCAAAAATTAACGGCATAAATGCGGTTTCATTTAACTGCAAAACAGATGTTTTTTCATTTGTGCCGCTTTATTTAAGAGAATGTCTTGCCGTTATAAAGCTTTGGATCTTTAAACAATAACAACAAATTTTTAAAAGAGGTGACAGTATGCCAAGCTATGAAAGCTTTTCTGAAGTTTATGATAAATTTATGGAAGATGTTCCCTATGACAAGTGGCTTGATATGCTGGAAAAAATTTGGAGCAAATACAATCTTAAGCCCAATCTTATTTTGGATCTTGCCTGCGGGACCGGAAATATGACAATCAGGCTTGCGCAAAAGGGCTATGATATGATAGGCGTAGATTTATCCGAGGATATGCTTTTAAAGGCAAAAGAAAAGGCGGAAACAAAAAGCCTTAAAAATATATTGTTCTTAAATCAGGATATGAGAGAATTTGAGCTTTACGGCACAGTCGACTCAATAATATGCTTATGTGACAGCATAAATTATATTCTTGAGCCTGATGAACTTTTTAATGTATTTAAGCTTGTAAGCAACTATCTTAATCCCGGAGGCTTATTTATTTTTGATATAAATACAATATATAAGTTTGAAAATATTTTAGGCTCTTCAAGCTTTTGCGAAACAACGGAAAATTCGGCATATATATGGGAAAACTATTATGACAGAGAAGAAATGATAAACGAATTTTATGTTAATTTTTTTATTGAAAAAGAAAACGGATTATACGAAAGATTTGAAGAATATCATTATGAAAAGGGCTACAGTGCAGAAGCTGTTTCTTTGCTTTTGAAAAAAGCAGGCTTAAATCTTATGGGGATTTATGATGAACTTAGCTTTAAAAAGCCCAATGATAAAAGCGAACGTATTTATTTTGTCGCCATGGAAAAAACAAAAAAACATCAAAACGAAGCGCTTAATTAAGAAAGGAAAACAAAAATGGATTATATATTAAGAGCAACCGCCGGAGGCGAAAGTGTAAGAGCGTTTGCCGCAATAACCACGCAAACAGTTCAAAAGGCATATGAAATACACCATACAACACCTGTAATGAGCGCCGCTTTAGGCAGAAGCCTTACCGCCGCCGCAATGATGGGAAGTATGCTTAAGGATGAAAAAGATTTGATAACAATAAATATAAAATCAGACGGAGCGGGAGGCGGAATTGTAGTTACGGGCGACTGTCATTCAAGGGTTAAAGGCTATGCTTTAAATCCCTATGCGGATGCTGACTTAAAGCCTAACGGAAAGCTTAATGTAAGCGCCGTACTTGGAAAAGGCAATATGACTGTTATAAAAGATTTGGGCTTAAAAGAGCCTTATATCGGTCAAATCCCTTTAGTTTCCGGAGAAATAGCCGAAGATTTAACATATTATTTTGCAAAATCCGAACAAATACCCTCTGTTGTTTCCCTTGGCGTATTGATAGATCGTGATTACTCCGTAAAACAATCCGGAGGTTTTATTATTCAGCTTATGCCAGATGCCGATGAAGAAATTATTTCATCGCTTGAAAACAAAATAAAGTCTGTAAAACCTATTACAGAGATGCTCGAAAGCGGAATGACGGCGGAAGATATATTAAATGATCTTTTGGGTGAATTTGATTTAAAAATACTTGCCAAATCCGATGTAAGCTATTATTGCAGCTGCTCAAAGCAAAGAGTTGAAAGAGCATTGATATCCATAGGAAAAAAAGAGCTTGCCAAAATAATAGAAGAAGACAAAAAAGCCGTGCTTCACTGCCACTTTTGCAATAAAGATTATGAATTTAACGAATCTGAGCTTATTCAGCTTCTTAAAGAGGCTTCCGGAATAACAAATAATTAAAAAAAGCTTAAGGAAAGCTATAAACTCCGCAAAGCTTTTCAATCCCTTTAAAAAGCTTTGATTCTCGGCAAAAATAATCCTTGCATTGGGTTTAATTTTCTGATAAAATAGAAATCGGTGATTTTTAATAATCTAAGGAGGTGTAAATAATGGCTAAATGTGAAATTTGTAATAAAAAAGTAACAACAGGACACAGAATAAGCATTAATCGTAGCCAGGTTTCTCGTCGTGCAAACAGAACTTGGAAGCCTAATGTTAAAAAAGTTAAAATTATTGAAAACGGTACCGTTAAATCCATAAATATTTGCACAAGATGTCTTCGTTCAAATAAGGTTACTCGTGCCATCTGATTTTAACCAACTAAGAAAATCTCCGTCTATGGGGCGCCGAGAATTAATTATCTGTCGGCAGAAGCTTACTCTCCTGCCGACAGTAAAATTGCACAGATATTATCGGTTATGAATACATATAATCATTATATTTTGTTTTAATATTTAATATTCGGCAGTTAAAAAAACAGCGTCCAAAAGCCGTAAACAGCCAATAAAGCCGCAGCAATAAAGCCCCACCAAGGCAAAAATATAACCGTAAGCATTCCAATCCCCATAGATAAACAAATCAACCCCATAACCCGCTTGTTTTTAAGCATAAAAATAACTCCCTTAGCTTTAAAACTATTATATTCGTCATTAAGATAAAAATTCATAATTGTTTAAAGCTTTAAGCTGCTTTTATTTTATTGAAAATTATTCCAATATTCATCCTCCCTGCCCTGTTCAACGGCATTAAAATATAAATCGACAATATCAAATATTTCACTTTCATCTTTTAAAATATAAAATCTGTTATTTCCTTTAAGCTTTATATTTTTTTTCTTTATTTTATCGTTATTAAGCCATTTTTTAAAATTGTTCTCCCATTGCTGAGCTTTTTTTTCGCCCATCTGCTCATAGCTTAAAATTTCTTCCCTTACTTCAAAAATAAAATCCTCTATCGGCATATTTATTACAAAAGCTCTTCCCATTATAAATCCTCCTTAATATTTTCATCATATGCTTTGCCTGCCTTTATCGGTTTTACAGTTTTTGCCGGCTTGACGGGCGGCTTTGCCTGATTAGTGAATATAAAGCCGAAAACAGCGCCGCAAAATCCGCCTATTATATGTGTAAGCTGAGAAATATTATCTGCATTTGAAAAACCGTTTACAATTTCCTGCCCGATATACATAATAAGTACAACAATCAAAGTAAGCGGTATCCTGCCCTTTTCTATGTTTGCAAAGCTGCTTAAAATAATGAACATAAAGGCAATCCCGCTTGCTCCAAGCAGTATCGCATCCGAAAACAATATATGAATAATGCCTGTTATAAAAGCCGTAAATATAATCATAATCAATATTTTAGATGAAGAATATTTCTCCTCCAGCATAGGCCCAACCAAAAGAATAATCGTAAAATTTCCGAATAAGTGTTCAAAATTAATATGCCCTATAATATGGGTAAAAAGCCTTAAATATCCTAAAAAATCATCAGCCCTAAATCTGTATACACTGAAAAAAAAGTAATTCCAATCTCCCCGTACAAACGAATCCAGAGCCAAAGCAGCTATGCATATAAGCGCATAGGTTAAAATAACAGGTGAGTTATATTTTATTTTAAACATAATATCCGCCCTTCCTAAACAATAGCTTTGTTTTAATTGCCGCCGGGAGCTTCAAAGCCAAAATGCCTGTAACCAAGCTCTGTCACAACTCTTCCTCTGGGTGTTCTTTTAATAAAGCCAAGCTGAATAAGATAAGGCTCATAAACCTCTTCTATGGCATCCTTTTCTTCGTTTACAGATGCCGCAAGGGTATCAAGCCCCACAGGACCTCCTGCAAATTTTTTAATCATTGTAAGCAAAACATCCCTGTCAACATTATCAAGCCCTCTTTTGTCAACCTCAAGAATATCCAATGTTGTCTTTGCAACTTCATCTGATATTACTCCATCATACCTAACCTGGGCAAAATCTCTTACTCTCTTTAAAAGCCTGTTTGCAATTCTCGGCGTACCTCTGGAGCGCCTTGCAAGCTCTTGCGCTCCGGCATCGCTTATTTCTGTTTTCAAAGCATTGGCGGATTGAAGTATAATCTCTTTAAGCTCCTGCGTATTGTACATCTCAAGACGGCTTATAACGCCAAATCTATCTCTTAATGGATTTGTTAAAAGTCCTATTCTTGTTGTTGCTCCTATCAAAGTAAATTTAGGCAGATCAACTCTTATGCTCTTTGCGGCAGGCCCCTTTCCTATAACTATATCAAGAGCGAAATCCTCCATAGCCGAATAAAGAACCTCTTCTATCTGCCTGTTAAGCCTGTGTATCTCATCTATAAAAAGAATATCCCCTTCATTAAGGGAATTAAGTATAGCTGCCATATCTCCGGCTCTTTCAACAGCCGGTCCGGATGTTATTTTTATCCCTACACCCATTTCATTTGCTATAATGTTGGAGAGAGTGGTTTTGCCAAGCCCCGGAGGCCCATAAAGCAGAATATGATCAAGAGGCTCTCCCCTTTGTTTTGCAGCCTGTATATAAACCTTCATACTGGCTTTAACCTTTTGCTGACCTATATATTTATCAAAGCTTTGCGGCCTTAGTTTAACCTCCGATTCAAAATCTTCCTGCCTTAAATCAGATGTAATGATCCTTCGTTCTATTTTAATCACCTGCTTCTGTTATTTTTAAACCAAGCCGCTTAATTATTGATATTTTTAAGGGCTAAGCTTATGAGCCTGCTTGACTGCATACCTTCCTCATAAACGGCACAAACGCTCTTTACGGCTTCCGCCCTGCTAAAGCCAAGGGCAATAAGCGCCTCAACAGCTTCACTCATACAAGGGTCGTCATTTTTTTCGATTTTGGCAATATCAGTATCGCTGAAATCAAAGGCATCCTCAGGCTTTATTTTATCTTTAAGCTCAAGGGCAATTCTTTGCGCAATTTTTTTGCCTATGCCCTGCCCTTGAGAAAGAGTCTTTATATCTCCTGTTATAACAGCCAATGAAATTTTATAAGGAGTTAACGTATTAAGAAGAGATAAAGCGCCCTTAGGCCCAACCCCCGAAACTGTTATAAGCAGAGAAAACATATTAAGTTCATCCATACTTAAAAAACCTATAAGCGAAAGCTCATCTTCCTTAACATACATATATGTATAAAGCTTCACTTCATTTTTAAGATTGGACAGCCCTGCCTGAGTGCCTGACGAAACTTGAATATTATAGCCTATGCCGTTATTTTCTATCAAAACAAAGCCATTGCCTATATATTCAAGCTTTCCTTTTATATAACCAATCATAGTTTACTCCTTGTAATATGACATTTTATTTTTTGCATACTCGGCATATTCATTATTCGGGTTGATTTTCAGCGCTTTATCAAAAAGCATTGCAGCCTTGTCAAAATCATCTTTATTAAATTTTTTTACTCCTCTGTTATAAACAAAATCCGAACGAAACCCCGGCCTTGTTAACTGAAAAACAATATGTATAAGCCCCATAAGCGCAATAAAGCCGCATATTCCCATAATCACTATATTTTTTAAAAACAGGCTTGCAAAGGTAAGTATAATTCCTATTGCCCCTAAAATGGGATTAAAGCTTAAATCCGCCATAGGCAGTTTATCAAGCATATCGGCTCTGTTTATATATTTATCAAAAGAATAAAGCTTTGTTGATGAAGGCTTTGTTTCTTCGTCTTTGCCCTGAGGCTTTCTTATTCTGAAAATAGGCTTCGGGACTATAACATTTGGAGGAAGAATAACAAAATCCGACACCCTGTTTTCCTTTATTTTAAAAAGAATGTGTATGTCGTTTTTTAGATTGTTAAGATTTTCCGAGCGAACATTTTTTGTTATATTTAATATATAATAGACTCCCTCTGCATAATCATCAAGAGGTGATATAACAATAAGATTTTTTCTTTTTTTGTATTTTATTTCGGTATTTAAGATATAGCCCTCTCTGTCGGTAACAAACATATTTTCATTTGTTATGGATTCTTCATCAAGCATAATATTAAACTTAATATACCAATATATCTTTTCCTTTGCATCGGTTATTTTAATATGAATTTTTTTCTCAAGCTCAGGCGATGATGCCTTTACTTTAATAAAATCATCATCATACGACATATTTTATCACCCTCTGAAACTGCAACATAAATAAAAGGCTTAATTTTATGCAGGATAAATCATATTTTCTTCTTTTATATCCGAAAGAACCTCATCATAATATTTTTTTGCCTCGTATTTGGCAAAAACAAGATTATGATCAAGATAATTTCCGCACTGCTTTGACTGGGCAGCCGGAACATCTCCTTCAAAATCAGCGGCATATTTAAATGTATCTTTCAGAAGATCGATAATATCACAGCTTTCCAAATCACCTTTTAAAATAAGATACATACCCGTGCGGCAGCCCATAGGTCCAACATAAATAACCTTATCCGCCCAATTTTTTTCGGATCTTAAATAAACTGCCATAAGATGTTCCAGTGTATGTATGGCAGGGTTATCCAATACAGGTTCTTTATTTGGAAGTTTCATTCTTATATCAAAGGTTGTAAGTATTTCATCTCCTACCTTATCCTTTCTTGAAACATAAACCCCTCTTAACATTCTGTCATGATCAACGGAAAAACTTGCTACTTCCATTTTTATTACCTCCGTAATTTTTTGTTTTATAATTTTTTGCCTAATTGGCAACTCTGTTTTAATATTTGTTTATTATAGTTATTTTATTATATTAAGCCCATTTTTACAAGCAAAAATTAATTAACGCTTTTATGCGAAATTTTTTTAGTCAGCAATTAAGCCGGAATAAATTATAAAACAAAGACATATTAAATATTAGTTGGATAAACAAACTAAAGTAAGATTTCTTCTTTTGCAAAAGACGCTTTTTACAAAATTCATTCTTTTTTTTCATCAGCACTTGTACTTTTCAACAAAATATATTATTATATTAAATAGAGTATTGGTCTGTCACTGTGTAATATTTTGTAAATTCTGATTAATAAAAATTAATTATTATATTATGATATTTACATTTTAAAGCATAAACAGCATTGTACCAATTAAAAATAAAGGAGGTAAAAAAATGAATACTCAAACCTTCAAAAGAGGTGTTCATCCGCCCGATGGCAAAAAGTATACAAATGAAAAACCCATTGATATTTTGATGCCAAAGGAAGGCGCTTTGCTGGCTTTTCCTATGAGCCAACACATCGGCGCCCCCTGCTCTCCTATTGTGCAAAAGGGCGAGAGGGTTCTTTTAGGACAAAAAATTGCCGAAAGCGATGCTTTTATGTCATCACCGATTCATTCTTCAATTTCCGGCACAGTAAAGGATATCAAGCCGGTTTTAACGCCAAGCGGCGCTATGGTAAACGCCATAATAATTGAAAATGACGCTAAGCTTGAGGAGGATCCTTCTTTAGGAAAGGATACTAACATAGAAGGAATAAGCAGGCAGAAAATTTTAGACAAAATTAAAAATGCCGGTATAGTAGGCCTTGGCGGCGCAGGCTTTCCTACTCATGTTAAGCTTAATCCTCCTGCGGATAAAAAAATCGATTCAATAATAGTAAACGCCGCTGAGTGTGAGCCTTACCTTACAACAGACCACAGAGTCCTTTTGGAAAAAACCGAAAGAGTTGTTAAAGGTCTTGAAATTATGCTTATGCTCCACCCCGATGCGAAAGGCTATATAGCAATTGAGGTAAACAAGCCCGACGCAATAGAAGCCTTGGAAAAAGCTGTGGCGTCAAAATCCAAAATTTCTGTAATTGCTCTTAAAACGAAATATCCTCAGGGCTCAGAAAAACAGCTCATATATGCAGTTACAAAAAGAGAAGTTCCTTCAGGCGCTTTGCCTGCCGATGCCGGCTGCATAGTGGATAATGTAGATACCGTTTTGGCAATAGAGCGTGCGGTTGTAAAAGACAGACCTCTCATGAGAAGAATAGTAACTCTTTCAGGTGATGCCGTTAAAAACCCCGGAAATTATCAAGTAAGAATCGGTATGAGCTTCAGAGAGCTTATAGAGATGACGGGAGGGTTCAGTGAAGAGCCCAGAAAAATAATTGCAGGAGGACCTATGATGGGTCAGGCAATATTCTCAATAGATGTGCCAATCATAAAAACATCTTCTGCTATTCTTGCTTTCACCGAAAAAGCTGCCGCTCTTCCTCCCGAAAGAAACTGTATTCGCTGCGGCAAATGTATAGGCGCCTGTCCTATGGGGCTTATGCCGGCAACGCTTAATTCGGATATTCTGGCAAACGATATGGCAGCTTTTGAGGCAAATCACGGCCTTGACTGCATAGAATGCGGCTCTTGCTCATATATATGCCCTGCCAAAAGACATCTTGCCCAGACTATCAGGGCAACTAAGCGAGCTGTTATGGCTGCTAAGAGAAAGAAATAAAAGGGAGGAGAATAAAAATGGAAAATTTAAAATTACTTGTATCGTCAACCCCTCATATTCGTTCCAATGATTCTATAGAAAAAATAATGGGTGACGTACTTATAGCATTAGCTCCTGCCTCAATTATGGGCATATACTTTTTCGGCTTTAAGGCTTTGCTTCTTATGATAATTTCTATGGCTTCCTGTGTATTATTCGAAGCAGGATATCAGAAGCTTACAAAACAGCCTGTAACGGTAACGGATTTATCCGCATTGGTAACGGGTCTTTTGCTTGCGCTTAATCTTCCGGTATCATCACCTGTATGGCTTCCTATTGTAGGCGGATTTTTTGCTATAGTTGTTGCAAAGCAGGTTTTTGGCGGGCTTGGTCAAAACTTTATAAACCCGGCTCTTGCGGCAAGAGCATTTCTTGTTGCGTCATACCCCACGCTTACAACAGGCGGAGCCTTTACTCAAACCGCTAAGGGCGTAATAGGCATAGACGGCATTTCAGCCGCTACACCACTTGCTCAGATCGCCGAAAGCAAAGATATTTTAACAGTTTCAAGCTCTGATTTTGTAAATGCAATTTTCGGCAACATCGGCGGCACAATAGGAGAAACCTGCGCTGTTGCATTAATATTGGGCGGCATTTATCTTATAGTAAGAAAGGTTATTTCTTGGAAAATACCCGTAAGCTATATTTTAACTGTACTTATTCTTACATCTATATTTAAATATACGGGAATAGCTCCTAACAGACTGCCTCTTTACGAAATTTTTACAGGCGGACTTATGCTTGGCGCTTTCTTTATGGCAACCGATTACGCTTCTTCACCCGTAACTCCTGTCGGACAAATTATTATGGGAATCGGCTGCGGCTTAATAACAACTCTTATAAGAATTTTTGGCGGATATCCCGAAGGCGTTTCTTATTCTATACTTTTGATGAACCTTTGTGTTCCGTTGATTGACAGATACACTAAACCTAAAATCTTTGGGGAGGTGAAGAAAAATGCATGATGCTATAAAACCCGGCATTGCGCTTCTGATAATCGCCGCAATAGCCGCTGCAATTTTAGGCTATGTAAACTATATAACAGCCGCACCAATAAAACAGGCTGACCTTAACACAACAATAGAAAGCGTAAAAGTTGTTCTTCCTGAAGTCAACGCCGATGCTTTAACGGAAAATGACATTGTAAATGTTGAAGATCCCGATTCAGAGGTAACAAGCTATATTGCTGCAAAAGACGCAGACGGAAATATTATCGGCTATGCTATTTCAGTTGAAACAAAAGGCTTCGGTTCCGGTCTTAAGCTTATGTACGGCATAGATACAGAGGGCAAAATCACAGGGCTTTCCGCTATAGACTGTTCTAATGAAACTCCGGGCCTTGGAGCAAATGTAAAAACAGACGCAAATTTCTGCAAACAGTTTATCGGTATGGAAGGCGGCGACGGCAAAATAAAGGTAGATAAAGACGGCGGCGAAATACATTCATTAACAGGCGCTACCATCACATCAAGAGCCGTTTCAAACGCCGCAAATACAGCAGCCGATTTTTATTTTAAAAATATTCTTAAAGAAGGAGGGGCAAACTAATGAATCCTGTAAAAATTGTAAAAAATGGTATTTTTGATGAAAACCCAACCTTCGTACAGGTAATCGGTATGTGTCCTACCCTCGCCGTAACCACAAGCGTTGAAAACGGAATAGGTATGGGGCTTGCAACAACAGCAGTTTTAACCTGCTCAAACATAGTTATTTCTCTTATACGAAAGTTTGTTCCCGATCAGGTAAGAATACCTTGCTATATTGTGGTTATAGCGAGCTTTGTTACAATGGTTCAGATGCTTTTAAAGGCATTCGTTCCTGCACTTAATGCATCTTTGGGTATGTTTATACCGCTTATAGTTGTTAACTGTATAATTCTTGCCCGTGCAGAGGCATTCGCAGGCAAAAACGGCTGTATCGCTTCTCTTTTCGACGGTATCGGAATGGGCTTGGGCTTTACCGTTGCGCTTGGTCTTATAGGCTGCGTTCGTGAGCTTCTTGGCGGAGGATCAATATTAGGCCTTGCAATTTTGCCGGAAGCTTTCCCAAAGACACTTCTTATGATTTTGCCTCCGGGTGCATTCTTTACTCTTGCACTCTTGATGGTAATTATAAATTGTATCAGAAACAGAAAATCTAACTGAGGAGGTGGATACTGATGCATTTATTTACAATTTTAATTGCGGCTATTTTTGTCAATAACTTTATTTTTTCTAAATTCTTAGGTATCTGCCCTTTCCTTGGCGTATCAAAGAAAGTAGAAACGGCGGCAGGCATGGGCGTAGCCGTTATATTCGTTATGACTCTTGCCTCAGCGGCAACATGGGTAGTTTATAACTGCATACTCACAAAGATAATCATAACACTGCCGATAGGAGAATCAGATTTATCTTTCCTTTATAACATTGCTTTCATATTGATAATAGCATCTTTGGTTCAGTTTGTTGAAATGTTTATTAAAAAATCTTCACCATCTCTTTATCAGGCGCTTGGCGTATATCTTCCGCTTATTACAACAAACTGTGCTGTTTTGGGTGTAACTGTATTAAATATGGATTCAAACTATGGTTTTATCGAATCTATGGTAAACGGTATAGGAGCGGCTGTCGGCTTTACTCTTGCCATTGTATTATTTGCCGGCATAAGAGAGAGAATCGCAAGATGTCATATTCTTAAGCCTCTTCAGGGCTTTCCGATAGCATTGATAACGGCTGGCCTGATGTCAATAGCCTTTTTGGGCTTTTCCGGAATGCTTTAATAAGGAGGGAATATAAATGGATATAAATAGTATACTTATGCCTGTTTTAAGTATAGGCGGTATGGGTGTTCTCTTCGGCTTGTGCCTTGGCTTTGCCGCTATTAAATTTAAGGTTGAACAAGACCCTAAGGTACCTTTGGTAAGAGAAGCACTTCCGGGCGCCAACTGCGGCGGCTGCGGTTTTGCAGGCTGTGATGCTTTAGCCGAGGCTATCGCCAAAGGCGAAGCAAAGGTAAACTCCTGCCCTGTAGGAGGAGCTGCCGTTGCTGAAAAGGTTGCCAAAATTATGGGTGTTGAAGCCGGAAACAGCGAAAGAATGACTGCTTTTGTAAAATGTTCCGGCGACTGTGAAAAAGCAAACACAAAATTTGATTATTACGGAATTTCCGACTGTTCTATTGAAAACACATTGGCAGGCGGCAAAAAAAGCTGCTCTTACGGCTGTCTTGGTGACGGCAACTGTGTAAGAGCCTGCTCTTTCGGCGCTTTATCTATAGTAAATGGCGTTGCGGTGGTTGATAAAGAAAAATGTACCTCCTGCGGTCAATGTATAGAAGCTTGTCCAAAGAATTTAATTGAGCTTGTGCCATACAAAAATTCTGTAAGAGTTTTCTGCAACTCAAACGATATGCCAAAGGCGGTTAAAACAAACTGTGCTGTTGGCTGTATGGGTTGTAAAATCTGTGAAAGAGCCTGCTCAAGCGATGCTGTTCATATAACAAACTTCCTTGCTAAGGTAGACTATGACAAATGCGTTGAATGTGGCGCTTGTCTTGAAAAGTGTCCTACAGGCGCTATAAGAAAGCTTTAATATATTTAAATTATTCTGCCCTATTCATATGGGCAGAATTTTTAATTTGTATTATTCTTTCCCTTTTTAATTCCTCTTTTAAGCGCAGCGTAAAGCGGCTCAAGCTTTTCTTTATCCATATCTTCGGTTCCCTTTAAAGGATAATCCAACCCAAGCGCTTCATATTTTTTTACGCCCATACTATGATATGGCAGCAGCTCCACAAAAACTGCATTTTTTAATGCAGCTACGAAGCAGCCCAGTTTTTCAATTTCATCTTCGTTATCCGTAAGTCCCGGTACAACAACGTGTCTTATCCAAATATCTTTATTTTTATCATCTAAATATCGTGCAAATTTTATTATATTTTCCGACTTATGCCCTGTTATTTTTATATGCTTATCGGGATCGATATGCTTAATATCAAGTATAACAAGATCTGTAGAGCTTACGAGCCTGTCAAACTTTTCTATACTTGTTTTGCTTTCGTTAAAAACCGCCCCCGATGTATCAAGACAAGTATGAATAGATTTTTGTTTTGCCTTCTCAAAAAGTTCTGTCAAAAAATCAATTTGCAGCAAAGGTTCTCCGCCTGTTGCCGTTATTCCTCCGTCTTTGTAAAAGCTTTTATTTTTTTCATATATTTTCAATATTTCGTCAGAATCTATTTTACCTGAAGCTTTGATATTCCATGTGTCCGGATTATGGCAGTAAACGCATCTCATAGGGCAGCCCTGAAAAAATACAACAAGCCTTATCCCCGGTCCGTCAAGAGTACCGAAGCTCTCTATTGAGTGAATATATCCCTCCATCTAAAACCCCGAATGAAATGTTCTTGATATAACTTCGTCTTGTTGTTCCTTGGTAAGCTTATGAAAATTTACGGCATATCCCGAAACTCTCACTGTAAGCTGAGGATATTTTTCCGGATGGGCTTGAGCATCCAAAAGTGTTTCTCTGTTTAAAACGTTAACATTAAGATGATGCCCTCCCTTTTCGGTGTATCCGTCTAAAAGTGTCACAAGATTATCTATTTGTGTATCTGTCATAATAAATCTCTCCTTTTTTAAATATTATCTTTTTCCGCTTAAAACAGGTTTTTCCAAATCCAAATTTTCTATTATAATTCTGCTTGTGCAGCCGAGAGCATTTGGAATAATTGTAAATGTATTTGAAATGCCATCCTGTGCATCAGAAAATGAAAGCTTTGAAACAGATGCCAAAGAAGAAACAGCGCCGCTGCTGTCCCTGCCATGCATAGGATTGGCGCCCGGTGCAAATGCATCTCCCGCCTTCCTTCCATCAGGGGTTGCGCCTGTATTTTTGCCGTAAACAACATTTGATGTTATTGTTAATATCGATGTTGTGGCTATTCCTCCCCTATAGGTGTGGTTGCTTCTAATATAGCTCATAAACTTATGAACAATATCTTTTGCAATTTCATCAACCCTGTCATCATCATTTCCGTATTTAGGAAAATCACCCTCAACATTATAATCAACAGCTATGCCATTTTCATCTCTTATAACCTTCACCTTGGCATATTTGACGGCGGAAAGTGAATCGGCTGCCACAGAAAGACCCGCTATGCCTGTTGCAAACCAACGGGTTATATCTTTATCATGAAGCGCCATCTGAAGTCTTTCATAGCAATATTTATCATGCATATAATGAATAATATTCAAAGCGTTTACATATACTCCGGCAAGCCATTTCATCATATCATCATATTTTTGCCAAAGCTCATCATAATCAAGATATTCAGTTGTAACAGGACGATATTTTGGCGCAACCTGTTTTTTTGTTATCTCGTCAACTCCTCCATTTATGGCATAAAGCAAACATTTTGCAAGATTTGCCCTTGCGCCGAAAAACTGCATTTGTTTGCCTATTCTCATTGATGAAACACAGCAGGCAATCGCATAATCATCACCATGAACAGCCCTCATTAAATCATCGTTTTCATACTGTATGGAAGATGATTCAATAGATGTTTTGGCGCAAAATCTCTTAAAATTATTCGGAAGCCTTACAGACCATAAAACAGTCATATTGGGTTCGGCTGAAGCGCCAAGATTTTTTAAGGTATGAATAAATCTAAAGCTCATTTTAGTTACCATATGCCGTCCGTCTACTCCCATTCCGCCTATAGACTCTGTAACCCATGTAGGATCTCCCGTAAAAAGCTCATTATATTCCGGTGTGCGTGCAAATTTAATAAGGCGAAGCTTCATAATAAAATGATCCACTATTTCTTGTATTTCTTTCTCGCTGAAAGTTGAATTTTCCAAATCCCTTTGGGCATAAATATCAAGAAATGTTGAAACTCGCCCAAGTGACATTGCAGCTCCGTTTTGCTCCTTAACGGCTGCAAGATATCCAAAATATAGCCACTGAACAGCCTCCAAAACATTTCCTGCCGGTTTCGATATATCAAAGCCATAAATTTCACCAAGCTTTTTAAGCTCTTCCAATGCCTTTATCTGCTCCGAAAGCTCTTCTCTTTGTCTTATTACATCTTGATACATTACTTTTGGAGTTTCGTTTTTTTGATTTTTTTTATCTTCAATCAGCCTGTCAACACCATAAAGAGCCACTCTTCTGTAATCCCCTATTATCCTTCCCCTTCCGTAAGCATCCGGAAGCCCTGTTATAATATGATTTGAACGACAAGCCCTCATTTCATCTGTATATGCATCAAAAACACCGTCATTATGTGTTTTTCTGTAAAGAGTAAAAAATTCAACAGTTTGAGGATCAATCTGATAACCGTTATCGGCGGCGGCTTTAACTGCCATTCTTATCCCTCCGTATGGCTGAAGCGCTCTTTTAAACGGCTTATCAGTCTGAATACCTACTATCTTTTCTTTATCCTTATCTATATAACCGGCTTTATGAGAAGTTATGGTTGATATCGTTTTTGTATCCATATCCAAAACTCCTCCTGCCTTTCTTTCTTCCTCAGACATATCCATAACTTGCTTCCAAAGAGAGAGAGTATTTTCTGTAGGCGGCTCCAAAAAACTTTCGGTTCCATCATAAGGTGTGTAATTAAGCTGAATAAAATTTCTTAAATCTATATTGTTAACCCAATCGCCGGTCTTAAAATTTTTCCATTGCTCAAACATTTAAAACCCTCCTTAAATTTTTAATCGATTATATTTATACTCATAATCAACGGTTTCTAACAAAATATTTGCTTAAAATAGTATTTTCATAATTTATTTTTATAAAAATATTAATAAATATACCCCCATAAAAATGTAAAAGAATAACAATTTATAAAAAATTAAAAAAAAAGCCTCAACCGAAGCTTATATTGTATAAGAATAATGAATTTTTAAAAAGATAAAAAGGGCAGCTTTGCATTGCAAAACTGCCCCTCAGACTGTCAAAAAACCCTACTTTGAACAATTAGCTTAAAGCGTCGCAGACTTATAATCCGCAGGCGAAATTCACTTCCGCCGAGGAAAACAGCGAGTTTCAAGGGATTTTTAATTCCGATGGAATGAGCTGTTTATACATATGTTCCCTCTCGAAAAAGTCCACTTAGACTTTTTCGACACTTAAAGGGGCAGTTTTGCAATGCAAAACTGCCCCTTTATTATACTGCTTTATTCGTCAACACCCTGAAGAGCATCAAATCCCTCTTCGCCTGTTCTGACTTTAACAACATTTTCAACATCGTAAACAAATATTTTACCATCACCGATTTTTCCGGTATAAAGAGTATTCTTTGCTGTTTCTATAACTTGAGCCACAGGCACCTTAGCAACAACAACATCTACCTGAACCTTTGGACGAAGTGTCATATCAATAGGAGCGCCACGATAAAATTTAGTTGCGCCTTTCTGAACGCCGCAGCCAAGCACATTTGAAACCGTAATACCGGTTACGCCGATATTGTTAAGAGCATTTTTAAGCTCTTCAAATTTAGTTTGGTTGCAAAGTATAGATATTTTTGTTATCTTTACAGCATCATCCTTATTGCTGCTCTCACTTGAAACCACTTTAACAGGAACTGCTTTGTCAACATTAACTGCCGGTTCAATCTTAACATTTTTATCGGTAGAATCGCTTGCAGCCACAATAGACGGCATAAAATCAGCATAACTTGAGCTTATTCCATGCTCTTCTATATCAAGGCCTACAATTTCTTCATGAGCGGAAACTCTTAAGCCTATAGTCTTTTTGATAACCAAGAAAACTACAGTCATTGTAACAACTACCCATGCTATAACGCTTATTACACCAAGACATTGTACCCCAAAGAAATTAAATCCGCCGCCATAGAACAATCCCTTTTTGGTGATCTCAACTCCTCCTTCTGAATAATAAGCAAACAAGCCTGTAAGGATAGTACCTGCAGCGCCATTTACAAAATGTACGCCAATGGCACCTACCGGATCATCAATTTTTAAAACTTTATCTACAAATTCAACGCCGACAACTATTAATAAACCTGCTATCGCACCGATTATCGCTGCGCCCGCCGGAGTAACCATATCACAGCCTGCAGTAATTGCAACAAGACCTGCCAAAGAACCGTTAAGGGTCATAGAAACATCGGGCTTTTTGTATTTAATCCATGTAAAGAGCATAGTAACAACTGTTGCTGAAGCTGCGGCAAGGTTAGTTGTTACAAAAACACGGCTTGCCACAACAGCCGGAAATGCTGAAAGAATACCGTCTTCAACATTAAACATAGCTACTGTTGACGCTCCGTTAAATCCAAACCATGCAAACCAAAGTATAAAGCAACCAAGAGCGCCCAACGTAAGGCTATGTCCGGGAATAGCTCGCGGATTGCCGTTTTTGTCATATTTTCCTATACGAGGTCCAAGTATTTTAGCGCCGACAAGAGCTGCCGCACCGCCTACCATATGAACGGCTGTTGAGCCTGCAAAATCATGAAATCCCATTTTTGCAAGCCATCCGTTTGCGTTCCAAATCCAGTGGCCTGAGATAGGATAAATAATTAAACTTATAATCAAGCTGTAAACACAGTAAGAGCTGAATTTTGTTCTTTCAGCCATTGCGCCTGATACAATTGTTGCTGATGTTGCGCAAAAAACTGTTTGAAATATTACCGTTGTAAAATCGGTATATCCGCTTTCGGAAAGACCTTTATTTATAAAAAGATCCATACCGCCTATAAATCCATTTCCGGCGCTTTGCATAATACCAAAGCCTATAAACCAAAATACTACGGTTCCTATTGAAAAGTCCATTAAATTTTTCATAATGATATTTCCGGCATTTTTTGCTCTTGTAAAGCCTGTTTCTACCATAGCAAAGCCTGCCTGCATAAAAAATACCAATGCTGCGCCTATGAGTGTCCATAAAATATTTACACCATAGCTTAATTGTGTAAGATTTTCCATATAAACTCCTCCTTAATAAAATTTGGTCAAATACCGGGCAATTTACCGTAACCAAACATTAGCAATTGCCTTATGTATTTATAAGGAAAACAAAAAGCGCCTCAAACAATTCGGACTTTAAATTGTTTGAAACGCCTTTGTCATTACAATATATAGTATAATCGCTTTTAATATAAAATGCAAGTCTTTTTTTAAAAAAATCAAAAAAAATTTTATATTTTTTAAAAACCCTTGTATAAATCACATTTTATAATATAAAAGCTGTTAATTTTTGAAGTAATAAATCATAAATCCGTCAAAATTATATCTCTTGTTAATTATATTCGTACTCCGCTATGCTTCGTACTCATAACCGATGGCTTCTAACGAAGCCTTTGTTATGCTTATTTTGTAATTTTAACAAACAAATAAGTACCCTCTTTTTGGCAATGGGTACTTACTGTCAGTTATGTATAATATCATTCAAACACTGTTTTTATTTAAAAAGTGTTTCAAATCTTTTCATTGCTTCAATTGTATTTTCTTTGTTGTTAAATGATGTTAATCGGAAATAATTCTCTCCGTTTTTGCCGAATCCTGCCCCGGGAGTACCGACAACTTGTATTTCATTAAGCATTTTATCAAAGAAATCCCAACTGTTCATACCATTGGGGCATTCAAACCAAATATACGGCGAATTTACGCCGCCAAAATATCTTATAGAAAACTTATCCATTGTATCGGCAATTATCTTTGCATTTTCTTTATAATGATTAATCATAGCCTTTGCCTGCTTCATGCCTTCAACGCTGAATACAGCCTCCGCACCTCTTTGCACTATATATGCAACACCGTTAAATTTTGTTGTCTGTCTTCTGTTCCACATTTTGTTGAGGCTCATAGGCTCACCCTTTGAATTAATTTGAACAAGCTGCTTAGGTATAACCGTATATCCGCAGCGAGTGCCCGTAAAGCCTGCCGTTTTTGAAAGTGAACAAAATTCAACGGCGCATTTTTTTGCTCCCTCTATCTCAAATATACTTCTTGGAAGAGTTTCATCAGAAATAAAACATTCATAAGCCGAATCAAAAAGTATAATTGCGTTGTTCTTTAAGGCATAATCAACCCATACCTTAAGCTGCTGCCTGTTGTAGCAGGCGCCCGTAGGGTTATTTGGCGAACAAATATAAATCATATCGGCTTTTTTGCTTTCATCGGGCATAGGAAGAAAATTATTTTCGGCATTGGCATCAATATAAACAATTTTTCTTCCATTCATTGTATTTGTATCTACATAAACAGGATAAACCGGATCGGGAATCATAACAATGTTATCAACCGCAAAAAGATCGGTTATATTGCCTGTATCGGATTTAGCGCCGTCAGAAACAAAAATTTCATCTAATTCCAATTCAACGCCGTTTCTTGCATAATACTGCCTTATAGCATCTCTTAAAAAATCATAACCCTGCTCCGGACCATAGCCTTTAAAAGTTTCGGCTTTTCCCATTTCATCAACCGCATTATGCATACTTTTTATAATTTCACTTTCCAACGGAAGAGTAACATCTCCTATGCCAAGGCGAATAACCTTTTTATCTGGGTTCTGCTCTGTAAAGCCGTTTACTCTTTTTGCGATCTCCGAAAAAAGATAACTTTCTTTTAAATTGAGATAATTTTCGTTTAATTTTGCCATTTTGTTTTTCTCCTTTTATTGTTATAAGCTTATTTTTGTGAAAGAATTTTATTTACACTTGCCAGCTTAACACATACGCAAAATACATCAACAGCCTCTTTTAATTCCTCTTTATTTGGGTAAGACGGCGCAATTCTTATATTTGAATCGTGAGGGTCATTTCCGTATGGATATGTTGCTCCGGCTTCGGTTAAAACTACGCCGGCTTCTTTTGCAAGCTTTACTACATCTTTGGCGCAGCCGTCTATTGTATTTACGCTTATAAAATAACCTCCGTCGGGTTTTGTCCATCTTAAAAGATTATTTTCGGAAAATTCTTTTTCAAACTTTGTAAGCACAATGTCAAATTTAGGTCTTAACAGATCTGCAAGCTTTTTCATATGTTCTCTTATACCGTCTGCATTTTTAAAAAAGCTTATTGTACTCAACTGATTAAGCTTGTTGTAGCCTATTGTCTGTATGCCAAGACGCATTTTTATTTCCTCGACATATCTTTCGGACGCCGCCAAAAGAGCAACTCCGGAACCGGGAAAGGTTATTTTTGATGTTGAAAAGAAATAAAGCACTCTGTCTTCGTTTGAGTATTTTTCACAGGCGGCAAATATGTCTTTAAGCTTTCTTTCTTTGTAAATATGATGAACTCCGTAAGCATTATCCCAAAATATTTTAAAATCTTCGGCGACTGTTTTCATTTTTGCAATTCTTTCAACAGTTTCATCACTGTAGCAGGTTCCGTCCGGGTTTGAATAAAGAGGTACGCATAAAATACCCTTAACGGCTTCATCTTCGGCGGCAATCCTTTCAACCTCGTCCATATCCGGGCCATCCGGCGTAAGCTTAACGCTTATCATTTCAAAGCCAAATTCTTCAAGTATTGCAAAATGTCTGTCATAGCCCGGACAAGGACATATAATTTTTACTTTGTCAAGCTTGCCCCAAGGCTTTGAGCCTAATGCTCCAAAGATATAAAGCCTTGCAATGGAGTCGTAAATTAGATTAAGGCTTGAGTTTCCTCCTATAATTATTTTTGAGCTTGGTATACCCAAAAGATCGGAAAAAAGTCTTTTTGTTTCTTTAAGGCCGCATAAAATACCGTAATTTCTGGCGTCTATACCTTCTTCTGTTATATAAGATTTAATTGAATTTAAAATACCGTTTGATAAATCAAGCTGGCTTGCGGCAGGCTTTCCTCTTGACATATCGAGAGATAATTTTTTAGCCGCAATAGCATCGTATTCTTTTTGAAGCTCTGTTTTTAAATTTATAAGTTCATCCTTTGTTAAGCTTTTAAAATCAAGCATATACTTCCGCTCCTTTTATAAAACTTTAAGACCTGCTAAGAGCGCTTGGTTTTGCATAGAAGCGTTTGTCAGGTCATTTTTGAATATGTTTTTTTATATTATATCATAAATTATCGCTGTTGTATAATAAAATTATTAAAAATGCTCGAACTTTAATAAAAAATTATATTTAAAATTATTGGAATTTTCTGAAAAATAAATCTTAAATTGTCTTAACTTGCGTGCTTTAGCCAATAAACAATATAAGCATTAATTTTATGATACAATTGTATGTACAATAAAATGCCAAAAAGCCCAAACATACTTTTTTAACAATCAGAAATATTGTTTTTGTTTTTCAAAAGACTTGACGTTTTGTTAAAGATTATATATACTTTGATTATCAAAGCATTTTTTTGCCAAATTTTATTTAGATTATTTTGTGTTTATCTATGCTTTGTATATAAAACAGTATACGGAGGCCGCTTATGAATAAATCATTAAATGACGTTTATGAGCTTTTTACGGAAATTTTTAGTGATATTCTTAAGATCGAAGAAGAAGCCCTCAAAAAAAGTCCGTTTAACGACATTTCTATAACAGAAATGCACACGGTTGTAGCTGTAGGTATGTATGCGCCAAAAGCTATGAGCGATGTTGCCAAAAAGCTTGATATTACTGTCGGAACTCTTACAGTAACAATAAACAACCTTGCCAGAAAGGGTTATATAACAAAGCAAAAAAGCGAAACGGACAAACGAGTTGTTATGCTTACACTTACAAAAAGAGGAAGGCTTCTGTTCAGAGCTTATCAAAAATTTCATTCGGATATAATAAAAAAAGCCATTGTCTGCCTGGGTGAACAGGAGGCGGAAATTTTTGGCGATGCTGTCACCAAGGTCTGTAATTTTTTCAGCGAGCAATATTTAAAAATAAAACAAGGAGAGGCTTATGTATAATTCAAAAATAGTTGCGTTTGACAGCTGCATAGCCGCAAAAACGGTTACAAACGATGATCTGAGCAAGCTTGTCGAAACCTCCGATGAATGGATTGCATCCAGAACGGGAATAAAACAAAGATATATCTCAGATGATAAAAATACCTCTGAGCTATGTTCAGAAACGGCTGTCAAGCTGCTTAAAAAATCAAATATCAGCCCTCAGGAGCTTGATCTTATCATCGTTGCAACAACCTCGCCCGATTATCTCACACCCTCAACAGCGTGCATTGTTCAGGGCATGATCGGCGCTTCAAACGCTTGTGCATATGATATTAACGCAGCATGCTCAGGCTTTGTCTTTGCATTGATAACTGCCGAAAAATTTATAAGATGCGGTGTTTATAAAAATATTATGATTTTGGGAGCGGAAACTCTTTCAAAGTTAATCGACTGGACAGACAGAAATACCTGTGTGCTCTTTGGCGATGGCGCAGGAGGAGTTATAATTTCTTCATCGGGCGCAGACGGCAAAAGCTTTATTTTGGCTGAAGATATGCACGCAGACGGGCTGCACTGGCACGCTATAACCGGAGGAGAGCTTCCATTATGCAATACATTTGCAAATGCGCCAAAAAAAGACGGTCATTTCATCAAAATGAATGGGCGTGAAGTTTTCAGCTTTGCTACAAGAAGCGTACCCAAAAGCATAAATATTGTTTTGGAAAAAGCAGGGCTTGGTTTTGACGATATTAAATATATAGTTCCTCATCAGGCAAACGCAAGAATAATTGAGATTGTTGCGAAAAAGCTTGGGCTTTCTATGGATAAATTTTATTTAAATACCGATAAATTCGGCAATACCTCGGCTGCAAGCATACCATTGGCGTTAAGCGAAATGAGTGGCGCCAAGCTTTTAAACAGCGGCGATAAAATAATTTTATCCGGCTTCGGCGGAGGCTTTACATGGGGTTCGGTTATAATTGAAATATAGGCTTTAACATCTTTAAATGTTCAATCTTGCCGATGCTAAGAGAAAATAAATATGGATAAAGGTGAATGATATGAGTAGATTTGATATTTGCAAGCTTTTAGGAATTAAATACCCAATTTTTCAGGGGGCTATGGCTTGGATAGCCGATGCAAGCCTTGCCGGTGCCGTTTCAAACGCAGGCGGCCTTGGCATAATTGCAGCCGGCAACGCTCCTGCCGATGTCGTAAGAGAAGAGATTAAAAAAGTTAAAGAATTAACCGATAAGCCTTTCGGTGTAAATATTATGCTTTTATCTCCTTTTGTCGATGATATCGTTAAGCTTGTCTGTGATGAAGGTGTTAAGGTGGTTACAACCGGAGCAGGAAATCCCAGCAGACACGTTGAAGCATTTAATAACGCCGGTATTGTTCTTATACCCGTTGTCCCCAGTGTGGCAGCCGCAAAAAGAATGGAAAAATTAGGCGCAAAGGCTGTTATAGCCGAAGGTATGGAATCCGGCGGTCACATAGGAAAGCTTACTACAATGGCGCTTGTTCCTCAGGTGGTAGATGCGGTAAATATTCCTGTGCTTGCAGCAGGAGGAATTGCCGATGAAAGAGGTATGGCGGCAGCATTTATGCTTGGCGCCGACGGAGTTCAGATCGGCACAAGATTTTTAGTTGCTAAGGAATGTACAGTTCACAGAAACTATAAAGAAAGAATATTGAAAGCAAAGGATATAGATACAACCATAACAGGTCAAATTACAGGTCATCCTGTAAGAGTTATAAAAAATAAACTTACAAGAGCCTTTGACGCTGCCGAAAAAGAAGAAATGGGCAAGCAAACCCCCGATATGGAAAGATTTGATAACCTTGGAAGAGGCGCTCTTCAAAAGGCTGTCAAAGAGGGCGATATTGAGTTCGGCTCTGTTATGAGCGGCCAGATAGCGGGGCTTGTAAATAAAGAACAGAGCTGCCGTGAAATTTTAGATGAAATTATGACAGGCTTTAACAAGCTTGTAAAATAAAAATATAAAATAAAAATTGTTATTTTGCCGATTAAAACATAGGAGATAAATAAGATGAAGATTGCTTTTATTTTCAGCGGACAAGGTGCTCAGTACAACTCAATGGGCAAAGAGCTTTATGATAATTTTGAAGTATGCAAAAATGCTTTTGATGAAGCTGATGACGCTCTTGGCTTTAAAATAAGTGAATTATGCTTTGGTCAAAGCGATGATTTAAACAAAACAGAATTTACTCAGCCTGCCATTTTAACAATGAGCTGTGCAGTATCAAGGCTTATGGCGCAAAACGGTGTTAAAGCCGACTATGCGGCAGGCTTAAGCCTTGGTGAATATTCCGCCCTGGTTGAAAGCGGCGTTTTCGATTTTAACGACGCTGTTTGTCTTGTCAGAAAAAGGGGAAAATTTATGACAGAAGCGGTTCCGGCAGGAGAAGGCGCAATGACAGCCGTTTTAAACTTAAGCGCCGAGCTTATCGAACAAGCCTGCAAAGAGGCGGAAGAATTTGGCACCGTTATGATTTCAAACTACAACTGTCCCGGTCAGATTGCAATAGCCGGCAATAAGGCGGCTGTTGAAAAGGCAGAAGAATTGGTTATGCAAAAAGGAGCAAAAAGGGCGGTAAGACTTAATGTAAGCGGTCCGTTCCATACGTCGCTGCTTGAGCCTGCCTCACAAAAACTTAATGCTGAGCTGAAAAACATAAAAATAAACGATCTTAAAATTCCCGTTATAACCAATCTCACCGGAGATTTGATAAAGGATAAAAGCGATATAGTCGACATACTGACAAAACAGGTGATGAATCCCGTTAAATGGGAACAAAGCGTAAAAAGACTTATCGAGCTTGGAGTTGATACTTTTGTTGAGCTTGGCCCCGGAAAAACTCTTTCATCCTTTGTTAAAAAAATAAGCAGGGATGTTGATACTTTTAATGTTGAAGATATCAAAACTTTTGAAAAAACAATGAAAGGTCTTGGTTTATAGTGTTAAAGAATAAAACTGTTGTCATAACCGGAGCTGCAAAGGGTATAGGCAGAGCCACTGCATTAAGGTTTGCCAAAGAAGGTTCAAATATAGTCTTAAATTACAGAAGCTCTGTTCCGGATGAACTTATAAAAGAAATTGAAGCAAACGGTGTTAAATGCCTTGCCGTAAAAGCTGATATAGGCAGCTTTGAGGATGCCGGAATACTTATAAACTCCGCTTTTAACGAATTTAAAAGCATTGACGTTTTGGTAAATAACGCCGGTATAACAAAAGACAACATAATTTTAAGAATGAGTGAAGAGGATTTTGATTCTGTTATCCAAACAAACCTTAAAGGTACTTTTAATACAATTAAACATGCCGCCAAAATAATGCTTAAACAAAAAAGCGGAAGCATTATTAATCTCAGCAGTGTAGTTGGTCTTTGCGGAAATACAGGTCAGCTTAACTATGCCGCAAGCAAGGCAGGCGTTATAGGCATCACACGCAGCATCGCAAAAGAGCTTGCATCAAGATCAATCACCTGCAACGCTATAGCGCCCGGCTTTATTCAAACGGAAATGACCAATGTTCTCAGTGATAAGCTCAAGGATGAAATTCTTGCAGGGATACCTCTTAAAAGATTCGGTCAGTCAGATGAGGTTGCCGAACTTGCGGTATTTTTAGCAAAAAATAAATATATAACGGGTCAGGTTATCGCAATAGACGGCGGTATGTCAATGGCATAAGGAGGAAATTATGGAAAGAAGAGTTGTTATTACGGGAATAGGAGCTGTAACCCCTATCGGAAACAATATACCCGAATATTGGGATGGTCTTAAAAACGGCAAAAATGGTATCGATTTTATAACACATTTTGATACCTCAGACAGCAAAGTTAAAATTGCAGGTGAGCTTAAGGGCTTCGATCCAACAACCGTAATAGAAAAAAAAGAAACAAAGCGTCTTGATTTGTTCAGCCAATACGCAATAGCAGCTGCCAAAGAGGCAGTTGACATGAGCGGAATTAACCTTGACAGCATTGATAAAGAAAAATTCGGAGTTATAATAGGCTCCGGAATAGGCGGTCTTGGCGTAATAGAAGAACAGGTTATCAAAATGTATGAGAAAGGCCCCTCAAAAATAGCCCCTTTATTTATTCCTATGTCAATAAGCAATATGGCAGCAGGAAATGTAGCCATAAAATTCGGCGCTCAGGGAACCTGTGAAGATATTGTTACCGCCTGCGCTACCTCAACAAGCTGCATCGGTGCGGCTTTCAGAAGCATTAAGCACGGTTATTCCGATTATATTCTTGCCGGCGGCTCTGAGTCCTCAATAACAAAAATCGGTATAGGCGGCTTTGCTTCCTTAAAAGCTTTATCAACAAGTGAAGATATTTCAAGAGCATCTATCCCTTTCGACAAAGAAAGAAACGGCTTTGTAATGGGTGAAGGAGCAGGTGTTTTATTCCTTGAAAGCCTTGAATCCGCCCAAAAAAGAGGAGCCAAAATTTTGGGAGAAATTGTAGGCTTTGGCTCTACCTGCGATGCCTATCATATGACAGCGCCTCTGCCCGACGGATCAGGCGCTGTAAGAGCTATGAAACAGGCTATGGCAGAAGGAGGAGTAAACCCCGAGGATATTACTTATATTAACGCCCACGGAACAAGCACACAGGCTAATGATTCCTCCGAAACAGCCGCAATTAAAAATACGTTCGGCGCTCACGCTTACAATATAAACATAAGCTCAACAAAATCCATGACAGGTCATCTTCTTGGCGCAACAGGCGCTGTTGAAGCTATTGCAACTGTTCTTGCGCTTATTAATGATTTTGTTCCGCCCACGATAGGATATAAGGTGGCGGATGAAGAATGTGATTTAAATTACACTCCAAATAAAGGTGTTGAAAGAAAAATGAAATATGCTCTTTCAAATACCCTTGGCTTTGGAGGTCACAATGCCGTTATCTGCATCAAAAAATGGGAGGACTGAAATGGATTATTCTGAAATCAAAGATCTTATCAAAACCGTTGAAAACTCAAATATGACGGAATTTGAGCTTAAAATAAAAGGCGGAGTATATATAAGAATCAGCAAAGCAGCGCCAAACTGCAATAACACTTACAGCGCCGATTATAAAAATTCAAAGCCATTGGCTGATGAAAGCCATGAAGACAAATCATCAAAAGAGACTTTAAAAGATGTTGCCATAGAAGATATTTCAGAGCCTATAACAATAATACCCGAAGATAAAGTTGAACTTAAAGAGGGCAATATCGTAACCTCCCCTATGGTAGGCACATTCTATCAAAGCTCTTCTCCTGACAAGCCGCCTTTTGTCAAGCTTGGCGACAAAGTTAAAAAAGGAGATGTTCTCTGCGTTTTGGAAGCCATGAAGATTATGAATGAAATAACTTCAGCTTTTGACGGAGAAATTGTTGAAATTATGGTTGAAAATGAAGATATGGTAGAATATGACCAACCATTATTCAGAATTGTATAGGAGGATATCAAGATGATGAATATACAGCAAATCAAAGAGATAATCCCTCATAGGTTTCCTTTTCTTCTTATAGACAGAATTATTGAAATAGAAGAGGGCAAAAAAATTACAGCCATAAAAAATGTAACTGCCAATGAGCAGTTTTTTCAAGGACATTTCCCTCAAGAGCCTGTTATGCCCGGCGTGCTAATTATCGAGGCTATGGCTCAGGCAGGCGCCGTAGCGATATTAAGCATGGAAGAATACAAAGGCAAAACCGCTTATTTTGGAGCTATTGACAAAGCCAAATTCAGAGGAAAAGTTATTCCCGGAGATACATTAAGGCTTGAGGTTGAAATAATTAAGCTTAAAAAATCGGCAGGTATTGGCTATGGCATTGCCTATGTCGATGATAAAAAGGTTGCCGAGGGTGAGCTTACATTTATGATAGGTTAGGAGCTGAGTTTATGTTTGACAGAATTTTAATCGCAAACAGAGGCGAAATAGCAGTCAGGATAATTCGTGCCTGCCGTGAAATGGGCATAATGAGTATTGCCGTATATTCTCAAGCGGATAAAAATGCGCTTCATACCCAGCTTGCAGACCGTGCGGTATGCATAGGGCCTGCAAAAAGCAGAGAAAGCTACCTTAATATGCAAAATATCATCAGCGCCGCCTGCCTTACAGGGGCGCAGGCTATTCATCCCGGGTTCGGCTTTTTATCGGAAAACAGTGTCTTTGCTTCTATGTGCGGCGAATGTAATATAAAATTTATAGGTCCGGATCCTCAGAGCATAGATTTAATGGGAAACAAAGCCAACGCAAGAAAACTTATGTCCAAAGCGGGCGTTCCCGTAACACCCGGAAGTGAATCCGTTATAGAAACAGCCGAGGAAGCCGCATCATTTGCCGAAGAGCTTGGCTTTCCCGTTATGATAAAAGCATCTGCAGGCGGAGGCGGAAAAGGCATAAGGATAGTAAAGGCACCTGATGAACTTGAGTCTGCATTTTACAGCGCAAAGGCTGAAGCCAAAGCTGCTTTTGGCGATGACAGCCTATATATGGAAAAACTGATAGAAAACGCAAGACATATAGAGGTTCAGATATTATCTGATGAATACGGCAATGTTGTCCATTTAGGCGAGAGAGATTGTTCTATGCAGATAAGAAACCAAAAGGTAATAGAAGAATCCCCCTCCCCTGCCATAGATGACGAAACAAGACAAAAGCTTGGTCAGGCGGCTATACGTGCTGTTAAGGCATCAAATTACAAAAATGCCGGCACAATCGAATTTTTGTATTCTCCAAAAGACGGCAGCTTTTATTTTATGGAAATGAATACAAGGGTTCAGGTTGAGCATCCTATAACCGAAATGGTTACGGACGTAGATATAATAAAGGAACAAATAAAAATTGCAGCGGGAGAAAAGCTTAGTATAAAGCAAAGCGATATTAAAATAAACTCTCACAGCATTGAATGCAGAATCAATGCACAGGATCCCGAAAATAATTTCAGACCTTCGCCCGGTACTGTAAATTATCTTCTGCTTCCCGGCGGGGGAAACGGCCTTAGAGTTGATTCCGCCATTTATGCCGGTTATACTATACCGCCTTATTATGACTCTATGCTTGCCAAAGTTATAACAAAAGGCAAAGACAGAAACGAAGCCATTATAAAAATGAAAAGAGCCTTAAGCGAGTTTGTTATTGAGGGAGTTAAAACAAACATCGATTTTCAGTTGGAGCTTTTAAACAATAAAGATTATCTTAACGGCAATTATGATACTTCTTTTATTACAGAAAAAATCATTAACCATAAATAAGGAGGAATTTTGACTGTGAATTTATTTAAGAAAAAGCCTTTGCCCGAAAAAACAGAAAAGGCTAAAAAAACAGACTCAAAATCAACACCGGCTGTGCCGGACGGAATGTGTGTTAAATGCTCCGGCTGCGGCAAAACCGTTTATAAAAAGGAGCTTGGTGAAAATAAAATCTGCCCTGAGTGCTTTCATTATTTCAGAATAGGCGCAAAAGAAAGAGTTAAAATGACTGCCGACAAAAATACCTTTGAAGAGTTTGACAAAACAATGCACGCTTTAAATCCTCTCAATTATCCGGAATACGAAGAAAAAATAAAATCTATGCAGGAAAAAACAGGCATAAATGATGCCGTTTTAAGCGGAAAATGTAAAATCGGCGGACAAGAAACAGTTTTATGTGTAATGGATGCCGGCTTTATTATGGGCAGTATGGGATCGGTTGTTGGCGAAAAAATAACAAGAGCATTTGAGTATGCCACCGAAAACAAACTTCCGATTATCATCTTTACCGCATCAGGCGGAGCAAGAATGCAGGAGGGAATAGTTTCTCTTATGCAAATGGCAAAGGTAAGCGCAGCGGCAGCAAAACATTCTCAGGCAGGACTTTTGTATGTTACTGTTTTAACCGACCCAACCACAGGAGGAGTTACAGCAAGCTTTGCTATGCTTGGTGATATAATTCTCTCAGAGCCTAAGGCATTAATAGGTTTTGCAGGCAGAAGAGTAATTGAACAAACCATAAAACAAAAGCTTCCCGATGAGTTTCAAAGTGCTGAATTTCTTCTTGAGCATGGCTTTGTAGATAAAATTGTAGAAAGGGAATGTTTGCCAAATGTACTTACAGAAATATTACGATTCCACAATAGGAAAGGTCGTGAAACCAATGAGTAGCGCTTCCGATAAAGTTAAAATAGCAAGAAAAGTTTCAAGACCAACCGCTTTGGAATATATAAACCATATTTTTACAGGCTTTATTGAGCTGCATGGTGACAGAAATTTTAAAGACGACAAAGCTGTTGTTGGCGGCATTGCTTATCTTAATGAAACTCCGGTTACTGTAATAGGCATACAAAAAGGCCATACAACAGAAGAAAATATAGAAAGAAATTTCGGCTCACCTCATCCTGAGGGCTACAGAAAAGCTTTAAGGCTTATGAAGCAGGCTGAAAAATTTAAAAGGCCAATAATAACATTTGTAAACACATCAGGCGCATACTGCGGTGTAGGCGCTGAAGAAAGAGGACAGGGAGAGGCTATAGCAAGAAATCTTTTTGAAATGGCAAATTTAAAAGTTCCGATTATTTCTGTAATAATAGGAGAAGGCGGAAGCGGCGGAGCTTTGGCTTTGGCAGTTGCCGACAGGGTTTGGATGCTTGAAAATTCAGTATATTCAATTCTTTCACCCGAAGGCTTTGCAAGTATTTTATGGAGAGATTCTTCAAGGGCAAAAGAAGCGGCGGAGCTTATGAAAATTACCGCTGAAAATCTGTTGGAAATGGGAGTTATAGATAAGGTTATAAAAGAAGCGGCAGGAGGGGCTCAGAATGACTTCAGCTTTACTGCAAATCTCTTAAAAACCAGACTTGAAAATGAAATTAGCGAACTTACATCAAAAGATATTCAAACGCTTTTAAAGGAAAGATATGACAGGTTTAGAAAATTTGGTGATTTCACCGAATAACGGCACAATCTTTAGTAAGTCCATCGCCTTTTAGGCGATGGACTTACTTGTTTTTTAAAAACTTTTAATTATGACTACACACAGGACAATTCTTAACTCTTTCAGGAAGCTTTATCTTTCTAAAATTCATGCTCAATGCATCATATGTAAGAAGATATCCGTTAAGAAGCTCTCCTATACCCATTATATATTTTATCGCCTCCATAGCTTGGATACTGCCTATCACACCACAGGCAGCGCCCATAACGCCCACTTCCCTGCAGGTTACGGCTTTGGGCGGCGCAGCCTCAAATATACACCTATAGCATGGACCTTTCCCAGGAAGATATGTCATTGTTTGGCCGTTAAAACGTATTACTCCCGCATGTGAAAATGGCTTTTTAGCGGCAACACAGGCATCATTAATCAAAAATTTTGAATCAAAATTATCTGTTGCGTCTATTATAAAATCATAATCATCTATCAAATCCATTATATTATCTGCATTTACAAATATACGGTGTATATTTACATTTATATCGGGATTTATTGCTTTCATTTTTTCCTGCGCAGAAATAACTTTTTCTCGTCCTGCATCTCTGCTTGTATGTATTATCTGGCGCTGAAGATTAGATAAATCTACACTGTCGCTGTCCGCAATACCTATTGTTCCTACACCGGAAGAGGCAAGATACATTGCCGCCGGAGAGCCTAAACCGCCCACTCCTATTACAAGCACCTTTGCATTAAGCAGCTTTTTTTGCCCCTCGGCACCAACCTCATTCAAAACAATATGCCTTGCATATCTATTTTTTTCTTTATCTGAAAGTTCCATAATTTTACTCCTTTTCAAAATAAATATTATCTTTCTTTGTTTTGTTTACAATATATATTCCTGCGCTTACCAATGCCAAAGCAATAACAGTTTCAATATTTAAAAAATTTTCGCCGAGAAAAATTCCCGATGTAATAACCCCAAAAACAGGATTTAAAAAACCAAAAAGAGCAATTTTGCCGGCAGGATTATATTTTAAAAGCTGAGTCCAAAGAGTAAAAGCAACTGATGAAAGCATAGAAAGATACGCCATAATCAAAATACAGCCTAAGCCTGTATAACTAAGCCGTCCGCCCATTATTATTCCGATTATTGAAAGTATAATTCCCCCAAAGCCCAATTGATAGCCTGTAATCATAACAGGATCTGATTTTTTGGATATTATTTTACTCATTATCGAACCAAGAGCAAAACAAAATGCCGCTATTGTAATAAAACCTTCTCCGCTGAATTTAAACCCATAACCTATCTCTCCATTTAAATTGCACAGCACTACCCCGCAAAAGCCAAATATGCAGCCTATAATTTTATTTAAATTAAGCCTGTCATCGGCAAAACAAAAGTTAGCCAATATTACAACAAAAAAATTGCCCAATGAATTTATAATAGAGCCTTTAACCCCGGTAAGATTATTAAGACTTAGGTAGAAAAAAACATACTCCACAGTCGTCTGAACAAGACCTAAAACCCCTATCGGCAAAAGTTCGCTCCTTTTAGGAACGGGAATCCTTTTTTTTGATACAGTATCAAACAAAATAACAAGTATTCCAGCGAAAAAAAATCTTATCCCCGCAAATAAAATTTGACATTCCGCCTGTCCGCTTTCAATATTAAAAATTTCATAGCCTATTTTTATGGCAGGAAAGGCACTTCCCCACAAAAACATAACTATAAGAGCAATTATAAATATATTAAGCGGTTTTTTAAAAAATTTGCTGCTCATAACAATCTCCCGTTTTAAAACTTATTTAAAAATATTATTGTATTATCCCTATGGGATTTATAATATCATAGTAAAAAAAAATTGTCATTACAATAAATTTATATTTATATAAACAAATTTTAAGATTTTTATATACATAATAAACAAAAATTTTTTTATTAAATTTAACGGTTTTATTTTATTTTTTTTTGTGATATAATGGAATATATATAAAAAAGTAAAAATATTATTAATGAGGAGCGTTAAATATGTCGGATAATCACAAATGTGAATGTTCTCACGACCATGACTGCTGTGAATGCGAAGAACATACAATGAAACTTGTACTTGATGACGGAAGTGAGCTTGAATGCAGCGTTATAGATATTTTTGAGCTTGCCCCGGACAGAGTATATATTGCACTTTTACCGTTAGATGAAGATGAGGTCCTTATTTACAAATATCTTGAAAACGAAGACGGCAGCTTTGAGCTTTTAAATATAGAAAGCGATGAAGAATTTGAAGAGGTTGAAGAAGCCTTTTTAGAAATTATCGATGAAGATGATGAGGAATTTGAAGATTAGCTGTAAATGACTCAAAATACCAAGCATTTATCAGTTTTGAAAGGAGGAATAGGTATGCTTACAAATATTTTTTATTATAATTATTATAAGCCTTATATCTTAAAAGAAAATAATAATATAAAATCAACAAGAAGAAGCAGCGCAAAAAAGGAGATTGCTCAATCGAAAAAAGCAAAAAGCGGAGATAATTCCTATTCTTACTTTTTAAACAAATCCATAAAAAGAGATCTGGTGTCATATGCAACAGAAATTTCAAAAAATCTTAACAGCATAAAAGATACTTCAAAATACATGGTTAACCGCTATTCAAAAAATGATTTGGCAAAAAGCGATGAATTGAATAATTTTGCAGACGGTCTTGAAGACTTTGTAAATGAGATTAACGGTTTTGAGGTATTTTACGACAAAACATCAAAAGAAAGCTCTGCGCTTAACGGCTATAAGTCAATTCTCGATACAAGAATCGATGAAAACCGTCAGGCTCTTTATAATATAGGGGTTACAAAAAGCAAGGACGATGTTTTATCGTTTGACAGAGAAAAATTTTATTCTATAAATAAAAATAATTACATTGACAATATTTTTGAATGTGCCGAAATGTTTGATGATATATACAACGATACCTGCGAGGTTATGAGGCTTCCTATGACTGAGCATATGAATTTTAAAAATTTGGATTATTATTATAATTATGCATACGAATCCAAAAATAAATATTCTTTCAAGTTTATTGAAACAGGATTTATGGTAGATATAAAATTATAAAATTAAGACCACACATTTAAGTGTGGTCTTTAAAAGTTAGAAACAGCTCATTCCGTCTGCGGATTTAAAGCCTAAGCCTTTTGCTAAAAAAATATAATTATTCCGAAAGCGGAAGATCTTTATTTAAATTTCCGGATGCAATAGCTTCTCTTGCAAGAAAATCACATCTCTCATTTTCTGTATTATCGGCATGACCTTTAACCCATACAAAGCTGACATTATGAACAGCCAAAAGCTTAAGCATAATTTCCCACAAATCAACATTTAGGGCAGGGTCGTTTTTATTTCTTTTCCAGTTGTTTTTCTTCCATTTTTCAACCCAACCTTTTGTTATTGCGTCCACAACATATTTTGAATCACTGTAAAGCGTAACCTCACAAGGCTCTTTAAGCGCTTCAAGCGCCTTTATTACAGCCAAAATTTCCATTCTGTTGTTAGTTGTAAGGCTATATCCGCCACAAAGCTCTTTTCTGTATCTACCGTACAACAAAACAGCTCCATATCCTCCGGGGCCGGGATTGCCGGAGCAGGCACCGTCTGTATATATATCAACCTTTTTCACAAAATTTTCATTCCTTTAATGTTTTTACTTATTCTTCTTCAAAAAGATCATTTTCATTGTAAAAATCTTCATCATCATAATTTATATCATCAAGCTTTAAATCTTCGGCTCTTTCTTTAGGCTCTATATTTTCACCCAATATCTCAGATTCAATTTGCTCCTCAAGCCTTTTGTCGTTAACAGAGGTGGAAATTTTGCCTGCCTCATCAAGATATGCCTTTATGATTCTTTCTATAATATGATCTTCCGTTTCATCTTTAAGGTTAAGCGTTATAAGCGCATCCCAAATTTTTTCGTGTTTATCATCAAGTTCTGTAATTTTATCATCCAAATTCTTTTTCTTGGCTGCTATTGATTTTGCATAAGAAATTTTATCATCAATATCAATAGTCTTTGCAAAACTTTCGATAGAAGCATTTACGTCCTTAATTTTTTTATCCCTAAGAAAATTTTCAAGAAGCCTTTGGGTTTCGTACATTATATTTCTTATCTTGTCATATCTGCCGGCAATATGCTTGTAATTTCCGTATTCCTTTAAATTTACCCTAAGCCCTCCCGAGCTTTTAACATTAAATTTTTTATATTCATAATTTAAAAAATTTTTATAATAGGAATATACAACAGCTTTTTTATTGATAAGCGCCACAGCTTTATTTTGTTTTTTAACATTAAGCTTAAGTTCAAAATCAATC
The DNA here is from genome assembly GCA_947630475.1 of uncultured Clostridia bacterium. GTDB lineage: Bacteria > Bacillota > Clostridia > Lachnospirales > CAG-274 > CANRHR01. The sequence continues at coordinate 153,707 of CANRHR010000002.1, read as the reverse complement.
CTTCTTCTGAAAAAATAAACCAAACTGACAAGAAAAATAAGGATAAAGCATAATATAGTTAATGGAATAAAAACAACCTGATCCTTAAAAAGATTAAGCATAACCAACAGCATTACAGCAATTCCAAAAAGAATAACCATTGCTATATTAAAGCGATAAAGAAAAACAGAGCCAAATTCAAGATTTTCTTTTTCATTCTCGAGGCTGTCCTTTTCCTGCTTAAGATAGATAAGATCTTGATTAAGCGATCTTTCTTTTATCTCGGCTTCTTCCATCTGTCTTATGGCATCAGGCGCTTGGCTTTCAAGCTCCATAAGCTTGTCTATGCTTGGATCAAAATCACCCATTTGAAACCTTAGGCTATTCCTCTCTTTAGTTAATGAAACAAACTTATTTACAAGCTCCTTTAAATATTCGCCCTCAGATGCAGACAGCTTTTCATAACATTCCACTTCATCCAAAATAACATTGTAATGTTTAACCTTATTATTTAAAAGCGCCCTGTGCCTTGAAACCTTAAGCGCCGCTTCACAAAGCTCCACAGCCATGCTTACCGATTCATATGCAGGATCATCTTCATCAACAAAAAATAAAAAGTCCTCAAACCTTGAATGTTCACGTTCGTTAAAGATTTGTTCATCATTTTTTTTGTTTTTAAAAATATTCAAAATATTTATAATACGATTAAAAAAATTCATACTCTATTCCTCTGTATAAGAAGTTTCCCGTTGTATGATCCTTAAACTTTGCAAATATAAACAGCAAATCCGCCTCACAAAATATGGCGGATCTGCTCATCATATAATTACTCTGCTGATATAAATGGTATTTGTACTCCGCTTACGCTACTTATAACCGCCGACTAATCCAATAAATAAATTTTAAAATATAATTTTTATCAATTGAATTAAGCTGCGCTTATCTGGTTAAGAATTGTGCAATTTGTTCGCTGGCGTCCTGTTCATCGGCTCCATCAACTATAAGGGTAACATCCTGTCCGTCTAAAATACCAAGAGTCATAACGCCCATAATACTTTTGGCATTAATGATTTTGTTGTCAATTTTTACCTTAATGCTGCTTGAAAATCTATTTGCCGTTTGAACCAGTAATGCGGCAGGCCTTGCCTCAATGGAATTTGTTACCTTAACTTTTTTTTCTAACATAACATATATCCTCCTTTAAACTATCTGCAATATCGGCAATTTTTTTTAACCTATGATTAACTCCCGATTTTCCCACAGGCGGATCAAGCATCTGACCAAGCTCCTTAAGGCTTAAATCCGGATATTCTATCCTTAACTCGGCAATCTGCCTAAGCTGTTTCGGAAGTTTGTCAAAGCCTATTGTTTCGGCAACATACTCTATAATTTCTTTATACTTTACAGATGCCGAAACCACCTTATTAAGGTTAGCAGTTTCACAGTTTACTATTCTGTTTACATTATTTCTTACATCTTTTAGGATGCGAACGTTTTCAAGAGCCATAAGCGCCTTATGAGCGTTCATAATATTAAGAATATCGACAATCTGTTCTCCGTCCTTTATATATACCACAAAACTGCCCTTACGCTTAATAATTTTAGATTCAATTTGGAAGGAATTTATTACATTCATAAGATAAGTCGCATTGTGAACATCACTGTTTACAAATTCAAGATGATAATTTTTTTCAGGATTGCATAATGAGCCAATGCATAAAAAACAACCTCTTATATATGCTCTTTTGCAGCATACGCCGGAATAAACCAACGGGTCAACATAGTTAAGCCTATTGGAACTTTCATCTATAAGCCCTGCTGCCGATAAAATCCTATGCCTTTGGTCTGCATCTTCAATAAAAATAAAGCAATTTTTATTTTCAAAGATGACCTCGGTATTAATTTTAAAAATATTTGAAATAAGCTCTGCACTTTTTTCAGCAATCCGCCTGTTTTCGCTTTGAATTTTTAAAAAAAGCTTTTCGCCTATTTTAACATCAAAGCTGTTATAAAGCAAAACAGCGGCAAGCTCAGCAATAGCGCAGTGTCTTTTAGGCTCAAAATAATTTAAAAGCTCATTTTTAACATCCGAAGAAAATGACATAATAAATCACCGTTCTAATCATTAACTATACTACCTCAATGCGTCTTTGTCAATATCTCTGTGATTAATGACCACACTGTTGCCCTTTTTCTGGAGCCTTGAATACAGCTCGTTGGCAAGAGTTACAGAGCGATGCTTTCCGCCCGTGCAGCCTATTGATATAACAAGCTGATTTTTTCCCTCTTTAATATAATTTGGTATAAGAAAACTTGTCATATCATCAAGCTTTTCAATAAAAGCTTGGCTTTCTTCACAAGACATAACAAATTCTCTTACCTCCACATCATTGCCGGTTAAAGCCTTAAGTTCAGAAACATAAAACGGATTAGGTATAAATCTTACATCAAAAACCAAATCCGAATCAGCGGGTATGCCATACTTAAAACCAAATGATAAAATAGTTATTATCATCGAATCAAATACTTTATTATCGAGGAAAATATCATTGATTTTTTCTTTAAGCTGCCTTGCCAATATATGGCTTGTATCTATAATATAATCTGCTTTTCTTTTAACATCACGAAGAAGCTCTCTTTCTCTCATAATGCCTATGCTTATTCTTTCAAGCTTTGAGAGGGGATGGTTCCTTCTTGATTCTTTAAATCTTTTTAACAAAACTTCATCGGAAGCATCCATAAATAATATGCTTACTTTGTGATTTTCACCGGTTATTTCCGATAAACAGCTAAACAAATCGGCAAAAAGCTTTCCTCCTCTTATATCTATTCCCAAAGCCACCTGTTCTATATCGGTGCCGGGCTTTGAGCAAAGCTCTATAAATTTAGGAATAAGCGACGGAGGAAGATTGTCAACACAAAAATATCCTATATCTTCCAAAAATTTCAAAACCATACTTTTGCCTGCTCCCGACATTCCCGTTACAATAATACATCTCATAATAATTCATCTCTTTTCGTAAATACAACAATTAAATTTTATATTTTTAAATCAATGATATTTATGTTTTACTTACGTTTAGTATTCAAGGTTAGCTTATTCACCTATAAATCTTATTTCTTCCTCAAGCTCCACCCCAAATTTTTCATAGACAACCTCTTTTATTTTTTTGCAAAGCCTTAAAACGTCATCACAGCAAGCATCTTTTTTGTTTACTATAAAACCACAATGTTTTTCACTGACCTGAGCGCCGCCTATGCTAAAGCCCCTTAAGCCGGCATCCATAATAAGCTTGCCGGCAAAATTATCCTTTGGCCTTTTAAAGGCAGAGCCGGCGCTTGGCATATCCATAGGCTGTTTTTCATTTCTTTTTTCCTTAAGGCTGTTCATAAGAGAAGCTATGTCCTGATAGTTTCCGTTTTTTAGCTGTATTTTAGCTGAAAGTACTGTCATCTTTTCCTTTAATATCCTGCTGTTTCTGTATTCAAACTCAGCTTCATCGACAGAAAGAGTATAAATATCTCCATTGTAAATAACATCAATGCTTTTTATAACGTTCTTCATCTCAGAGCCATACGCTCCGGCATTCATACACACCGCGCCGCCCAAGCTTCCCGGAATGCCCGATGCAAACTCAAAGCCTGTCAATTCGTTTTTTAAAGCAATATTGGCAATTTGAGATAAAAAAACACCTGCATTAGCTGTTATTATATTATTATTAACATTAATTTCAGAAAAATTTTTAGAAATTTTAATTATAACCCCCCTGAAGCCTTTATCCGAAACAAGCAGATTTGTACCGTTTCCCATAACAAAATAATTTACTTTTTCGCTTTCAAAAAGTTTTATAAGAAAAACAATTTCTTCAATGCTTTTTGGCAAAACAAGTATATCGGCGGCACCTCCTATTTTAAAGGAGGTATGCCTTTTCATGGGTTCATTAAATAAAAGCTGATTATCCTCAAATTTTTCTTTTAAAATATTTTCAATATCAGTCATTTATTATCTCCAATCATTATTTTATATACAAAAACCTGCGGCAAAAACCGCCGAATATATATACATCTATAACAAAATATAGATTTCTACTCCTTGCACAGCATGGCAGCGCCTATAATGCCCGCATCATTTCCAAGCTTTGCTACGGCGAGTTTGGTTTTATTGCCGCCAAATACCATTTTATCAACGTGTGCCGCAACAGGCTTTATAAGCTTATTTCCTCTTGAAGAAATTCCGCCGCCGATAACGACTATCTCGGGTTCAAATATGTTTATAAGATTGGCTATTCCAACGGCAAGATATTTGTGGTACTTTTCTATAATCTCAATCATTTTTTCATCGCCCTCATCTGCGGTTTCAAAGGCAAGCTTCGCATCAATCTGCTTAATATCGCCGCCAACTTTATTAAATATCGCAGAATTAGGATATCTTGCAGCTACGCCTCTGGTATCTCTTATTAAAGCCGTAGCGGAAGCATAGGCTTCCCAGCAGCCTCTTCTTCCGCAGGTACATTCCTCTCCGTTTACCACAATAGCCATATGTCCTATTTCTGTCCCTCCAAAAAATGAGCCTGTAAAAATTTTGCCGTTAATAATAACGCCTCCGCCTACTCCCGTTCCAAGGGTTATTGTTATTGAATTTTTATGCCCCTTTGCGGCGCCAAATATGTATTCGGCAAAAGCCGCACAGTTTGCATCATTTTCAACATAAATATCAATGCCGGCAAAAGAACCCAGCTCTTCTTTTATATTTATATTTTCAAACTTAAGATTACTTGCCAAAACAACTTCTCCCTTTGTCCTGTTTACAAGACCGGGAGTGCCTATTCCTATAGATTTTATTTTATCCTTGCTTGCGGCAATAAGCTTTTCACAAAGACTTTTTATATCCTCTATAACAGCGGCATTGCCTCTTTCAATTAACGTAGGAACACAAAGCCTTTCCAAAACTTTGCCCTTTTCATTTACAAGCCCTACCGAAATATTAGTTCCTCCTAAATCTACTCCTATATAATTCATAAGTATCCTCCTAACATGAAATATTGTGCATAATTCTGTCATTAAGCGCCTGAGCCGCATTATAGCCTAATTTTTTTTGTCGGCGGTTTACTGCGGCGGCTTCGCATATCATGGCTATGTTTCGCCCCGGCCTTACAGGCAGAGTATGACATACAATATTGTTTCCCAAAATTTCCATATATTCTTCATGAAGGCCAAGCCTGTCGTATTCTTTGCCCCTTTCCCAATTCTCAAGCTTTATAACAAGATCTATCTCCTGGGTATCCTTAATAGACTGAACGCCGAACATCTGTTTGACATTTATAATTCCTATGCCCCTTACCTCTATAAAATGCCTTATAAGCTCGGGGCAGCTTCCTACCAGAATATTATGTGATATTTTTTTAATTTCAACAGCGTCATCGGCAATAAGCCTGTGTCCTCTTTTAACAAGCTCGAGAGCCGCTTCGCTTTTTCCTATTCCGCTTTCGCCTGTTATAAGCACTCCCTCGCCGTAAATATCCACCAGCACGCCATGCATTGTTGTTCTTGGCGCAAGCTGCACCTTAAGCCATCTTATAACCTCGCTCATAAAATCGGAGGTTGCATCGGGGGTCTGCAAAATAGGAATGTCATTTTCCGTTGCATAAAATATCATTTCCGGCTGAGGCTCAAGATCTCTGCATATAACAAAGCAGGGAATTTTATGAGCAAAAATCTTTTTTAAAGTTTCCTGCCTAAATTCAGGAGTCATTTTTTCAAGATAAGTATATTCAACAATACCTATAAGCTGAATCCTGTCACTGTCAAAATAATCAAAGAAGCCTGCAAGCTGTAATGCAGGTCTGTTTACATCTGCAATTTCAATGGATTTATTGTCTATATTAACATCGGCTGTAAGATTTTTAAGCTTAAATTCATCTATAAGTTCTTTTAAGGTAACCGAATACATTACTTCTCCTCCGTACAAATTATATTTTGATATTCCTATATTTCAAAATAAAAATTACTGTATATTTCCAATACATATTAATAATATAACAAAACAATTTATTTTTCAATGACAAAAATATAACTTATTTCTACATTTAAGCTTTTAGCCATTCAGCCGTATTCAGCCAATGATATCTGCGATTGTGCCGTACTATATTCGACGGCTTTCGCCAAATAAAATATGCGCCCCCAAAATATTATACTTTTGGAGCGCATACTATAAATGTTGAAAAAATTAATTTTTAACAAAATACATTTTTAACTCTGGCCTGAAATTTTAATAATTAAAAGCTTTGTCGCCTGTGATAATGCCCTTAAAATAATCGTAATTGCCATCAAAAGCGCAAAAAAGCGCATAATCATGCCTATATCTGCTCCCGTTGAGCTTTTAAAAACAAAAAAACAAAATACGCTTAACAAAATGGCAAAAAATTCCGGTATTAAATAAACATATATAAAAAATTTTTTGGCTGTGATTTTTTCCGCCGTCACAAAATTATTCTCTATACAAAACATAATTATAAAACCCAATATGGCGGGTATGGCAAAAACATAAGGATTTGAGCCCAATATTCCTATCAAAAAATACATTAAAGGCAGCTCGATAATAATAAACGCCGCAAAGCCTGCCGCCGAAATCCATAAACTCTTTAAACTGTTTTTAAGATCCATTTTATCCCCCTTTAAGACTAAATCTCAAGCTGTGCAAGAGCTTTATAATCGTCTTTTAATGAATTATAGAGATTTTTATAAATTTTGTGAAGCTTTAAATATTTTTCATAATTTATTTTATTGGGTTTTATTATTATATCAGTTTTAATATAATTTTCACACGCCTGTTCAACACTTTCAAAAACGCCGGCGCCAACGCCCGCAAGAATTGCCGCCCCCAGAGCGGGGCCTTCATCGGTTGATATTGTTTTAACCTCGGTGTTGAAAGCATCTGATAAAATTTGGCGCCAAACAGGGCTTTTCCCTCCTCCTCCGCATACGGTGAAAGTCCGGGATAAAATATTCATCTCATCCAAAATATCTTTGCAGTCTTTAAGAGAAAATGCCACTCCTTCAAATATTGCCCTAAGAAGATCAGCCCTTTTATGCATAGCGCTAAGCCCAAAAAACGTACCTCTGCAATCGGCGTCAAGATGCGGCGTTCTTTCCCCCATAAGATAAGGAAGATAAATAAGCTTATTTGCACCAATACCGCTTTTTTCGGCAAGAATGTTTATGGTATCATAAATATCTTTATCTTTGTTTAAATCCAAATCGGCGCAAAAATTATCCTTAAACCATTTTAACGAAAGCCCTGCCGCCTGAGTAACACCCATAATATGCCAGCAGCCTTTAACAGCGCAGCAAAATGTATGTACCCTTCCCTTTTTATCTATAACAGGCTTTGAGGTATGAGCATAGACAACTCCGCTTGTTCCTATCGTGACAAATGCCCTGCCATCCTTTACAATGCCTGTTCCTACGGCAGCGGCGGCATTGTCGCCCGCCCCTCCTACAACAACGGTATTTTCTCCAAGCCCGGTAAGCCTTGCGGCTTCGGGCGTAATTTTTCCTGTAATTTCAGATGATTCATAAAGCCTGCCAAGCATATCTTTATCAATGCCAAGCTTTAAAAGAACCTCGTCAGACCAACAGCGGTTTTTAATATCCATAAGCTGCATTCCGCTTGCATCGGAAACGTCTGTTGCATATTCTCCGGTAAGTATAAATCTTATATAATCCTTAGGCAAAAGAATATGTCTGCATTTTTTATAATTATGCTCTTCATTGTTTTTTACCCAAAGTATTTTTGATGCCGTAAATCCTGTAAGGGCAGGGTTTGCCGTAATTTCAACAAGCCTTTCGGCTCCGATTTTTTCAGTTATCTCATCGCATTGTTCAGACGTTCTTTGATCACACCAAATAATGGCATCTCTTATAACTTTGTTATTTTCATCAAGCATAACCAAGCCATGCATCTGACCTGATAAGCCAACGCTTATAACATCCTCTCCAGAAACGCCGCTTTTATCTATAACGGCCCTTATTGTTTTTAAGACGGCATTTTTCCAGTCCTCCGGCTTTTGTTCAGCCCAGCCGTTATTAGGCTGATAAATGGGATAATCCATACTGCTTGAAGCTTTTATATTTAGATTTTGGTCAAACAAAACAGTTTTTGTGGAAGATGTACCTATATCGATACCGATAAGATATTTCAAAGAAAATCCTCCTTTCAACGGAACAAAATATTATTCAAAACAGCCTCAAGATATTCTTGTCTTCCGCTTTTAAGCTTTGGCTCGCCATTTTTAAGGGTATATTCTTCAAGCTCCTCCAAGCTTGTGGTTTCATCAACTATTTTCTTTCCTATTCCGTGGCTGTAGCTTTCATATCTGTTTTTAACAAATTCATCTATTCTTCCGTCTTCTTTAATTTCATAAGCCTTTATAAGACCCAATGCAAAGCTGTCCATGCCGCTGATATATGCGTGAACAATGTCTTCAAATTCAAATGAAGCTCTTCTTACTTTTGCATCAAAGTTAAGTCCTCCGTTTTTAAATCCTCCCGCTTTAATAACCTCAAGCATACATAAAGCAGCGGAATAAACATTGCTTGGAAATTGATCCGTATCCCAGCCAAGGTTAGGATCTCCCTGATTTGCATCTATGCTTCCAAAAACGCCATTTATCCTCGCTACCTCAAGCTCATGCTCAAAGCTGTGTCCTGCAAGGGTTGCATGATTTGCTTCGATATTAAGTTTAAAATCCTTTTCAAGAGAATATTTTCTTAAAAAACCAATAACAGTAGCGCTGTCAAAATCATACTGATGCTTTGTAGGCTCTTTTGGCTTAGGCTCAATATAAAAATCTCCGTCAAAGCCTATTTTTCTTCCATACTCAACAGCCATTTTCATAAGCCTTGCCATATTATCAAGCTCAAGAGCCATATCGGTATTTAACAGTGTTTCATAGCCCTCTCTGCCTCCCCAGAAAACATAGCCTTTTCCGCCAAGCTTTACAACGGCATCAAGAACGTTTTTTATCTGGGCGGCTGCATATGCAAAGCTGTCTGCGCAGCATGATGTGCCTGCGCCATGCATAAATCTTGGGCTTGAAAAACAATTTGAAGTTCCCCAAAGGAGCTTTATGCCTGTTTTTTGCATTTTTTCTTTTATATAATCCACAATTTCAAAAAAGTTTTTCTTTGTTTCGGCAAAATCCTTTCCCTCTGGAGCTATATCGGCATCATGAAAACAAAAGTATTCTATTCCCATTTTTGTCATAAACTCAAATGCTGCATCAGCCTTTGCCCTTGCAATTTCCATGGGATCGGTTAAGCCCCCGTAGCTTCTGTCCATAGTTTGGGCGCCAAATGGATCTGTCCCTGCGGCGCAAAGAGTATGCCAATAGCTCATGGCAAATTTTAAATGATCTTTCATTTTTTTGCCGTCTATAACTCTGTCGGCATCATAATATTTGTAAGAAAATGGATTTTTTGATTCAGCTCCTTCATAAACTACTTTATCAATCATAGAAAAATATTCTTTCATTTTGATTCTCCTTTCAATTTATCGTTAATTAAGCTTATATCGCTAAATTTTACGCTGTTGTAATTATCTATGTCATTATTTACTTCGTTTGATTCAGCCGCAAAGCCTATATAAACCTTTTCAGCCATTTTAATTTCCTTTTCGCCGAGCTTGGTCCATTGCTTTCCATCGGGAGAAATATAAGCTGAAAAAACATTTCCCGTCCTGTTAAGCTTTAAATAATATCCCAAAAATTCGTCAAGCTCTTTAAAACATATATCATTTATAAGCTGAACTCCGGATTTTTCCGCCGCTTCCGGCGAATCGAGATTTTCTCCGAGGTTATCGATATCTCCATTTTCGGAATCTCTTGAAACAAGATAAGCAGAAAACGGATTGCGATAATATGATTGAGTTTTGTTTGCTTTTGGATCAAACTGTTTCCATTCATATGCCTTTGTGTGAGATATACCCAAAGCTGCGGTTTTTGCCCCTTTTGCCAAGGTTTCTCTTATCATCAGCCCTGAAAAGGCGTGATTGTCAACAGCCGTTATGCTTTCAAGCTTTGCTGTTATTTCACCGTCGCCAACCATAGGAAGGTAAACAAATCGGCAGGAATCTTCATTGCCCTTAAGCTTTCCGCTGCCCTTTATCGTAAGCTCGCCATCTTTAAGCGAAGCGCAGCCTTCTATATCAACATCTCCTATATCACGGCTCAGCCACGGTGATATGTCGTTTTTAGGATTGATATGCACGGCAACGGCGCTTGACTGTGTTTGATTTCCGTTTATATCAACAGCCTTTGCGCAAATAAAATAACTTCCGTCCGTCAAGCCGTCGACAGTTATTTCATAAGGTTCATTTTCATCAGTGGCTATAAGGTCTGCTCCGTTGTAAAATTCAACTTTTTCAATTGAGCTTTTGCTTTTTACATCAGCCGATACAACAAAAGATTCCCCCTCATTTATAATGCTGTTGTTTGAAGGGCTTTTAATGGTTATATCGGGATTTTCGGCAATATGCTGCATATCAACAAGAGAATTAAAATAATTTTCTATATTGGTATAACCGCTTCCGTCTTTCGACAACTGCCTTGAATCCTCGGGATCGTTAGGGTCAAGATTGTTTTTAATTTCCCATTTATCGTCTATTCCATCTCTGTCTTTATCAAAATCATCACTTCTCTTTATTTCATCTCTGTACGGCAGACCGCCAACCTCTTTATCAGTGTTGGCAAATCTTCCCGTTCCTGTTTTTACCTCGTTTATAATTCGTGCATCCAATGCATCTCTCTTTGGATAAACCGCACCTGCCTTTGCCAAAACCTCTTCATACGCCTGCTGAGGGGTTTGAGTTTTCAAATTTTCGGCCTTTGTACCTTCCATTTCAAATTCTTTATCAACAATTTGAGTAAAATCGGCAGATGCATCGGAAATATAAATACCCTTGCTGTTATCTTCCGATATTTCTTCATTTCCCTCCATATAATTGCCGTTCACATAAAACCAGCCGGGTTTATTTGCTTCACCGCAGTCGATAAGTCTGTCTTTTACCTCATCTCTTGTGCCGGGGCCGGCTTTAACATAGTTGTACACATAATTTGCTTCTGATCTTCCTCCGCCGTAAATAGTGTTATAACCCCAGTTATAAAGCACATTATTTCTAATATCAAACCTTGCTATATGCTCGTTGTCATCGGCTTCGGGGGTTCCTCCTCCCATTCGAGGATTCCTTGAGGTATGGCTTGCTATAAGATTGTGATGAAATGTTGCATTTACGCCGCCCCAGATAGCTCCATATCCATGTCTTCCTTTTGTATGGCCCGACATTGCAAGACTTTCTTCAATAACAGACCACTGTACAGTCATATTTTCAGCCCTGTAAAGCGACATCGTTTCATCTGTGGACCACGATGAAGAGATATGATCAACCATAATATCTTTCATGCTTCTGCCCCAAATAGCATCCATAGAATCCCCTTTAAATACATTCTCGGCGCCGGGACGAAATCTCATATATCTTATAATCATATTTTCAGAATTGCTTATATTGGTTTCAAAGCCATAAACTGTTATTCCGTTTCCCGGGGCTGTCTGTCCTGCTATTGTTATATTTTTTCTTTTTACAATAAGCCTGTCCTTTAATTTTATAACGCCCGAAACATTAAATACTATCGTTCTGTTATCCTCACTGAGCGCATCTCTGAGAGAACCTTTTATAGGCTCTTCTTTATCCGGAATATAATCCTCAAGGGTATCAACAATATAAACCTCACAGCCTCTTCCGCCTGTTGTAAAGCGTCCTCCTCCCTCCGCCCCGGGGAATGAAGGTATTTTTTCATCTGCTTTTTCGGCAAATACGGAAAGGCTGCCGGAAGCTAAAGAGATAATTCCTGCCAAAAGTACGGCTAATGCTTTTTTCATAGGCTAAACCTCCAAATTTTATTTGCTTGTCGATAACTTACTGTTTCACTTAAAGCATTGACTGATAAGCATTAATCTTCATATAAAAACCAATCAAAATCAGCGGCAATCCTGTCGCCCGATGCGCCGTTGTTTGCATATATTCCCACAAGAGTTCCCGTATGGCGCTTTCTGTCTTCCGGCACGCCCTCGTCGCAGAGATAAATACAATTATCCAAAACGCAGGCAAGGATCCAATTTTTATTATCATAGCTGTAATAAAAGCTTCTTTTAAGCCCTTCAACCTCAACCATTAAATATATTTCTTTGTTTTCTTCAATTTTTTCAAAGGATATTCTTTGCTCACCTTTATTTTTGTTTATTACCGTTTCTATTCCAATTCCGCCGTCATAGCATATGCTGAATCTTACATATGTAGCTGTAGAATAATAACAGGTAAGCCCTGCCTGATGCCCCTTTTTAAAGGGCTTAAAATCAAGCTTTGTCTTAGCCCTGTAGCAAAGCTCCTGTTCTCTTCTTAACAAAGTATTTTTAGCTTTGATTTCATAAAGCTGCCCATCAAGAGTATATAACCTAAGCCAGCCCTTTCTTTCACATAAGCTTATGCTTTTATAATCCGGATTTCTTACCCACTGCCAATTTAAGTTTAATTTAGGCTCATCAAAATCATCAAAGCCAAATTTATCAAATTTAAATTCATTTAAATTCTTCGGGCGATCCTGTATAAGACTCGGTCCTCTTCCGCCGTTTATAAGAAACCAGCCGTCATTTGTCCACTCTACGGGATCGAGAGCTGTTTCTCTGCCAACAGTGGTATAATTTCCGCCGTTTCTTCTCGAGCAGAGATAATAACACCACCAACTTCCGTCCTGAGCCTGAACAAGCTTTCCATGGCCGCTTCTTTGGATAAGAGCGCTGCTGTCGGTCTGACGCATAACAGGATTATAAGGGCAAGGCTCATACTCGCCATAAAGGCTTTTGCTTCTCGCTATGTTTATGCCATGACCATAGCCTGTGCCGCCCTCCGCCAATATGGCATAATACCAGCCGTCCTTTTTTAATATATGAGGACCTTCGGGGCATCTTTCACCTGTTCCGCTCCAAGGCTGCTTTATTTTTCCAACCACTTTGCTGCATTCATCATTAAGCGGAACTATAGTTATTCCCGGGGCTATTATCATATAATGCTTTTTATCATCATCTATAAAATGAGATGGATCTATATTATCAACATCGATTACAACAGGCTTCGAATAAGGGCCCTGCGCTTTATCGCTTGTCATAATAAGCTGACTTCTCATAGGAGATTTTTCTTTGTCCTCAGAGTTATGTCTTAATGTTGCAAATATGTAAAATTTACCGTCAAAATATGAAATATCAGGCGCCCATATTCCCCTCGAATCTAAACTCTGCGACAAATCGAGATAGTCGCTTTCGCATATTCCGTATCCTATTATTTCCCAGTTAATCATATCTCTTGAATGTGAAATAGGTATTGCCGGAAAATATTGAAAGCTTGAATTAACCATATAATAATCATCGCCAACCCTTATAACCGACGGATCCGGAAAAAATCCTCTCCTTACAGGGTTATTATATTTATCGTTCATATTCACCCTCCTTACAATTTTGTGGTTATAAGCAATTTTATACAAAACCCCAAAAGGTTCAAGCAGAACCTTTTAGGGTTTTATGGTCAATAAAATTATTTTCTGTTTACATAGCTTGTGTGAAGAAGCTTGTGCGCTCTTGGTTTTCCCGGGGCATCAAAAAATTCGTCATAAAGCATTTTCATAACAGGGCTTTCGTGTGATTTTCTGCTTTTAATCTGCTTATCCGCATCATAAAGCACTTTCGATCTAAGGCCTTTAAGGTCGGCATAATTCCTTATGCTGTCACTTTGAACCGGCTGCCCGCCGCCGTTAATGCAGCCTCCCGGGCAAGCCATAACTTCTATCATATGATAATCCGCTTCGCCCTTTTTAACCATTTCACAAAGCTTTCTTGCATTGGCAAGCCCCGATGTTACAGCTACTTTAATTTCCTTTCCGTTAATTTTATAAACAGCCTCTTTTATTTCTTCGTTTCCTCTTACCTCTTTAAAATCTGTTTTTGCAAAATTAGGATCAAGAGTGCTTGCGGCAGTCCTTAAAGCCGCTTCCATAACTCCGCCGGTTGCGCCGAAGATTGTTCCTGCGCCGGTTGCAAATTCAAACGGATTATCAAACCTGTCATCAGGCAGATCAACAAAGCTAAGACCTGCGCCCTTAATCATTTTTGCAAGCTCTCTTGTAGTTAAAGCAACGTCAACATCTTGAAAATCAAATGTCATTGCCTCTTGTCGTGTAACCTCAAACTTTTTGGCTGTGCATGGGATAACGCTTACAACAAACAAATCATTCGGATCAATGCCGTTTTTATGACAATAGTATGTTTTAAGAACAGTGCCAAACATCTGCTGCGGTGATTTGCAGGTTGAAAGATTAGGAATAATCTCGGGATAATAATGCTCAACAAATTTTACCCAGCCCGGACAGCAGGAAGTAAACATAGGCAGTACTCCCTTGTTCTCTATTCTTTCTATCAGCTCGTTAGCTTCCTCCATAATGGTTAAATCCGCAGTAACATCCATATTAAATACACTGTCGGCGCCCAAACGTCTTATTGCATTTATCATTTTGCCTTCAACATTTGTGCCTATAGGCATATTAAAACATTCTCCGAGCGTAGCCCTTATTGATGGCGCTGTAAAAAATACTACCTTTTTATTTTTATCGGATATGGCGTTCCAAACAACATCAATATTGCTTTTTTCCGTAAGCGCACCTACGGGACAGGCAACTATGCATTGTCCGCAGCCTACACAAGGCGAATCATTAAGGCTTTTTTCAAAGGCACAGCCTACATGAATATTAAAGCCTCTCTTTATAGGGCCTATAACAGAAACGCTCTGAATTTTGGAACAGGCTGATACACATCGCATACACTGTATACATTTGTTGTTGTCCCTTACAATATAAGGTGAAAGAGCATCTATCTGATACTGAACGTCCTCGCCTTTAAATCTGTCTTCATCAACGTCATAATCAAAGGCAAGCTTTTGAAGTTCGCAATGATTTCCTCTCACGCAGGAAAGACATTTTTTGTGATGACTGGATAAAATAAGTTCAATTGTAGTTTTTCTTGATGTTCTTACATTAGGCGTATTTGTATAAACCTCCATGCCCTCTTCAACGGGATAAACGCAGGAAGCAACAAGACCCTTTTTGCCTTTAACCTCAACAACGCATACCCTGCATGAGCCTATGCAGTTTACGTCCTTTAAATAGCATAAAGAAGGAATCTCGATATTTATTTCTTTTGCAGCCTGCAAAATTGTATATCCCTGCGGAACAGTTACCGGTATATCGTTAATTTTTAAATTAATATCACTCATCTGCAGCCCCCCTAGCTTTTTGTTATTGCATTAAATTTACAGTTTCTCTCGCAAAGACCGCATTTAATGCATTTGTCTTTATCAATAGTATGCGGCTTTTTAACAGAGCCGCTTATTGCGTTGACGGGGCAGCCCTTCATGCAAAGAGTACAGCCCTTGCACAAGCCCGGATTGATTTCGTATGAAACAAGACTTTTGCAGACTCCGGCAGGACATTTTTTATCTGTTATATGAGATATATATTCATCTCTGAAATACATCATAGTTGATAAAACAGGATTTGGAGCAGTCTGTCCTAAGGCGCATAATGATGTTCTGTTCATATGATTTGCAAGCTCTTCTATTTTATCCAAATCCTCAAGCTCGGCTGTTCCCTCTATTATTTTCTCCAAGAACTGATTAAGCCTTCTTGTTCCGATCCTGCAAGGAGTACATTTTCCACAGGATTCATCAACGGTAAAATCAAGATAAAACTTTGCTATATCCACCATACAGGTATCATCGTCCAAAATTATAAGTCCTCCCGAGCCCATCATGCTGCCAAGGTTTGTAAGATTGTCATAATCTATGGGAGTATCTATATGACAAGCCGGTATACAACCCCCTGACGGGCCTCCTGTCTGGGCGGCTTTAAACTTCTTTCCGTTTGGTATTCCGCCTCCTATTTCTTCTACAATTTCTCTGAGCGTTGTACCCATAGGTATTTCAACCAAACCTACGTTGGTTATTTTTCCTCCTAAAGCAAAAACCTTAGTGCCTTTTGATTTTTCGGTTCCGATAGATGAAAACCAATCGGCGCCTTTTAAAATTATTTGAGCGATATTTGCATATGTTTCAACGTTGTTAAGTATGGTAGGCTTGCCAAAAAGACCGTTTACGGCAGGAAACGGCGGCCTTGGCTTAGGCTCTCCTCTTTTGCCCTCGATTGAGGCTATAAGAGCGGTTTCCTCTCCGCATACAAACGCACCTGCTCCAAGCCTTATCTCTATATCAAACGAAAAACCGGTACCAAAAATATTCTCGCCAAGCAGACCGTATTCTCTTGCCTGATCAATAGCTATTCTAAGCCTTTGAACAGCTATTGGGTATTCAGCTCTTACATACACATAACCCTGCTTTGCGCCTATGGTATAGCCTGCAATTGCCATTGCCTCTATTACACTGTGAGGATCCCCCTCCAAAACAGAACGATCCATAAATGCGCCCGGATCGCCCTCATCAGCATTACAGCATACATATTTTATATCGTTTTCTTCTTTTCTTGCAAAGTCCCACTTTTTGCCGGTAGGGAAGCCGCCGCCGCCTCTTCCTCTTAAGCCGGATTTTAAAAGACAGTCTATAACATCCTGCGGCGACATTTCTCTTAATACCTTTGCCAAAGCGGCATATCCATCGCCCGCTATATATTCTTCTATATTTTCAGGGTCTATAACTCCGCAGTTTCTAAGAGCAATCCTAAGCTGTTTTTTGTAAAAATTTGTTTCGTTTAATGAAATTATAGAGCCGTCCTCGTGAACCGTCTTATCATAAAGCAGATGCTTAACTATATTTCCTTTAACCAAATGCTCTTCAACAATTTCGGCGATGCCCTCGGGCGTTGCCTGAGCATAAAAACAGCCCTCCGGATAAACAATCATAATGGGACCTAATGAGCAAAGACCGAAACAGCCTGTTTTTACAACAAGTATCTCTTTTTCTATGCCATGCTTTTTAAGCTCGTTTTCAAGGGTTTCTATTACTTTTTTGCTGCCTGATGACGTACAGCCGGTACCGCCGCAAATCAACACCTGCTTTCTGTATGCGGTCTGCTTTGAAAGCTCTTCGCCTTGCTGCTGCACAACTCTTCTTACCTGAACAATATTATAATTTTTTTCTTTGATTTTTGCTAATTCTTCAAAAGTCATTCACACCGCCTCCTATTTTTGGGAGTAATATTTATCTAATATAGAATCTATCATATCGGGCTTAAGTCTTCCATATACCTCGTCATTAATCATCATAACGGGAGCAAGACCGCAGGCGCCTATACACCTTGTGGAATCAAGCGAAAAGCGCCCGTCCGGTGTACATTGTCCGGATTTTATGCCAAGCTTTTTTTCAACAGCCTTAAGGATTTTATCCGCTCCCTTAACATAGCATGCCGTACCAAGACAGACATTAATCCTATATTCGCCCTTTGGCGTCAATGAAAACTGAGAATAAAACGTTGCCACGCCATAAACCTCGGAAAGCGACATATTAAGCCCGTCGGCAACCATTTTTTGAACTTCTATCGGAAGATAGCCGTAAATTTCCTGAGCCTGCTGAAGAACAGGCATCAAAGCGCCCGGCTGATCCTTATGGGCTTCGATAACGCTTTTTAAATTCCTTTCCTGTTCGGGTGTTCCTTTAAACACGTTTAAAACTTTTTCAGACATATAAAACCTCCTTTATAATTATATATTTCAGATTATCGAAAAAATCCTTTATAACTTTTTCAATAATAAAAACTTGTTCCGGCGGCTAAAAATCCTTAAAAATTTCTATTTTCCCAATCGGAATCAAATCACTGAAAATCCGTCTGCCTTAAAGACAGCGCTTATGCTTAACTAAAACAATATAAAACGAAATTGACACAAAAAGTGACATTTAATTTTCTTTTATATATCATAATATTATTTTTACATCTATTTTTACAAATGTCAACAGATATATCTATGTTTTTTATGTTATTTTAACCAACAAGCAAGTCCTCCGTCCTTTAAACTGTTGGCAATTACTATTGCTTTAAGTAAAGCTATGCCTAAATAAACTTGGTATAAGCAAATTTTGCTGCCATAAAATTTATAACAAATTAATATATTTGCTCATCTTGACTTTTATATGACATAAAAGTAAAATTATAAGCGGAAATGACGATAAAAAGGAGATGTGCTTTTATGTTAAAAACAAAGCTTACAACAAGACAAATTACAGTTATAGGATTTTTTTCTGCCCTGTCTTATGTATTGATGCTTTTTCATCTTCCATTTAAATATATGGGATTTCTTGAACTTGAATTTAGCGACATTCCGGCAATAATCGCCGCTTTGGCATACGGGCCTTTATCAGGAGCATTAATAGAGCTTGTTAAAAATCTTATCAAAGCTGTTACAGCCTCAACCACGGGCTGTGTTGGAGAGCTTTCAAACTTTATTGTAAATTCATGCTATATAATACCTCTTGGAATAATATTCAAAAAATTAAAGCTTAATGCATTAATAGGCTTTGCGGCGGCAAATATAGGCTTTATAATTTCGGGTATAATTATTAATTATTATGTAACCGTTCCTCTTTATGCCAAACTTTTCGGCGGTATGGATAATGTAATCTCATTAAGCTCCAAAACAATACCGGCAATTTCTTCATTAAGAGATATTGTTATTTTAGGTATAACTCCGTTTAACGTATTCAAAGGCATTGTTGTTTCGATAATTGGCTGGTACTGCTATAAGCTGTTAAACAGAATAATAAAACTGCAAAAATAAAAGCTCTTAATATAAAGAGCTTTTTGAGTGTCGAAAAAGTCCATTTGGACTTTTTCGAGAAAAAACAGATGTATAAACAGCTCATTCCATCGGGATTAAAAATCCCTTGAAACTCGCTGTTTTCCTCGGCGAAAGTGAATTCCGCCTGCGGATTATAAGTCTGCGACGCTTTAAGTTACTTGTTCAAAATAAAGAGCTTTTTATTTTTAGCTTTTTTATTTTTGCGTTAATTTTCAAGTTTAGAGTATAAAACCTTTTCTCCGCTCATTATCGTGCTTACAAAAACAGAAGGTGAAGCGTAATTTTTTCCGTTAAAATCAAACCTGCCGCTTATGCCCTCATAATCAGTGACAAGCAATGTTTCCACAAGGCTTTTTTCATTAAGCCTTTTTGTATTTTTTAAAGCATCAAATGCTATAGCCATAGAATCGTAACCCATAGCAGAATTTAAACTTGGGGCTTTATTGTATTTTTGCTTGTAATCATCAACAAAAATCTGAATTTCCGGCCTTGCATCATCATACGAAAAGCAGCTTAAGCAATAACTTCCCTCCAAAACAGACGGATCGGACACCTTGCTTTCTATTGTATCCCATTGACAAGGTCCCACAAAAATTGGCTTTAAAACCATAATTTCACATGCCTTATCAACTATTTTGGCTGACCTTTCGCTGTTATCCAACACCAAAAGAAGCGAGGGCTTGCTTTCGGCAATCTTTTTTAAAATATCGTCATAAACCGAATCAGAACTTTTATATTCCGATACAGATAATATATCAGCTCCCTTAAGCATCATTTTCACATTAAAGCTTTCCGCCAAAATATTTGAATAATCATATTCGCTGTTGTAAATAACGGCGGTGCCTTCAATCTTAAGCTCATCCGCAATAAAATCAGCCAAATACTGAGCCTCTTCAGTTGGGTTGGGTGAAAGCTCAAAGCAGTAAGGCGTATTGTCGGAATGGTTCCATTCCCTGGCGGCAATAACAGGCACGGCTTCTTCTGCATAAAACTTATTAAATCCGTTATCCATATCGGATATTATTAAATCAGCGCCCTCCTGCTTAAGCTCATTAAAAATATCAGCCGCATTTTCATTTTTATCCGCCTTTTTTTCTATTATTTTGATATTTCTGCCGACCGTTTGCAAATTTTCATCACTATACATATGAGCGCCGTTTAAAAAATCATCTTCGTTATATGTAATTAAGCCTATAACAGCCTCTTTTTTTAAGCTGCAGCCGGTTAAAAAAAACGTTATAAGCAAAAAAGAAAAAATTAAAAATCTGCATCTCATAATCAACCCTCCTTTTGTCAAAAGCTCACATAAATCAAAAATCGATTTTTAACATCAAAACCGACTATTTATCCGAAAAAGAAGAAATCCTTAATAAAATCAAAGCTGGAGGCATATTTTGCAAGAACAATGCTTGAAACATATGTTAATATAATTAAACCGCCCAGAAAAGATGATACAGCCCTGCTGTTTTTTGTCTTAAGGGCAATAAGCGTAAGCAGAGAAGCAATAACGGCACACCATATAATAATCTGCGAATCTAACGTTTTGCCGTAAATTCCGCCTTTTGTATAAATTAAATCGCCAAAGCAAAGTATTATAAAATTAAACAAATTGCTTCCTGTAACATTGCCTATAGAAGCGTTAAAATTTTTAAGCCTTACAAGGTTTATTGAAGCCGTAAGCTCCGGAAGAGATGTGGCAACGCCAAGAAAAATTGCGCCTGCAACGGTTTTTCCGAGATTAAGCCTGTCGGAAAGCTTGTCCGTAACCTGAGTAAGCATAATGCTTACAAACACCAAAGCCACAGAAAGAAGAATAAACCTTACGACAATCTGACCCACAGATAGGTTAACATTATCCTCGCCTTCATTTTCAGCCGAATCATCTGAATTTACAAGCTTAATATTTATTATATAAATAATAAATATGGCTAAACTTGCCCAGTTAAGCTTAATAAACGCAGCCGATATTGTCCAGGGAAAATACATTCCAAGTATGCATACTATAAATAAAACTATTGTAAAAATAACAGTAGTGGCATGGCTTTTTGAAACAGACGACTGCTTATAGCTATAAGAAGCAAAAAGTACGCAGCCTCCAAAAATTGTTAAATTAAATATATTGCTGCCGAAAACATTGCCCTGAATAAGCTCCGGCTGAGGAGGCTTTACCAATAAAACGGCGCTTATGCTTGTAAAAAGCTCCGGCAGGCTTGTTACTGCCGCCAAAAGAACCCCTCCGATAAAAGCGCCCGAAAGATTTGTTTTTTTGTCAAGCGCATCGACATATTTTGAGAGATATACAGACAGCACTACAACTAAAACAACCAAAATACCATAACTTAAAAATATCATCGCTTTTCTCCTCTTTAAATTTATTATTTTGATTTTATCCATAATTCAGCGCTTTACTTTTTTATGCCCTATATTAGGCAAAATTATGAATATTATTTAAAAACCAACATTAATTTTAGTATATCATAAAGATAAGAAACGATACAACAGTAAATTACAATAAATTGCAGCCATATTAATTAAGGCATAATTTGTCAAATTTTTTTATTGATATAAGTATTTAAAATGACAAAATATTTATTGCCGCAATATTATAATAAATACATAATAAACAGTTGGAGGCATATTCATATGCAAGTATATATTGATATTGTCTTTTTTATCAACTTTATAATGGATTTTTTTATATTTTGGATATCAGCTAAATTAGTTAAGCAAAATGTTGCCGTAAAAAGAATACTTGCCGCCTCGGCATCTGCAGCTCTGTTATATTGCCTTTCGCTTTTTGCAAAGCCCATAGGGAACAGAAGCATAATTTTTTCTTTAATTATAATAATAATTTCCGTATTTATATGCTTTAAGCCAAAAGGCATAAAAGAGCTTGTTAAATTTATAATAAGCGCAAATATCTGTGCCTTTACAATGGCGGGGGCAGGAACCGCCGTTTTTTATTACATAAAAGCAAGTACAAATAATATGTTTAATATAAATATAATCCATTTTCCGTTTAAGATCCTTATATTTTCAAGCTTTGCCTGTTTTGCTCTTCTAAAATTTTTTATTGCTCAGCTTAACAAAATAAGCCTGAAAAGACAAAGCTTTTGCAATATAAAGCTTTATTTTGAAAAAAAGAAAATAGAGCTTACCGCTCTTATCGATACAGGAAATTCGTTATGTGAACCCATTACGGGAAAACCTGTTATAATATCAGAATTTAAAAGCATAAAAGAGGCTTTGCCCGAAAAAATAAAGCTTCTTTATTATGAAAATAAAGACAATGACATTAAAGAAGCCGCTTTGGCAATACAACAGTGTGAAAACAAGAGCGATTTTTCTTTTATTCCGTTTTCGAGCCTTGGTGAGCAAAGCGGCATAATTATGGCAGTAAGAGCCAAAAAAGCGGAAATAATGTATGAAGGCTGCATTAAAATCGAAAAGCCTTATATAGCTGTCTGCAATTTGTCACTTTCAAAAAAAGGCAGCTTTGATTCTCTTATCAATCCGGAAATGTTAAAATATCAGGAGGTATAAAATGAAATATTTTTTTTATGTATTCAAATTTTTTAAACTTAAAGCAAATAATTTGATAAAAAATATTAAACAATTTAAAAATAAACTTACGGGCAAAAAACAAAATCCATTTACTGTTTATTACATAGGCGGAAGCGATGTGCTTCCCGAGCCTCTTTCCGCCGACGAAGAAAAAGAAATTTTAAATAAACTCGGAACCGAAAAAGATGAAGAAGCAAAATCCATATTGATAGAAAAAAATCTTCGTCTTGTGGTTTACATAGCAAGAAAATTTGAAAACACCGGAATAAATGTTGAAGATCTTATCTCTATAGGCACAATTGGTCTTGTAAAAGCAATAAACACCTTTAAAGCCGATAAAAACATAAAGCTTGCAACATATGCTTCACGCTGTATCGAAAATGAAATATTGATGTATCTCAGAAGAAATTCAAAGACAAAATCAGAAGTTTCCATAGATGAGCCTTTAAACGTAGACTGGGAGGGCAACGAACTGCTGCTTTCCGACATACTGGGTACAGATGTGGATATAATTTATAAAAACCTTGAAGAAGAGGTTGATAAAGAGCTTTTGGATAAAGCCATAGATAAACTGAGCTTAAGAGAAAAACAAATTATCGAGCTTAGATACGGCATACATATCGGCGGAAATGAAAAAACCCAAAAAGAAGTTGCCGATTTACTGGGAATTTCTCAAAGCTACATATCAAGGCTTGAAAAAAAGATTATATCACGACTGAGAAAAGAATTTGATAAAATGCTTTAACATACTTCCGCCAATTAAAGAAACAGAGAATTTTTTTATTAGTAAGTGCCTGCCGCCTAATAGGCGGGCACTTACTTAGTCGGTTAAAATATAAAAAATTTATTCTTCAACTTTCTTTATTGATGCGCCAAGCTTTTTAAGCTTTTCTTCAATTTTGTAATAGCCTCTTTCTATATGATAAATATCGCTTATCTCACTTTTTCCCTCAGCGCATAAGCCGGCAATTATAAGCCCTGCCCCCGCCCTTAAATCCGTTGCCTTTACTTGGGTTCCGGTCATTCTGCTTGCTCCCCGTACAACCGCACAGCGTCCCTCAAGCCTTATATCCGCACCCATTCTGTTTAATTCTCCAACGTGCATAAACCTATTTTCAAAAACCGTTTCATTTATTATGCCGGTGCCCGCTATTGTGGTTAAAACGCTCATAAACTGAGGCTGCATATCTGTAGGAAATCCGGGATAAGGCATCGTTTTTATATCGGCATTTTTATAAATATTTTTTGCATTTATTTTTATATGGTTTTCTCCCTCCGTTATTTCCGCATTCAGCTCCTTAAGCTTTGAGCTGACAGCCCTCAGATGAGAACAGCAAACGTTGTTTATTTTTATTTCTCCCCTCGTTGCGGCTGCGGCAGCCAAAAACGTTCCTGCCTCTATCCTGTCGGGTATTATTCTGTGTCTGCAGCCCGATAAAATTTCTACTCCCGTTATTTTAATGCTGTCAGAGCCGGCGCCTTCGATTTTGCAGCCCATCTTGTTTAAAAAATCAGCCAAATCAACAATTTCAGGCTCAACGGCACAATTTGAAATTACTGTTTTGCCCTGAGCCAAAACGGCTGCCATCATAATATTTTCCGTAGCGCCGACACTTGGAAAATCCAAATGTATTTCGTTTCCTTTCAGCTTTTTGCAGCTTATTTCCACAACTCCGTGTTCTTGCTTAACACTGGCGCCCAAAAGAGAAAACCCTTTTAAATGCAAATCTATCGGCCTTACTCCTATCGCACAGCCTCCCGGCAGCTGAATCCTTACTTTTTTAAACCTTGCAAGCAGAGGTCCTGCTATTAAAAACGAAGCTCTTATTTTCTTTACAAGCTCATAAGGCATTTCAACAGGGCGAATATTTTCACAGCCTATTCTTATTCCTTTCCCTTCGTTCAGCCTTGATATTTTTGCGCCTATTGTCGATATTATCCTGCACATAACGGAAATATCGCTGAGATAAGGAACATTATCTATAAAAATATCTCCGCCGGCGCACAAAAGACACGCCGCAATAATCGGCAGAGCCGAATTTTTTGCGCCGTCTATATAAACCTCTCCCGATAACGGCGAGGATCTTTCAATTATAAATTTACTCATAAAGCTATACCTCTCAAAAAATTTATTGACAGTCTGCAATTTTATAATGCCCTTTTAATAAAATGATAATCACAATAAAAATAGAATTTTAAGGCAGCCTTATTTATCCAAAAAATAGTTTGATAATTACTGTTTCAGCCAATTTCCAAAGACAACATAAAAAGCATAAATTTGCACAATTTTTTTATAAGAATTGACTAACCCAATAAAATTATGTAAAATATATTTAAAGCAAAAGCCCATATTTAATAAAATTGTTCTTAATAAAATTTTTCATAATATTATGGAAATTTCAATTAAAAGCATAAAATTATTGTGTGCCCTTGCCGTAAGCTGCTTGTTACAATATGCTGTTTTTGCAAAACAAGCCATCTATTAAAATTATATGAAAGGAGCTGATGTTTGTGAGAATTAATATCAGCTATGATATCTGTGCGGCAACTCTGATGCTTGTGCTGTTAATTATCCATATGGCAAAAAAGAAAACATCTATACTTCAAAATGTTATGTTTTTTGTATTTACTCTTATGGCTTTAATAACCACTGTTTTCAGCCTTATGTGTTCTGTAACGGCTATGCAGAGTACAGACCTCAATTTAAAGATATTGATAAATTTCGGCTATATTTTTTTCCACAACTTAAGAGCGTTTTCTTTTGCTCTGTATGTAATAACAATTATGGAAGCAAGCTTAAAAAATATGAGCTTTAAGCTAAGAGCTGCTGTTGTGATGCCTATTATATTATCCGTTTTTGCAACTCTTATTATGATTAAGTCTTCTGATTATTGGAATGCTTTCATTAACTTTAGAGAAGGCTATTTTGAATATATAATTTATATTGTATCGGCTTATTATCTGGCTTTTGGCGTATTTTTTGCAACATTTAACAAAGAGCTTGCAAACAGAGATTTTAGAATCGCTATCTACCTGTATCTTATTTTTATCGTCGGAGCAAATATTATGCAGTATTCTATGCCCATCATACCAACTGTCGGCAACTCAGACGTAACGTTTATACCTATTGAAAACTTTGGTGCGGCATTATGCTCCATACTTATTTTTTCTACAATACAAAAATCAGAAGAATTTATAGACAGCTTAACAGGATTATTTAATGAAGATTCATTCTCAAGAATGTTTCTTATAAATTCCAAGGCAAAAAAATCTTTTTCCGTTATTATAGTATATGTTGAAGATATAAAAATGCTTATACAAGCATTTGGGATAGACAAAATTAATTCCATAAGAAAGGACGTAGCCGATTTTTTGGAAACAATTGCTCCAAAAAACGCTTTCTGCCTTAGCATGAGTACTTTTGCCGTTATTCTTGATGATTTAAATGACAAGGATTTAAAGCAATATATCCAAAAAATTGAGGATGAATTTGAAAAAAAATGGGGAGAAGAAAATTATGGAATTTATATTTCGGCAAGAATTTTAGATATAAAAATTCCAAGAGATGTTGACAGCCTGGAGCTTGTGTACAATTACATAGATTATCTTAAAGGGCTTGACAACAGCAAAAAATGGATCATCTCGGCAAAAGATGTAAGTCTTAAGGATACAAAAAGAAGAATAGCTGTTGAAAACGCAATAAAAAGAGCAATTGAAAATGACAGCTTTACCGTATTTTATCAGCCCATATATTCTATAGATGAAAATAAAATAGTATCCGCAGAGGCTCTTGTAAGATTAACCGATGACGAGCTTGGTTATATTTCTCCGGCTGAATTTATACCTATTTCGGAACAAAACGGCACCATTTTAAAAATAGGTGAAATAGTTTTTGACAAAGTATGCAGCTTTATGGCAAAAAATAACCTTAACAAAAAAGGAATAGAATATATTGAAATAAATCTTTCGGTTGTTCAATGTATGCAGGAATCATTAGCTGTTGATTTTCTTAAAATAATGAAAAAATACGGCATTGAAAACTGCCGTGTAAATCTTGAAATAACCGAAACGGCAGCGGCTTATTCACCAAAAATGCTTATTAAAAATATGAAATCACTTTTTGAAAACGGCGTTTGTTTTTCTTTGGATGATTTCGGTACGGGTTATTCAAATATTAATTCTCTTATGAATCTTCCTTTGGATATGATAAAATTTGACAAATCTATGATTGATATGGCAACAAACCATGACAAAGGAAAAATTATTTTGGGCAGCTCCATAGCAATGGTAAAGAGGATGGATCTTAAAATAGTGGCGGAAGGTGTTGAAACGAGAGAGCAAATGGAAATGTTTGCCGCAATGGGCATAGATTATCTTCAGGGCTATTATTTTTCAAAGCCTGTCTGCGAAGAGGATTTCCTTAAATATATAAAAAACTTCAAAGGTATAGAGGGAGTTTAACCGACTGTAAGTTCTCCGTTTAAGATGGCGGGTTATTCATCAGAAGCCCGGATAAGTATACAGCGTAAGCAAAGCACAATAATTAAGGCGCTTAATTTTTATCATAAACAGTTTTTTGACAATCTAAACTACTCGCATAAGCGGGTAGTTTTTAACAATTATTACAATTTGAAAGGAGCATTTTTTTAATGAAAAAAGATATTATAGAAATTTTGGAAAAAGACAGCCGTAAAACTGCCGCCGAAATAGCTGTTATGCTTGGCAAATCAGAGCAAGAGGTTGCTGTTGCAATAGCCGAAATGGAAGCCGACAATATAATTTGCGGATATACAACACTTATCAATTGGGAAAAAATATATAAAGACGGCGGCTTTGTTACAGCCCTGATAGAAGTTAAGGTAACACCTCAAAGAGATCTTGGTTTTGATAAAATAGCAGAAAGAATTTATAATTTTGATAAAGTTAAATCTGTTTATCTTATGTCCGGCGCATATGATCTTACAGTCATTATGGAGGGCAAAAATCTTCTTGAAATCTCAAAGTTTATCTCAGCCAAACTTTCAACTCTGGACTCGGTTTTAAGCACAGCAACTCATTTTGTTCTTAAAAAATATAAAGAGCATGGAATTATCTTAAACGCAGAAAATAAAAACGATGAAAGGATGATCGTTTCACCATGACAGAAATAAAAGATTTAATTGCCACTCATATACAAAATATTCCGTATTCGGGCATAAGAAAATTTTTTGATGTGGCAAATGAAATAGAAGGCGTAATTTCACTTGGAGTTGGTGAGCCTGATTTTGAAACTCCATGGGCAATAAGGGAAAGAGGTATATACACTCTTGAAAAATGCAGAACGGTTTATACATCAAACGCAGGCTTGTTGGAATTAAGAGAAGAAATAAGCAGATATTTAAAAAGAAAAAATAACCTTGATTATAATCCAAAAGGACAGGTACTTGTTACAGTTGGGGCAAGCGAAGGAATAGATTTGGCGCTAAGGGCAGTTATAAACCCCGGCGATGAAGTGCTTATACCCGAGCCAAGCTATGTTTCATATAAGCCCTGTATAATTATGGCAGGCGGAATACCTATTGTTATTACAACTAAGGTTGAAAATGAGTTTCGTCTTACTGCCGAAGAAATTTTAGAAAAACTTACGGATAAAACAAAAGCTCTTATTCTTCCGTATCCCAACAATCCCACCGGCGCAATTATGGAAAAAAAAGACCTTGAAAAAATAGCCGATGTCTTAAAAGACAGGGATATAGTAATTATAAGCGATGAAATTTATTCGGAGCTTACCTACGGCGGCATAAAGCATACATCTATTGCCGAAATAGATTCAATGTATAATAAAACAATAGTTTTAAACGGATTTTCAAAATCTTACGCAATGACAGGCTGGAGGCTGGGTTATGCCGCAGGCCCAAAAGAGTTGATAGCCGCAATGACAAAAATTCATCAATACATAATAATGTGTGCGCCGACTATAAGTCAGTATTCCGCTATAGAGGCGCTAAGATGCTGTGATGATGATGTAAGCAAAATGCGTAAGGAATATGACGCAAGAAGAAGAGTTATGCTTAACGGATTTAGGAAAATGGGACTTGAATGTTTTGAAGCGCTGGGTGCATTTTATCTTTTTCCGTGCATAAAATCAACAGGCTTATCCTCCGATGAATTTTGTGAAAGGCTCCTTTATGAAGCAAAGGTTGCCGTTGTGCCGGGAACGGCATTGGGAGAATGCGGCGAAGGCTTTATAAGATGCTCGTATGCATATTCTATCGAAGCAATACAAAAGGCTCTTCAAAAAATAGAAGCATTTATAAAAAAATACAGAAAGGAATGATCAATTTGGCTTATGACGAGCTTAAAAGCATAATAGAAAAAAGCAGCAATATTGTTTTTTTAGGCGGCGCAGGAGTTTCAACCGAAAGCAATATACCAGATTTCAGAAGCAAGGACGGCTTATATAATGCCGTTACAAAATACGGCTATCCCCCCGAAACTTTAATAAGCCACAGTTTCTTTAAATCCCATACCAAAGAATTTTTTGAGTATTATAAAGAAAATCTTATATATCTTGACGCTAAGCCAAACAAAGCCCACTACGCCCTTGCAAAGCTCGAAAATGAAGGCAAGCTTAAAGCTGTTGTAACCCAAAATATCGATAATCTTCATCAGCTTGCCGGCAGCAAAAACGTTTTTGAGCTTCACGGCTCTGTTTTCAGAAACTATTGCATGAACAGAAACTGCGGCGAATTTTACAGTGCAGAAGATATTATAAATATGGACGGTGTGCCATATTGCAAAAAATGCGGCTCGATAATAAAACCTGATGTTGTGCTTTATGAGGAAGGACTTGATAACTATGTGTGGAGCAGCGCCGTCAATTTTATAAAAAATGCCGATGTTTTAATTGTAGGCGGAACATCATTGGTAGTATATCCGGCAGCAGGCCTTATTAATTATTATCAAGGAAATAAACTTATTTTGATAAACAAAAGCGAAACCTCCTATGACGGCAAAGCCAATTTGGTCATTCATGACAGCATAGGAAAGGTATTGGGAGAGGTATGTGAAATAGATTAGCAAATTTTATTCCTCGGTAAAAATGCGATGCCTGCAGATTTGATGTCTGCGACGCTGCTAAAAGCTTATAAATTTAATAAAATTTAGGTTTATTAACAGTCTAAAGCCCTTGCCTATTCGGCAAGGGCTGTTTTTATTTAATATATCCGAAAATCATATATAAAAGTTTATCTTGTTACATGGTATGTCATAGAAAATTGATAGCCTTCGCCGGATGGATATGTGCCATAAATACCTATAGTATATGTTCCCGGTTCATAACCAATAAATGTTCCGCTTTCATCAAAAACGTAAGATTTACCGTAACCCATCGGAAGATCAAACGCCATTATTTTTGAATTTTGCTTGTATTCATCAAAATCCAAATCACCTCTAGGCTCATTGCATTCAACGTCTGTTTCCTTATCGGGAAGAAGTTCAATCATTGACGGTACAACATAATATTTAAAATCTACCACATTTGCACCATATGAATTAGGCACAAATGTTTGTGTCTGCGCAGGCTGTGCCAAATCGCCTGTATATGGATATACATAATTTGAATAATCATAAGGCTCAAATATGACTCCAGCATTATTATTTTTTAAATTTTTTATATATTTTTCTCGATTTTCTACATTTTTCGCATCATAAAATGTTTTTGAATCACTATATATTGTTACACGGGGAACATTATACAAGAAATTACTATACCAATTAATACTTCCGTATATCCCGCTTAAGCTTGTGCAGTCTTTAAAAGCATATTCTCCGCAAACAGTTGTATTTGAACGATTTGAATTAACTTCTTCTCCTAACGGTCTTTTCTTGAAATAAATGTTTTTAAGACTTACACAATTTGAAAAAGCGTAATTACCTATTTTAACATAATTTGGAAATTTAAGCTCTTCCATAGAAACGCAGTTAGCAAAAGCATAAATTCCTATAGTTTGAAGATTTTCATTAAATTTTATATTTTTAAGAGACGGACAACCCTTAAAAGCTGAAGAGCCTACACTTATAAGCCCTTCTCCGAATGTAACACTTTCAAGGTTGCTGCAGCTTTGAAAAGCACCATACACCCCCCCGCATTTATCGTTACAGTTTTGTCTGAAAGAATTACATTCTTTATATATTTGTTGTTATAAAAAGCACTCCCGCCAATTCTTTTAACGGTATCGGGTATATATACTGTTTCGGCTGTTCCATTATATTTTGTAAGCGTTCCGTTACTAATTTGAAATTCCGGAGCCGCATATACACTTATCGGCATCACAGCAATACAAAGCAGCATAATGCTTACAAAAAAACTTAAAATTTTTTTTGTCATAATAAGACTTCCTCTCTTTTATAATTTTTGCAGATCAATAATTTTTTACAAAAAAATTTCACCCCCTATACATATTTTTATTGATCTGTTGTTATAAGTATATATAAAAATACAAAATAAGTCAAAGATTATTTATATTTTTTATATTCAAAATTATTCTTTACTTTAGAATAATATGCAAAAAATCTCACCACCTATAGTGATGAGATTTTTAAATAAAAGCATAATATTATGCCTATGCCGTAACATCTACACTAGCCGGAGCAGATGCAGCAGCGCTGTCGGCGCTCATAGCTGCCGGAGCGCTGACGCTTAATGCAACATTTTGTATACTCGCTTCAACACCTACATCGGATACAGTGCCGCCGCCATCAGCCACAAATGTTACTGCATCTGCATTTTTTACATCTTCCGTTTCTTTAAGCTTTCTGTTTCTTTTTGCCGTTTCTTTTCTTTCTCTTATCTTTTTGCTTGCTTCAAGCTCTCTTAATCTTTCAAGCTCTTTAGCCTTTTTCTCTAACGCTTCTTCATATTTAAGGTTGGTTATTTTTTCTTCAGCCTTGGATATAATCTTTTTAAATCTTTTTATAAGAGTATCGTAACCTCCTGCTTTTTTCAGCAAGCTTATTTTAGCATTTACTCCCGCAATATATCTTCTTAGCTGGGCAGGAGTTGTCGCACAGGCGATTTTATTCATCTCCAATGTTGGATTAAAACTGCCGGCAATATTTGAGGCGGCGCTTTTTTTACCGGTTTTTGACATTTTCTTTAGCTGAAGAATTTGATTATTCATTTCTTTAAGCTTTTCGCTAATATAATCCGCCTTATCTTCAGCTTCTGAGGAAACATAGCTCAAACCGCCCTGCTGATTATATTGCGCCGATTTTTTATTAATAGTATTTGACATATTATCACTTCCTTAAAAACTTCCAACGTACAATACCTCTATAATAAATTTATCGGCATAAATCATTTTTTCATTAGAAAAATAAAACAGCAAAAATATTTTTAGATATTATCTAAAAACCAGACTATCAAAAACCCTACTTTGAACAAGTAACTTAAAGCGCCGCAGGCTTATAATCCGCAGGCGGAATTTACTTCCGCCGAGGAAAGCAGCGAGTTTCAAGGGATTTTTAATCCCGATGGAATAGCTGTTTATACATCTGCTTTTTCGACACTCAAATTTTTAGATATTATCTAAAAACAATCCCAAATATACATCCTCCCAAAATAAATAAAATAGGATGTACCTTTTTTAATTTCATAATTAAAATAAAAGAAACTAAAAACAAAATTATCGCCTTAAAATTAAAAATATTAACAATATCAAAAACATTGATAATTTCATCTAATTTATCGCCAAAAAACAAAGCGGATATAAAAACATCCAGCATAGCGCCCAGGATAAGACCTGCCGAAGCAGGTCTTAAACCATAAAACGCATCATCTACGGTTTTGCTTTTTCTAAATTTTTCAAGTATTTTTGAGATTATGATAATAACAATAACTGACGGAAGAACCAGAGCAAACGTTGCCGTAAAAGATCCAAAAAGCCCGCTTAAAATTCCTCCCTCCGTAATGCCTGCCTTAAAACCGGCATAAGTTGCCATATTAACTCCTATAGGCCCCGGCGTTGACTCCGATATTGCAATCATATCTGTGAGCTGATGTGATGTAAACCAAGGATATTTTTGCGCCATATCCTTTAAAAACGGCAGAGTTGCAAGCCCTCCTCCGATCGAAAAAAGCCCTGTTTTCAAAAATTCATAAAATAATTTTATAAATGTCATCATTGTTTTGCTTTATCCTTTCTAAAACCCAATTTGCCTGCTATAATGCCTATAATCGCCGAAGCCAAAACAGCAAAAACAGGATTTATGGAAAAAACCGCAACAAGAGCAAAAATAACAAGCATTATAAAAAATGTCAATACATCTTTAACGCCTTTTTTTACCATGGAAATAACGGCATTTAAAACCAATGCGCATACAACAACCCTTATTCCGTTAAAGGCATCTTGAACAACAGCTATATGTGAAAACCTATTTATAAACGCAGATATTGCGCTTATTATCACAAACGATGGAAATACAACGCCGGCTGTTGCGGCAAAGGCTCCCGAAACGCCTTTTACTTTATAGCCGATAAATGTAGCGGTATTTACGGCAATAACGCCGGGGGTACATTGTCCGATTGCATAGTAATCAAAAATTTCCTCTTCCTGGGCCCATTTTTTATTTTCAACAATCTCACGCTTTATCAAAGGCAGCATAGCATAACCTCCGCCAAATGTGCAAACCCCTATTTTAGCAAATGCAATAAAAAGCTCTATAAGAATTTTCATTGTATTTCTCCTATACTTTCAGCCAAATTTTGGTAAAAAATCATTTGTAAACAATAAAATTTTAATAATAATTATTAATAACATCCCACACAGAACTTTTTTCAAAGCCTCTTTTCCAGCAGGCAACGCCTTTTACATCATATTTTCTGGAAATTTTAAGCTTTTCTTCAATACTTCTTTCATCTTCAAGCCACATTCTGTATCTTATACCGTCTTTTGTATACTCACCATAGTATTGTCCGCTATCCTGATCCCAAACTATATCAGCATTATTATTTACCAAATTTTCATATCCGTCCTCCATAGTGTAGGATTTTGATGATACTTTAACTTCGCCTTCATCCGTTGTGGTTTCCGCCCAAAGTCTGGTATAAAACGGCATACCCATAATAAGCTTGTTTTTATCAACCGCCTCAGCCATATCTTTCATTGCAGCATCAACCCAACCGGCGGATGCAACCGAGCCTGCCTCGGGAGAGGTGCTCCAATGCTCATCATAGGTCATAACAATAACATAATCAACTATCTGAGAAACCTCCTTAACCTTATATTGCACATTCCACGGCTTAATTATAAATGTATCTACACTTACAATAAGATTTTTAGCCTTTAATGCTTGTGTAATTTCTTTTATAAAGGCAAGATAGTAATCTCCATCATTTATGTTTACGCTTTCAAAATCAACATTAATACCGTCCAAATCATATTTATCGGCCAGCTCCGAAAGCTGATTTATCACTTTAAGCCTTTTGTTTTGGTCAGATAAAACATTATGGGTAAGCTCTGAATCAAAGCTGTTTGAAACCAATCCCCATACCTGATAACCGTTGCTGTGCGCCCACTGTACATATTCTGCGCTGGCTATGTCATTTATATCACCCTCGGAATTTTTGATTGAAAACCATGTTGGAGAAATAACATTAAGCCCATTTACAGTATTTCTTTTTCCTTCGGCATTATTAGCATCTAAATTTGTTATTTGATCCCAGAGTATTTTTATGCCGCCCTCTTTTTTATCAGAAGAGTCGGTAGTCTGCTCCTGTGAAGAAGGCTGAACAGCCGGCTGTACCGTTGGCTGCTCTGATGCCGAAGGCTGAACAATAGGCTGCTCGGCTTCACTATTGTTATATGTTATAACCGCCGTCCTAGATGAATTATTCCACTCAACTTCACAGCCTACAGCCTCTGAAACTGCCCTCAAAGGAATCATAGTTCTTTCGTTTATTATTTTTGCGGCAGAATCTATTTTAAATGAAGAGTTGTTTTTATAAGCCGTATCACTGTCTATATTTATTAAAACAACATCGCTTCCCTTTTTTACGCTTACCTGTCTTTGGGCTTCGTTCCAAAGGACCTCACAGCCCATTTTTTCAAAAACATCTCTTGCCGGCACAAGTATCCTGCTGTTTAAAATTATAGGAAACATTGTATATTGAGTTAATGTCTCACCGTTTATTGAAATTTTTACCTCTTCGGCAGAATAATTATGAAGAGCCCCGTCATAATAAAGCCTTGTATTTATCATAGGCGCAGCAAAAGTGCATACAAAGCTAAACGCCGCAGCTAATACAAGTATAATAAAAAAAATTATTTTTTTCATAAACTCTCAATCCTTTTTGTATATTTTAAAGTTAGTCAATGATATTCGTACTCCGCTATGCTGCATACTAATAAGCGGAAAATTTACTTAGAAATATCTTTTTATGTAAACCAAGCGCCCGCCGCCTAACAGACAGCGGGCTTTATCGGTCGGTTAAAAAAGCATAATAAGTTTATGCGCTGTTTTTCTCAAAAGCAATTCATCATCTTCAACAATAGAATTTATGTCATCTATTTTTATGTTTGCTAAAGAAGCAGCCGTTTTAACCGCTTCAATGGCGCTGTTTCTGTCAATGTATGATTCCGGATAGAAATTCCCGTCTTTATCCGCCTTTGCTATGCCTAATTGGGCGGCAGTTCCAATGGCATCATAGTATTCTTTTCCTTTTATAACATCGTTAAAATTGCTTTCTGCTTTCTGCTCAACACCCATCGCATTTATCAAAAGCTCCATAAACTCTGCCTTAGTAATATGCTCATAATCGATATTGGCATATGCTTCATCACTTACATAGCTTTTTAATGTGGCTGAAGAATATTTAATCATATCAATTATTGTTCTTGCCACAACCCTCGCTCCGTATTCATTTAAATGATCTTCGTCAACGCCTTTATAATCATTGTATACAGCCTGCAGTGTGGTCGGCTCAAAATTATTGTATAAATCGCAGCTTTCATCATAAAGATTTATAAACGCTGACATTGTATCCGCCGCCAAAGCTCTTACATCATCGGAATATGATTTAAGCGCACTGTTTTCCGAACCCATTTCGCTCAAAGGAGAAACTAAGAATGCAACCGCCTTTTTTTCTGCGGCAGGCTTCAGATAATAATTATATAAATAATATTGATAATATCCCTCCGTATCTTTATCTTCTCCTGTCTTTGTAAGATGATCGGCATCACCGAAAGCATCATTTAAGCCAAACTGGATCAGAACATAGTCGCCCTCGCTGAGATTATTTATAAATTCATTGTATTGGCTGCTTTTTATATAGCTTTTTGAGCTTGCACCCGATAGGGTAAGATTTTTAAATTTTATTTGAGAAACAAAATATTCCGGAAGATAATTAGCCCATCCGACAGGCTTAATCTTATAATCATCGGCTTCATCGGAATATGAAACGGTTTCGTCACCTATTATATAAACAGTTGAAGTTTTTAAATCCTCAGTTTTTGAAACAAATCTTGACGAAGAAACGGTATAATTTGCAAGAGGCAGATTCTGAGCTGCCAACGCTTTTATCAAAAGGCTTGTAACTATATTTGAGCCAAACTTATTATAATGAGTAATATCCATACTTCCGTCAGCTTTGATATTTTGAAGCCCTTGTGTTACTTTAACCCCATAATCCTCATACATACTTTTTGTTATCTCAAACATATTGACAAAATTGCAGTTCAATTCATTTGCCGCCTGTATAGCTGCGCTGACATATCCGTCATTTTCGCCATGATGCGGCGTTATTTTGCCGTTTTCATCAAAAAACACCCTGGCAACCGGCGTAACAATAATCGGAATAGCTCCTTTTTCTCTGGCTTTTATTACATACTGCTCCAAGTACCATTTAAATGTACCGCTCTCATAAGGATAAAATGTATCAGAATAAGGATAGTCGGTATCTTTATAAAAATCGATTATTCTTTGCGGAGTTTCAGTCTTAACGGCAGCTATAGTAGGATAAATTCCGTTTGCGTCCGGCTCTCCCAATGCAACAGAATGTTCAACCCTTGCCGTATCTGTTGTAAGGCCATCGTTATGTCCAAACTGTATAAAGAGATAATCTCCCTCTCTTATTTCATCTAAAATATCATCAAGTCTGCCCTGATTAATAAATGAACGGCTGCTTCTTCCGCCTTCGGCTTTGTTTATAATCTCCACCTTGCTGCTGTCAAAATAATAAGGCAAAAATTCACCCCATCCTCCTATGGTATTATCATCACCATAGGATTTAACCGTTGAATCTCCTGCAAGATATACCCTTATTTTATCTGCGTCATCCATATTTGATTTTACGCCCGTAACCTCAATACGGCTCAGCACAACCGCCCTGCTCTTTCCATAACATTCAAAAGCCGTAAAACCTCCTTTGATTGGAGATTCATCTTTTGCATTAATATTTAAAAGAGCGCTGCTTTCATTATCAATAGTGATTGAAATATTTATATCTTCATCATTATTGGTCTGCTTTATTATAAACCATGGGTTATCTTCCCCTGAATTTTGAGCAATTTTATTTGCCAAGCTGTTTTCATCAGAGGCAATTAAAACTTCATCACTTAAAGCATCTGCTTTTTTATAAAGATAGACCTTTAACGAATTTGTATTTGATCCTCTTACAAGCCTAAATTTATAATAAGAATTATCTTTTCCATTATAATTGGTGTAAAAATCAAAATATGCTTCTGCATTAAGGCCATTTATTTCGGGATTAAATCTCATTCTAAGCTCATAATTTGCATTTTCCCAAGGCTTTTCATTTTCATACGCATTATATTCGAGAAGTGAATAATCGCTGATATCATCACATTCCGGTATAACTGCGTTTGTTGAATTTTCATTTAAAACACTCCATGCAACCTTATTTTCAGAATTGGATCCTGTCCATATATTGCTGTAATGTTCATCAATTGGATAGCTTTCACTGTTTTTATCTTTATATTTTGTTTCATAAAAACTGTCAAAGCCCTCCCTAAGATATGTTGAAACTCCATCAGAACCTTCTTTTACGGCTTCTTTGGATTCAGCCGATGCCGTTTCTCCCTTTTCGCCATAAGAAGTAATTGATTTTGGTGTAACGCTTGCCTTTATTTTATAACCGACATCGGATACGTTCACTCTGTATGATGAGCTGTTTTCGACATTGCCTTCTTTAAGAAGTATTTCTTCGTTATTAAGCTGATTTACGGCAAACCATCTTATTTCAGCATCATCAATTTCTTTATCAGATTTAAGCATATATGTATAATTTATATTTAATATATCGCCGGGTAAAATATTTTCGGTTTTATCCAAGCTGATTTCATCTATTTGAGGGGGAGCTGTTTTTGCCGCTATTACATTTATTTTAGCTTCGGCATAAAATTTATTTTCTTCGCTCACAGCCCTTATAATTGTATTTCCCTCTTTTAATGCGGTAATTTCACCGTTATTGCTTACAGAGGCAATTTGTTCGTTATCGCTTTCAAATGAAACGTTTTTATTTTCTGCGTTAACAGGCAAAACAATTGCCTTAAGGGTAAATTTTTCATCTTTCGGTATATCGATTATATATTTATTTAAAGTTATGTCACTTACCATAACTTTATCTTTAGGCTTATTGCCACTTATAGGGTTCCAATTATCGCTTCCCCTTAAAACATTTGACAAAGAATATGCCTTAGCCTGCTCGTCGCTTAGCTGCTTTGCAAAGCCTGCGGCAGATGAGGTATCATAAGGCTGCCCTCTTTCATCCAAAAGATTATAATAATAATATCTTATTTTATTATCAACCGTTTCATCGCTCCAAAGGCTGAAGAGCTTATCAGATATCACAGCCGGCATTCTGCAATTTAAAAATACGCTTTGAGAGCCGTAATTGGAATATTTATCCTCTGACTGCCAAGGTCTTGCCAAATCTATTTTTTCTTTATCATCTTGAGTGTAGGCTTTATCCGAAGTAAAGATACAGTTATTAAAAACATATCCTAAGTTAAATAAGGTAGTATTTGCTGCCGTAAAATGATCTTGAGAATTTGACTTTACTGCATTAAGCTTGCATGAATCAAAATATGCCGTTGCATCGCCAAATATATAATCAACTGTTCCTTCTATATAGCATTGCTTTAAATAAACTCTGGCATAATCAGCCTCACCGTAAACATCCTGCCCCTTCGAAGCCCCTTTAAGATAAAGAGTATCCTGACGGCCTATAAAGCGGCAGTTATCAAAGCTGACCTTATCGGCAAGGCTAACAAGAGCAACAGCCTGCACCTGAGCCTTATCATCGTCATTTAAATTATAAGAATTTTGAAAGGTAATATTTTCAGCATAAAAGCCTGTCGCATTGCGTCCAATAGTAACAGTAGCCGTTTTTTCGGTTCCAAAGCTTTTAGAGCTATCAATATGTCCGTTTGCTTTGTCATATGTTATAACCACATCATCAGCTTTGTCATTTTCATAATTTTTAAACACAACATAAGGTTTATCGACAACAACGGTTTCTTCATAAACTCCGGGGCTTATGGAAATTGTCGCCTTATTTAAATATGTAGGCTCCGCTTGTATCGAGTCAACTGCCTCCTGTATGGTTTCAAAATCGTATTTGCTTCCCTTTCCAACCGTAATGTTAACGGGAACTATTGCTTTTTTTGCCGTATTTTCTTCGGCAAATACAGGCATAACCGATGACAGTAAAAATACGCAAAGCATTATTTTTATTATCATATTTCTAAGCTTTTTTTTGTTCAAAACTAACCCTCCCAAAATTTTTATTTTTTTTACATTTTTTGTTGTTATAAGTCACAAAATAACACTATTTTATTATAGCTTTAATTTTCTTATATGTAAATACAATTAATGCAAACTTTTTATAGGTAAAAACTACATAATAGTAAAATTTATTCAATGATATTCGCGCTGAAACGCTTCATATTAATAAACAACTGTTTGCCGCGAAGTACCCGGTTATAAAAACAGTTTTTGAAATTATGTCAAATAATTGATTTATCATATATTTTTTAAAAACAAGTTGCTGATTGAAATGTAAAAGGTTTTATGATAAAATGACGTTGGTTACAGTAAACTGTACTGACAAATTATGAAATCAATTAAGCAAAATGGTTTTTTGTTCAAAGCAGAGCGAAAAAGGAGGCATATGTCTTTATGCAAAGTAAATTTGAAAACGGAACACTGACTGTCGAATTATGCTCGGGAATAGATTCGAGCAATTCAGCAAATGTTGAAAAAGAAATTTTTGACCTTATCGAAAAAAACAGCGCAAAACAAGCATTTATAAAGGATATTCCGACAGCTATTTCATACGACACTGTAAAATGCGGCGACAAATACGGCGTTGTTTTTGAACTTATCGACTCAACAACACTTGCGCAGGCAATGACAGAAAATCTCGATAAATTTGACGAATATATGGATAAATATGTAGATGTGGCAAAAATCATACATAATACAAATTTTAGCGATGTTACATCGGTTCATATAAATGATGTATACAAAAAAGATTTTGAACAGATTAAAGATCTTTTAACCGATGAAGAGTGGTCATCACTTATGGACTTTTTTGAAATAATACCTAACAGCGGCACAATGCTTCATAATGATTTTCATGTTCGCAATATAATGCTGCTTAAAGATGAACTGCTTCTTATAGATATGGGCTTTCCAAAGGCTTCAAGATTTCTCTCTGCGGCAAAGATGCTGAAAGAAGATGTTCTGCCAAAAGCAGATACTGCAAAAAAAGCTATCGCATTGATGTAAGTCAAGGATATTCGTATTCCGCTTACGCTACATACTTATAACGACGGATTCTGACAAAGCGCCCACCGCCTAGGAGGCGTGGGGCTTACTCAGTCGATAATAATGTTTTGCCTTATACAGATGAAATAACCTATACGGTAAAAATAATTAAGGAGTGTTAATTTATGAAAAAAAATATTTTCTGTCCAACAGTTGTTTTGATTACAGCTATGATGATTTTTTTATCTTCATGCTCTCATTCTTCTTTGGATAAAGAAAATACAACGCCACAAGCTCAGACCGAACAGGAAAATGTACAAAAAGAACAGGTGATTTCATTGGAAACACAAGGTATTGAGCTTGACGGTGTGCAAAATGCACGTCAGTTGGGCGGATATATCTGCGCAGACGGCAGAAAAATAAAAGACGGCGTTCTTTTAAGAAGCGCAGCGCTTGGAGGGCTTACCGATGAAGGCGCAAAAACGCTTGCCGAAAAATATAATTTAAAATATATATTTGATTTTCGTATGGATACGGAAAGGCAGGCTCTTCCTGATAAGGCTGTAGAGGGCGCCGAAAATTTATCACTGCCTGTATTTTCCTATACAATATACGGAGATGAGATACTCTCCGAAATTAAAGAGGCTGCAGAATCCGGCAACAGTGAACAAACCCAATTGATATTGGCAAAAAACCACGGATTGCTTAAAATATATAAAAATATGCTCTTAACCGAAGAGGGAAAGCAGGCTTACAAAAGCTTTTTCGATACTCTGCTTACTCTTGAAGACGGCGAAGCGGTTCTCTGGCATTGTTCTCAGGGAAAGGACAGGGCAGGAATGGCAGCGGTACTACTCCTGTATGCTCTCGGAGCTGATGAAGAAACAATAACGGCAGACTATCTTCTTACAAACGATTCATACGCCGAGATTATCGCTCAAGGCAATGAAAAAGCGGCGGAGCTTGGGCTTAACGAAGATGAAACAAAAGAATATATCGGATTTTTGGCAGGTGTAGACAAAGAATTTCTTGATGCCGCAATAGAAAGCTTAAACGAAAATTACGGTTCTGTTCAGAATTATCTGAAAGATGGGCTTGAGCTTTCCGATGAAGATATAGAAACTCTGCGAAACAAGTTTCTTGAATAATTATCAACAAGCAGCATAAAATTTACCGCAAAAAGCGATGATAATATTTTAACTGTATACAAGGAGGATAATATTATGACAATTAATCAGACAAATGAAAACGGAGATATAACCATTGCACTCACCGGAAGGCTCGACACCACAACAGCGCCGGAGCTTGATGAAGCGCTTGACAAAGCGCTTGTAAACGCACATTCTTTATGCTTTGATCTGAACGAGCTTGAGTATATATCTTCAGCAGGTCTGCGTGTGCTTTTGAAAGCCCAGAAAACAATGAACGCAAAAGGCAAAATGAAAGTAACCGGCGTAAATGAAACTGTTATGGAGGTATTTGACATCACAGGATTTGTTGATATTCTTACAATAGAATAATAATCCTAAAATTTAAGGAGGATGTTTAATGGTATTAAAACTTATGCTGACAGCCTTATACAATGCTGCTTTGGCAATAGTTATTTATATTGCCGAAAAAAAGACTCCTTTCGGCAGTCTTTCTTACAAAAAAAAGCAGTGTAGTATAGGCATCATGTTTGGCATTATGGCTGCATTTGCAAGCATGAACCTTGCCGGTTTTGATATAGGCGACGGCACTATTATGAATGTGCGTGATGCCGCTCCACTGTGCGCAGGACTTATTTTTGGTGCGCCTGCAGGCATAATCTCAGGCATAATAGGCGGAATTTACCGATATATCTCAGCTTTTTACGGCATTACCGGAGCATATACTCAGCTTGCCTGCTCTTTATCTACATTTTTTGCCGGCTGCATAGCTGCGCTGCTTAGAAAATTTATGTTTGATGATAAAAAACCCGGCTGGATATATGGTTTTGGCATAGGAATATTATGTGAAGTCATTCATATGCTTATGATCTTCTTTACCAACAAAAATGACCCAAGCACTGCGTTCGGCGTTGTAAAGATCTGTTGTATTCCTATGATGCTTTACAACGGAGCTTCCGTTGCCGCAGCAATCCTGATAATATCTTTAATAGCAAAGGAAAAAGCCGTAAAACGCACAGGAGGAAAACATATATCCGGAACATTTCAAATGTGGCTGTTTATCTGCATAGTCATAGCATATGTTTTAACAAGCGGATATACATATTTTCTTCAAAGCCGTATGTCAGATACGGAAACGGAATCTATCATAAAAACAAACATATCCGATGTAAACTGTGATATACTTGATGCATCAGATGAAAATCTTATTGAAAAGGCAAAAAATGTAAAAGCGGAATATCTTTTGTTATCCGATAAAAGCGAGTCATCTCTTAAATCGCTTGCCGAAAAATACGGCGTTGAAGAGCTTCACATAATAGACGCTGACGGTATTGTTAAAAAATCAAACAACACTCAATACATAGGCTTTGATATGTCAAGCGGAGAGCAGTCTAAGGATTTTCTCACACATATGTGGTCAGGCGATCAATCATATGCTCAGAAATACCAGACGCAGACATTTGGCGAGGGCATTTCAAGAAAATACGCTGCCGTAGCGCTTGACGGCAAAGAATTTTTGCAAGTAGGCTATAACACCGAAGAATTTCTTGCGGATATAAGAGATACTGTGGTTAAAATAGCACGCAACCGCCATATAGGAAATAACGGCTTTATTGTGATATTTGACGAAAACCAAAACATTGTCAGCGAATGCAGCGAAGAATTAAGGCAAAAACTTGAAAATACCGATATAGGGCTTGATACCGAGCATAAATCTCAGGATGAATTATTTAATATAAATATCGGCGGCACTGCATATATAGCGTCATATTCTTATGTGGAGGGATTTTATATATTTGGCGCCATACCCAAATCTGAAGCATTGTTTATGCGCGATGTTTCCGTGTATTTAAGCTCTTTCATGGAAATTCTGATATTTTCGGCGCTGTTTATTCTTGTTTATTTTCTGATAAAAAAGATAATCATAGATAATTTGATGGAAGTTAACCATGCTTTGTCAAAGATTACCGACGGAAATTTAGATGTTACCGTTGATGTGCGTACAAATGAAGAATTTGCATCTCTTTCCGATGATATAAATTCTACCGTCGAAACGCTCAAACGATATATCTGTGAGGCTGAAGCCAGAATCGATGCGGAATTGGAATTTGCAAAACAAATTCAATGTTCCGCTATTCCGTCTGTATTTCCGCCGTATCCCAATCGTAAAGAATTTGATATTTATGCCCAGATGGATACGGCAAAAGAAGTCGGCGGTGATTTCTATGATTTTTATATGCCCGATGACAATACAATTGCTTTTCTTATAGCAGATGTTTCGGGAAAAGGTATTCCAGCAGCCATGTTTATGATGAAAGCAAAAACCATCATAAAAGATCTTGCCGAAAGCGGCTTGGAAGTAAACGAAATATTCACCGAAGCAAATAATAAATTATGTGAAAATAATGATGCCGGAATGTTTGTAACGGCATGGATGGCAATTGCAGATTTGAAAACAGGCATAATAAGTATCGCAAACGCAGGTCATAATCCTCCTATTATAAAGCGCTCCGACGGAAATTTTGTATGTGAAAGACAAAAAGCAGGTTTTGTTCTTGCCGGTATGGAGGGGATAAAATATAAAAAGACTGAAATACAATTGATGCCCGGCGATAAGATATATCTTTATACCGATGGAGTGACCGAAGCAAACGACTTAGATGGACAGCTATACGGCGAAAAAAGACTTGTTGAGTTTTTAAATTCTATAAATGACAAAGACGTTGAAACGATATGCAGGGCGGTAAAAAAAGATATAGACCGATTTGTCGGCAGCGCACCGCAGTTTGACGATATTACAATGGTAGGATTTAGGCTCAATTTTATAAAGGGTGACGACAGGATAATTTTTATTCCCAACAAAGATGCCGGTATAGCTGTGAATGATTTTGCACATCAGCTTACAGAAAAACTTGGGGTGCTGCCTAAGATATCAAGCAAGGTAAGTATCGCAATAGATGAAATCGCTTCTAACGTAATTAATTACAGCGGGGCAAAAATTGCCGAAATCTCCTATTCCATAAAAAACAACAGGCTTATTCTTACCTTTAAGGATAACGGCTCACCGTATAATCCTCTGGAGGCTGAAGAGCCCGACATAACG
Source organism: uncultured Clostridia bacterium (assembly GCA_947630475.1). Lineage (GTDB taxonomy): Bacteria > Bacillota > Clostridia > Lachnospirales > CAG-274 > CANRHR01. Next base: position 109,247 of record CANRHR010000002.1, on the reverse strand, counting down.
CTTTCTGCACAAGAACGAAAAATAGGCGGCTTAGGAATCTTTATGGTAAAGAAAATGACCGAAAGTATGGATTATAAATACGAAAACAATGAAAATATCCTTAGTATCACATTGGCTTTGAATTTATAAAATACAGAAAGAGGGAAACAAATATGAAAACAGACGTATGTTTTATTTCAAGCGACAAATCAACGTTTGACGCAATATTTAAAGAGGTAGAAAAAACGGCTCACTACAACGAGCTTTCAAAAAAGCAAACGCTTCAGCTAAGACTTCTTGCCGAAGAGCTTGTGGGAATGCTGCCCGAGCTTTTGGAGGTAGGAAGCGGTGAATTTTGGATCGAAAACAAAGATAATGATTTTGAACTTCATGCGGCAATAAAAGCTGAACGTCTTTCCATGTATGACAAGGAAAATATACTTTCTGTTTCCAAATCCGGCAAAAATGCAGCGTCAAAAGGAATAATAAATAAAATAAAACTCATCGCCGAAGGAATGCTTGACAGTTATTCAGAAACGGCTTCTGTAAACGGAGCGCTATCAGGATATTATGACATATACAATATGGGAGCAAATGTAAACTATGCTTATGAATGGTCAAACAAATGGTCGCTTAACAGCTACAAAGAATCTGTCGGAAACGACAAGGACACTGACGAGTGGGACGAATTGGAAAAATCCATAATAGCAAATCTTGCCGATGATGTTATTGTCGGCGTTATCGGCAAAAAGGTAGATATAATTATAAAAAAGAAGTTTATATAAGTTTTATATCGCCTTAAAATATACCCCCTTAGTTAGACAATATATAAAGCATAAAGTCGCACTAAGGGGTATTTTTAACCGACAAGCATCCTCACCCTATTAGGCAGCTACTCGCCGTCGGTCATTATGAGTACAAATATCATTTCATCATTTGCCCAAATATTTTCTTCTTGTCGCCATTCCTCCCCTTATATGTCTTTCGGATTTATTTATCTCAAGAACCTTTCTTGCTTCACCTGCAAGCGACGAATCTATCTTAAGCAGTCTTTCGGTAATATCCTTATGTACCGTACTTTTGCTGATTCCAAACTTTTTGGCTGTTTCTCTTACAGTTGCATTGCTTTTTACAATAAATTTTGCAATCTCAATCGCTCTTTTTTCAATGTAGGCTTTCAAAAACAAGCCCTCCTTAAAATGTCTGCTCACATATATATATGTAAAAAAGACCGACAATATACCCATAGGATACTCTCTGTCGTTTATCTTTCCGCCCAAAATCAGATTGGTTTAAATATCTTGTTGACGAGTAAATTTTTTAATAATATAATTGAATATATGTTAAATTTTTCGAGAAAGGAGAGTTTTTATGAGCATAAGGAAATATATTTTAAAAAATATTATTGTCTGTCTTTGTATTGTCAGCTTTTTATTTGTTTTTTTTGCCTCTTTTTGTATGATTTTTTTAACTTTAATGAAGTTTACAGATCTTAATCTCGGTTTTCTTATCCATATCATTATGCTTGATAATAAAGCTTATTTCTTTTTAGCTGCCTTTTTATTTGCTGTTTTAGCATTTTCGGCTGAATTTGCCGCCGCATATATTATAACTAAGCTAAAATTTAAAAATGTTGAAAAAAGTATCTCTTCTGTATATAAAAAATCTGATTTGTTTGTTAAGCCAACCGGCATAAATGAAATCGATCTTCTTTTAAAAAAAATATGCAGCCGTCCATATCGTATGCGCTCAACATTTTTTAATGAAAACAATTTAAAAGGCGACATTTTAGGCGTATTTGAAATAAACAAAATAAGAAATCAAGCTATTGCCAACAAATCCGCAGTTAAACTGCTTGATATAGCCGATTTTGAAGAAAATGACGATGTTTACAGCTTCAAAGCCGACAGTATTGAAGCTATGATAAAAAACATCAAAAAATTTGCTTATCAAAATGACAACAGTCTGTTTTTTATTACTTTTAACGATAAAATGTCCTACATTAAAATGTTTTATTCGGAAAATGAAACCGATATTATAGGATTTTTTGTTGATGAAACCAAAAGAGCAGAGCTAATTGAAAATTATAGTCAGAATAAAGAAAAAGTATCTATTGAAAATATGCTTTCGAAAGAAGATTTTTTAAAGCAGGTTGAGTTCCATATAAACGAAAATCCCGATTCGATAGGCTGTTTTGCAGTAATTGAGCTTGACAGCCTTAAAATAATCAACGACACCTATGGCTACAAGGTTGGGGATATGTATATTCACGCCGTCGAAAAGGCCATGATAAATCAAACTTTAAATTGCATTTTCGGCAAAAAATCAGGCTACGAATTTTTGATTTACTTCTACGATAATTCTCCCAATGAAGATATAAGGAAAAAAATAGAAAATTGGATCAATGCATTAAATAAAGAAATATTTACAGCGCCCGATAAACGTGAATATAAATTTAAAATAACCGCAGGCTACTGCCTCTACCCTCACGATGCCAGAAACATAAATGAGCTTGTTAAATATTCATCTTATGCCCTTTATGAATCCAGAACCATGTATTACGGATCTGTCCATGCATTTTCTCTTATGGCATACAACAGAGCGGCATATATTGAAAATAAGCTTAAAAGATTTTATGAGATTATTGACAAAAATTTGTTGGAATATGTTTTTCAGCCCATAGTTAATCTTTCCGACGCCTCTGTTTTCGGCTATGAAGCTCTTATGAGAACAGATTGCGATGACCTTAAGCTCCCCGCAGAGATACTTGAAATAGCTCAATCGGAAAATATGCAATATGTAATTGAAAAAATGACCGTATTTAACTGCTTTGAAATAGTTCTTAAAAATAAAGAGCTTTTTAAAGACAAGAGGTTGTTTTATAACACGATTTATAACAAAATTTTAAATAATGAGGATTCAAAAAGAATAAATCAGCTGTACAGTGAAGTCGGATACTGCCTTGTTCCAGAAGTATCCGAAAGCTCCGCCGATAATTATTTTTATAAAAAATGCGCTTCCATAAAAGATAACGGAGATAAAATAGCCATAGATAATTATACGGGAATATTCGCCGATCTTAAGGATATATTCAAGATAAAACCCGACTATATAAAAATCGACAGCTATCTTATAAGAGATATAAACTTAAAGCGTGATTCTCAAACCTTTGTAAGCAAGCTTGTTAAAGCCGCAAAGGAAAACAGAGTCACCACAATTGCCGTTGGAATAGAAACTTACGCCGAGCTTAAAACTTTGATAAGGCTTGGTGTTAATTTAGGGCAGGGATTTTATATTGCAAGACCAAATAAAGAATTTATAAAAAAGTTAAATTCAGATATCGAAAATGAAATTATCGATATAAATAACTTAAATTAAATAAAGGAATTGATACAAAATATGAAAAAATATTTATTTTCAATTGTTTTTTTTCTCTTTTTTCTCTTTTCGTTAAATATAGCCTATGGCTCTCAAAATGATATGATAAGGGTTGGATTGGAATATAAATACAAAAACGTTTCTTCTGTTGAAATATCAAACAATGAAATAAATTTCGGCTTTGAAGCAGACGGCAGTTTTTTAACCTCCGGCGAGCTTAAAAGCCAAAACGGTTTTTGCGTAAAGCCGGAAAACAAGGCATATATAAAATTAACTCAAAAATTTAAAAGCTATTATGATGCATTAAATTCATGCCAAAAAATTTATGGGCAATTCTCAGCTTATCCTGCTTTAAACGGAAACGGAATTTACAGCGTATATGTCGGAGCGTTTAACAGTTTGGATGAAGCCAACAGATATATGCAGGCATCTCAAATCAGCGCAGAAGCTGTGGTTTGCGGTAAAAATGCTGTAGATGTTTATGCATCGTCAGATATTGCGCTTATTTCAGATTCAGACAGCAGCCTTCAAATAAAACCAACAGCTTCGGAACCTATTGCCCTTGGAGAAAGATCCTACAGGGGCGTTATCGAATTTATAAATAACTCCTCTTCATTAACAGCCGTAAATGTTGTGGATACAGAGGAATATTTATATTCCGCAGTCGGCTCGGAAATGCCCGAACAATGGCATATTGAAGCCCTTAAAGCTCAGGCTGTTGCGTGCCGAAGCTATTGCTCATTTAAAAGAAATACTCATATTGATTCAGGTTATGACATATGTGACGCTTCACACTGTCAGCTTTATAAAGGCGCTTTATCAGAGTCACAGTCTGTTACAGATGCCGTCAATCAAACAAAGGGAATAAAAGCATATTATGATGATAAACCTATTAATGCCGTTTACTGCTCTTCAAACGGCGGCTACAGCGCCGATTCAAAAAGTGTTTGGAATTATGAATGTGACTATTTAAAAGCGGTTGAAGATTTTAGCGAAAAAGGCGGTAAAGTTTGGAGCAGAAGCTTTACGCAAGCTGAATTAAGCTCACTTGCGGGCAGTATAGGCACAGTTACAGAAATAATTTCTCAACATGACGCAATAAGCGGAAGAGTGAACAAGCTTACCTTAAAAGGAACCTCCGGAGAAAAAGTTTTGGAGGGTGAAAGCATAAGAACATTTTTTGCTTCAAGCGCAGGCGGCAGCCTTGAAAGCCGTAATTTTACCATAGGGGATACTCCTAACAGCTCTCCCGTTTTGGGTCCAAATAATTTATATTCTCAATCTAAAGATGGTTTATCCGAGCTTTCGGACAATTGTTCTGCAGTTTCTTCATCATCTCAAAATAATATAACTGTAAGCTCTTGTTTTGCTGTAGACAGCGGCGGTATATCGGCTTTAAAATCTCATTCGGCCGCTGAGCTGACATCTTCATTCAGCATAAAAAGCGAAGGCATTGTTTTTAACGGAAAAGGCTGGGGACATGGTGTCGGTATGAGCCAATTCGGCGCAAAATCAATGGCTGAAAACGGGTTTACATATGATCAAATACTAAAACATTATTACACAGGTATAATTTTAAAATAGCGGAAGGACAACGAAATGAAAAAAAAGGATTTTTATTTTGATTTGCCTAAAGAGCTTATCGCTCAAACTCCTCTTAAAGACAGGGCAGGCTCAAGGCTTATGGTTTTGGATAAAAAAAGCGGAGAAATAAAACACAAATATTTTAGAGATATAATAGATATGCTTGAGCCCGGAGATTGTCTGGTTATGAACGAAACAAAGGTTATACCAGCAAGGCTTATAGGCGAAAGAAAAAACACCGGAGCTAAGGTTGAAATTCTTCTTCTTTCAAGAAAAGACTCTAATCATTGGGAAGCTCTTGTTAATCCCGGCAAAAAAGCGAGAATCGGCGATAAAATAATATTTGGCGGCGGTGTTTTGGAAGCTTGTATATGTGAAATTATCGACGGAGGCAACAGGATTATAAAATTTGATTATGACGGCATTTTTGAAGAAATTTTAGATAAACTCGGACAAATGCCGCTTCCTCCTTATATAAAAGAAAAACTTGAAGATAAAACAAGATATCAAACAGTATATGCAAAAAACGACGGTTCTGCCGCCGCTCCCACTGCGGGTCTTCATTTTAGCGAAGAGCTTTTGGAAAAAATCCAAAAAAAAGGAATAAAAACAGCAAAGCTTACTCTCCATGTAGGCTTAGGAACATTCAGACCTGTTAAATCGGAAAATATAGAAGAGCATAAAATGCACTCCGAATATTATTATATAGAACAATCACAGGCTGATATTATAAACGAAACGATTAAAGACGGCAAAAACATTATTGCCGTTGGCACAACAAGCACAAGAACTCTTGAAACAATAGCCGATGAAAACGGTTTTGTTAGAGCCGGAAGCGGATTTACAGATATTTTTATCCGCCCCGGTTATAAATTTAAGGCTGTAAATAAGCTTATAACTAATTTTCATCTGCCGGAATCAACGCTTATAATGCTTGTAAGCGCCCTGGCCGGCAGGGAAAACGTTTTAAATGCCTATGATGCCGCCATAAAAGAGAGATACAGATTTTTTAGCTTTGGCGATGCTATGTTTATAATCTAAAACCAATCAAACCTACCACAAATTAGTGTCGAAAAAGTCCATTCGAACTTTTTCGAGGGGAAAACAGAGGTATAAACAGCTCATTCCATCGGGGCTAAAAGCCCCTTGAAACTCGCTGTTTTCCTCGGCGAAAGTAAATTCCGCCTGCGGATCAAAAGTCTGCGGCGCTTTAAGTTACTTAAGCAAAATATGGTTTATTGACAGTAATAATTTAATTATACAAATATTATTAATAATTTTTTTCACTTATTTCAAAATAGCTTTGTGGATGTGCGCATACAGGACAAATTTCCGGAGCCTTAGTTCCTACCACTATATGTCCGCAATTGCGACATTCCCATACCTTAACTTCACTCTTTTCAAAAACCTTTGCCGTTTCAACATTTTTAAGCAAAGCACGGTAACGTTCTTCATGATGCTTTTCAATAGCGGCAACCATTCTAAATTTGGCTGCCAGCTCCGGAAAGCCTTCTTCATCGGCTGTCTTAGCAAATTCCTTATACATATCTGTCCATTCATAATTTTCGCCGTCTGCTGCGGATGAAAGATTATGCGCCGTATCTCCTATTGCGTTAAGCTCTTTGAACCACATTTTTGCATGTTCTTTTTCATTTTCAGCCGTCTTAAGAAACAGCGCTGCAATTTGCTCAAAACCTTCTTTTTTTGCTGCAGAGGCAAAATAAGTATATTTATTTCTTGCTTCGGATTCTCCCGCAAAAGCAGTATGCAGATTTTTTTCTGTCTGTGTGCCGGCATACTTATTTTGGGAGGCGGTGTTTGCCTCTGTAATTTCTTCCAAATTTTCACCGCTTGCTCCGCATATTGGGCATATGGGAGTTTCACCTTCAGCCGCCTCAAATATTTCACCGCATAATTTACACTTATATTTTTTCATTTTAAATCCCTCCGTTTTGGTATTTAAACTGTAATCAGCATTTGCTTCTCCTGCATGACGAATGTTCGTATATTTTGCAATATCATAATCGATTGTTATTAAATTATTAACTGAAAGATCATGAACAGAATGATTTCCTGTAACCCTTGCAAAGCTCTTTAGCTCTTGTGCAGATACATTTAAAAAATTTGCTACCCTTTGAGCGGCAGCATCAATATTAAATCTCTTCCTCAACTCAGGATCCTGTGTGGCTATGCCGACAGGGCAGTTTCCGCTTGAGCATATACGATACTGCTGACAGGCAGCGGCAATAAGAGCTGCGCTTGCAACGGCAACCGCATCTGCGCCCATAGCAAGAGCTTTGGCAAAATCAGACGATACCCTAAGTCCTCCTGTAATAATAAGTGATATATCAGAATTAACGCTGTCTAAATACTTTCTTGCACGATAAAGAGCATAAATTGTAGGAACAGATGAAGCCTCACGCAGGAAAAACGGGCTTGAGCCTGTAGCTCCTCCTCTTCCGTCCACAGTAATAAAATCAGGCTGTGCAAATACACAGTGCTGCAAATCATTTTCTATATTTCCGGCTGCAATTTTTATCCCTATAGGACGCCCGTCCGAACGTTGGCGAAGCATATTAACTATATCACGAAGATCCTCTTTTGAGTTAATTTCCGAAAATTTGCTTGGGCTTTGTATATCTTCACCCTGTTTTTTGCCTCTTATTTCAGCAATTTGCGCCGTAACTTTTTCTCCCGGCAAATGACCGCCCATACCCGGTTTGGTACCCTGCCCTATCTTTATTTCGATAGCATCGCTTGATTTTAAGTTTTCATCCGTAACACTGTATTTATTTGGAATATATTCAAATATATATTTATACGACTCTTGCTTTTCTTGGGGCAAAATTCCGCCCTCCCCGCTGCACATAGCTGTTTTTGCCATGGCGGAACCTTTTGCAAGAGCAATTTTTGCCTCCTGCGATAATGCTCCAAAAGACATATGTGATATATAAACAGGGCTTTGGAGAACCATTGGTTTTTTTGCGTGCTTTCCTATAACTGTAACTGTGTCTACAGGGGCTTCATCATTAAGGGGAGCAGGATTAAGCTGTGCGCCAAGCAGTAAAATATCATCCCAATTGGGCATTGGCATTTTTGTACCCATAGAGCCGCTTATTGAACTTCCAGTAACAGCCATTTCATGAATTTCAGCCATATAGCGGGCGGAATGATCTACCCTTGCGGTTGACGGATCATAATTAAGATTTTCCGAATATTGCTTTGCCGCTATTTCTTTATTTTCATCAATCGGTACAAGATTGGATACCGGCTTTTTGCATACAGGACAACATTCCAATTCTGAAAAAGGCACTCCTTCTTTTTCTTCATCGTAAATTGCTCCGCAAATTATACATTTATAAACTGCCATAAACATACCTCCTAATCATATTTATTATCTTTCATGCAATCGCAGCATAGCCCTTCAAAAATCAAACGATGCCTTTTAACCTTAAATCCTGTTTCTTTTTCAACCAAATTATCATACTGTGGATTATAATTAAGCGGCACATCAAATGTTTTACCACAGCTTATGCAATAAGCATGATAATGATAATCACACCGTGAATCATATCTGTCGGCAGCCGAAACCTTAACATTAAGTATTTCTTCATTAGCTGCCAAAATGCCCAAATTGCGATATACTGTACCTTTGCTTATTTTGGTGTTTTTTTTGCGCACATCAATGTATATTTGATCGGCAGTGGGATGATCATGCCTTGCCTTAACTGCCTCCAAGATCATTTGCCTTTGCTTGGAACTTCGCAATCTTTTCATAAATTCTCCTTTAATATTCGGACTTATTATTAATAATTTAACATAATGAAGCCTGTCTGTCAATAACAACGCAAGGTTTAAACAGAAACAGAATTTTAAGATTTTTTTAGCTGCTATAGCTTTTTTATGACAAAGTGATTATATCTGACTTACTTATTTGTTAAAAAAAGCTGTCGCAATAAGGATTGAATATACAAGATACGGTTTTTTATCCAAATTAAATATACTGTATCTTGCCCTATCCTTATGCAACAGCTCTCAAACTGTCAATAAAGCTTAAATTTACTTTTTCTCAAATCAATAAGCCTTTCCCCAATAAAGCATCTTATCGGCAGGCTTTGAGCAGCATACGCATACATCTGAAATATGTTCCTGCTCAAAAGGAATACATCTTGCCGTTGCCGATGTCTTTTCTTTTATAATATTTTCACACTCCTCACTTCCGCACCACATTGCCTTAATGAAGCCCTGCTTTTTGTTAAGCTGCTCTTCAAACTCTTTCATATTTGATGCCGTAAATGTGTTTGCATCTCTGTGACGAGTTGCCTTTTCAAGCAAATCATTTTGCATAATATCCAAAAGCTTCTTTACTTCAGATTCTATTTCATCCAAATTTACAACTATTTTTTCTCTTGTATCACGTCTTACTATTACACATTGATTATTTTGAATATCTCTCGGGCCTATTTCAAGCCTTAGCGGAACGCCTTTCATCTCGTATTCGCTGTATTTCCAGCCCGGTGATTTGTCGCTGTCATCAAGACGAGTTCTGCAAACCGAGCAAAGCCTTTCTTTAAGCTGCTGTGCCTTTTCAAGCACACCTTCCTTTTTTTGATTAACCGGAACTATAATAAGCTGAATCGGCGCAACCTTAGGCGGAAGTACAAGACCGTCATCATCGCTGTGTACCATTATCAGCGCTCCTATAAGCCTAGTAGACATTCCCCAAGACGTTTGATGAACATACTGAAGTTTATTATCTTTATCTGTATACTGAATTGAAAATGCCCTTGCAAAGCCATCGCCAAAATTATGGCTGGTTCCTGTTTGAAGAGCCTTTCCATCGTGCATAAGTGACTCGATTGTATAGGTAGCCATAGCTCCTGCAAATTTTTCTTTTTCGGTTTTTTTACCTTTTATTACCGGTATTGCCAATACATCACTGCAAAAATTCGCATAAACATCAAGCATTCTTAAAGTTTCTTCCTGAGCCTGCTCTGCGCTTGCATGAGCTGTATGGCCTTCCTGCCATAAAAACTCCAAAGTTCTTAAGAAAGGTCTTGTGGTTTTTTCCCACCTTACCACAGAACACCATTGATTATAAAGCTTTGGCAAATCTCTGTATGATTGTACAACATTTGCATAATGCTCGCAAAAAAGAGTTTCTGAGGTCGGTCTTACACAAAGGCGCTCAGTAAGTTTATCACTGCCTCCGTGAGTTACCCAAGCCACTTCCGGAGCAAAGCCTTCAACATGATCTTTTTCTTTTTGAAGAAGACTTTCCGGTATAAACATAGGCATATACACATTTTCATGTCCTGTTTCTTTAAATCTTTCATCAAGCTGCTTTTGAATAAGCTCCCAAATGGCATATCCATACGGGCGCAGAATAACGCATCCTCTTACCGATGAATAATCAACAAGATCTGCTTTTTTGACAACATCTGTATACCACTGAGCAAAATCCTCATCCATAGATGTAATCTGTGTAACCAATTTTTCTTTAGCCATTTACTGCAACTCCTTTATACTTATTAACTAAATTTTATGACGGGCTCAAAATAAGCCGCCTAAAAGGCGAGAAACTTACTTGTCGGTTAAAAAAATCTCGATCCCTAAAGGGACCGAGAATAAATCGGCAATACCACCCTAATTATATAAAAGCATTTATTATATCCCTTTAACGCCGGGCAAGCGCCGCACCTTTCGGGCAGTGCTAAAGGGTGGGTTCGGCGAAATTCTTATAAGAGCTTACACCCTTTGCTCTCTCTCTGTAATAAAGAAAACAACGCCTACTGTTCCTCATAACCGCATCTGTGAGCAAATAATATTCGTACTCATGCAGGCAATCGACGCCTAAAAGGCATCTATCCTGCTTGTTGATGAAATAAGTATAGCCTAAATTCAATACCCTGTCAAGCGAATAATTTTACAAAACACCCGAAATAACAGAGGCTATCACAGCAAAATTTTTAATTTCCTCCACCGCCCATTTTTGAAATGAACCTATTTTTTCAAATGTAATTATTCCTCTTGGAGCTTCTGAGTTTCCTATTAGGCAGTGTACAACCGAAAATACATTTTCTTTGTCAAAAAAGCTGTGAACATCTTTAAACTTTACTTCTAATATATCTATGTGGTTTACAACAAATTCGCCGCTTCTGTCAAATTTGTCTATAAAGCTCTGATTTTTAAAACATTTTGCGTTAATTTGCTTATCAAAGTCTTTATCGCTGCTGTATGTAAGATAAAAGTCATCTCCGTAAAAAATATTTACTCTGTCAATTAAAAACTTGTTTTTTATCTCCCTCAGAATGTGGTTAATATCAACAGCTTCTTTTTTTCTGTTTAAAAGCTTGGAAATAATATGAATCATAAACTCCGTATAATCCTTAACGCCTCTGCCCAAAACAACCTTGCTGTCCTGACCGATCATAAAATCTCCGTGAAGCTCTCTGTTATAAATGACATATCTGTTTTTTCCCTTTTCTTTAGCTATATAAAGAGCCTTGTCCGCAAGCTTAAAAAGCTCTTCATATGTATTGCCGTTATCCGGATATGTTGAAACGCCTATTGAAAGCGTAACCTTTATATCCTTAAGCATGCCTTCAAATTCGGTTTCCACAGAACTTCTTATAGATCTTAAAATTCCTCTAAGCTCCAGAAGGTTTTTAACATTTTCAAAGATAACAAAAAATTCATCACCGCCAAACCTGCCGACTGTTCCGTATTCGCTTACATATCCTGTAATTATCTCGGCAACCTTAACTAAAACTTTATCCCCATACATATGGCCTAAATTATCGTTTATCGCTTTAAAATTATCAACATCGATAATTGCCATACTCATTTTAAACGGCGGTTTTTCAGAGATCTTATCTTCACAGTATTTTTGTATTGACATTTTGTTTAAAACGCCTGTAAGAAAATCTCTTGACATTTCGGAAAACAGAATACTTTCATTTTGTTGTTGGCTGCCGCTTGAAAACGCTCTTATTATACCTAAAATATATATTTTTTTAAGGCTGTCGGAATCATTTATTTCAATATCTTCGGCATTTCTCCTACAATAGCATCTTATATTTTGCATTTTTGTTCCATTTGAAAATATACTTGTTCTGAAATAATATTCCGACTGAAGCTCAAAACCTCTGATTTCCGAACAGAATTTATTAAACTGCGCTATGCTCTCCTTGTCGATATAGTTATTGTTTAAAGCTTCGTTTTTCCATCTTTCAAGAGTATCGTTATAAAGAATCATTTCATTAAAACCGGAGAACATAAAAAGCCTAAAATTATCGGTTTCCGGCAAATATTCAAAGCATATATCATTACCTATCGTAAGCAAATTTCTAAGCTTTTTTTCGTCTGCGTTTATCTGTGAAAAATATTCTTCGCTTTTAATTATATCCCATAATTTCAATTCATAATATTTTTTGCTTTCATCTTTATATCTGACTTTAATATAGACAGGATAATAATTTCCATCGAAATTAAGCATATCAAAAACTCCGCTTGATACGCTTTTTTCATCAAGCAGTTTAAACATTTTAACAAAGCTGTCAGCCTGTTCTTCTTTTATAAGCTTAAGCACGGACTGAAAATTATTGCCGCCGATAAATTCAAAAAATTTGTCATTTGCCGACTTAACGTCCCAAAATTCATCCAGTATTGCCAAGCCCATAATATTCATAATCGTATCCCCCCTTGTCATAAAATAACTCTAACCGACCATGGAAATACTCCTCAAAAACAGTACTTATTACGTATACGGCAAAACTCACTATCCTGCCGAATACTAAATTAACCCCCTGCCTCCTAAGAAGGGATTAATTAGTCGGGTCAAAATAAATACATATTAATTATAACAAATTTTATAAATTTATCAAGACAAATTATGTATTTTTGTCTTAATATTTTTATTGACCTTAATATAATTATATTATAAAATATAAACAATTCGGTATATTTTCCGTATTATTTTGGTAAAAATGCTTATATCAGGCTTTTGGGGAGGATAAAATGAACTACACAGATATTTTGCTTATAGGTATAGGCTTAAGCATGGATGCTTTTGCCGTCACGGTGACAAATGCAATGGTATATAAAAACATAAAAGCATCAAGAGCTGTTATGGCTCCTGTTTTTTTCGGCGCATTTCAAGGGATTATGCCATTTTTAGGCTTTTATACAGGTGCGCTTTTTTCAAATATAATCGAAAAAATAGCCGGACCTCTCACATTTGTTATCCTTGGCATAATAGGCGGCGGAATGATAAAGGACGGCATAATTCCCGAAAATAACAAAGATAAAAATCAAGAAAACAACCTTACATACAAAACCCTGTTTCTGCAGGCTGTTGCCACAAGCATAGATGCTTTTGCCGTAGGGGTAAGCTTCAGCGCTCTAAAAGCAGTAGGCGCTATGGATATGCCCGTATATTTTGCCTGTATTATTATTGCCGTTTCAACATTCTTATTGAGCATTTTGGCGTTGCTTCTTGGCAAAAGGCTTGGAGGGATTTTAGAAAATAAGGCTCAGATAGCCGGCGGGCTGATACTTATTTTAATAGGAATTAAAGCTTTATTTTAACCAATCTGCGGAGAACTTACAGTCGGTTAAATTATTTATCAAAAAAGCATTTTTATCGGATATATGAATTTATGTTTTGCATATATCCTTTTTTGTGTTATAATTAGTAAAATAGAAAAAAAATGCCTTAATATCCCTATATAGGTGCTTAAAAATTTACAGAAAGGTTTGATATAAATAATGGATAAAAATTCATCACCATCAAAAAGAAGTATTTTTATATCCTGTATGCCAAAAATCATAACCGGTTTTTCGGTAGTTGCTTTTGGCATACTTTTATTCTTTTTAATTTTTAAACTAAATAATATTTTGGCTATATTCAGTGAAATCCTTAAAATCCTAAGCCCCATAATTTACGGATTGATTATAGCTTATCTTATCAATCCCATTGTTGACGCCTGCAATAACTTCATGCTGAAGCTGGCTTCAAAATTTATGAAACCCGGTGAAAAAACAAAAAAATTAACCCAAACATTAAGTATTATTTTGGGAGTTGTATTTTTTGTTTTTATAATAGTTATTCTTCTTGTTTTAATCGTACCTGAACTTACAGCCAGCATATCTGGCTTTATAAGTGATTTTCCTCAAAATTTTGCCGCATTTCAGCTTTGGCTAAATAAAAAGATAGAAAATAACCCAAATCTTGTTTCGGCGATAAGCTCTGCATTGTCAACAATAATGGATTATTTGGAGGGCTTTTTTGAAAACAGCATTATGCCTAAGATGGATAAATTTATAGGACAGTTTACAAACATTATATTGGGAACGCTTAATATAATAAAAAATTTTATAATAGGCATTATTGTAACAGTTTATGCCCTCAGTAGCAAAGAAACATTTAAGGCACAGTCCAAAAAAATTATATACGCCGTTTTAAAACCCGATTATGCAGATATATTTTTGGATACGGTAAGACACAGCCACAGAATCTTTATAGGCTTTATATCCGGAAAAATTTTAGATTCTCTTATAATAGGCATAATATGCTTTATAGGGCTTTCAATTTTAAAAATGCCGTATTCTCTTTTGGTCAGCGTAATTGTGGGGGTAACAAATATAATACCGTTTTTCGGCCCATATATAGGAGCAATACCATCTGCAATTTTAATATTAATAGTAAGCCCCGTTCAGGGTCTTCATTTTATAATATTTATAATAATCCTTCAACAGTTTGACGGCAATATATTAGGCCCTAAGATCCTTGGCGACTCCACAGGTCTGCCGGCGTTTTGGGTGCTGTTTTCAATACTTCTTGGCGGCGGTCTTTTAGGCATTTTCGGCATGATAATAGGAGTGCCTACCTTTGCGGTTATTTATTATATAATAAAAACTATTGTTGAAAATATGCTTTACAAAAAAGAGCTTCCTACAGAAACAGAAAAATATACAAATATACAGGATTTTTCATCAATTTCTAAAAAAAATTAAACTCTTTTAAATTAAGGACGGGAACTGTAATATGAAAAAATTATTGGATATTTTATTAAGCAGACTTTTATTTATAATAGCGGGCTTTCTCATACAACTTATTCTTCTTGTGCTTCTTATTAATTGGTTCAGCGAATATTTTATATACTATTATTCCATAAGTTTTGTTTTAACAATTCTTTCTATTCTTTATATCGTTGACAGCTCAATAAATCCTTCTTACAAAATAGTGTGGCTGATATGTATATCCGCCATACCGTTTTTGGGCGCTTTGTTTTACTTCCTTTTTAATGGCAACAGAATAAGTAAAATAAAAAACAATAAGCGTCTTTTTAAAATATACGACAACGAAAAAGAAGCTCTTGATGTTCGCTCCAATGTTTTATCCGAGATAAGAAATATAGATGCCTGTGCAGCAAATCAAATGGGATATATAAAAAATTATAATCATTATCCTATATATAAAAACACATATTCACAGTATTATCCCATAGGTGAGCTTATGTATGAAAGCCTTTTGAAAGAACTTAAAAAGGCTGAAAAATTTATATTTATGGAATACTTTATAATTGAAGAAGGCAAAATGTGGAACGGAATACTTGATATTTTAAAGCTTAAGGCATCAAAAGGGGTTGAAGTAAGAATAATATTTGATGATCTCGGCTGTTTTTTTACACTTCCCAAAAATTATAAAAAAACACTTGAAAGCTTCGGTATAAAATGTGTTGAATTTAATAAAATAAATCCTATTTTCAGCATTTTATACAACAACAGAGATCACAGGAAAATAACGGTAATAGACGGAAAAACCGCATTTACAGGCGGAATAAACCTTGCGGATGAATATATAAACCACATAGAGCGCTTTGGGCATTGGAAAGACAGCGCCGTAATGCTTAAGGGTGAGGCTGTATGGAGCTTTACTGTAATGTTTTTAACAATGTGGGATTTTATAACCTCATCATTAAGTGATTATCAAAGCTTTAAAACCGAATGCAGTGAAAAAAGTGACGGATACTGTGCGCCATTTGGCGACAATCCATTAAACGGCGAAGCATCAAGCGAAAATATTTATCTTAATATGATTTCTGCGGCAGTCGATTATGTATATATAACAACGCCCTATTTAATTTTAGACAGTGAAATGACCTCAGCATTATGCAACGCTGCAAAAAGAGGAGTTGACGTAAAAATTTTAACTCCGCATATTCCGGATAAGAAAGCAGTTTTTGATGTAACAAGAGCAAATTACATTCCGCTTTTAAAAAATAAGGTTAAAATTTATGAATACACGCCAGGTTTTGTTCATGCAAAAAGCATAGTATGTGATGATAAATTTGCAATTGTCGGAACAATGAATTTGGATTTCAGAAGCCTTTATCTTCATTTTGAATGTGGAACAATGTTTTGCTTTTCAAGCATAATAAAATCCATTAAAGAAGATTTTTTAAAAACTATAAAAAAATCCGAAAAAATAAACTCAAACTCCAATAAAATCGGCAGTCCTTTAAAAAAAGTATATCGCTCTGTTTTAAAAATATTTTCTCCGCTTATGTAAAATAATGTTTATAAAAATAAAAGGCAAGTTTTATTATAACTTGCCTTTTATTTTCGAAAAAGTCCCTACGGGACTTTTTCGAGAGAAAACAGATATAAACAGCTCATTCCATCGGGATTAAAAATCCCTTGAAACTCGCTGTTTTCCTCGGCGGAATTGAATTCCGCCTGCGGATTATAAGTCTGCGACGCTCTTAAAAACTTATAAACTCAACAAAAGTTAGGTTTATTGACAGTTTGCTGTCTTGCTCGTCAAAGCTATATATTATTCGCTTACACAGCCATTTACATTTTTTGTATTAATCATCTCGGCATCACATACCGGATTTCTTGATTTACAGTTTTTAAATACAATATCTTCACTATCCTCAACATCAAAAGCAGAACCGTTTACACCAACAACAGTTACGTTGCTGAAGTTAAAACCTCTTGTGTTGGCAATGTAAAAACCTTTTTGCGTACATTTCTCAACACCTGCCGCCATAGCCGGAAGCTGAGGCTCAGCATTTTCAGCCATAGATATATAAACATTATCAAAGGTTACATCCTCAACATACATTTCGGCAAGCCCATAGAAAAATCCAGCGCTTGCAGAAACATCCTTACAGGTTATATTTGCAAAATTAAGACGCCTGAATGCAGGTGTTTCTTCTGTTATAGGGTAAGGATTTTTATCCCATACATATTTATCATCACCCTTAGGGCCGCAGTAATAATAAAGGTTGGCAACAAAAGGACAAAAAACCTTATTCATAACAACATTATTTATCCTTATATCTTCAACCTTTCCTCCTCTTCCTCTTCTGGATTTAAGGCGGATACCTCTGTCAGTTCCCTCAAACACACAGTTGCTTATGGTAACATTTGTAATATCTCCGCTCATTTCACTTCCAAGCACAACCCCGCCGTGACCATGAACCATGGTACAATTTGTTATTGTTATATTTGTGCATGGAACTCTGTCTTCGGTATCTTCGGTTCCTGCTTTTACCGCTATACAGTCATCGCCCACATCTATATTGCAGTTTGAAATATGTATATTGCGGCAAGATTCCGGATCAATTCCGTCTGTATTGGGTGAATCATATGGATTTCTTATTGTAACTTTATCCACGGTAACATTATCGCATAAAATAGTATTAATTGTCCAGCTTGGAGAATTTGTTAATGTAACGCCTTCAATAGTTACGTTTTTACAATTATATGGAGCTATCAGCTTAGGCCTTGGATATTTGTTTTCTTTTGCCCTAAAAATTTTCCACCAAAAAGCTCCCTGTCCGTCAATAGTGCCTTTTCCTGAAATTGTAACATTTTCTTCGTTATCTGCATTAATACAAGATGCATAACACTCTCTTTTAACACCCTCCCATCTTGATGTAACGACAGGATATTCATCTATATCGTTTGAAAACAGAAGAGTTGCTCCGGCCTCGAGATAAAGATTCATATTGCTTTTTAAGAATACAGCGCCTGTAAGGAATGTTCCCGCCGGAACATAAATTTTTCCTCCTCCGTTTAAGCTGCACTTTTCAACAGCGTCTTTTATAGCCTTTGTGCAGGAAGTTTTTCCATCACCCACAGCACCGAAATCAACAATATTATAAATAGACATAACTTTCCTCCTTATTATGATTTTTATTTATTTCTCCCTGTTAAGGGAGTTATTTTAACTAACAGATAAATCCTAGCCTGCTTAAGCGGCTAACACTTATTAAGATCGGCAAAACCGTTAACAGTCTTTAATCAATTCATCCTTAAAGCCTGCCCTTACGGCAGCGGTATAAAAGCTTACAACCGGATAATAGCTTTGAGCAATAGCCTTCGGGCCTGTCCCTAAAATTACAACCGCATCATCAAAAATCTTTTTGCCTGCGCCATAGTTTGAGCCTATATTTTCAAAAATATAATTTCTAAAAGTTTGAAGCCCTGCTTTTAAATATTTTTTATCCCCAGTAAAATTGTAAGCGCATACCAAAGCTTCAAGTACAGTGGTATTGTTTCCCATTCTTCTGAGGCTTGGAAGCTCTTTATAATAAAACAGCCCGTTTTTTAAAAGACAATTATCAACCATATCCTCGACAGCTCTCAAAATCATAGATTTTATTTTATCGTCAGGCTTAATATTATAATACCTCATTAAACTGCCAACGGCAATAGAAATCATAAAAGGCACTCTTATTACAGCATGATCTGTATAAGGAGCAAGCCAGCCTCCATATTTTTTCTCCCATATCTCAAAATGAGAAACTATATTTTCTGCCTCATCAAGCCATTTTTCATCATTTGTTTCTATATAAAGCGCCGCCAATGCCCTAAGCGCCCAGCCTGTTTCTCTTGCGTTAATTTCGCCCGCCTTGTGATATTTTGGCAGTTTAAGCTGCTTTTTAATATTTTCTCCTATTCCCAATGCCGTATAATAAGCAAACTTATCTCCCGTCATATGGTAGTAATCAAAAAGCCCCTCAACCCATTCATGGCTTATCTCTGCCTTTCCGCTTATATGATCTGCGCTGTGTATAATCTGAGCGCCTTGCCTAAGTTCATCATCGCTTGAGCAGCACACATCTATATCCATCCAATGCCTTGCGGCAGTACACATGTAATCAAAATAACGCCTTTCAGGGGTCCTTGCATACATAAGCATTGCAGTATGAGGAAAATCATACTCATTATTTGTCCATACAAGTTTTCCGTTTCCCCTTCCCTGCTCTGTATAATGCATATCGGGAGAATCTCCCCAATGAAGAATACCGTATGCCTTTCCTCTCATATCCATTCTTTTGGTTAAAGCATTTTCTATTGTATATATCTTTTCGGATTCATCGAGGAAGAAATCTGGAAATACCTCGGATTGTTTGTAAACATCACTGTCAATCATACCTCTATCAGGCATTTGAAACTGTAAGCTTCTTAAATTAAGTTCATTTTTATCTGTATTGGGTTTGTAAAAATGGAGATAAATTGTATGATTTTTTACCATACCTCTGTAATACTTAATATTTATATCACTTTTTTGAGGAACGAGTTGTATTTTAAGCTTATTTTTATTAATATCAAATGCTTTGGGAAAATTTTGATGAGCCTGATAAACAGTAGCACATATTCCGCCATTATTTCCCGAAACGGCTCCAAAAAACGTACCATAGAAAACTTCCGGAAAATGCTCATTAGCCTCGTAAATAAGGTCTTGTGCATTTATCTCGCTGTAAATTTTTTCATTATCTTCTGTGAAAGCCGTTCTGTAATTGGATTTTCCTGAAATAAGTCTGTTATTTTCACCTCTTTTATTAATAACAAACTCCAAACTGTTAATCAAAATACTGTCGACATTTTCTTTATTTATAATGCGATAATCGAATTTTATCCAATCGCAGTCTTTAAAAATTTGTATATTAACTATAAAATCCAATAAAGAGCTGCCTTTATCGTCAAAATGTTTTCCTTTTGCCTCAACAATAAGCGAAACAGGCCCATTTTCAATAATTTTAAACTCATCTGTAATAACGGCACAAAATTTATCATTTAATATAGGACCGACTATATCATTTTGAAAATACTCATCTTTATCATTTTTTATATAATTAAAAATACTTCCATTATTATTAAGCTTAATCATAAGCCTGCCATTGTCTATAACAAGCTTATCCTCTTCTTTTAGAACAGATATGCAGCTTTTTTCATCAGAAACATTTTTGTTAATATCGCAAAAATATTTTTTGTCGTTTTTACCGTCAAGCTCTGCAAAAAACTTTATCAATGCCCATTTAACAGAGCCGTCATCCCAGCTTGCCGTTACAGAGCTTTGGCTTTCAACATCATTTTGTCCGTCGCTTATTTTTATTAAATTAACATCTTTAAGATATCCTTTTTTAAACGGAACAGCCACGGTTACAGGCTCTTTTCTTTTAAAATTAGAAAGGCGCTCAAAATAAATTTCAATCAATATTTTCACCCCATTTTTTTATTAAATCATAAGCAGAGCCATACCATTTATGATCGCCGTCACAGATTATAAAATTAAAATTATCTTCTTTGTTATAAAGTTTAAATGCTTTTTTGACAATTTCTATTTGGGGATAAACATTTTCAAGCCTTCTTTTTCCGTTAAGCTCGTCTTTATTGCCGGTTTCAACAATAAGTTTTCTTGGGGCAATAGCGGCGCCCAAATCACCGCAATCCAATTTTTGCCATAGCTTAGGCACAAAATTACAGCCGCAAAGATTATTTTCAAGTATCGAATCTCTAAATCCATGAAAATATCCGCTTGCAACAGTCAAATCTACCCTTGCATCAAACACAGAAAGCCACAGAGCAGACAAAGCTCCTCCCGAAAAACCAACACAACATACATTCTTGCAGCCTGTATCAGTTTGTATATAATCTAAAAGACGAATAAGGTCGTAAGTTATAATCCCAACAAGACTTAAGCCTAGAGATATAAGAGCAAAATTTAAATTATTGCAAGACGATTTATCAACATTTTCACAGCCGGATTCCTTTTCCTCTCTTCTTTCCCCCGCACCGCATAAATCAGGAACGTAAACTGTAAATCCCATCTTAACCAAATCTAAAGCATAACTATAATTGACATGCTCAAATCTTTCTTTCAAAGCATCGTCAACTATACCGACAAGAGAATTTTTGCCATTGCTACCATGCCCATGCAGAGCCAAAACAACCTTTTTGCAGCCTGTTTTAGGCCTTAACACATAAACGGGCATTTTGATATTATTTTGAGTATTTATGATTATTTTTTCTCTTACAAAACTATCAAAATTTTCACTTTCAACAATTTGCGCATCAAAAGGGCAGCCATTCATTTTATTGATTCCTGAAATCTCGGAAAGCTCTTTTTTAATCATTTCTTTCCAACGCATATGCTCATCAATACTGATGCAGCTAAAGCCAATGCTTCTATATTGTTCGTCAAATTTATCGTATAAAAATTGCTTTATTGAAAAATCCATCAAACAATCGCTCCTCAATTAATCACTCAATTAATCATCATTTTTCCGGAATCCAATCGCCGAATATATTTTCTAAGGTATATTCTTTAGCGTCTTCATCATTTAAAATATGTGACCAGCCTACAGCCTTATCCTCGCAAGCCCCGTCACCAAAACATTTGTATTGTGCATAATAGCAGGTTTTATGTCTTTGTGTATCATTCCAAACGCTGAATCCGCTTTCATAAATATGCTTGCCAAACTCACATTCAATAAAAACTGTTTTGGCAAACTCTCGCCAAGGTCTGCCAAGATATACTGTTTTTTCTCCTGCATTTGACGTAAGTCTGCAGTTTACAAAAACATATCCGTATTTTATTTTTTCAGAAGTACAAGCAGCGGTTACATATCCGTTTATCTCTTTGCCCCTGTCGAGTGAAAAAATTTCACAATCTTTAAATACGGCAGATGCCCCTCCGAATATAAAATCAACATCACCCTCAATATAGCATTTTTCAAAAAACTGACGATTTAATATCGTAGGATCTTTTGCTGTATCTTCATGCATCGGCGCAGTCAAAAGAGTATCCTGTCTTGCCAAAAGGCGGCAATTTTTAATAACTGCTTTATCACAATCAAGATATAACGCAACTGCCTGACCTACAACATCGCCCATTCCGGCACTGTTTTGAATAGTTAAATTTTCCGCCCTAAAGCCCTCTGCGCTTCTCAATATATGAAGCGAAGCCGTTTTAAATGTACCTATAGCTTCTCCTGTTTCATCTTTCATAAAAGCCCCATCATCATATGTTAAAATCGTATTTTTTATATCTTCGCCCTCGATAAATACATTGGGCTTATCAACAATAAGTTTTTCTTTATAAACACCGTTTTTTATATAAATTTTACAGCCTCCATTTATAGGCGCTGCACACAGAGCATCTGCAACAGTCAAAAAATCTCCTTCACCGTTTTTATCTACAACCAAAACCTTTTTATCCATAAAAATTAACCTCCGCTGTATCAATTATAATCTATGGCTTAAAACCTTATCTAAAAATAAATTTTTATTATCTCTGTTATAAAAAACGTTTATTATAATCTTTATTTAATAAAAAAATGTCAATTATAAGAATAACTTCGCCACAGAGCACATAACTCTGCCGACGAAGTTATTTTCTTCCAGCGTCTTATTCCTTAACAGCACCCATTGTTACACCTGAAATAAAGTATCTCTGGCAGAATGGATAAATAAACATAAACGGAAGTATAGCAACTATGATAGACGCATTTTTAATTGTTTCAACATTAACTGCATAGTCACCTGATAAAGACTCGCCATCCAAAATCAATGAACGTAATTTAACTTGGAAGTTAAATTTGTTGTTATCAGTTATATACAATACATAATGGAAGTATTCACTCCAAGCAGCAACGGCATAGAAAAGACCGATTGAAGCCAAAGCCGGTTTTGAAAGCGGAAGTACAATCTTAATGAATATACCGAACGGACTGCAGCCGTCTATTTCAGCCGCTTCAAATAAGCTGGCAGGTATCTGCTCAAAGAAGTTTCTCATAAGAACGAGATTGTAAACGTTCATTGCTATTGTCAAAACAACTGACCAGCAAGTATTCAGCAATCCTAAATCTCTTACAACGAGGTATGTAGGAAGAAGACCGCCGTTAAAGATCATTGTGAACATAAACATATAGCTGAACAATCTAACACCGGGCATCTCCTTTTGAATAAGGATATAAGCGCCGATACAAGCAATAGCAAGACCTACGAATGTTCCCAGCAAAGTATTTTGAATAGAAATCAAAAACGGCAAATACAATTCAGTTTTTGACAAAATAATTATATAAGCATCAAGAGTAAACTGAGTTGGCCAAAAATTCATACCATAAGCAGGATTGGCATCCAATGAGTCAACCAAAACCTTAATTACAGGAATAAGCATACATGCCATAATGAAGATAAAAAACACAGTATTTAAGATAACAAATATAGTTCTTCCTCTATATTCTTTTCTGAAACTAAATTTCTGTCTCATATTTCATATATCTCCTTTCTATATAATACCTCTACCACGGATTTTACCGCTTGTATAGTTAGCGGCTGAAACTAAGATAAGAGATATAACTGATTTAAATATACCTACGGCTGTTGAATAACCATAGTTTGCACCACCCTGAAGACCTACACGATATGTATATGTCTGGATAACATCAGATACATCGTAAACCATTTCATTGTACATAACGAATACAGATTCGAAAACGTTCATAACCTTTGCAAGGTTAAGAATGAATACAACAAGAATTGTTTCCATAAGGCTTGGGATTGTGATATACCAAACCTGCTTAAGCTTTCCTGCGCCGTCGATTTCCGCCGCTTCATAAAGATCGGGGCTTATACCGGTAACAGCTGCAAGGAATATAATAGTACCCCAGCCTGTTTCTTTCCAACGGTTTGCAATATACCATATCAATCTCCATGCTTTCTTTTCTGTAAGCCAGTAAACAGGCTCATCAATCAAATGAAGCTTGATTAAAATTGTGTTTACAAATCCGCCTGTTTGTCCTTCAACTGACAATATAAGAGCAAATATACCGGCAACAACAACCCATGAAAGGAAGTGAGGAAGATAAATTACAGTCTGAACAAACTTCTTTGCCAATGCATGACCTATCTCGTTTATAAGAAGCGCAATGCCTACAGAGAAAATCATAGAAAGACAAAGGTTTACTATACTAAGTACCAAAGTATTGCTGAAAGCCGCCCAGAAACGTGCGGATTTAAACAATGTCATAAAGTTTTCAAAGCCGATATAAACAGGCTCCGGAATAAACGGGTTGAACTTATACAAAGACCATCTAAGACCTAATATAGGAAGATAGTAAAATAAGATCAAAATAATCAAAACAGGTGTAAACATAACATAAAACGGACTATATCTTATTATTCTGGCGCTGGTTTTGTTTTTATCACTCATGGCGCCTGATTTAGCTGTATTTGCCATTCGACAACCACCCTTTCTTAATTTTTTAGCCTATTAGCTGTTTAATGCATTTAATATAATCTCAATTTCTTCTGCGGCTCTTGTTTCATATTCTTTTATTCCGTCATCGATACCAGTAACGCCGGTAACAATTTTTGAAATAACTTCTTTTCTTACCGTATCAAGCTCCGGAAGAGCATCTGACATTTCATCTGATGTCTTAGGAACAGGAACCATATAAGAATTTTCTCTGAATATCTTGCTTGAGTTTACAACCTCATGATCTGCCTCAATAGGATCGTTCCACTCTGTTATTGTAAGCTCCGGTGAATAATAAACCTTCTCAACAAGATTCTCTGATGAGAAATATGGAAGAGCTACAATTTTGCCGTTTTCATTTTTCCAATGTCCTGTCTTTTCTTTTCCGTTGTTTTCTCCCTCAACACCATGAGTAAAGAGCATCTGTCCTTCGCCGCCGTCATGAGAATACTCTATAAGATATTTATAAACGCCCAAAGGATTTTTTGTCTTTGAGGTTATAGACATAGCTGTAGGCGGTCTTTCAACATACTGTGTTTCCACAATAGGAGCGAGAGGCTTTACAACATCTTCATTTCCTTTTTTGGTAAGATTTGACATATTCTGCTCAAGAGTCTTGTTCCATGCTCCTGCCCAATAGTTAAAGCAGCCTGCATGGCCTGTATTAAATTTATTTCGGCAGTCTGCAGTTGAATTTGTAACCGCCTGTCTGTCAATAAGGCCTTTTTCGTATGCATCTCTTAATCTTTTCAATGCATCTTTCATAGCGGGCTGGCTCATACCGTCAACATATTTTTTCTCATTATCGTCATAGTAGAAGTGAGGATCTGCATCCCAGTAAAATTCCTTTAAATATTGGTTATAAGGAGATTCGCTGTTTATAAAGCCTGCTACCGTTAATGGCGCATAGCAATCTTCAATTGTCTTGAATTTTTCAAGCATATTGATAAAATCGTCATAATTTTTAGGATCGGATATACCAAGTTCTTTCATCCAATCTCCTCTTACATAAGTAATTGTTCCGTTTCCTCTTGCCATCGGGAAGCCATAGAGCCTCTTGTTGCCTTCATCTCCAATTCTCAAAGCATCAACAAACTGTTCATCAATAATGCTTTTCATAGGTGCCGTTGATGATTCATATGCATCTGTCATATCCCATAAAGCGCCGTATGCTGAGTAATTCGGATAATAAGTTGAACCAAGCTCTATAACATTCGGAACATTTCCGCTTGCAAAAGAAAGGTTTACTTTTTCATAATATTGGTTGTGAGAAGGCATCTCGATTTCAAGATCTATGCCTGTTTTCTTTTTGTATTCCTCACAAACAACATCTTTTCCGCCTACTTCACGGTTTTCAACCTTCATAAAGGTATCAACCATCATAATGATTTTTTCAGGCTTTGCGACTCCGTCAACGCAGGTATCATCAAGAGGCAAATCATTAATTGCCGCTGCGCCCTGTTCGCTTCCGCAGGCAGTCAGAAAGCTTGAAGCCATCATTAAAGCAACTGCAACAGTAGCTGCTTTTAAAATGATATTCTTTTTCATAAAAATCCTCCTTTATAGGGTAATAGGTCATATTGTATAAATTTATTTTGCAAATATGCCAAAAATAAATTTAAAAACGAAGCGGATTGGATTTTTTATAGTTTTTAAAAATAACCAAATCCGTTTTTTCTACTCTTGAGAACATTATAACAAAAAATTAAATAAAAGGGAAGAGTTTTTTTATAAAAAATTAGTAATTTTAACAAAAGAAAATAATTTTGTTCAAGCCGACTATTAAATTAGGCTCAAAAAAAAGGATTTTATTCTTAAGCTTTTAACAAATATTACGAAAATTTTTATCAAGCAAACAAAAAAATAGACGGACTTAAGGTATAAGCTCCGTCTAAGGCTGTCAACATATTAAATTTAATAGTTTTAAGGCCGCCGAATAAGTTTTTTTATTTTTACGGAACGTAATTATAAACAACAACGGCATCGCCCTTTGAAATATAAGAATAAAGCGTTTTTGCGGCTTCGGAAGGAAGATTTATGCATCCGTGAGAACCATGAGTAAGATATCTTTTTCCGCCGAAAGCAGACTGCCATGGGGCGTCATGAAAACCCACATCATAATTAAACGGCATCCAATATTTAACGGGCGTTGCATAATTTGCCCCTCTAAGCGTTGCATCAAGCTCTTTATATGTAACGGAATATGTACCGAGCGGCGTAGCATGATTTGTAGACGGTCTGCCGGATACAAAATCCGATTCAAAAACTTTTTTGCCGTCTTTGTAAAAATACATATGCTGTGTGCCAAGGTTTACCTCGGCATATGTATTGCCTATGTCATTATCGCTGTAGTTATTTGCCGTCTGAAGATAAACGGGCTGTTTAACTATATCCTTGCATTCCTTTATGGCGGCAATAAGCGAATCGCTTTCAGCCGCCTTGTTAAGCCACCAGCCGTAATCTCCGCCGGCAACCTCTACAACGCTTCCGTAACTTGTTTTAAAGCTTCTTGTTTTTCCAAAGGTATTGTAGGTTTTTGCCAAATACTGAACAAAATCGTCAACCTTTTCTTTATCAAAGCTTACTTCGCCTTTATCGTCAACTATCAGCCAATCCTTAATTTTTTCATGATTTACAACTTCGGTTTTATCGCCAAAATTATAAGTAATAGTGACCAAGGCATATTTATTCATAGCATCTTTCGATCTTAAAAGCCTTTCATCATCAGATTTTATTTCGGCATTTGTATAAAGCTCGGCTTTTTCAAGATTAAGAGCATTATCAAAATTTTCAATGGAATTTTTTATTGCTTCCTTTACTTCATCGCTTTTAACTGTAGTTCCGTTATCTTCTTTTGTAATTTCAAAACTTTTGCTTTCTTCATTGTATTTAACATCGGCATTTACCGGCGCTGCCATAAGCTGAGCGTTAAGACAATCCAAAGAATTCAGCTTTTGGTTAAATTTTTCTTCGTCATATGAAATTTTAAATTCAGCATCGTTACTGTTATCTTTAAGAAGATAAATGCCCCATTTATAAGATTTTTGAGAATCCAAAATTTTATTAAGGCTGTCATTTACATCTATTTTAAGACCAATTTCGTCGGAAGATATAGTTTCCGTTTTATCGTTTCTCTCCTCTATTGTTAAGGCGTAATTATCAGCCATTTGAGAAATAAGCCCCTCAGCCTCTTCAACTGTTTTTGCAGAGCAGTTTATATTATTGATAACTGTTCCTATGCAGAATTTATTGTTTAAAAACAAAGCAACGCCTCCATAGCATACAGCCAAAACCGCAAAAACTGCAGCCGCAATCAATGCCGGCATTTTTATTGATGTTTTAAATGCTGCTGAAGTCTGCTTTTCATTGTTAACCATTTTATCCCAACCCTCTTATAATACAAACTAAAAATATTATAACATTTATATGAAGTATAAACAACATAAATTTCAAATAATTTAAAAATTTGAAATTTTTATGTTTTAAAATTACACATAATATAATTTGCTTTTACAATATTCGCCTATACAATAATTTTTTGCCATTTTCCTCCGGCAAATCTTACATATGTTATAATACTTCTTATAACTTGATCTATAATAACCGCTGACCATGCTCCTATAAGGCTTAAGCCTAAAAATTTTACGGCAATTATACTTAGCATAGGTCTTATAAACAGCATACATACCAGGGTTGCAAGAGCAACCGTTCTTGTATCTCCGGCTCCTCTCAGCGCTCCGCTTAATATAAGCTGGCTTGCCTGTATAGGCTGATTAAGGGCTATTATAATCATAATTTTTCCGCTTTCTCTCAAAACAACTTCATCCGATACAAACAAAGCGGATATCGGCGTTCTAAAAAATACAAAAACAAGACTGAGCATTAATGAAACAATCATGCCCAGTTTTCGACATTCAAAAGTAAATGCCTTTCCTCTGTCTATTCTCTTTTTTCCCATGCTTTGACCCAAAAGGCTTGCGGCGGCAATTCCAAAGGCTTGTCCGTTCATAAAGGATATGCTCATAATACTAAGACCTATCTGATGAGCTGCATAAAGAGTTTCTCCAAGACTTGTTACGGTAAGAGTATAAATGATAAGCCCAACTCTAAGTGAAATTTGTTCAAACATAGCCGGTATGCCAATGTTTAATATTCTTTTCCACATAGAGAAGTTGATTTTTAATAAATCCTTAATATTAATATGCAAATAAGCATTTTTATTAAGTATAACAAAAACAGCCATTACGAAAGCAAGACATTGACCTATTACGGTTGCAAGAGATGCGCCTGCAACTCCCATTTGGGGAAATCCATGCTTTCCGTAGATTAAAAGATAATTGAATATAACATTAAATACATTTGCGGCAAGGTTATAATACATACTTACCTTTGTTTTGCCTATGCCCCTCAATCCGGCTGTTATTGCCAGCGTAATGGCATTAAATGCAAAACCAAGCATTTGTATCTGCATATATGCCACGGCATCGGATATTGTTTTTTCGTTTTCCGCCCCCATAAATAAAATCATATCCCTGGAAAAAATAAAGCCTATTACAGACAGAATCACCGAAAGAATAAACGATAATATTATGCTTTGAGTAAGGGCAATATTTGCATTTTCCTTTTCTCCGGCGCCTTTGAAGCGTGCGATAAGAGCCGTTGAGCCTGAGCTTAGGGCTATAAATGCGGCAAGCAGCAAAAATTTCGGCTGAGTGCAGTAGCCTACGCTCGCAAGAGCGGATGGCCCAAGCTTTCCAACCATCATTGTATCAACAACCGAGCAGAGCTGAACAAGAGTAAGCTCCACAAGCGCCGGCCATGCTATTTTCATAACTTGAGAAAATATGTATTTTTTATTTAAATCTTCAGGTATTTTAGGAGAAAAAAATTCTTTGATATCATTTACAGTCATGTTATCACCTCAAATTCTATATATAAAAAATATCAAATAAAACGTTTATTCTCTTAATTAAATTGTACTTTGCTTATGCTGCGTACTCATTTCGGCGGCTTTTGCCAAAGCCTAAAAAGCAGAGCTTTCTTATCAATAAATTAAGCTCGCCGTAAAACGGCAAGCTATTTGTTTAAGTTAGTATTGTTTAAATAATACTTTTATTGTTTTGCTTATCAAAAAACATTTAAAAATCTGCATTTCTTGCGGTTCTTGGATATGGTATAACATCTCTTATATTTGACATTCCCGTTATATACATAACACAGCGCTCAAAGCCAAGCCCAAAGCCTGCGTGCCTTGTGCCTCCAAATTTTCTCAAATCAAGATACCAACTATAATCACTTTCGTTCATTCCCAATTCGGCTATTCTATTTTTTAAAACCTCAAGCCTTTCTTCTCTTTGGCTTCCGCCTATAATTTCTCCTACGCCGGGAACAAGAAGATCCATAGCGGCAACAGTTTTTTTATCATCATTAAGTCTCATATAAAAAGCTTTTATATCCTTTGGATAATCTGTAACAAAGACAGGCCTTTTAAATACCTGCTCTGTTAAATATCTCTCATGCTCTGTTTGCAGATCAACGCCCCATTTAACCGGATATTCAAACTTAACATCGGCTTTTTGGAGTATTTCGACAGCCTCGGTATAGCTGACATGGGCAAATTCGGAATTTGCCACGCCCTCAAGCCTTTCCAGAAGCCCTTTATCAACAAAAGAATTAAAGAAATTCATTTCTTCGGCAGCATTTTCCATAACGTAATTTATTATAAATTTAAGCATATCCTCCGCAAGGCTCATATCTTCCTCAAGCCCGGCAAAGGCTATTTCAGGCTCAATCATCCAAAATTCCGCCGCATGCCTTGGAGTATTTGAATTTTCAGCCCTAAAAGTAGGCCCAAATGTATATACATTTTTAAATGCCATGGCATACGTTTCTGCTGAAAGCTGACCGCTTACTGTAAGATTAGCGCTTTTTGCAAAAAAATCACGCCCATAGTCCACCTCGCCATTATCGTTTTTGGGAACATTTGCCAAATCAAACGACGTAACTTTAAACATTTCTCCTGCGCCCTCACAATCGCTTGCCGTTATTATAGGGGTGTGAACATATACAAAATTTCTTTCGTTAAAAAATTTATGGATTGCATAAGCAGCCAACGAACGTACTCTAAAAACAGCCGCAAATGTATTTGTTCTTGGTCTTAGATGTGCTATTGTCCTGAGATATTCAAAGCTATGCCTCTTTTTTTGCAGAGGATAATCGGGCGGACAACTGCCCTCAAGCTCTATTTTTTCAGCCTTAATTTCAAACGGCTGTTTGTTTTCCGGAGTTAATACAAGCTTTCCCGTTATATTAAGGCTTGTCCCAACGCCAAATTTTGTTATTTCATTAAAATTTTCAAGATTTTCTTCAAAAACTGTCTGCACACTTTTAAAAAAGCTGCCGTCATTAATTTCTATAAAGCCGAAAGCCTTAGAGCTTCTCAGGGTACGAACCCATCCGCTTACAGAAACCTCTTTATTTGCATATTTATCAACGTTTCTGTAAAGCTCTTTTACTTGAACCAACAAAAAAATCATCTCCTTAAAATTTTTATAATAATAACAAATACAACCGATTAACGCGAAAAACATTTTTCGACCAAATACTGCTGTATTTGAAGCGATCCTAAATATTAATATATATTATACCAAAAAAACAATTTAATTACAATGATTAACCGATTTTTTGCATAGAAATCAATTTTTTGAAAATAGTCTTTGATAAAATTTTATAAAGACAAAAATTAACCGACAGATAAATTATCACCTTTTAGGCTGAGGTTACTTACTGTCGCTTATGAGCGCACAGAGCAGACAGATTGCTGATATCATTTATACTTTATATTTACATAATTAATTTACAGTGGTATACTAAGATTGCGAATTTCCAAAATAAGATAAAAATTTGCCGCTGTGCAGGCGCTGCAAGCCCTGCTCAGCTTCAAGATATAAAAATATAAGCTTCAGGAGAGTTAATATGTTTTTAAAATGCTTGGAATTACAGGGCTTTAAGTCCTTTCCCGAAAAAGTTAAGCTTGAGTTTAAGGAGGGAATAACTGCCGTTGTCGGCCCAAACGGAAGCGGAAAAAGCAATATATCCGACGCCCTAAGATGGGTTTTGGGCGAACAAAGCGCAAAAACTCTCAGGGGCGAAAAAATGGAAGACGTTATATTTTCGGGGACCGAAAACAGAAAAGCGTTAGGCTTTGCCGAAGTTTCCATGATAATAGACAACAGTGATAAAAAACTTAATATAGATTATAATGAACTGACTGTTACCAGGCGTGTATACCGTTCGGGAGAAAGCGGATATTTTATAAACGGAAGCAGTTGTCGCCTTAAAGACATCCATGAACTTTTTATGGATACCGGAATTGGCAGAGATGGTTATTCAATTATAGGGCAAGGCAGGATAGATGCCGTTTTAAGCTCAAAATCCGATGACAGACGTCTGCTTTTTGAAGAAGCCGCCGGGGTTGTAAAATTTAAAAACAGAAAGCTTCAGGCGGAAAATAAGCTTGAAGAAACAAGAAAAAACCTTACAAGAACAAATGATATTATAGCAGAGCTTGAGCAGAGAATAGCTCCTATGCAAAAACAGGCTGAAAAAACAAAAAAATATCTTGAGCTTTCAGAAAATTTAAAAAGCATAAGAATTAGCATATTTACAGAGGAATATAAAAAATTTGAAAATGAAGCCGATAAAATAAGCAAAAATATAGCTATTGTCGATACTCAGATAAAAGATGAAAATCTGCTTTGCACAGAAAATGAAAATAAAAAAAACAGTCTTAAAATTCAGCTTGAGCAGACCGAAAAAATTATAGAACAAACCTCAGCCCAAACCTCTGAGCTTCGTTTAACAACAGAGCAAAAAAATAACGACATAAAACTTATCGGCAATGAAATTGAACATATCAAAAACGATATAAAAAGAAACAAATCAGAAATAGAAAAAAAAGCCAAAGAGTTTGAAAAAAACAACTCAAATTCAAAGCTTATAAACTCAAAACTTCAGGCGGCAAAACTTGAGCTTGACGCAAAAAAAACAGAGCTTGACAAATTGAATGAAAATTTTGAAAAAATTAATTCAATGCTTTCCCAAAAGGAGGAGCTTATTAAAAAATATAATTTTGATATAGTAGAAAAAATGAAAATCTCTTCCGAGGCTGCATCTCAGGCTGCCTTATCCGAAACAAGGCTCGCCGGGCTTAAAGAACAAAGCGTTACGGCAAAAGAAGAACTTTATATTTATGAAAGCCGACTTAATGAAAAAACAATACATTTAAAGGCTTGCCAAAATCTTATGGACGATATCTTAAAAAAAGAATACGATATCGAAAAAAAAATTGAAATCCTTACAAACTCAGCCGATAAAATAAGCTCTGATTTAAGCGACATAAATCATAAACACGAAAACAGTATGCTTATGCTTAACGAAAGCAAATCAAAACATAAAATACTTTCAGAGCTTGAAAAAGACTACGACGGATATACAAATTCGGTTAAGGCAATACTTAAACAAAAGGATACAAACCCCGATTTTAAAGCTGTAAGAGGAGCGGTAGGAGAATTAATAAGAGTTGAAGAAAAATTTGAAACCGCTGTAGAAACAGCACTTGGCGCCGCTTTAAACAATATCATAACAGAAGATGAAGAATGTGCAAAAAAGTGCATAAGCTATTTAAAGCTTAATAAAAAAGGAAGAGCAACATTTTTGCCCAAAACGTCGGTTAAAGCTAAATCATTGGGTGAAGTTAAAAACAAAATTTTAAATGAATACGGAGTTTTGGGAATAGCAGATGAAATTATATCATTTGACGATGAATTTAAAGGAATAATGTCTAATCTTTTGGGCAGGGTTATTGTGGCATCGGATATAGATTGTGCAGTTAAAATTGCCTCAAAATACAATCATTCCTACAAAATAGTAACTTTGCAGGGAGAAATTCTTAATCCCGGCGGATCTATGACAGGAGGAAGTATTTTTAAAAAATCCGGAAGTATTTTTTCGAGAACAAGAGAGCTTAAGCAGCTTGAGATCGCCATTGACGAAAAAAACAAAGAAATTTTTGAAATTGAAAAATCAATATCCATTTTGCAAAATAATTACAACAAAACCAATTATGAAATAGAAGAAACAAAAAAACTGCTTTATGCAGCCAACATCGAAAAAGCTGAAAAAAGCGCCGATATACAACAGGCAAAAAAAGCTTGCGATGAGCTTAAAGAAAAGATAGACTCTCTTAAAAAGCAGCAGCTTCAGTTTGCTGAAGAATTAAACAAAGCTGCGCTTGATGCCAATAAGCATAAGGCTGTTTCAGATAAGCTTTCCTCCGAAATTGAAGACCTAAGCTCAGCGCTTGGCATTTATCAGGACGAAATACAAAACCAGAGAAATTTTAAAGAAGAAGAACTTAAAAAAATAAACTCCCTAAAAATTAAAATATCTTCTTTACAGTATGAAATAAATGGCTTTGATTCGGATATTAAAAGAATTTTATCCGAAAACAACACATTTAAAGCCGATATGGATTATTTAAAAAAAGATATAGAAAAAAGAAATGCTCAATGTGAATTTAAACTTAAAGAAACCGAAAGATTTGAAAATGAAATCCTCAATCTTAAAAAAATGGGAGAGGAGCTTAATGAAAAATTTGACGAGCTTAACCGAAAAAAAAATATTATAAAAAAAGATATTGAAGAAATAAACAATAAAATAATAGAATTTACCGAAACAATAGGAAAGCTTAACAGTGAAAAAATACGTCTTGAGGGAAAAATTGAAAATATAGAAGCAAAAAGCCAAAGGCTTTGCGACTCAATGTGGGAGGATTATGAAATAACCTACGCCAAAGCCTGCACATTTGAAAAAAGCTCAATGGATTACAGCAGCCTTAAAAAGGCTGAAGCCGAGCTTAAAAGCAGCATTAATCAGCTTGGCAGCATTAATCCGGACGCTATTGAACAATTTAGGGAAATTAAACAAAGGTATGATTTTAATATTAAGCAAAGAGATGATATAATTAAGGCTGACGAAGATTTAAAGATTATTATTAAAAAGCTTTCCGAGGATATGCAGGCTCAGTTTATGGATAGGTTTAATACCATCAATAAAAACTTTTCGGCTGTTTTTTCGGAAATATTCGGCGGAGGATCAGCCACGCTTAAGCTTAGTGATGAAAATAATATCCTAACATCCGGAATAGAAATAGCCGCAAGGCCTCCCGGCAAAAAGCTGCAAAGCTTATCTCTTCTTTCCGGAGGTGAAAGAACCCTTACGGCAGTTTCTCTGCTTTTTGCAATTTTTAAAATGAAGCCGTCGCCGTTTTGTATACTTGATGAAACAGATGCTGCTCTTGACGATGCAAATGTTATAAGATATTCAAATTATCTTAAAAAAATTTCCGATAAAAATCAGTTTATCGTCATCACCCACAAAACAGGAACTATGGAAGATGCCAACGTATTATACGGCGTAACTATGCAGGAACAAGGAGTATCCAAAATTATTTCTGTTAAGCTTACCTAATTAACTATATGAAAAGGAGTATAAAATGGGAATTATCAACTGGTTAAAGAATAATAAAAATAATCAAAATAATGAAAATATTGACGAGTATGAAAAAATCATCGAAAAAGAGGCTCAAAACAATACAGAAGATGCTGCCATTGATGCCGAGCCTGATTTAAAATCCGATAAGCCTGATGAAATTAAAACTCAAACAGATGATAATAAACAGGGGTTATTCTCTAAAATAAAAAAAGGGCTTGCAAAAACAAGAGCTGGCATAATGAGCAGTGTTGAACAGGTTTTAAAGGGATTTTCCTCCATAGATGAAGAGCTTTACGAAAGCCTTGAGGAGGCTCTTATTATGGCGGATCTCGGCGTTCAGACAAGCTCAGCCATTATCGACAATCTAAGAGAATATGTTAAAAAAGAAAAACTTCACAATGCGGAAGAAGTAAAAAATGCAATAATCAAAATAATATCCGATATGCTTGAAGAGGAAACCCAAGAATTAACTCTTCCCAATCCATCGGTAATATTGGTAATAGGCGTAAACGGAGTTGGAAAAACAACTACAATAGGCAAGCTTACAAACATCTACAAAAACGAAGGTCGCTCTGTTCTTTTAGCAGCGGCGGATACCTTTAGAGCCGCCGCTATAGATCAGCTTGAAATATGGGGACAAAGAAACGGTGTTAATGTTATAAAACATCAGGAAAATTCTGACCCAGCGGCGGTTGTTTTCGATGCCGTTCAGGCGGCAAAGGCAAGAAAAACAGATATTCTTATATGCGATACCGCAGGCAGACTGCACAATAAAAAAAATCTTATGCAGGAGCTTAAGAAAATTTCAAAAATAATTTCAAATCAGTATGAAAACGCACATATTGAGGTTTTCCTTGTATTGGACGCAGCCACCGGACAGAATGCGCTTCAGCAGGCAAAGCTTTTTAAAGAAGTTGCCGATATAACGGGTATAATATTAACAAAGCTTGACGGCACAGCCAAAGGCGGCGTTGTTATATCAATAAAAAATGAGCTTAATATACCTGTAAGATTTATAGGCGTTGGAGAGGGTATAGATGATCTTCAGCCGTTTGATCCTCATGGCTTTGCCAAAGCGCTCTTTGATGAAAGTGATGATTAACAGCTTTAAAGCGGTTTTTTATGAAAGGATTTAAAAATTATGACTTTCGAAATAACAAAAAAAATTAAATCAGCCCTTACGGGAGATCCCAAAAAGGATATAGAATATTTAACGAGCGAATTTTTTAAATATAAAGAGCATCCAAACTTTGATGAAATATCAAGAGAAATAGGAGTTTTAATATACAATTGTCTTCCTGATAACGAAAAGGCGGCTTTTAGTTTTGTTTTATGCCCCCAAGACAACAAAAAGGATATTCTCGATGAAGCATATGAAATGATAAAAAATGAACAATATGTAAATGCTCAAATAATATTAAACGAAGAAATTAAAAACATAAGAAAACAGGAGCAAAATAGAAATGACTGCGTTTATCTTAGCCTGAATACATTTTTTGAGCTTTGCGTTTATACCGAAATTTATAATAAAGGCGTTCCTGTAAGACCTACGCCGTTTGATTTTAATCTTTTTTATAAGCTTTATGCCTATGCCCTTTTTAAACAGGGAAAAAAT
Source organism: uncultured Clostridia bacterium (assembly GCA_947630475.1). Lineage (GTDB taxonomy): Bacteria > Bacillota > Clostridia > Lachnospirales > CAG-274 > CANRHR01. The sequence continues at coordinate 72,576 of CANRHR010000002.1, read as the reverse complement.
GATAAAGCAAAGCTTGCTCTTGAAAATGCTCTCTATTGGAACCCTGTAAGTGTGCCGTGCATTTTGGATTTGGCTGAAATTTACAAAATAGAAAATAATCTTGATAAAATGTATGAGCTTACTCAAGAATGTTTTAAATATGTTTACGACAGGCATAATCTTTCCCGCTGCTATAGGAACTTAGGCTTTTATTATACAGAAAAAGAAGATTATGAAACTGCTGTCTGCCTTTATGTTTTCTCCGATCAATACCAAGAAAGCCCCAAAAGCATAGAGGCTCTTTACAAAATTAAAGAAAAAATCGGCGGCAAACTAAAAAAGCCAAGTGCACAGAGGATTAAAAAAAACTTTGAAGAAAAAAATATCATGCTTGGGCCAAATCCTCAGATAATAAAAACGGCTGTCGGCGTCGGGAACAATGCAAGGGATATGGGAGAAAAGGAAGCTGCGGAATACTGTTATAATATAGTTTTCAGCCTTATAGGAGATGTTAATATTGAAAGAAAAATAAAAGATCTTAAGGCAAAGCTATAAATATCCCAAAAATACGGAGGATTGTACTTATGGATACAGCATACAAAGCGGTTATATTTGATTTGGACGGAACCTTGGCAAATTCCTTAGAAAGTATAGCTCATTGCGCAAACATGGCTCTTAATGCCTTTGGCTTTAACAGCTTTGAGCTTCAAAGATATAAAAATTTTGTCGGAGATGGAGCCGATACTCTTATAATGCGCTGCCTTAAAGCGGCAGGAGATGAAAAGCTTGAATATTTTAAAAGAGTATATGAAAAATACAAAGAGCTTTTTAAAACAGGCTGTCTTTATAATGTTAAGGCATATGACGGAATTGAAGAACTTCTAAATAATCTTAAGCAAAGCAAAATTAAAACGGCTGTCCTTTCAAACAAGCCGCATGAAAGAACAGTAGATGTTGTAAACAGTTTATTCGGCAATGAGCTTATAGATATTGTTCTGGGTCATTCCGAAGACAGAGAAAAAAAGCCTTCTGCGCAGGGCGCAAGGCTTATTGCCGATAAGCTCGGCGTTTCGGTATCTCAGTGCGTTTATGCGGGAGATACGAATGTTGATATGTTAACGGGCAAAAATGCCGAGATGCTTACTGTCGGCGTTTTATGGGGATTTAGGCAAAAAGACGAGCTTATAAAAAACGGAGCAGATATCATAGTAAGCGAACCAAGTGAAATATATGATATTATTTTGGGCGTAAGGGCTTAAATTTTTGATTTTTGTAGGGCTATATAGGGTAAAAACTGCCCTATATATTTATTATTCTTTGTCGGCATTAATTTAAGCTCCGTAATAAATTATAAATACAATCCAAATTTCCAAAATCGTCACCATTAAGTATATCTAATAACCTTTCTGAAAATGAACTTACAGAATGATAACTTCCGTCATATTTATCAACAAGAATACCATTAATATCGCTATCTTTAATATATGTTATATAATAATATTCCCCAAAATCTGATACAGCTTTTATATCATAAGCTAATTCAGGATAAGAACTGAATTTTTCTGAATAATTATCAGGTGTAATTTTATTATTATATATACTTGGAAGAAATTTATTAAAATAAACATCTTCTGCTATTTTAATCGCCTCTTCCTCACTTATTTTTATTTCATCCGTTCTGTTCAAAACCCAAGCAACAGGAAAGCCCTTAATAAATTCATAACCTACATTAGCACCAAAAGTTTCCCCTATAAATCTTAATGGAACATATGTAATTGAATTTATTATTTGAGGAGGAACATCTATATCTATTTCCTCACCGTTTAAATATAAAACATTGCTGCCAACAAACATTTTTATGTCATTACCGCCCTGATTTATATAAATGCTTCTTTCATCAGGATTCCACTCAACATTTGCCCCCAATTTTTCACTTATAACCCTTACAGGCACAAGTGCACGCCCATCTTTATTTAAAGCAGCATCTGAAATAATATCACCGTTTATCATCAAAATAACAAATGATCTTCTGTCTGGGTAAATATGCTCATCATCATCACCATAATATACACTTATTGACTCCTCAGGAGTAAAATCATAAAGACTTATTGTTATTCTGGGATCTGCTGCAAATATATTAACATTAAAAATCACAATAAAAAATATACTGAATATTGTTATAAAAATTTTTTTCATAAAATCACCTCTTTTATTTTTTAAAGGAATATTTCTTACTTAATCAATAGAATGAGTCCATTTTATTTAAAAAACAAAATGGACTCATTTTTGTTACACTATTTTTGATACATCATAAAACAATATCGCAAAGCTAATGATAATTTGCTTTTGTTAGTTAACCGAGCTTCTCCATTCTATGGAGTAAAGCTGCAAATTCTGCACGAGTTATAGAGCTTTTAGGATCAATTACATTATTTCCTCGTCCTGCAAGGATTCCAAGCTTAAATAATGTTTTGACAGCATCCTTAGCGTTATCAGAAATAGCGCTGCTATCTGCAAAATCAATATCATCACTTGAAACATTATACTCTGCTTTACTGTAATCCAAAAACTTAACAAGCATTACTGCAATATCTTCACGTGAAATTTTGCTGTCAGAATTAAATTGAGCAGCATCAATAATATTTGCATTGCTTGCCCATTTTGCATATGGCGTATACCAAACATTTTCCTGTATATTGCCAACAGCTGCGCTGTTGTTGTACTGTGACAAATCGTCATTTGACAATTTTGCCAAAACAGTAACAATATTGCTTGCTGAAATTGCATCTTTTGGAGCAAATACAGCGTTATTGTAACCTACCATAAGATTTTTGCTATATGCCCAATCTACATCTGAATAATACCAAGCATTTTCATCAATATCAGAAAATCCTTTTGCACTCTCAGGTGCTTCATCAGGGATAATCAAATCCCATTTAGCATAAAGTGTCATATTTGATACTATCTTTGCGTTTTCATCAAATGGATTTGTAAGAGCTTCATCTGTATACCAGCCTGCAAATTTATAGTTTTCTCTTGTAGGAACCGGAATATTTGAAACCGTTGTATCTCCCTGAGCTTCTATAGAATCTACAGAAGTTCCGCCATTTGAATTAAACCAAATTGTACACTTAATAGGCTGCCACTTTGCATAAAGCTTCATATCTTTTGTTACTGTTGTTGAATCTTTATCAAATGGCTTTGTCAATTCTGCATCTGTATACCAGCCTGCAAATTCATAGCCCGGCTTTGACGGAGTTGCGAGCCATGACATTTTAGAATTTTTAACAACCTTTGAAGCGGCTGTATCAGAACCGCCATTTGAATCAAATGATACTGTATATGTTGAAGAAGACTTTTTGCTTGAGGAGCCGCCTCCTCCGCCTCCAGAACCGCCTGAGCTGCCTGAGCCGCCGCCTGAGCCGTTGTTTGAAGGTCTGTCAACTCCGCCCTTTACTTTGAAGTTCTGAGCTGTCTTTTTAATGGTACTTTCTTTTTTGTCATGATATCCTGTGGTAATTGTATGTGTACCATTATATTGGTTTGTAATTGTCTGGCTTGCAAGAGTAATTTTACTGCTTCCATCTTCTATGATGTAATCCATATCCTCTATTCTTTCGCCATCAATCCAAACGCCAACAAATTTATCTTCATTACCTAAATAAGGATATTCAAATTCCAAAACCAGATTCTCATCTACTTCTCCGCTGCTTACATCAAATGTTCTGTTGCTGTCGCCAAGGTAAGTGATTATAGCTGAATCCGGATCTTTCTCTTCTTCAGCTTTTACATTTTCATCGGAATTATCCTTTATTGTGATTGTAATTTCTTTTTCATCACTTACAAAACCATTGTAGCTGTTGTTTGCTTTTGCAACAAATCTAAATGTTCCTGATTCTTTTGGAACACCATAGATTTCACCGCTTGGATATAATGCCAAACCTTCGGGAAGTCTTCCTCTGACAGGACGTCTGTCAAATGTAACTTCATTTCCCATAGCATCATACATATTATTTGTACTGATTATTGAAGAATAAAGAACATACTGTGTGCCTTCCAAAGCTTCATCAGTTATGATCTTAGGGCTTTCAGGAGGTACAAGCTCAATAGTTTTTGTTTGCTTTCCTCCGTTGCCGTCATCGGCCTCAATTACAAGAGTACCGCTTACCAATCCATCGCCATCAGGAACAAGCCTGATTTTTCCGATATTATATAAACCGTCAACTTCATTTTCTGAACCGTCAGCCCCTATTTCTTTGTGGGAGGTTTCATCAAATGCGGCAAGAGTATCGTTTCCGGCGCCGCCTATAGTCCAATAATCGTCCAATTTAACATTTTGAGCATTTTTAAGTGTTACCTTAATGTTTGTAAGAGGTTCATCACCGATATTGGCAATAAAAATATCGTGATAATCCTTATATCCAAAGTCATCTTTGCTTAAGCCCATCATAATTTCACGTTTGTCAGGGCCATTTACAAAAAGCTTTGGACCATTTTCCTTTTTAACAACGGAAACATAATAATTTCTCTGACCAATATGATTTTCAGCAACAACTTGATACTCGGCAGATCTGTTTGTAAAATCTTGTGCCGGCAGGTTCTGACTCTGTCTGTCCTTATCTGTTTCCAATTGTACGCCGTTGTTATATACGGTTACATATTTGCTTATGGATACAAAAGGAATTATATTTGACAAATCTGCATTAACATCGTTAACGAAAAGTGTCTGATAGCCATAACCATTATAATTATCATGTTCATATGGCAGCCTATATGCGTCAAGAGCTTCATATCCGCCCGGCAAACCGGAATCCTTTCTCAATGCCTTAACATCAAAGAATCTATCCGCTGAAGCGCCAGGTATCAATAAGTTGTAGTCAAAATACTTTTCGATATCACTTTCGCTAGCCATCTCATCATCAGCATAGTTATATTCGCTTTCTTGTACTTTGACTCTATATCTTGCAACTTTATTGTCGTAAAATATAGTAAATTCCACACCATCACTGTAATTTGCTTTGTAACCAGCTCCAAACAAATCATCTTTTATATCTTCACTTTCAGATGCAGTTTCAAGTGAATCGTAAAGCCCTATAACAGCCTTTGTAACTGATGTTTCCCATTTATCATAAATATTTCCTGTATAATTCATAGAAAAATAGTACTCATCGTTTTCAAGGAAACCATCGCTAAGTGTGTAGTTTATTTCTTTTAAAATGGAATCTTTTCCGCTTTCAGGAGCATCTTTATCTTTAGTTGCTGCTATTTTTGAATTTACAGATTTAAGAAAATAATTTGGTGAAACACTTCCGCTTTCATTTCTTTTAAGAATGACAGTTAAATTTTCAATGTCAATAATTTCGTTATTTCTTTTAAAAGCCAGTGTAATAGCTTTTCCTTCTTCAGATTCTGCCCATTTTGCCTTATAACCTGAAACAAAAACAGAATCATCTGAAACAAAAGGCAATTCTTGTGCAGCTGAAAGCTCTTCAGCGTTGGTATAAGTACCTTCATAAACACTTGCATCAATAATAGATGAAGAATTACTTAAAGAATTACTTAAAGATAAAGATAAATAGTAATCATAATCTTTACCATATTTTACATTAGGCACTGTAAAAATTGGAGCATATTCAGCATATGATGACCAATCTCCTTCTGAATCATATAAATGATATCCTGTAATATAGAGATCATCTTCCATATTAACCAAAAGTGTAACATTTTCAATTTTTATAACCTTGCCGTCTTTTTCGTATGTAAGCGTAATGGCTTTCCCGGTTTCAAGCTCTGAAGCATTTATTTTAGAAACCTTATAATCGGAATAATCGGAAAGCTTTTCTGTATTTAATTTGCTTGCGCTGCTTATTTCTTCGGGAGAAGTAATTGTGCCGTCATAAACATTTAATTCAGCATCAGCCGGTGCTTTTCCACTATTTACAGTTACATAATATTCGGCATTTTTGTCATATACTGATTTCTTTACTGTAAATTGAACCTTATTTGTTTCGCCGTCAGATCTGATATCTGATGTAGCTAAAGAATGTGGATAAGTGCTGCTGATGCTATTTTGATCATATAAAGAAAGATAGCCAAAACTGAAATCATCATAAATTGTGATTGTAAGTGTAAAGCTTTCAATCTTGATAATCTTGCCTTCTCTTTCATACGCCAATGTAACGACTTTTCCGTTTTCAAAGTCAGAAAGCTTTATTTTATATCCCAAGCTAGAGCTTTCTGCTATCGGTTCCATATTTAATTTTTGAACATTGCTAAGCTCTTCGGCAGTATTATATAAACCATCATATGCGCTTACCGTAATATTTTCATTTAATGAAGTATTTTTTACTATAGATAAATAGTAATCGGCACTTTCATCATAGCTTGATTTTGATACTGTAAAGTTAACCTCAGCATTTGCTTCTCTCACATATTCACTTTTTACAGTATCTCCATTTGCATTCAATAAGCTGACTTTACTGTAAACATCATTATCATTGATTGCAACAACAACTGTTAAATTTTCAATGCTGATAATTTTGCCGTTTCTTTCATATACCAATGTAATAGCTTTTCCGTTTTCGGATTCTGCCCATTTTGCTTTATATACGGCTGTAGTGTTGCTTGGAAGCTGCTCGGCAGTTAACTGTTCGGCAGTTAATAACTTTGCTGTTTTAATTTCATCCTCTGTTTTGTATGTTCCATCATAAACCTTTGCTACAACATCGGATTTTGAACAGTTTATGCCTAAATAATACTCTTTGTCATTGTAATATTTTGATTCCTTTATTCCAAATTTAAGCTGTTTCGGCTTTCTGATAGATGATTCTCCGCTTTCTCCGATTGCAGATGGATAAGCCGAAGCTAAAGATGAAGCACTAATGTCATCAAACAAATAACAAGTAGATGTATTAAGTGAGTTAAAATTAAAAGTTATTCCTGCGTTTTCAATATCCAAAAATTTTCCTGTATTGCTTCTGTATACTATGGTGAAGAATGATATTCCGTCATTCTTAGGATATTTGAATCCGTCATTAAGAACCGCCTGAGTTATTTCTTTGTTAGATGCCGCCGCCTCTTCAACAGTAGTATAATATCCGTCATAAATATTTGCGGAAATTTCACCTTTTTCAACATTGGCACTCATAGTAAACTTCAATAAATATTCATCATCTTTATTGAACAACTCAGAAGCGCTGCAAGTGTAGCATTTAACATAGTTATGCTCTACATCTTCATCATCTTCATCACTTTCGTACATTTGGTGAATTGTACAGTAATTTTGAGGATTACTTTTAGTAACTTTACCAATTAATGCATCCGCATTATTAACATCATAGAAATACATTCCCCATGATTCGCTAAGACTGCTTCTGTATAAAGTCACAGGGATATTTACAACATTAAAAGGCTCGCCCTTTCTTTCAAAAACCAATGTAATATCCTGAGATATTTCCTCGGCACTGTTTTTGCAGGCTATTTTATATCCTGCTGAGGCGATTTCCATATCGGAAACATTAATTATTTGAGATGTGATCTCTTTTCCGCTTGCTCTTGCCTGTTCAGCGCTGTCATATTTTCCCTCATAAGCTTTTACGGCAAGATTTTCAGAATAAGTTTTTTCAGCATTTGGATTAACTACAGACAAACTCATAAAATAATTGCCTTCAATGCTGTGCATTGATGAAATTTGTGAAGAAATTGAAAGAGCATTATCGTTTTCCTCATCTTCATCTAAATCCTCATCTTCATCCTTGCCGGTATCCTTATCCTGTGAGCTTACGATATCTTCTATACTGTTTTCGTCAATTTTAGTTCTTGTTCCGTCATCAGCCTGCTCATAAAATGAATATTGATAATAAAAATTTTCAGGTTTTGTTATTGTCAATTCATATTTTACATTCTGAGCATCAAGCTGGTTTCCTGATTCCAATATAACTTCAATAGTACCATCATCGTTTCTTTTCAACTCATTTAAGTTAACGGTATCAGTCATTGCTTTCTTTCTTAAATCATCTTCTCTTTCATTGTAACGCCATACTGTTATGGCATCATCGGGAATAGATTTTAATTCTTCAGGAGTATCTTCATTAGGAAAAGTCATATTTTCAAATATATAAGATACTTTTATGTTTTCAAGCTCCACAGGCAAGAAATCTGTTAAATCAACGTTAGCACTAACCTTACTTAAAGGAAATAATGACATAACGCTGATGCCCGGTTCGTCATTATTTAATGACACAACATTGGCGCCCGAATTGTTAGCGTAAGATGAATTTTCTTCAACAGTATCTTCTGCATCATTGATTTCATCTGTATTGCTTATGTTTTCGTCTTCAGAAGCTTTGCTGTCTGTTTCTTCGGCAGCTTTTTCCTCATCTGAAGAAGCTGATGAATCTAAGCTGACACCGGCGCTTTCATCTTCAGACGAATCACTTTCAACAGCATCTTCTGAATTATCTGTGGTTTCTTCATCAAATGAATTATCAGTTATTTCTTCTTCAGAATCTGTTGTTTCGTCACTGATTTCAGTTCCGTCAACGGTTTCAGTTCCGTCAGAAGAAATTATTTCTTCATTAGCCAATGTATCAGCCATAACAATATTTGCAGAAGATGCAAGCATTATCAATGATAATATACAGGCTATCGTTTTCCTAAAACAATTTTTCATTTATAAAATTGCCCTCCTTAGTTATTAAATTAAAATTGTTTTATAATTTTAAGTTTTTTCATCCCTCCCCCTTTGATAAAATTGCAAATTTTTAATAATTATCACCTTCTTTCGCTATATTAATTAATTCATTTATTGGATAAATGCGTATTTTACGCAGTTCTCCCTTATGATAGTCAAATACTAATTCGCCCTCGGAAATATCTGTTAAACTTGGCAAATATGCTAAAGGCTCAAAAGTATCCTTGCTTAATAAGACAGCGTATTTATCCTTTGTAGAAGATACATACTGACTTATTATGTAGTCATCAATCTGTGTAACATATGTTAAATATGCATCCTTTTCCAACTCGGCAATTTTTTTACCGCTGTTCAAATCATATACAATCGGTGTGCCATGCAATGGTGAAAGTATTATTGCATTATCTGTAAAAAATGCTTCCCATTTATCTGATATCGGTATTTCACATTTTTTTCTTTTTTCACCATCATAAACTGTACAAATATTGTTGTTAACAGAAGCAAACACATATCCCTTTGAAGTTTTTGACGCACCTATAACCTGACTGTCGCCCAAAAAATCCTTATCGGCAATAAAGCCACAGTATAAAGCATAATCACCTTTTGCCTTTCCCGACTCCAATATTTCTGCCGTATCCAAATCAATAAGCTGTAAATTATTTTCGCTGTCAAGTATGCTGACGCCATAATTGGCATAAGTTACCGATTTTAAATCCGTTTTTTCAAATAAACATTCTCCCGTTATACCCGAATACAAACGAAAGGCATCTTTATATATAACCGCAAGATTGCCGCTTTTTTTGCTGTATTGCTGATCATAAATTTTTTGGGGATCAGGTATGCTTACTTCTTTAATCAGATTATTGTCAAAATCATATATTCTGAATCCATTAATACTAAAAAGCATCAATCTTTCCTCAGCTTCATTAACCCTTGCTTCTTCATAAGCATAGCTTTTGTCATAAGAGCATATGCTCTTATCCTCATAAGACTTTTTATGAAGAATTTTTATATTAGGAGTATCACGTCCTGTCACAACGGCACAATCTCCCGCAATATCAACAAACGAATATTCGGTTTGTCCTTCATTATGTCTTGTAATTAAATCGGCACTGCTATCATAAAACAAATATTCATTTTTTTCTGTTACGGCTATGGTATTTCCATTATCGCTTGAAAAGCATTTAACATAGGAATCTGCATAAGCAAGCTCTGTCTGTTTTCCACTTAAAGGCTCAAGAGCTACAACAGTACTTTTGTTTGATAAAAATATCCCATTCTCATCTGCTTTAACTCCTATTTTGCTGTCAAGATTAAATCCTCCAACCTCTTCTAATTTAGCGATATCTATAACATCAAATGCCGACAAACCTTCTTTTGTTGCTGAAAAAGCAAAATAATCGCCATTAAATCCGCCTTCAAAATGATTAAATTCCGATTCATCATAAAGTTCTATGTCATTTTCGGGATTTGTTGTATCAAATATCCTCAAGCCTCCATTTTCAAAGCTTACCGCAAGATACTGTCCGTTTTTGTTTAGCGCCATAATATTATCCATAGGATCTGCAAAGGTATCGTTTTCGGCAACACGCTGTTTGCTGCCGTTAAATGACACAATGCTTTTTTCATTTCCTTTGCAATCATATATTACTGCAAAATCATCATCACGATATATTCCCGCAACAGTCTGTCCGTCCGCTGATACAGCAATATGTGTTGCAGGCTTGCCTGTCCAAATTTTTTTATGTTCTTTATTATCATACATAGTTATACCTTCTTCTCCGGCATATACTATAGTATTATCATCAATAAATTTTACATCTGAAAGAGCAGACTTCACTATAGGCAGTTCATCGGTAATTTTTCCTGTTTCGGTATCAAACAGAGCCAAAGAAAACGAATACACAACCGCACCTGTTTTCCCACTGGGAGATAGCTTTATTTTAAATACCTCTGAAGGTATTTCAAGCATATGAGATATTTTGTATCCATCAGACAAATCATACAATCCCAAAGAATCTGCAAGAGCCTTTTTTGCCTGTGAAGTATATTTCGGAGTAAACAAATTTTCTTCCGGCAAAGCTTCAAGGGCACATTTAACAGCAAGCTCTTTATTCTCCGACTGCAAAGCATTTTGAGATGCCTCGGCAAATGTCAAAGCTTTTTGCAGCGCTTCCATTCTTTTTAAACCAACAAAGGAAATAAAAGTAGAACTCACAATAACAACAGAAAATGCTATGCTCATTCCTATAAAAATTTTCTTTCTTTTTTTTGTTCTCGGATCATTTTCTCTTAAGTGCGTAAAATCATACAGCATTTCTTCGGCTGTCTGATAACGCAAATCAGGATTAGGATTCATCGCCTTTGAGATAATTTTTACAATAAGCGGAGAAAATTCCTTTTCGGAAAGAGGAACAACATCAAGCGCCCTTTTTGCGGGTCTTTTACCGGAAAGAAAATGATACAGCGTAGCTCCCAAACTGTATATGTCCGAACGTGCATCGGGAATAACTATTCTTTTTAAAGAAGTGCTGCTGTTTGACATTTCTGAAGGCTTCATAGACATTATAACTTTCTCTTTGTCCATAGTTGCCGTCAGATCCGCCATAGTTTCAGTTTTGTCTTCTTTTAAATTTCCTTTTACGGTTTCCTTTTTTGTATAAGATTTGCTATTTGTTCCGTTTGTAAATGTTGTGTCAGTTGAAAAATCAAGCCCGTAATGTTCAGGAGAAGCATAGCCTGCGCTTAACCCGACAACATTCTCTTCTCCCAGTGCAAGGGCAATATTAAAATCAATAAGACGAATATCATTTTGAGTCGTAAGCATTATATTCGCCGGCTTTATATCACTGTGTACAATTCCCCTTGGAGGCGTTCCGTGTACAGGATTATGCAAATAGCACAAAGCCTCCAATAATTGGATTGCCCATTTTATTACCTGCGGCTGTGTAAAGCGTTCATTTCGTTTTAAGGGCTTATCCATACTTTCGCCGTCGATATAATCTATTACTGTATATACAGTATCTCCTTCAATAAAAAAATCATAAACCTGTGGTATATATGTATGATTTAAATCCTTTAAAGCGTCAACTTCTCGCCTTAATATTTCAGGACGAGTTGTTATTTTTCTCTTATCGGCTTTTAAAACGACCTTTTTACCTAAACGCATATGATTTGCTAAATATACGACACCTCCTCCTCCGGCGCCTATTTTATTAAGCAATTCATATGTTCCGGCTATTATCTCCGGCATAATTATTCCTTCTTCCTTTTTTTAATTTTTGGAATTTCTCCATATTCCTTATCAAACTTGATGTTTAATTTTATTTTTCCTATATAAAATATCACAAAAAATATTATCGCTGACGCAGCTGTTATGATATCAACTGCTATTCCGCCATAGAACAATATTTCATCTGAAATCATATTTTTAACACCTCTCTTTTAATATTCTGTTTTTAATTTTACAAAAATATAAATGGTTTACCCTGCTTGCTTATACCCAAATAAATTCGGTATAGACAAATTCGTCACGCCATCAAAATAATTTTTAACCGCAAATTATAGCAATCCTGTAATTCATTAAGATAAATCAAAAAATTCATCTTTTACCTAATAATCAAATACCCCCCCCCCCGCATAACAGGCGGTGAGAGGTGTAACATATTTGCTTGCATATTGTTTTTATATTTTATATCCTTTTGTTTTTTATTACAATATATCCTGACAAAACGTACATTTTTTGGAATAACTTGCAATCATAGTATCAGCAATTTTTCCAATCAAATCTCCTCATAACTATAAAAAAATTTCACCTCTGTATTATTTCCTTCCTCATTTTTTAAAGTTTCCGCCACTTCTTCACTTGGGTTATATTTTTCATATATTGAATATCCTCCCATCAACACGGCAAACACAATCAAACCAACAATTATTCCCATCATGCATGAAAAAATACCGGCTAAAATTTTTTCTTCCGGAGTTGTCTTTGTTCTTACATTTCCTTTATCTATAATAAATTTAACAAAATAAATAAATTTATTTTCTTTAAGCTTGCTTTCTTTTTGTATTTTTGGCTTTTTAGGTTCATTCGTTTTATTTGTTTTATTAATAGTTTCAATTTTTTTGCTTTTCGGCTTATCTTTAACAGAATTTTCATTAACTTTATCGATTTTACTTTTATTGTTTGTATGCTTTAATATCTTGCTTTCTTTTTTTTCCGAAACATAATTTATGCTCTTAATTTCCACTTTGTCGCCATGTGGATAAATAAAAGGCTCTTCCTCTTCGCTGTTAAGAATTTTTTCAAGCGCTTTTCTCATAGCGGCAGCGCTTTCATATCTTTCTTTAGGATTGTACTTGCAAGCCTTAAGAACAATTTCCGCAAGCTTTCCGTCAGCATTAGCCGGATTTTTAAATTCTTCTCCGCTAAGCCTTCTTATAAGTGCGCTTTCCCTGTCGTTATGCGTTATCGGGGCAGGATAATCAGGCATAAAAGGAACTCTGTTATTGTTAAGTAGCCTATACATAACAATACCCAACGAATAAATATCCACCGTGGAACCATAAGCTTCGCCCTTATATACCTCAGGCGCAATATAAGTAAAAGTGCCTTTTTTTGAAAGACCCGATACAGTTTTTTCAATTTGTCTTGCAATTCCAAAATCACCAAGCTTAAATTGGCCTGTTTGTGTTACAAATATATTTTCCGGCTTAATATCTCTGTGTATAATATTGTATTTTTTACAAGCTTCCAGCGCCTTGCATATATCTATACCAAGCTGAATTATATCTTTTTTTCTGATGTTGTTATTGGAGATATAATCTATAAGCCCTGTAAGAAGCTCCATTCTTACAAAAATGTCCCATTCTATTTTGTCTTTTGATTTTATAATTTTATGATCCTCATAGCTTACAACATGGCTGTTGCCTTTAAGCTTTGACATAATCACAAATTCTTTTACAATATCTTCAACAAAAGCTTCAAAATATTTTTCTGCATCCTCTTTACTCATTCCGTCAGCCATGACACTCTTAACCTCAGATTGAGTTTGAGGCACTCTCATATGCTTCAGCGCCGCAACATAGGTGTTGCCAAATTCTGTTCTTTCTATACGAAAAACCCTGCCATATCCGCCCTCGCCCAAAAGCTCTTTTATATAGTAACAATCCCACAGCGGTTCAAATTTTTTTAAATCATCCATAAAACTACCTCCAAATTCAACCAAATATAAGCCACCGCTTATTATACGGTGACTTATTTGGGAGGGTATAAAACATTATTCCATCATAGAATAAGCTCTGTAAAGCAGCATTGCCGCTTCTCCTCTTGTTATCGGATTTTTAGGCAGATAATTCTCTTTCCATATATTAATACCTTCACGCTCAAGCATAGAAATATAATTCAGCGCCCAAAATGATATATCACCAGAATCATCATATACAGATAAATTTGACGTATCCTCCGGAAGAACATAACCGTATCTGTTTTGCAAAATCTGTCCGAGAACCGCCGCAAATTCCTGTCTTGTTATTGTATTGCCCGCCCTGAAAGTATTATCATCATAGCCTGAAAGAATTTCATACTTTTTGCCTGCCATAACATAATTATAAAACCAATCAGAATTATTTATATCATCAAATTTTGCATTGGAATCTGATTTTTCATCTATGTTAAGCATCTTGCAAAACATTGTAACGCTTTCCGCTCTTGTAAGCGTATCGTCAACGCCATAAATTCCGTCAGCCTTGCCGCTCAGTATATTTTTTGACGCAAGCATTGAAACCGCTTCATAAAGACCTTCATCCTTTGAGTTTACATCGCTGAATACAACGCTGTTATTCTTTAAATAATATGAGCCGGAGCCATTAACGGGAAATTTAAAAATTTTCATGCCCGCATTGTAACGTCCTCCTATAACCTTATCGCTTTCAAGAGAATTGTCACTTTTTTTGCAGGCGGTCAAAACCTCAGTATTAAAACCTTCATTATATATGGGAACTCCCAGATAAATTCCGTTGACAGAATCTTCGGAAGAATAATTTTCAAAATCAACATTAAAAAAAGAAATATCATTTTCTGCAAGCTTAAGAGCCTTTTTTTCCGCAAAGGAGCCTTCATTTACAATAAGCATAACAAGCCCTATAAGAATACTTAAAACTATTATTGCGCCGCCCATGCAATAAATCATAGTTACATTAAAGCCCTCTTTAAACTGTGTTTTTCTGACATAAAAAAGCATAAAAAACAATATGTATAATGCAATAAACACAAATAGACACAACACTGCTGTTTTTAAAAACCTCACCTGTGCTGTGCCGTTGTATTTGGCTATTACATTATTATCATCATTAATTTTAAGCGAAACTGTATTTGATTCACTTTTTTTAACTGAAAAATCCGATGGAGAAACAAAGCAATACATACCGTCGGCATTAATTATTATATTATCCACAAAATCGGAATATTCGCCAAGATCTGTGCCGATTAAAAGACTGACTTTTTTTGAGCTGCCTTTAAGATTTACAACAACATCTGTACGCAAATCCTTATAATTCGTTTCTTCGTTTGATTCATATTCTCTTTTCTTATCTACGGCATTTTTTATCGGAGCATCCAAAAGCTCGGAATTTATAAGCATATCCGCTTTATAATTAACATCAACAGTTGCCGCATCCCTTATATTTTTTTCATCATCAGCTATTCTCATATTTATGTCATCTGCATAAACAACTGTACTCAATGAAATTATAAAAATTAAAATTAAAGTTAAAAATTTTTTATTCATAATAATCTCCTACATACATTTTATAAATACAATTGAAAGATTATCTGCCGCTTCTTTCTTTTTAACATCGGCGGCAAAGCTTTCACAAGCCTGCTGTGCTTTTAAATTAATCATTTGGCTGATATTTTTATCTTCGTATACGTTAAAATAATTATAAAAGCCATCTGTACAAATTATAAACATATCTCCCTGTTTAATTTTTATCTCCTTAAAAGAAACGGAAACACTGTTCGCCCTGCCTATATATGAAAAAAGTATGCTTTTATTTCTTTTAAAATTTTTTTCCTCTGAAGTGTTTTCATATTTTTCATAATAGTTATAAAGGGTTTCATCTTCCGAAACCTGAGATACAACATTGTTTTCCGAACCTATGTGGTATATTCTTGTATCACCGGAATAAG
Organism: uncultured Clostridia bacterium; assembly: GCA_947630475.1. Lineage (GTDB taxonomy): Bacteria > Bacillota > Clostridia > Lachnospirales > CAG-274 > CANRHR01. The sequence continues at coordinate 56,716 of CANRHR010000002.1, read as the reverse complement.
CAGCTATGGCATAATCATCATGCATAAAAATTAAAGACAGGGTTGTACCTGTTTTCATATTATTTTTTTTGCAGTAATCTACCAGAGAATTATTTATTTGGTTTATCTTATAATAAATCATATCTGTTATTTTATCCGATTCCAAATCGGCAAAATTAAGTTCATTCTTATCCCACCAGCTATGCATCTCTTTTATTAAAAATGTGCTGGCATATTCTCCGCTGTCCATTCCTCCCATACCGTCAGCTACAACAAATAAAGCCGAGTCATCGTTTTTCAATGACAATACTCTATCCTGGTTTATTTTTCTTTTATTGCCCTTATCGCTTATACAACCGATATCAAGAAAAAGCATTTTAACCTCCTTATTTTTCAATAATAACCTCTACAACAACATCGCCAAAAGTTATTTCACAGCTTTCCTCAAGCTTTGTTTCTCCGGTTACTTTTGTTGTTTTGTTTATAAATGTACCGTTTTTGCTGTTCAAATCTTTGATATAAAGCTCATTGTCACGTATAGTAAAAATAGCATGATTTCTGCTGGTAAAGCTGTCGCTTCTAAATAAAAGGTCGTTTCCTATGCCTCTTCCAACATTTATTTGTTCTTTATCCATTTTTTGTATCTTTAAACCATTTGAATCCTTATATTTAAGAGTAACTTCAATTTTTTTCTCTTTAGGCATAAAAACATCATCAAGGCTTCTTGTAGCATCATAATCATACTCTTCATCAAGACTCCTTGTAGCGTCATCATCTTCATCTTTCATATCATCAAAACTCATTGTGTCAGCATATTCTGCATCATCCATATCATCAAAACTTATTGTCTTATAATCGTTAATAAAATCTGAAGATGGTACATTCTCTGCTTTAACATCCGGCCTTTGATTCTTTGGGCTTAAAGAAGCGTTCTCTTTTTTTTCATCGATAAAATCTGATATATCAGCTCCTACTGTATTAACTTCATCATCAAATTCATCTTTAAAAGAGCTGATTTTACTTTTTTTCTCTGAATTAATATCACTAAAATCCTTTATATGCTCCCATTCTGTCTTATAATCACCTACATCTACATTATCTTTATTAACTTTAGATGCAACATTTTTTATCACAAAAACCGTTAAAAAAATAATACTTAAAACTATTAAAACTGCAGCGCCAATTAAAATATAATATATATACATAATAAATCTCCATTATTTTATATTCACATTTTTTCGTCAGAAGAATTTTCTCTGCTTCGGTTAAGGCTATTCATAAGATGCTTTTCAAAACTTTTATTGTTTTCATCGGAATAACCTGTAAATACAACTTCATCAATATCTTCTTCATTAAAAAGAAAGCAATATTCAGAGCCGATACTGCCCTCCGGATAAAAGCAGGCAAGATAATCCCATATCTTGTTATTTATCGTACTCATCTGCTTTCTTCCAAAAATCATAAGTGTTTTTGAACCTCCTTTTAAAATTACCACTGAACCTATCGGTAGCATAGCTTTTGCCCTCCTTTTCAAATCAAATTATTATTGATACCTGCGCTTATTAATTTTTAAATTATATTTTAAAAATTTTATAAAACAAAACTGAATCCAATTCTTATACTTTCACTAAAATCAACAGTAAGTACCCACCGCCTTAAAGGCGGGGTACTTAATTATTGGCTAAAAAAGTCTTAATTCTGAGAGCCAGCTCAAACTGCACATCTCTACATTTCCGACAAGCTCGAATACATTGTTTACACCGGCGCCACCGATAATATGGGATAATACCGGCATCATACTATTTACCATAGAATCGACAGCCGCTGTGCCTCCCTGAGCTATGCCTGCTGCTCCGCTTACTGCGCCGCCGCCAAGCATGCCAACTCCTCCTATGCTGCCGGCTGCCGCTGCGCCTATGCCTACTCCGGCGCCTGCCGCACCTTTTGCCGCATTGGATTTTCTTATTGCCGCAACACTGTTTTGTGCATAACCGCTGCCTCCTATTGAAGAAATAATCCTTTCGTAAAATGATTCGGATGTATTGTACGATTCGCTATAAGCTTCATTTGAGCCTGAACCCGAGCCGATATATTTACTATCCAAACCGACAGAATTTAAATCAGCAGAATAAGCTTTCGCTGCATCTAATACTTCATTTGGAGTTAAACTTTCCCCTTTAGAATATTCAGGCTTAAAGTTTGCTTTGTCTTTTAAACCACTTACCGGCATACTTCCTGCATCTCTTCTATTAGAATGATTGCTTCCGCCTGATCTGCCGCCATGAGAAGAGTCGTTTTGCCCATCGGCATTTGAGCCGCCATCGGCTTCAGTTGGCGCTTCTGTTTCAGCAGGTGCTTCACCTTCAATTGGTGCTTCTGTTTCAGTTGGTGCTTCACCTTCAATTGGCGCTTCTGTTTCAGTTGGTGCTTCGCCTTCAATTGGTGCTTCTGTTTCAGCGGGTGCTTCGCTTTCAGTTGGTGCTTTGCCTTCAGTCGGTGTTTCCGCTTCAGCAGGTGCTTCGCCTTCAATTGGTGTTTCTGTTTCAGCAGGTGCTTTACCTTCAGTTGGTGTTTCTGTTTTAGTCGGTACTTCTGTTTTAGTAGGCGTTTCTACTCCGTTTGATGTTTCAGCCTCACTTGGAATTCCGGCTTCGTTTGAATTTTCGCTTCCTGTTGAGGTTGTATTGTTTTCCGTTGGTGTTGTCGGGTCCACTGGTGTTTGCCCCGGTTGTACTGTTGGGTCCGCTGGTGTTTGCCCTGGCTGTACTGTCGGGTCCGCTGGTGTTTGCCCCGGTTGTACTGTCGGGTCCGCTGGTGTTTGCCCCGGTTGTACTGTTGGGTCCGCTGGTGTAGTTTTATCTTCCTCTTTTTGTTCGTTATCTTTATTGGGATTTTTTTCCGTTACAGTTTTATTATCATCAATTTCCTGTTTTGCTTCATCATCTTTATCTTTATTTTTATTTTCATCTTCTTCATCTTCATCTTTTTTATTAGGATTTTTTCCTACAAAAATGCCACTGTCTTCAAATTTTTGATTCGCTTCACCCTCTTCAGTTTTATCGTTTTCAGCGCCTGCATCAATATTTAAACTTACTCTCGAATTCATAATATCCGCAAGCGTTTTAAAACCTCCTAACTCTCCTATTGAAATATTGTTATCTATAATATAAGCAATAATATAAGAAAAGCCCAAAGTATTTAAGGAATTGTAATTTGTTTGAAATGCATTGCCGACAGAATCAAGCATTGAATCAATATTACCCAAAATATCATACCATAAGCCGCCCAAATAAGAATTATTGTTTGGGTCATATGACATACCATTTTCGGCAAAAGATCCATCAAAATCATCTTCTTTTATAAAATCGGCAAAAAGCGGATAATCCCATGCAACTTCTGCGCTGGGGCAAAGAGTCGGAAGAAGACCCATAACAGCACGAAGAGAATTGTCTTTTTTATTTCCATCTTTGCTTATTTCCGTCCTTAAGCTCGGCACAATCAGCTTTTCGTTGTCATCATATGATGGGGTAATATCCGTAACATTTATAGGCGGCAGCACAGCATCAAAATTAAATAAAACGCCCAAAAATGTAATATTCGGCATAATGCTGAAAGTTATAACCGGTTGCGCTGCCGATGTTCCAAAAGAAACACTGTTTTCCAAAGCTTCAGCCGTTTTTTGTATTAATTTTTCGGCATCGGCATATTCATTAAAAGCATTAACCAGAAAATTTTCATATTTCTTTACCGTAAATACGCTTTCATCCAACAATTTTCCGATTTCTTGCATTGTATTTTTTATTTCTTCCGTACATTCTTCTCCCATTTCATTGAGCAGCTCGTAATTTGTTATGCGATAATTATCTGTTATATTAAACAGATTACTGCCTATTGATCTTAATTCCTCGCTAAATTCTTCAAGGCTCATTATATTTACATAAAATTCCAATATTATCACCTCGTATCGTATAGTCTTTAAAGCCTGAATCCAAATATTCAATACTCACGGCGCTTTTTTACATTTTGAAATTTTGCTGCAAAACAAGCTTTATTGACAATCTGAATTAATATAGCTTATAAAAATCAAAAAAATTTTTTTAACTTTTATAAGCTATATTAAGGAAAACATTGCAGAATATAAATATTTCCTTACCGAAATTTTATAAACAATGTTTTCCTTAAATAACTAAAGATTATATGTTATACATTTATTATTTAAAAAGTGTATTTTCAAGCTCTGCCGCTTCATTTTGTGCCTGAGATTCAGCCTGCTCATAGCTTGTTGCCGCATTTTCAAGGAAAGCCGCATATTCTTCTATAACCTGTGAATAAGCTGTAAAGCTTGGCTTTAATCCCTCAAATTTGCTTACAAAGTTTGTATAAGCATCGCCTTCCCATGATGAAGAAAGTGAATTGATTAATTGAGTAATTTCATCGGTTAAGCCTGTAAATTCTGAATTTTTACCCCTGATTCCTGCTGCCTTATCTCTTAACATTTGTGAACTAACTGTAAATTCTGCCATATTATTTTCCTCCCTAAATTATAAAAAATAATAAAATCGCTTTTCATCAAAAAATTATTAAATACCTGTATTAAGTGAGCTTGTTGCCTGAGTAATTTCGCCCTCAATTTGGTCATATTTAGCTGCAGTATTTCTAAGGTATGTGCAATAATTATTAAGAAGATTGTAAAGATTTTGGAAATCATTCCTAAAACCATCAATTCTGTCATTATATGCTCTCTGAGCATCACCGCCCCAGTTATTGCCTGTAAGCTCGCTTACTTCATTGTAAATATTGTTATAACAATTTTTGTACTGGTCATTAATGTGATCAATTTGATCTCCTACACTTCTAAGTGTATCAGGTGTTACTTTAATTGCATTAGCCATAATAAATTTCCTCCTTAAATATATAATGTTATTTTTATTGAACTTCTGATTAATTAGATATCAAAAAATAATTTTAGCTATATTGATTTTAAATTATTATTTATTATCACAATAAATCAGATTTTCATTATTTATTAATTAAGAGCAATTTTGCTCATTAATTCAATTTAACCAAATAAATAAGCCTTACGTTTTATGTGTAAATTTATGTATATAATTTGCTTTATCTGCATGCAGCAAGCGCTGAGCGCTGCTGTATTATATTCCTGTAGATAAGCTTGAAGCATCTCTTCCGCTTGCATCGTCTGCTTCTTTAATAATATTTGCAATTCTTATAATAGTCTCTGAAAGGTGATACATTTTGTCTTCAATTTTGCGAATATATATTTCCAACTCTTCGCTCTTACTTCTGTAAGCTGAGGCGGCTTCACCAATCCAACAGCTTTCAGTATCTTCCCTTACACCCCTGATTCTATCCGAAATTCTTCCGACATCTTCAGAAAGCTCTTTAATTTTTTTTGCTTTATTGATTGTAAGCTGATAATCAATCCTAATATCTGACACAAACTCACCTCCCCTTAAACCAAAATCAATTTTGCACCGTCTTTTATTTCGCATTGCGCCAAAGTAAGAGAACCGTCAAGTATTTTTTTGTTGCTCCTGCTGCAAAGTACACATGAGCCGTCTTTGATTGAAAGCATTTCATATTCGCTGATAGTTTTAAAAATATAATCTGCCGCTGTTTTAATATTCATCTCCGGCGCAATCATTATGTCATAACTTTTGTTTATTCCCGGTATAAAAACATCAATGCAAATTTTATCCATTTGCTTCCTCTCCCATTAATACATATACTTATAAGCATATTTGCCAATAATCCAAAATAAACAGGATTGAGACGTTCATTTTTTAAAAATTTTTAGAAAAGGTTATATAAATTTTATTATTGTTTATTTTCCTCTTCCTTGCTGCTTAAATCAGCTACAAAAGCTTGCCTTTCAATATCAGAAAAACCTAAACTGAAAACCGTTTCTATATCATCCTGTTGAAAAAGAACCGTGCTTTCTGCGCCGATAAAACCCTCCGGATAAGGAACACCCATATAATCATAAGCTTCTATATTATTTCCCTCTTCAACCTGCTGATAAATCCCCATAATTACAACACGTTTTTCAGCTTTTTTTAATTTAATAACAGTTCCAATAGGTAAAGCATCATTAATATTCATACCAGTATCCTTTCTCAATTAAAATTTTCTTTTAACTGCAGTTTATTTTATTTTTCTTTTAAAAATTGATAGAAAAATTCATAGAAAATTTAAGTGTCCAACTGCTTGAATAGGAACTTTTAGACTGAAGCAGACTTCCGGCATAAGAAACAGTAGCAACATTCCAATTTGGATAATATCCAAGAACGCTTCTCATCAACCCCGGAATTGAAGCATCAATAATCTCAATCATCTTTCTGTAGCTCTTTGATACTATACTGCTTACCGCATTTGTGTAGCCGTAATTTCCAAAGCTTATTCCGCTTTTAGCAAATGATAAACCGCATGAAAGATATTTTAAATTTGGCACATTTTTGTATTGAAGCATCATATCTTTAATATCTGAAATAACTGATTTTGCCATTTTACTTCCTATGTAACTGCTTATTGAGTTTATACTTTTTAATGAGCCAAATACCCCGGGGAAATGTCCGCCCGGATGATGTCCAACCCCCGGAAGCGGACCAACTGCATCCGGATCATGCACTCCAGGAAGTGGTCCAACTTCTCCCGGATCCGTTACCCCGGGAAGCGGACCAACGCCCGGATCCGGCACATCCGGAAGTGGCCCAACACCGCCGCCCGGAGTAGGCCCCGGAATAGGTCCGACTCCGCCGCCTTTATTTCCTCCGAGCAAATCATTTTTAAGTTTTTCAGCTTCAACCTCACTGTACCTTTCAGCTTCAAAATACTTTTCTCTTGCATCATTAATGAAAACCGAATGAAGCCTTGCAGCTCTTTGAGCATTTGAAATTTCATTATTTAATATATCGATATATTTTTTAATGTTTGCCTTTGCTTTTACATCCCATTCAAGCGAATTTGAAGTGCTTTTAAATAAATCTTGTATATGATCTAACTTATCTGCTAATTTTTGAGATTCTGCATAAGCCCTGTCAAGAGCACTAAGCTCTACATAAATTTCCATCTTTTCACCTTCTTTTTCATATTCATTTAAAAAAATCAAAAACAATGTAAATTTTCATTATGCTTAAGTTAATGCAATTTCAAACTGAATATATAAGCATTATCAAACATCTCTGATTTTTATTTTTTATTTTTTGTTTCTGAAATTATTTTACAAAATATTAAATGAATATCCAACAAAACCTGATGAAACGTCTTTATATTATGACAAGACGCATTAGCGAAGCATTTCATTCCATTTTTTTTCAGGAATTTCAAACTCTTTATTTAGCATAGATAAGATATCCTTTTTTATATCCTTTTCCGATACATCGGAAATTACAATTGCATCTTTGCTTTTAACGTCGATTTTCCAAACATATTTATTGGTTGGGTAATAAATAAGGCACTTCATATCAATAGGGTTATTTTTATAATCGCCGCAAAATACTATTGAAAGCACATCTGCATTATCAAGGCATATTTTTTCAAGTTCGGATATAATCTCTTCATCCAAATCTGCATCAATCATGCCAATAACAGAAATAAACCCATCTTTGTCATTTTTTCTAGCCATGTCTTTTATTACATTGTATTGTGCCATATCCATTTCAAGCTTTATGCCAATGGTATCTTTTTGAAAATTACTTGTTAATATTTCGTTAAACGAATCTATTATTAAAGCGTATTCATTGCTGTAAGTAAGAATATAACTGTCATCGATAAGAATATAATTTTCCACACAAAGCCATTCTTTATTTTTTGTAAAAAACATAAAATTAATTTCTGTGCCGCCTATAAATTTTCGGCAGGCAATCATGCCCTCCGGCGATACAAAAGGCTTGAAAAAATTTACAAATTCCTTATTAAGCACAAGCTCACCGCTAAAGTTTCTAAAAACATAATTTTTTCTGATCAGGCTCTCCTTAGCCTTTGCTGAAATAACCTCGGGCGGTTCGTTAAATTTAATGCCAATATTAATTATGCTGCTTGCGCCCATCATTTCGGAAATATATGCAATTTCATATTTATTGAATATGTAACCAACATTCCCATACATTATATATCACCTATTCTGTACATTTTTTTTACATTGCTTTTATAAGTTCTCGACATCGAAATTTTACTTCCATTGAGCATCTCTATAACCATTTCATCAAAATAAACATTTTTTATTTTGTTTTTGTTAATGATAAAACTTTTATGACATCTGATAAATTCCTCTCCAAGCTCTTCTTCAAGTATATATAAGCTGTTATAACAGCTTATTCTTTGAGTATCAGAGTATATAAAAATTTTTTTATTTATAGATTCAATGTAAATAATTTCATCATAAGGAATTTTATAAACAGCAGAGTTTGTGCTTATAGTAAGCGTCTGCACATTTGCTCTGATGTTTTCTTTACAATATTCAAAAATATTATAAAGAGCTTTTCTCATATCATTTTCATTAATTGGCTTTCCGATAAACCCGCTTGGCATAATATTTTGATTTATAACCATATGCATTAATTCGATATGTTTTGTTACAAATACAATAAATGACTCTTTATACTGTTCTCGTATTTTTTTAGCAACATCAATGCCGCTGATACCTTTATATATAACATCAAGTATAAATATATGTGTATAACTATCCTTAATTTTATAATTTATAAGCGAATCAGGAGTTGCCGAAAAAATTTCAATTTCATTCCTGATGGGCATATTGCTGACAATATCTCTTATACACCTGCTAAGGGCGGAAATATTTGCCCTAATGTCATCACAGATAACAATCCGCAACATTTTTGCCTCCTATCTGACGAAAGGTGTCATCATTGCCGTATAGCCGCCATCTTTTATAAAATAGCCCTTTCCTATAACTGTTGTCATATTTTTCTTTTCGTTGTACGGAATTGTAATTCCAAATAAATTGAAATTATCAGGGCTGCCGAACATCACTCCGACAGAAGACGCAAAAAGAGCATTAACTTTAGAATCATTTTTATATCTGTTATAAACAACAGGAGTGCATGAAAAAACAATATTAATTCTTGCTCCCCTAAATCTTTTTAACATTACCTCAAGATAAGCAGCGCCCTTATCCGATAAGGAAACAAAGAATTTTTCAAAATCATCGATTATAAAAATAATCTTTGAATAACGCTGCATAAATTCAGAGCTTGAAAGATCTCCTCCTCCTGATTTGTAATCTTTATATGCATTGCTTCTGTTTGCTGTTTCAACAGTTAACTTTTTCATAATATCTTCTATTTCATCCTTCTCGGTGTTGACAGCATATTCATCGATTTTTATTTTGCTGCAAAGATTTTTAATTCCTCCCTTTTCATTGTCAATAACCCATATTTCCCCTTTATTAAATTCTCTGATAATGCAGGCGAGCATATTGGTTTTGCCGGCTTTAGGATCTCCGCAAATTTTGTATATACAATCCTCACTTGTATCAATGTTAATAAGCTCGATGCTTTCCGTATCATAACCAAGAGGAATAAATTCTTTATCAATTGCTTCTTTAAATTCATCCTTAACAATTAAAGAATTTATATCCATATCCTCCGGAATAACCGGAAGCGGCTTAGGAACATCACCTTTCCAACATTCTGCCATTTGGCTGAAGAGTTCCTTTAGTTTTGAAACTCTTTCCGATTCATTAACAGCCTCTATAGCCAGCGCAGTTTGAAACTCAAGCACACTTGCCATACGAACAAGACCCCTGCCTTTTACATTTTCGGGGAATACTCCGTCTGTTCGTCCAATAACTGATGAATAATCATAATTATCATTTAGCTGAAGAGTATATATCATTTTAAAGTTTTCTGATATTTTACGCTTTATTCCGTTTACGGAAGAGCTTGTAAACACAAGGAAAACGCCATAATTTGCGCCTTCTCTTGAAAGCCTTATTATCTCGTTTTCATATTCCATATACAGCTCTATAAAAGCTGCATAGTTATCAAGAATAACCATTATTGCCGGCACAACCTTTTTGCTTGCCTGCATATATGAAAGAAGACTTCCGACGCCATATTCTGCAAATGCTTTCTTTCTGACAGCCAATTCATTATCTATTCTTGAAAAAAGCTTTTTAATTTTATCACTGTCATCAGAAAACATTACATCGGCAACATGCGGCAAAAATTTACAGCAGCCAAGGCTTCTGCTTCCAAAATCCATAATATACATATTGACATAATCCGGAGAGTATCTTTGCGCAAGTTCGCATATAAGGGTTTGTATAAATGTTGTTTTGCCTGTAGCAGGCGCACCGTAAAGAATAAAATGTCCATTTTGTCCAAAATTTATATCAAGCACATCTTGATTTTGTCTTTCCGGCTCGTCATATATTCCAATTACAGGATCAAGCCAATCCATGCAGGATTTCCATTCGCTGCCGTTAAATCCTCCCGGCCTTTTTTCAATATCCTTAAGAAACAGCTCTTCGGGAAGAGGCGGAAGCCACAGCTTAAGCGGATTTATTTTAAGCTCTTTAGCATATTGGCTTACATAATCAACTATAGCGCTAAGCTGAGTTTCATCCGTTTCGTCTTGTGATTTTTTCTGGCTTGTTTTATAAAGCTCAGTGCCCTGAAGATTAACACAGGATACACTCATTGAATTGCTTTCGACGGAATTGCTTTCGTTTTTAAAATATTTTTCGCCGCTGTAGCCGCTTTGGATAAGCTTAAATATCTCATCGTTTCCAATCTGAACATAACAGCGCCCCGGCAAGGTTATAAATGCTGCTTCTTCTCTTCTCAGCATTTCTTTGCTGTCCATACGGTCGGCAACCTTAAGACAAATTCTGAACCTTGTGTTTGTCCATATTTGATCATTTACAACGCCGGATGGCTTTTGTGTGGCAAGTATAAGGTGAACGCCTAAGCTTCGTCCGATACGTGCCGTTGAAATCAATTCGCTCATAAACTCCGGCTCTTGGCTTTTAAGCTCGGCAAACTCATCGGAAACTATAACAAGATGAGGAAGCGGCTCAGCCGCAAGGCCTTTTTTGTATTTAATCTGGTATTGATCTATATGATTTACCATATATTCCGAAAAAATAGCCTGACGCCTTTTCAGCTCACTTTGGAGTGATATAAGCGAACGTTTTATTTGATTGCCCGCAAGGTTTGTAATTGTACCCACAACATGAGGAAGCTTTTTAAAAGCATTTGCCATTCCTCCGCCTTTATAATCTATAAGCATAAAAGCAACGTCATAAGGATGATAATTAATCGCTATAGAAAGAATAAGGGATTGTATAAATTCACTTTTTCCGGAGCCTGTCGTTCCTGCAATCAATCCATGAGGACCATGAAATCTTTCATGTATATTAAGTGAAAAAATTTCATCTCCGCCACCCATACCTATAGGCGCTTCAAGGCTTTTAAACGGCTGTGATTCTTTCCAGCGCTTTGCAATTACAAGATCATCAATATTTTTTGCCTTATATAATCCAAGAAAACTTAAACTTTCCGGAATAAGCGTTTCCTCCGAAACTTCGCTTATTTTTACTGATGAAAGAGTTTCTGCAAGCTTATCTGTATTTATGCCTTCGCTTATATCGGGAACAAAGCTCATCATTTTTCCCGATTCATCATTTTTATCATATATAGTACATTCTTCATCAGAAAGCTGAATAATGTTTTTGCAGACACCCGGAAGCCTTCCTATCGCATTATAGGCAAGAACAAACGTCATTCCAAAACCCGCTGAGTTTTCCATAAAATCTCTTATAGCGGCATCAGCGCCCACAAGCTCATAATCGGTAATAAAAATTACATAATGAGGGATAATAACTTCAGATTCCTTTTCTGAAGCGCTGCTTTGTCTTTCATCATATATTTCTTTAAGCTTGTTAAGCACAAAATAAGCGCCGTCTTTATCATAAGCAAGAAGTCTTTCTTTTTTGCCCTTGCTCCAGCTATGGGGAAGCCATTTTGCAAAATCCCAATAATCCGACTCTTTGCTGTTAAAAATCAAAGCAAATTTTACTTCATCGTAACCGTGAGTAATGGCAAGCCTTATTATCATCAGCCTTATAAGGTCAAGCTGTTTATTTCTTGCGCCAACAACGCCAAGTATATCTATTTCTTTTAGATTAACAGATATGGGAACATTGGAAAGATACATATATTTATTCTGTATAACGGAAGCATATTTTCTGAGAGGATCATCCTCAAGACTAAACCTTTCCTTTTGTATTTTTATATCAACGGTAAATCTTCTGCTTCCTTTTCCTATCCTTACATCCAAAAATCCTTCTTCATAAGGTGAATGGTTCCAAAGCTCATTGCTTTGTTTTGAGGCATATCTGACAATGCTTTCCAAAGAAGGATACAGCTCGTTATAAACTTCTCTGTTGTACTCTGCCTTTTTTGCAAGCTCGGAGTCTATATTATCAATATAATCTTTGTATTTTTCATTACGTTTCTTTTCATCTTCAATCATTTGCTTTTTATTGTATTTTTTTGAAAGTATGGGCCATAGCACTGCGCCCATAAGCATACTCAAAGCCATACACATACTCGGCACGACAGAGCGCCCGGAGGAGCTGGATCTAATCATAAAAATAACACTGACTACCATGGCCATACTCATAGTAAGAGAGGGACCGACGGTATAAATCAATGGTCTTTCTTTAGTTTCTTTTTTTGCTGTAGGAGGATCGATTTCTATTGTTTCGGCAATAATTTTATGTGTTATTCTTGGTGAACGGATAAATTCTTCTTCATCATTTTTATTGTTTTCAATCTCTCCAACAGATGTTATTATATTTTCTTTATATTTAAATTCGGGCATACTGCATTTAACGCAACCCTCGGGATTATTAACAGCAATAATATTGCCCATATATATAAGTTTAAATCTTTTATAGCTTAATATATCGCCAAAACGTATACGTTTTTTATCGTTTATAAGCTTTCTGTTATGATATATCCTGTTGATATGTGGAACAGCGTACATCTTGTTCCCCTCTACCAAAAGAGTAAAATAGCGATTAATATTATTGTTAAGATCTAATACTATGGTGCCGTTTTTACCAACCTCCAAAGCACTGTCTTTAAATATGTATTTTTTAAAAATTACAGTTCCTTCATTGTTTTCGTAAGGCAATATTCCTATTTTTTCGTCCGAAAGCTTACTCTTTATCATTGTAATTTTATCGGCTTTAAGCTCATAATCACTGCTGAGCTTACCGTTTTCGTCATAGACAGATACATTTTTTTCGTTAATCTTCCATATTCCATTATTAATGTCGATAATAATTTCAATATCATCTCCCAAATTGCTTTCATGTGAATATAAATTAACGGTATAGCGCCCATCCATAATATTTTGAAAGAAATACTCTTTCATTATGTCTTTGAAAAACAATTGAATTATCATTTTTTCAACTCCTTGTAAATTGCTTTCCTAAAATTTCAATATGCTATAAAATCTTAGAATATTAATGCCTTTACCCTCAAATTAATATTTGTTATCAATAAAAAAGCCTCGCCGATAGATTATCCCACCGCCTAAAAGGCGGCGAATTTGATTTTTGGTTAAATTTTTATATTTAATTTACCCTAAAAATTATATCATGAGCATATCCTTTACCGCTTTTATCTGTATATTCTATATGTACCCTATAATTTCCCTTTTCATAGCCTATAAAAGTTCCGTCTGAATAAAAATCAAAATCAACACCCGGTACACCTTCTACAAAACTGACATAAACACTTTCTGCATTTTCAAGAATTAAATTCTGATAATCAAGAAGTTTCACATCTATTCTGACATCAGCATCATAATCCCAATCTTCAAGTATTTCAATATTATCGGGAATATCATAATCATCGATATCGTAAACAGTCATATATAAATAATCGTTAACGAAATCATATTCATCCCCAAAATGTCCGGCTTCTCCGGTATATCTATGATCTTCAGGATTCCATTCTTCTATATCTTCAGAATTTTCATAAAACATAGGTGTTTCTATTATAATTGACGATGAAGCCGAATCCCAATCAACATCAAAGCCAAGATATTCACCAAGGTCACGGAGCATAAAATAATTGTTGCCCTCTATATTGTATGCGGTAAGGCTTATGTTTTGTCCATTTACGGAAATTTCCGCATTTGAAGCCGATACATTTTGAGAATCCGCCGAAGAGGTCATTTCTCCGCCCACAGCATTATAATTTACGCCTGTGTTTATTGTTATAAGTTTTTGATCCGAATCCCAGCCCACATCAAATTGACTGCCTGTGCCATCTAATATATACGCAAGGTCACGAAGCTTAAAATAATTGCTGCCGTTTATGTTGTAGGCTACAGGAGTTACATATTCGCTATTAACAATTAATGAAGCTGTGGTTGGTGATGCTGTTATTTCCGGCTCATAAATTCTTACGCTTTTTACATCAAGCGGATTTGATTGATACCAGCTTTGAGCATCATCATCGTAATAATAATAACTGCCGCTATCTCTGTAATATAAAACTCCATCGATAATATTTAAAAATGACATTTTTCCATTAGTATCATCAAAAGTTTTTATTTCCTTTTTTTCTCCCGTTGGCAATAATATATAAAAATAAGTTTTTTTATTATCATAATCATTAAAAATATAATATTCATTATTTTTATCATTACAAAAAAAATAATCTCTTACATAGGGCATTGTAATTTCTTTTATCTCCCCTGTTGAATAATTTTGCCGATAACATATTTCTTCTGTTTCCCTTAAATCATTATTCCAAGTATTAATATAGTATATTACATCATTTTCATTTATTGATAATACCCTGCCATCAAACCAGTCATGTAAAACCGTATGGTTTGAGCCATCCATATCTGATTTCACAATTCTGGATCTCCAATCTATATAATTTGAATTATACACATCTTCTTTTTCAGCATAATATAAGCACCCTTTTATTTCCTTTATTGTATCAAAGTGTGAATAATTTTCAGTAATAACTTGTAGATTATCTCCATTAAAATCACAGGCATACAATTTCATAGGACTATCATCACCATTATATCCGGAAGTAAAATATATTTTTTCTTTTGAAATTAATTTAATTACAAAAGTATCATTATCCATTATTGACTTTACCGAATAATCTTCAACATTTAATACTTTGAAGATACTATTTGTTGCTATTCCATCAGGATATTTTTGATATTCTTCAAAAAATAAATATCCATCATTTACATACATAAGCTCAATTCCATAAGGCAAATTTTCATAAATGACCTCTCTATTATCCCCATTCATATCATATTTACATATACATCTTCCCTCAAAAGTATATATATTTTTGCCATTTGTAACGACACCATCCCAAAACATACCATTAGCATAAACTGCCATCGTTCCAATGCCTAAAATCATTAAAAAGCATAACATAAAAAACAACACTAATTTTTTTCGCATATAATAATTTCCTCTCAAAAATAATTATAATTATTTATATTAAGTTTTCATTTTTATATTGTATTTACTATAATTGATGATGAAGCCGAATCCCAATCAACATCAAAGCCAAGATATTCGCCAAGGTCACGGAGCATAAAATAATTGTTTCCGCCTATATTGTATGCGGTAAGGCTTATGCTTTGTCCATTTACGGAAATTTCCACATTTGAAGCCGATACATTTTGAGAATCTGCCGAAGAGGTCATTTCTCCACCCACAGCATTATAATTTACGCCTGTGTTTATTGTTATAAGTTTTTGATCCGAA
The DNA here is from genome assembly GCA_947630475.1 of uncultured Clostridia bacterium. Taxonomy (GTDB): domain Bacteria; phylum Bacillota; class Clostridia; order Lachnospirales; family CAG-274; genus CANRHR01. The sequence goes on along the minus strand of CANRHR010000002.1, from coordinate 40,932 downwards.
TCCCAGCCCACATCAAATTGACTGCCTGTGCCATCTAATATATACGCAAGGTCACGAAGCTTAAAATAATTGCTGCCGTTTATGTTGTAGGCTACAGGAGTTACATATTCGCTATTAACAATTAATGAAGCTGTGGTTGGTGATGCTGTTATTTCCGGCTCATAAATTCTTACGCTTTTTACATCAAGCGGATTTGATTGATACCAGCTTTGAGCATCATCATCGTAATAATAATAACTGCCGTTATCTCTGTAATATAAAACTCCATCGATAATATTTAAAAATGACATTTTTAAATTAAGATCATCAAAAGTTTTTATTTCTTTTTTTTCTCCTGACGGAAGTGACAAATAAATCTTACTTATCCCATTAATATAATATATATAATATTTGTTAACTCCGTCATTGCAAAAAAATTCTCTATAACCATAATTATAATTATCAAGTTTCTTCACTTTGCCAGTTGAATAATCCTGTTGATAATAATTATCTTCATGATCATAAACTTCATATATTACATTATCTTCATTTATTTCACATATACTTCCAAAATTTAATTTAGTAAGATTATCAAGTATAACTATAGGATTAGATCCATCAAGATTTGCTTTAATTAATCTTACTGGTTCATTATAACCTTTCTTCTCAGAATAATATAAATATCCGTTAAGTTCTTTTATGTATCTAGAATCCCATAAATATTCGGTAACAAGATTTAAATTTTTACCGTCAATATCGCAAGAATACCAATTCGACCAACCTCCGCCTTCATGTCTACTATATTCAAAAAAAATCTTATTGCCTATAAAATTTATGCTGTCGGCTAGCATATCACTTTTTATTAAAACGCTTGAATAATCTTCAAGATTTAACACCTTAAAATCCCAATTAAAATGAACACCTTCACCATATCTTCCATCTAGCGTTGTTGCTTCATTAAAATATAAATATTTATCATTCATAGCTACTATATCTATGGCATATGGCAATCCCTTATAAATAACCTCTCTGTTATTTTCATTCATATCATATTTACATATACAATCACCCTCAGCGGCATAAATATATTTTCCGTCTGTTGTAACACCACTTCCAAAACAAGGCAACACAGCAACAGCATTAGCATAAACTGCCATCGTTCCAATAACTAAAATCATTAAAAAGCATAACATAAAAAACAACACTAATTTTTTTCGCATATAATAATTTCCTCTCAAAAATAATTATAATTATTTATATTAAGTTTTCATTTTTATATTGTATTTACTATAATTGATGATGAAGCCGAATCCCAATCAACATCAAAGCCAAGATATTCGCCAAGGTCACGGAGCATAAAATAATTGTTTCCGCCTATATTGTATGCGGTAAGGCTTATGCTTTGTCCATTTACGGAAATTTCCACATTTGAAGCCGATACATTTTGAGAATCTGCCGAAGAGGTCATTTCTCCACCCACAGCATTATAATTTACGCCTGTGTTTATTGTTATAAGTTTTTGATCCGAATCCCAACCCACATCAAATTGACTGCCTGTGCCATTTAATATATACGCAAGGTCACGAAGCTTAAAATAATTGCTGCCGTTTATGTTGTAGGCTACAGGAGTTACATATTTACCATCAATTAAAAGCTTTGATGTTGTTGGCGTTGCTTTTATGGCATTTGTTAATTCTGATTCTTCAATAGCATCATTCAAAGCTTGCTGAAAATATCTGCTTGATAACGGGTATGATTTTATTTCTTCTTTTATTAAATCATAATTAGCTATTATATTTTTATAAGCAGCATCTAGTTCATAAGAATCATTATATTCGGTTAAAACTCCGTCTACATCAATTGAATATGGCGCAAAATTATGTGTTGTTAAAATTGTAGAAATCAATTCTGTAGAACCATCCGAATTAAGCTTTATTATTTCATCTGTATTTTCACCCATAAACATCGCACTCGTTACAATAATACCCGTTTTGGGATTATATCCTTTAAAATCGCTTGGTAAAGGAGTCATAACAGGCTTGTCATCTATAAAGTTGATTAAATAACTTCTTGCATCTGCATGTGATGTGCCTTCACGTTCACCAAGTTCTATAATTATCTCAAACTCACCGTCAACGTTCATATCTTTTATAAAAAAATGTGGTTTAAAAAAACTTTCCCATTTATTTTCAGTAGTATATTTACAAATTTCTGTCTTTATCCATGTATCATTTTTAAGCACTTCAATAATTTTGGCATTGTCGGCAGCCAAGCAGCTATAATTAAATGCAAAAATACTGTTTATCAAAACTGCAATCAAAATAAAACCTTTTAATATTTTTCTCATAAAATCTCCCCTCCTGAATTAAGCTTATCTTTCATAGATTATTAAATTCCGCGAAAATTTATAATTTGTAGCATATTTACAGTATATTTTTGATTTTGACTGTTTATTTGACGGCTGAAATCATTGAAATTATATTCAAAAATTCTTTTAAAAATTAGAAAATTTATGTTTTAAATATAACAAATATTGTCTTTTTAACTATTTTTTTGACGGCGATAAAATCGAAGATATATTTTTTGTAATATATAAAATTATATAAATTAGGTATATCAACCGGAATTTTTAGAAAATTTGTATTTTATTGACAGTCACAATAATTGTTGATATAATAAAAAATAAACATAGAGGTTATTTTTTCGTATTCGCAGATTTTAATAATCTACGAAAATCTATTTTTATTGCATAAAAAAAGCAGCCAAGAATAATCTTGGTTGCTTCTTTACTTTTTGTTAAACATTAATACTTAATAAAATAAATAAGCATTAAATAAACGGCAGCCGATGTAAATATAACACTGTCAAACCTATCCAAAACGCCGCCATGCCCCGGCATAATTTTGCCGAAATCCTTAATCCCCGTATAACGCTTTATGCTTGATGCCGCCAGATCTCCAAGCTCTGAAAATACAGCTGCAGCAAAGCCTATAACAAAGCATATAAAAATTATGTTAATATCCTCCGGCACTTGAGCAAATTTGTTTACAATAAAACCATAAAGCGCCGAGCAAGCGCCCGCTGCAACAATGCCTCCTACAGCCCCTTCAATAGTTTTTTTAGGGCTTAAAACCGGAGCAAGCTTATGTTTTCCTATACACATACCGGTAAAATATGCGCCGGTATCACAGCAAAAGGCAGATATAAAAACTAACCATATAGTCCAATTGCCAAGATATAATTTTCTTATAAAAAGTATATTTGAAAACATAAAAGCAATATAAAAAAACCCAAACAACGAAGAGCAGACATTATTTATATTTATCTTATCATGCATTATAATCTGAACTATAAGTATAATAGGAATAAAAGCAGTTAAAATATAATCCAAAATATTTATATCCGTCAGCCCTACCGAAGCAATATAAATAACAGCAAGCAAAAAGCCGACCCAATGAACAGGCTGTATTTTTTTATCAACCGCCATATAAAATTCATACATACCTATCAAGGATAAAATAATTACGCCTGCCTTTAAAAAAATTCCGCCAAGCAAAACAAGACAAATTAAGATAGGAAGTCCTATAATACTGCTTATAATCCTGACTGCCATCACTTCACCTCATTTCTGCCGCCAAATCTTCTGTCACGCTTCCTATAAGAATTTATTGCTTCCATAAGATCTTTAAATGTAAAATCGGGCCAAAGCTTATCGGTAAAATAAAATTCACTGTATGCCGCCTGCCACAAAAGAAAATTGCTTAAGCGACATTCTCCGCTTGTTCTTATTATAAGATCCGGATCAAGATAATTTTTTGTATCCAAATAAGTTGAAAAAATTTCTTCATTTATTTTATCTGAGTCAAGCTTTCCTGATTTAATATCCTCGCTTAGTGATTTTACTGCCCTGACAATCTCATCACGCCCACCATAATTTAGCGCAATATGAAGATTAATTCCTGTTTTTAAACGGCTTTTATTTTCCAGATTAATTATATCCGAACGCAATTGTGCATCAAATATACTTAAATCGCCTATAAAATCTATTTTTACATTTTTGGTTTCGCTTTGCTTTGCATATTCGGCTATATATTCCCTCATAAGAGCCATAAGTGAATCTACTTCTTCTTTTGATCGATTCCAATTTTCCGTTGAAAAAGCATAAACCGTCATGTGCTTAATGCCAAAGTCGTCAGCTTCATTTACAAGCCTGTCAAGTGCCTGAGCGCCGGCTCTATGTCCCATTGCCTTAGGCAAAAATCTTTTTTTTGCCCATCTTCCGTTGCCATCCATAATAATTGCAATATGATTCGGTATATCATTATTCATAGAATGCCTCCGTATATAAAAAGCTTAATACTTTTGGTCTTTTAACAAAGCCCTTTTTATATTATCACCGCTTAATAACAGCCAACTTAAGCGCTTATTAATAAAGGCAGGGATTTGATTGTTGATTAAAAAATCTGCGGCTTCGACGAAGCCGCTTAATATAAAATCCAATAGTTTCTAAATAGCCATAATATCTTTATTTTTAGCTTCAATAATTTTATCTATCTGTGCAACATATTTATCTGTAAGCTTCTGCATTTCCTCTTCAAGCGATTTTTTTTCGTCCTCTGTAATTTCGCTTGCTTTTTCAAGTTTTTTTGCCGCATCGATACCATCTCGCCTGATATTTCTTACAGCCACCTTGGATTCTTCGCCCTTTTTCTTAATATCCTTTGTAAGTGACTTTCTTCTCTCCTCTGTAAGCTCCGGAAAAACCAAACGTATTACCTTTCCGTCATTTGACGGGTTAATTCCCAAATCTGACATATTTATTGCTTTCTCGATATTTTTAAGGGTTGATATATCATAAGGAGCTATCTGAATAAGCCTTGCCTCCGGTGTGGATATGTTGCCCACTTGGTTTATAGGCATCTCTGTGCCATAGGCTTCAACCATTATTCTGTCAAGAACATGAGGATTTGCTCTTCCTGCCCTAATTGTAGACAAATCACTTTCAAGGCTCTGGATTGTCTTTTTCATCTTTTCTTCAAATACTTTTGTTTTTTCTGACATAAAATCAAACCTCCCAAATATTTATAATTTTAATCGGCTAAGTTACTTACTATAATGATATACTAACTTTGCTTACCTGTTAAACTGTAACTTTAGTACCTATTTTTTCTCCCATAGCCGCTTTAACTATGCCGTTATTTTCATCAAGGCCAAAAATAACAACCGGTATTTTTTGATCACAGCAAAGACTTGCGGCGGTAATATCAATAACGCCAAGATTTTTTTCTACTATATCTCTGCATTTTATTTCATCAAGCTTTACTGCATTTGGATTCACGGCAGGATCACTGTCATACACTCCGTCTATATTTTTGGCAAACAAAATAGCATCTGCTTCAAGCTCCGATGCCATAAGGGCGGTAACTGTATCCGTAGAAAAAAACGGATGCCCTATTCCTCCTGCAAAAATAATAATCTTTCCTTCATTTAAAATATCCAATGCCTTTCGCTTTGAAAACTGTTCAGTCATTGTGCCAACGGCAAACGGTGTCATAACAACAGCATCAATGCCGTTAATTCTAAAGCTTTCACAAAGATAGATAGCGTTCATAATCGTTGCCAGCATACCTATTTGATCGGCAGCACATCTGTCCATTTGAGGATTTGCGCTTCTGCCTCTCCAAAAATTGCCCCCGCCGACAACAACGCTCAGCTGTGTTTTATTGTTAATAATTTCTTTTATTTGCTTTATTATTTTATTTATAGTATCGTTATCAAAACTTTTTTCGCTGTTTCCCGCCAGCGCTTCGCCGCTGAGCTTAAGAATAACTCTTTTGTACATCGGGCTTCCTCCTTAAAGTTATCAAAAAATTACAAATTTTATCCGTTTTCTGATATTTCCTGCTTATGGGCATAAATTATTTTCAGCTCGTCATTAAGCGCATCTTCAGTCATTCTTGTCTGCCTTGAAAGCTCATCAATAGATTCCTGAATTGCTTTATATGTTTTATCCAAACACTTTTCGACATATGAATTTGCGCCCAAACGCATATCTCTTGCATATTGTTTTGTTTCGGCTATCATTAATTCCGCCTTTTCTTTTGCCTGTCTTGTTATCTCATGCTCACTTACAAGCATTGCTGCGTCACTTTCAGCCTCTCTTATAATTTTGTTTGCCTGATTTGTGGCATCACTTATAATCCTCTCGCTGTTTTCCACAAATTTCTGGGCCTGCTTTATAACACTTGGAAGACTTGCTCTTATTTCCTGAATCAAATCAAGAGCCTCTTCTTTATTAAATCCTTTGTTTCCAAAAAATGAACCGGGCCTATGGTTTTCAATAATTGTGTAAAGATCATCCAAAAGAGAATCAAGCCTGTCATACTCTCTGTCTTTATCAAAGTCACCCATCATAAGGGAAACCTCCTATCTGTTAAATTTTTTATCAAGTACATCTTTTATAAGTTTAGGAACCATACCTTCAAATTCTCCGTCAAACATTGCGACCTCCTTTACAACGCTTGAGCTTATCCAAACATAATCCGTACTTGTCGGCATAAACAGTGTTTCAAGTTCAGGTGACATTGTTTTATTTGTAAGAGCCATCTGAAATTCAAATTCAAAATCCGTAACCGCCCTTAGGCCTCTTATAACTATTCTTGCCCCAACTTTTCTGCAAAAATCAACCAAAAGCCCAGAAAATGAGCTGATTTCAACATTCGGTATATCCTTTGTAAGCTCTTTTAAAAGCTCTACCCTTTCTTCAACGCTGAAAAGCGGTGATTTGGACGGATTTGCCAAAACCCCCACAATGAGCCTTCCGTTAAAGCTTGCGGCTCTTTCTATAATATCCATATGCCCGTTAGTCGGTGGGTCGAAACTTCCGGGATAAACTGCTGTTAATGTGTTCATAATACATCCTCCGCATATCTGAGAAATGTCATTTTTGTAATTTTGTATTTTTTTATTCTGTAAACTTCAAAGCCTTCAGGATTGCCGACATCATCTTCAAGAGCCTGTTCGGCTATAATAAAACCGTCTTTTTTTAAAACGCCGCTAATTAGTATGCTTTTAAGCGCCGCCTGAACAAAGCCTTTATTATACGGAGGATCCATATAAATAATATCAAAACTTATCTGTCTGCTGCCCATAAGCTTTAATGCCGAATCAAAATCCATATTAAAAACCTCTGCATTATCTTCAAGCCTTGTAAATTTAAGATTTTCTTTTATAAATTTTACACTTTTGGAGTTATTTTCCACAAAAGCCGCAAAATCGGCTCCCCTTGACAGCGCCTCTATACCTATTGCGCCGCTTCCGCTGAATAAATCCAGAAAAAACGCCCCGGGCAAATCGTATGATATAATATTAAAAAGGGATTCTTTAATTTTGTCTTGGGTGGGCCTTGTGTTAAGCCCTTCAGGAGATTTAAGCCTTAAGCCTCCTGCTCTGCCCGATATAACTCTCATATTTAATAAGCCTCCAAAGCTGAAAATACAGAGCTTTTATATATATTATAAAAATATAAAAAGCCCATTTTATATAAAATATATAATATCAATTACATTATACATAAAAATTTTTAATTAGTAAACAAATTTTTAATAAAAACTTACTTGTCGATTAAAATCAAAGCTGTTCAAGGAGTTTATATATAAAATCTTTTTCGGCCAAACCATCGGAAAATGCCGTTGCGCCGCCTGATGCGGTGCCAATCTTCAGCGCATATTCGTAATCTCCTTTTAAAGAGCCTGCTATAAATCCAGCCAGCATTGAATCTCCTGCGCCTACAGAATTTTTTACAACTCCTTTGCATACGCCGCAGATATGTATTTTTTCATTTTCATCCAAAAGGACCGCTCCGGCTCCAGCCTTTGAAACAAGCACATTGTATGCGCCCATTTCTTTCAGCTTTTTTGCATATTTTAAAATTTCATCATTGCTTTCAATCTTAACGCCAAACATTTCGCCAAGCTCGCATATGTTTGGTTTAATTAAGAATGGTTTGTATTTAAGCGCATTTAAAAGCAAATCTTTTTCAGCGTCCACAACCGCTTTTATTTTTTTATGCTTAAGACGATCTAATATTTTTTCATAAATATCCGCAGGCATACTTGCAGGTATGCTTCCTGCAAGCACAATCATATCTCCGTCCGAAAGTGCATCTATCTTTGAAAAAAATTCATTTAAAGATTTTGCGTCAATATTTGGCCCCTGAGCGTTAAGTTCGGTTTCAACATCAGATTTTATTTTTACGTTAATCCGTGAAAGGCCTTCGTTAAGGTGAATAAAATCAGTTTCAATGCCCTTTTGTTCAACACCTTTTTCAATTGCCATACCTGTAAATCCTCCGACAAAACCCAGAGCTTTAGATTTAATGCCAAGCTCGCTTAATACCATAGAAACATTAATGCCTTTTCCCCCAAAATAAATTTTTTCATTTTTTAAGCGATTTACATTTCCTAAATTAATTTCATCAATTTGTATAACATAGTCAATAGCCGGATTAAACGTTACGGTATAAATCATTTAAAAACCTCCTTTTAACAAGCAAGTCCTCCGCATAAATGCAGAGGACTCAGAGTACAGAAAAAATCCATTCTGATTTTTTCGAAATTGAACAGAGGAACAAAAGTCTTATTCCTGCGGCTTTAAAAAGCCTTGAAGCTGTGATGCTTTTTTATGGATATTACGTATGTTTTTTGACAATCTGTGTTATTGTTTGTTTTTATGATTTATGTGTATGGTTTTGTCGTTATATATTATTTTTATATCGTCTTCGCCGGGTATCTCATCGGCTATGGCTGATGAAATACAATTAGACGTATCCCAGTAATATTCGTGCTTTGAATATGAATATTCAGCATCGTCACGCTCACGCATTACCAGCCATGCTCCACTTGAGCCTATTGCGTATTCACTGTATTGTTCATAAATATTGCCGCAGGGAGCGTATCTTGTGTTTTCGGGCAGGGTGATAAAATAATTGCCTTTTCCGTCGCCGCTGAAATCGGCTCCTTTATAACTCCAATTTAAATTGCTTTGCTTAAGATATTTGTTAAAAAACACATCGCTTAGCATAATCCCCTCATAATCCTCAAGAGCCGTTTTGTTTTCGGTATTAAGCAAAAACTGCTTTCTGCCGTTATATTCGCAATTGAGCAAAAGCCCTCTGCCTGTGGGGATAAAGTATCCGTTATAATCGCCAAAATTTGCATAACCTGTAAAAAGATATTTATGCTTTTTGTCAGCAGGTATGACGGTAACAGTGCCAAACTCATAATTTCCGCTGCCGTCTGTATAGCCGTTACTGTTACCTGGAGTTATGATAAGCTGGGCATTTGTAAGGTCAATTTCTGCATATGTATCGCTTTTTTTTGTTACTTTCATTGAATCAAGATAATATGTGCCGTTAGGAAGCTTGGTATATCCGCTTAAATATGCCGCAAGGTCACGATAACCTCCCGAATAGAGGAGCATATTTATTTTATAGCGACGCACTGCCTTAAGGTATGATTCGGCATAATCTATAAGACAGGGTAACTGCTGCTGCGCCCATTGTATACCCACTCCTGTATTCTCAAAGTTATAGTTTAAATATACATCGTTTTCGCCGGAGGGTGAATTGGGATGATGGTATGTATAAACTATGTAGGGATCTGTATGGAGATAGTTTTCAAAATCTCTAAGTTTTTGGTCAAACACCGATTTTTGACCGTTTGGTATTGCCTGAGCTTTTATAACCGAGTCGGTAAATGCGTTAAATTCATTTGTAATGGCAGTCATTTTATCTATTGCCTGATTTGTGTGGGATAGGCATATATCCTCATTTTGAGCATATGCAAAATTTGAAAATACAACAATCGTAATAACAGCTAAAAATGCAAAAACAAATTTTTTAATAGTAACCACCTCTTTATTAATAATTTACTCCTCGGCTATATTTTAACTCTAAAGAGGTAATGTGTCAAGGCAGGCGACATATTAACCAATTGTTTCATAAACATAAAAATAAGTCCCCTGCCTAAAGCAGAAGACTTACTTTCTGTATTTAAAAAATCATCGGTAATTATTTCACAGCTTTAAATGCTTCATCCAAATCAAAAATAATATCATCAATATGCTCTGTTCCTATTGAAAGCCTTATTGTGTTTGGCTTAATATCCTGCTGAGCAAGCTCTTGCTCATTAAGCTGAGAATGAGTTGTGCTGGCAGGGTGTATAACCAATGATTTTACATCCGCCACATTAGCAAGAAGTGAGAAAATCTGAAGGTTATCTATAAATTTTTGGGCTGTTTCTGCGTCGCCTTTAATATCAAAAGTGAATATTGACCCTCCGCCGTTCGGGAAATATTTTTTATAAAGCTCATGGCTTGGGCTGCTTTCCAGTGAAGGATGATTAACCCTTTCAACCTGCGGATGAGATGAAAGATATTTTACAACCTTTTCTGTATTTTGGATATGTCTTTCAACTCTCAATGACAGTGTTTCAAGCCCCTGAAGAAAGAAAAAGGCATGGAAAGGCGAAAGAGTCGCCCCCGTATCTCTAAGAAGTATTGCTCTTATTTTTGTGACAAATGCAGCTGGACCGCAGGCTTGTGTAAAGCTTATGCCGTGATAACTGGGATTAGGCTCCGTTAAAGATTTAAACTTTCCGCTTGCCTGCCAATCAAATTTTCCGCTTTCTACAATAACGCCGCCTATAGTTGTTCCGTGGCCGCCTATAAATTTTGTGGCTGAATGGACAACAATATCCGCCCCATATTCAAACGGTCTTACAAGATATGGAGTTGCGAAAGTATTATCCACAACAAGAGGAATATTATGCTTATGAGCTATAGATGCAATTTTTTCAATATCTGTTACATTTGAATTAGGATTGCCTAAAGTTTCTATAAATACTGCCTTTGTATTTTCTTTTATTGCATTGTCAATTTCTTCAAAATCATCAGGCTCTGTAAATGTTGTTGTTATTCCGTATTCCGGAAGAGTGTGAGCAAGAAGATTATATGTTCCTCCGTAAATTGTTTTAACCGAAACAATATTATCCCCTGCCTGAGCCAAATTTCTAAAAGTATAATCTATTGCGGCGGCACCGCTTGCCACAGCCAAAGCGGCGCTTCCTCCCTCAAGGGCTGCCATTCTTTTTTCAAAGACCTCCTGAGTGGGGTTTGTAAGCCTGCCGTATATATTGCCGGCATCTTTAAGTGAAAATCTGTCAGCCGCATGCTGAGAGTTGTGAAATACATAAGAGCTTGTCTGATAAATAGGCACTGCTCTTGCGTCCGTTACAGGGTCGGCGGTTTCCTGGCCGACATGAAGCTGTTTTGTTTCAAATTTCAAATTTCTTTCGTTAATTTTACTCATATGATAAAACCTCCTTACTATTCATACAAATTTGATAGGATTTTACATATATGATACACGCATAAAAATAAATTGTCAATACATTTTTTCATATCATTCCTATAGGATTTACTTAAGATATTTTTTCAACAAAAACGCCGAAGCAAATAAACACTTCGGCGCAATGCTTTTATGTTATACATAGAAATAAAAGATTTTTAATTATTTATTATTCTCATTATACATAGTTTCTATATAAGCCAATACCAAAGGCGCAACACCCTTTGCCTCATTTTGGACAACAGGCTCGCTTATATAATATTCAAAACTTCCGTCCCTTACAGGATTATTTGCCGGGCCTAAGCCTGCGACAAGGCATATTCCGCCAAGCTGAAGCTCACCGTCTTTTTCGGAAAGATATTTGTCGCATACGCCCTTAAAAGCTTTATAGCCGTAGTCATAATATTTTTTATCGAGTATTCCGATTCTTACGCTTTTCATTATCGCATAAGCAAGGATAGCGCTTCCACTTGTTTCCAAATAATTGCCCTCTTTATCACCCTTGTCTACAACCTGATACCACATACCGCTTTCATCTTGAAATTTTATTAAAGAATCAACATATTCTTTGTAAATATCTGTAAGCTTATCTCTTTGGGTTTTAAACTTATCAGGCATTATTTCTATTGTATCAATCAGCGCCATAGCAAACCAGCCTAATGCTCTCAGCCAAAAGTTTTTTGAAAGACCTGTTTGTTTATCAGCCCAAAATACCTCTCTGCTTTCGTCATAGCCATGATAATAAAGGCCCGTTTTTTTATCTCTTAATATATTGTATACATTTATAAATTGATTGTAGCTGTCCTCACAATTTTGGCAGTTGTTGTATTCAACCTCATACTGCATATAAAACGGCTGTCCCATATAAAGCCCGTCAAGCCATACCTGATATGGATATATCTTTTTATGCCAAAAATTTCCGGCCTTTGTTCTTGGCTGATTTTTAACCTGGGAATAAATTGTATCTATCGCCTTTCTGTATTTTTCCTTTCCCGTAAGCTTATATAAATCAAAAAGGGTTTTGCCTGCATTTACATTGTCGATATTATATTCTTCAACATTGTATGAATCTATACTGCCATCATCTCTTACAAAATAGTCTATAAAATTATCGGCAAATTTTAAAAGGCTCTCATCTTTTTTTATGTGATACAATTCAAGGATAGCCTTAATCATACAACCATCAATATAATTCCATTTTGATTTTTTTCCGCTTCTTATTTTTTCAATATTCCAAATAGGTGCCTGCGGAGTACTTTTTTCAAGAAGCTCGTTGATATACCTGTCTAAAATTTCAATCACTTTTATCATCCTTTCAATTTTATTATAGAAGAATTGATTTATAAAAAACGATTTTTGCACCACAAGCTGAAAATTTTGAGGTTTTGCCGTGCAAAATCATTTATAGCCGCCGGAATAAGCCTTTTGTTCCTCTGTTTAACTTCTAAAAAGTTCGAATGGACTTTTTCGACAGTCTGAATATTTTATTTGTTTCTGTTTAAGAATCTCATTCTGGCTTCGGTCTCGGATTTATCATTTGATGTCTCCGGATTGGCATATAGCTTTTTAACGGTATCGCAAAATCTTCTGTAGCATTGAGAGCAGTACTTTCCTGTTTTTATAGGAGTGCCGCATTTAAGGCAGGTAAGAAAATTTTGATCCGAATCAAGTATCTCAATTTTGCCTTCTCTTAAATATCTTAATATTCTTCTTTCGGATACCCCTGTATATTCGGAAACAATATTAATTTTGCTTCCGGGAAATTCCTTTAAAAATTGCCTTACAAGCTGAAATTTTTCATCATCTATTCTTTTACATTCCGGGCAAATGTCATATCTTGTTTTAAAAAAAACTCTGCCGCAGATTTTACAATTTTTATATTCTTTCAGCATAATATCACGACCTTTGAAATATATTCATAATTGACTTTTTGATTTAAACAGCAATATTAACAAATAACTATTCCAATATATTTATATTTTATAACAAAATACCAATTAGGTCAATACATTACAACCGGAAACAAAATTTATTTTATAAAATTACAATATATATTAAACAGATAACCAAGCTGCGGTTATGGGCTTGGTCATCCAATCGGTTAAATCCTAAGTTTTGTCTTAAAATCCTTTTCGGCTTCTCTTTTCATATCTCTTTTGGCGATATCGTGACGCTTATCGTAGAGCTTTTTACCCTTTGCTATACCTATATCAAGCTTTACAAGGCTTCCTTTAAAATAAATTTTAAGAGGAATTATTGTGCAGCCGTCTATTGAAGATGAGCCCAAAAGTTTATTAATTTCGGATTTGTGTAGAAGAAGCCGTCTTGTACGCATAGGATCATGGTTAAAAATATTGCCTTGCTCATATGGGCTTATATGCATTTGGAGTATAAAAGCTTCACTGTTTTCAATTTTTATAAAGCTGTCTTTAAGATTGCACCTTCCTGCCCTTAAGGATTTAACTTCAGTACCTTTCAGCTCTATTCCCGCCTGAAAGGTTTCCAGTATAAAATAATCGTGATATGCTTTTTTATTCTGTGAAATAAGCTTAATTGAATCCTTTGCCAATTAATGCAGCCTCCTTCAGTTTTTCTAATACAGCATAATCTGCTTTAAGATTTCCATAACCGACAGCCAAATCAAGCCCGGGTTTATTATCACCATGAAAATCGCTCCCTCCGCTTGCAAGCAGACCATACCTTTCACACAGTGAAACAGTATATAAAACATCCTCTTTTGAATGTGTGGAATAATAACATTCCATAGCCGTAAGATATGGCGACAAATCTTCAAGCATTTTGTTAAGCTCATTTTCACTCAGCTTATAATAAAGAGGATGCGCCAAAACGGCAATTCCCCCTGCTGATTTTATCAATGAAACGGTTTCTTTTGCCGGCAATACTTCTTTTTTTACATATGCGGGAGCGCCCTCATTTAAATATTTATTAAGAGCCTCATATATAGATGACGAATAATTCTTTTTTACAAGCTGCTTTGCAAAATGAGCCTTTGTTATTATTTTTCCTTTATTTTCGTTTAAAATTTCATCATAATCTATTTTAATTCCCAAACCGTCAAGCTTTTTTACAATAATTTCGTTTCTTTTTTCTCTTTTTTCTTTAATATGTGAAAGCCTTGAAATAAGAGTACTGTTTTTATAATCAATAAAAAGACCGACTATATGAATTTCACGATTATTATAACCTGATGATATCTCTATACCCGGGATAAATTCGATATTATTTTTTTCAGCATAAAACTTTGCCTCTTCTATTCCATCCACTGTATCATGATCGGTTAATGCATAAGCGCTTAATCCTTTTTTTGCCGCATATAAAGAAAGCTGCTTTGGGCTAAGTGTCCCGTCGGAGCAGGTTGAATGAGTATGAAGATCAATTATTTTCATTTTTTTCATTCCTTATCTATAATATCAAAAAAGCCCAAAAGGACTTTTTAATCATAAATTTATCTGTCGGAATAATAAATCACATCTCAATATGATTTTGAGAAATCTTAAGCTCATTATCTCTTAGCGTCATAAGTGAATTGAGCCAAACATAGCCTATTGCCGCCAAAAAATATTTTAAGCCGTACATGAATAATCTTAATACAGGCAATATTTTATCATATACTATCTAAACAGGTCAAGCATTAATGAGCCAATTAACGGAAAAACACCTGATTTTTATATATTTTTTGATTTTTTGTTTATCGATAATATGTTTTGGCAAATATTTAAAAATAAATTTTGTTTCCGTGATTGAAAAGCTTTTAAGTATTGCAATTTAAAAATTTTAGTGATAAAATATCATGTAATTCAAGGGTGGTAGGATCTTCCGATCTTACTGCCCTAAAAATTATTGTTAAGGAGTAATGACATTATGGAATACGACTTTTTAATTTTTATTTCAATAATTTTGCTTTCTACAAAAGCGCTTAGCTTATTATCACAAAAGGTACATATGCCTGCGGTTGTCGGCTCGCTGGTTGCCGGCGTAATATTAGGCCCGTCTGTATTAAACCTTGTCGGAGAAACGGGCTTTTTAACGGAAACTGCCGAAATCGGAGTTATTCTCCTTATGTTTTTGGCAGGTCTTGATACAGATTTGGAAGAGCTTAAAAAAAATGGAGTCGCTTCCTTTATAATTGCCTTTATAGGCGTTATAGTTCCCCTTATAGGCGGATTTTTAATTTATTCCTTATTTTTCGGCTTTGATATAAATAATTCGGATACAGTATTAAGGGCTGTTTTTGTAGGCGTTGTATTAACGGCAACATCCGTAAGCATAACCGTTGAAACCTTAAGAGAAATGGGAAAGCTTAAAGGAAAGCTTGGCACAACCATTTTAGGCGCCGCCATTATAGATGACATTATAGGTATAATAGTTTTAACTATAATAACAAGCCTTAGAGATACAAGCATAAATCCCATAACAATAGTAATTAAAGTATGCATTTATTTTATCTTTATTATTTGTTTAAACTTTATTGTACGCCTTATGAAAAAGGTTATAGAAAAATATGATCACAGAAGACGTGTTGTAATTACATCTCTTGCATTCTGCTTTATATTGTCATATATTTCCGAGAGATTTTTCGGCATAGCAGATATTACAGGCGCATATTTTGCGGGAATAATGCTTTGCACTTTTCATGTAAGAAACTATATAAACGCAAGAATAAATACAATTTCTTATCTGTTTTTCGGCCCGATATTTTTTGCAAACATAGGTATAAAAATATCATTGGATGGGCTTACGGGAAGCTTTATACTTTTTGCCGTTTTTCTTCTGTTGGTTGCAATTTTTTCAAAAATTTTGGGCTGCGGTTTGGGTGCAAAGCTTTGCGGCTTCAGCTTTAAAGAATCCCTTGCCGTCGGCGTCGGTATGGTTTCAAGAGGAGAGGTTGCGCTTATAGTTGCGCAAAAAGGCTTTGAGGTAGGTCTTTTAAACAAAGAGCTTTTTCCTCCTATAGTGTTTATGGTTATTGTAACAACGCTTATAACCCCTATCCTTTTAAAGTTTGTAATTAAAAACACATCGGAGTCCGGCTTAAAACAATCGCAATAAAACTCTTTGTAAGAGCAAAAAATTAAGTGATTTTACACTTTTTTTGTTGACTACTTAATTTTATAGTAATATAATTATTTTTGTTATTTTATTCTATTTATAAACTAAGGAGGATTCCGATAATGAAGGCTAAAAATGCACTTATTCTTGCGGTGTTGTTTGTCGCCGCCGTGGGGCTTATGGCTTTAACATACTTCGGTATTGGGCAAAACAAAAAGCTAAGCTATCACGATATAAAAAAGGGTCTGGATTTAAGCGGCGGCGTTTATATCGCCTATGATGCATACAGTTCAGAAGCCGACAACAAAGAAAAAAAGGAATATACCCCCACAGGCGAGGAGATGGAAACCGCCCTTGCCATAATAAGAAGGCGTCTTGATGATAAAGGCTGGACAGAAGCTGAGGTTTCAAAAGAAGGAACAAGAAGAATAAGAGTTGAAATTCCCGGCGTTGACGATGCGGAAACTGCTATAAACGAACTTGGACAGACAGCTCAGCTTAGCTTTTGCGATGAATCCCTTGCTGTTCTTGTTGAAGGAAAAAACGTGGAAAATGCAGCAGCGGGAGTCGATCAAAACGGCAATTACGTTGTTTCTCTTAAATTTAACGAAGAAGGAAAAAAACAATTTGCCGAAGCAACTCAAAAAAATATAGGCAAAAGCATTTTTATCCTTATGGATAATACTCTTTTAAGCGCACCTACCGTTAACGAAGCAATTACAAACGGAAATGCTCAGATTTCAGGCAGCTTTACAAGTGAATCCGCACAAAATCTTGCTTCATTGATTAAATCCGGCTCTCTTCCGTTTGCTCTTGATGTTGTTTCATCAAACACCGTAGGAGCCACCTTGGGTGTAAATTCCTTAAGAACAAGCGCCGTAGGCGGTGTTGTGGGCGTTGGTTTGGTTCTTATATTTATGCTTATTTTCTACAGAATGCTTGGTTTTGTTGCAGACTGGGCCCTTGCTATTTACTTTGGAATAGAAATGTTCATCTTAAGCTTTTTTAATATCACATTGACTCTTCCCGGCGTTGCCGGAGTTATACTTACAGTGGGAATGGCAGTTGATGCAAACGTAATTATATTTGAAAGAATAAAAGAAGAGCTTAGGCAGGGAAAAACAATTAAGGTTGCCGTAAACAACGGATTTTCCAGAGCTTTCCCCGCTATTTTCGACAGCAACTTTACAACAATAATTGCAGGCATTGTTCTATATTGGCTCGGCACAGGGCCTATTAAAGGCTTTGCCCAAACATTGATAATAGGTATAGTTATTTCTATGTTTACCGCCATTGTCATTACAAGGCTTCTTCTTAAGGCCGTAATAGGCATTGGCATTAAAAATCCTAAGCTGTATTGCGGAAAATAAGAAAGGAGAGCTAAAATGGATATTATAAAAAACAGGAAAATATTTTATTCTATTTCAGTCCTGATTATTTTAATAGGCTTTGCCTTTATGATTTTTAACGGCGTTAAGGGCAACGGAATTTTTAATTTCGATATTCAATTTATAGGCGGAACCTCTATAGAAGGAAATATCGGAAGCAATTTTAACAACGATGATATCTTAAATATTGTTAAAGACACCACAGGCTTGGATAACGCTGTTATACAAAAAATAGGCGACGACTCAGTTTCAATAAAAACACAGCTTCTTGAAGATGATGTTCGTGCTAAACTTATTACAGCGCTTTGTGAAAAATACTCTGTTGATAAGGGTACATTTGAAAGCGAAAACGTAGGAGCAACAATAAGCAGTGAGATGAAAAAATCAGCCGTTATCGCTGTTTTTGTTTCATGCTTAGCTATGCTTATATACGTAAGCATAAGATTTAGGGATTTCAGAACAGGCGCAAGCTGCGTTCTCGCTCTCTGCCATGATGCTCTTATTGTTCTTGGCTGTTATGCAGTTTTAAGAATACCTCTTAATAATTCTTTTATTGCGGCTATACTTACCGTATTGGGCTATTCAATCAACGCTTCTATTATAATTTTCGACCGTATAAGAGAAAATAAAAGAAAAATTTCATCAAGAGATACCGCTACACTTGTAAATTCAAGTGTTATGCAAACCTTAAGGCGTTCATTATTTACGTCTTTAACAACATTTTTTACAATCGCTTCATTATATGTTTTTGGTGTACCTTCAGTTAAAGAATTTGCTCTTCCAATTGTTGTGGGTATTGTCTGCGGAACATATTCTTCAATATTTATTGCAGGTTCTCTCTGGTATACAATGTCAAACTTTAAAAAAGCAAAAGCATAATTCAGAAAAAATCCTTTAGGACTTTTTCTTAGCTAAGCCGCTTGAAATTCTTCAAGCGGTTTCTTTTATATGAACGGAGGTTAATTTTGAAAAAATGGAATTTAATTAAAACAAACGGCAATCTTTCAATAGGCAAAAAATTTGGAATAAGCAGTATTTTTGAAAAAATTCTTATAAACAGAAACATAAAATCCGAATATGAAATGGCTGTATATCTAAATCCAAGCATAAAATATTTGAGAGATACCCTAAAATTTAAGGATATAAAAACTGCCTTTAAAATTTTGAGAGAAGCTATTATAAACAATAAAAAAATTGTAATTTACGGAGATTATGACGTTGACGGGGTGGCAAGCACAGTCATTTTATATAAGGGGCTAAAAAATCTCGGAGCATTTGTAAGCTATTATATCCCCGACAGAGAAAAAGAGGGCTACGGTCTTAATATAAAGTCGGCTGAAAAAATGAAAAAAATGCAGGCGGAGCTAATTTTTACCTGTGATAACGGCATTGCTTCTTTTGAAGAAACAATGCTTATAAAAAAATTCGGCATAGATATAATTATTTTAGACCATCACGAGCCTCAATTTATTTGCGACAGCCAAACCGGAGAAAAATCGGAGGTTATTCCAAATGCCGACGCTGTAATAGATGCAAAACAGGAGGATTGTCCTTATCCGTTTAAATCGCTTTGCGCAGGAGCAATGAGTTATAAATTTATAAAAGCCTTTTACGAATATTTGGGTATAAAGCTGGAAAATGAAGCCGAACTGTTTGCTTTTGCGGGTATCGCAACAATTTGTGATATTGTTGAGCTTTATGACGAAAACAGAATACTTGTAAGAAACAGCCTTAAGCTTATAAATAACCGAAAAAATCTTAACAAAGGCTTAAGCGAATTAATCAAAATACGAAAGCTTGAAAACAAAAAAATTACCGAAAGCAGCATAGGCTTTGTTATCGGGCCATGCATAAACGCCTGCGGAAGATTAAAAAGCGCCGAAGATGCCGTTAAACTATTTGTATGCAATGATAAAAACGAAATAGAAAAACTGGCTAAAGAAATATCCGAAATCAACGACAAACGAAAAAGCATTACCGAAGAGGCTGTGAAAAGACTTATTGAAAAAATCGAAAACAGTGATATTAAAAATGACAAGGTTATAGTAATTTATGATGAAAAAACTCATGAATCCATAGCAGGCATAGCGGCAGGACGCATTAAAGATAAATACTTTAAACCAACCGTTATTTTTACACCAAGCAATGATATAAAAATTGCTAAAGGCTCCGCCAGAAGCATAAACGGATTTAATATTTTTGAGCAGCTTTTTAAATCACGCCGACTTTTTGAAAGATTCGGCGGACACAGCATGGCAGCAGGATTATCTATGAAAAAAGAATACATATCGGTTCTCAGAGAAGAAATAAATAAAAACTGCACTTTAAAAGATGATGAGATGATTCCTGTATTGAATATAGATATGGAGCTTGATTTTAAAAATATAAATCTCGATTTGGCGGATGAACTTGATCTTATGCGCCCTATAGGAAGAGAAAATCCCTCACCTTTATTCCTTTGCAGGAATGTTAAAATAAAACGAATTAACTTCGTTGGAGCAAATAAAAATATTATGCAATTAAATATAACCGACAGCTTCGGATATGAATTAAGGGCTGTTGATTTTGATAATTATGATTATTTTATATCCGAGAGCAAAAAAATTTTAAATGATGAACAATTTGATTTAATGATTAAAGGCATATGTAAAGAGGTTGAAATTTATGCCGATATTGTTTATGAAATTGATATTAACGAATACAACGGCTTAAGAAGCATTCAGCTTAAAATTGCAGATTATAAATTTAAATTTTAATATTATGCATAAAAAAGCTCATCCGCCGGCGGCAGATGAGCTTTTTTTAATGACAGCCTTTGCAGCAGCCACATTCACCGCTGCATTTGCTGTGCTTTTTTATGAAAGTATGCTTAAAAGCAAAAAATACAATTAATAATACAATACCTCCAACTATAATATTGCCAAAATTTTGCTGAAAAAAACTTATAATATCATTAATCATAATTATCCCCTTTCTGCAGAGGCTTTCATTCTTCCAAATTTGTTGCTGTTATATGGGGTAAAAATCTTAACTATCAGCAACAATGCTAAAATTAATGCAGCAACAGTGCCTATTCCAAATCCTCCGCCTGTAATAAAGCTTCCGAATTGATAAATTATAAGTGAAACAACATATGCAAATATTGTCTGATATCCGATAGCAAACCATGTCCATTTAGCTGAATTCATTTCTCTTCTTATAGCGCCGATTGCCGCAAAACAAGGTGCGCACAAAAGATTAAAAACAAGGAATGAATATGCCGCAATAGGCGTATAGCTTGAAGAAAGACTTCCCCATATTTCAGCGCCATCTTCGGCAACTTCCGCAAAGCCGTAAAGTATACCAAATGTACCTACAACATTTTCTTTTGCAATAAGCCCTGTAACGGCAGCAACGGCAGCTTTCCAGTCGCCAAAGCCAAGAGGAGCAAATATTATGCATATCACCCTGCCTATGCTTGCAAGAATACCCTGACTTAAATCTTCAACCATGCCAAATCTTCCGTCAACAAAGCCAAAGCTTGAGCCAAACCATACAAGTATAGTAGAAAGAAGTATTATAGTGCCTGCCTTTTTAATAAAAGACCAGCCTCTTTCCCACATACTCCTTAAAACGCTTCCAACCGTAGGCATATGATAAGCCGGAAGCTCCATTACAAACGGAGCTGCATCGCCTGCAAACATTTCTGTTTTCTTAAGCATAATACCCGAAACAACAATAGCGGCAACGCCTACAAAATAAGCGCTTGGCGCAACCCACCATGCTCCGCCGAACATTGCGCCGGCAATCAAAGCTATAATGGGAAGCTTTGCTCCGCAAGGTATAAATGTGGTTGTCATAATTGTCATTCTTCTGTCGCTTTCATTTTCAATAGTCCTTGAAGCCATAACGCCCGGAACACCGCAGCCCGTTCCTATAAGCATGGGAATAAATGACTTGCCTGACAAACCAAAGCGCCTAAAAATTCTATCCATAATAAAAGCAATTCTTGCCATATAACCGCAGGCTTCAAGAAAAGCAAGGAACATAAACAGCACAAGCATCTGAGGAACAAAGCCAAGCACGGCACCAACACCGCCAACAATACCATCAAGCACAAGGCTTTTAAGCCAATCAGAGCAATTTAATGCATCTAACGCCATTTCAACAAAAACAGGTATTCCCGGAATCCAAACGCCAAAATCAGCCGACTCAGGCTCCTGCGCCAAAGCTGCATCAACAAATGAAGAGCTGTCAACAGATATTTTTTTAACCTCTTCATCTGTAATCTCAAGCTCAGCATTGATTCCTGCTGCCTCATCGGCAAATTTTCTTATTTCGGCTTCATCTATTTCTTCAGCCTCCAAAGCCTCTCTTACGGTTGTTGTATCCAAGCCCTCTTCTTCAGCGCTGCTTAAGAAGGCTTCTGTTTTTAAGGATTCTATTTCAAATTCCGCTGCGGCTTCTTCATAAGCAGCCCTTCCTATACTGAATAAATACCAGCCATCACCAAACACACCGTCGTTTGCCCAATCTGTTGCGATTGTACCAACCGTTGAAACACTTATATAATAAACTATAAACATCACAACGGCAAAAATCGGAAGAGCAAGCAATCTGTTTGTAACTATTTTATCAATTTTATCCGATGTTGAAAGCTGATGCTTATTTTTTTCAACATAACAGCTGTTTATTATTTTTGATATGTATTCATATCTTTCATTTGTTATAATGCTCTCGGCATCATCATCAAATTCAGTTTCTATTTTATTTCTTATATCGGAGATATCTGGTAAATTTTTTATATTTTCAGCTATTTTTTCATCATTTTCAAAAAGCTTAATTGAATAAAACCTTTTCATGCGCTCATCAACCGTAAGCTTTGAGGATATTTCCGTTATAGCCTCTTCAATCTTTTGATTAAAGCCATAAGCAATTTTAGGATAGCTTAAGCTTTTAGCCGCTTCTATTGCCTTATCTGCGGCTTCATCTATACCGCTTCCCTTAAGAGCCGATATTGCGACAACTTCACAGCCAAGCTCTTTTTCCAGCTTGTTTATGTTGATCTTATCGCCGTTTTTTTCAACAACATCCATCATATTTACTGCTGCAATCATGGGGATTCCAAGCTCTGAAAGCTGAGTTGTCAAATATAAATTTCTTTCCAAATTTGTGCCGTCTATGATATTTATTATTGCATCGGGTCTTTCATTTATAAGGTAATTTCTTGCCACAACCTCTTCAAGTGTATAAGGTGAAAGAGAATATATACCCGGAAGATCCGTTATAATAACATCTTTGCTGCCTTTAAGCCTGCCCTCCTTTTTTTCAACCGTAACACCCGGCCAGTTGCCCACAAACTGATTTGAGCCGGTTAAGGCATTAAACAAAGTAGTTTTGCCGCAATTGGGATTGCCTGCCAAGGCAATTTTTATTTCCATTTTTAATTCTCCTTTCATTTTGTTAGTTTTAACTAACTATTATTTAAAATTAATTATTTTAATTATTCAACAAAAATTATTTCAGCATCAGCCTTTCTCAGGCTTAATTCATATCCTCTTACAGTAACCTCTACGGGATCTCCCAAAGGGGCTGTTTTCCTCATAAAAATTTCAACCCCCTTTGTTATTCCCATATCCATAATTCTCCTTTTTAAAGCGCCCTCGCCGCCAAGCTTAACAACCTTAACAGTTTCTCCTATTTTAACCTCTCTTAAAGTTTTCATTTATTAATCTCCTATAATTATTTTATTTGCCATAGCCTTGCTTATAGCTACCCTTGTATCTTTAACGCAAATTATAATATTGCCTGCCATCTCATTAACAAGCGTAACGGTAGAGCCTGCCACAAGGCCTAAATTTTCTAAAAAATGTTTAGTTTCTGTTTTTCCGTTAATTTGTCTTACAGTTTTTGTTTCACCATATTTTAACATAGTAATAGGCATAAAAGAAACCTCCCCGAAAATTATTAATAACAGCTAACTTTATTGTAAAAGGCTAACATAATTATTTTTAGCTAATAAAGTTAGTTGAGCCAAACTTTATATTATAAGTTTACTATTATTTTTAAATTTTGTCAACATTATTTTTATATAACATTTCAAAAAATTGGATGATTAAAAAACAGATATTGAGATAAAATAAAGATACACTCAAAATTATAGCTAATCAAACACCGAATAATCAGTGTTTTTACAATTAATTTGGGTATAAAAATTTTTATGATAATTAGGAGGAAATAAATATGTCAAACAGTAATAACAGTGGATCTTCAAACAAAGTGAATGTTCCTGAAGCCCGCCAGGCATTGGATCAGTTTAAATATGAGGTTGCAAATGAAATAGGCGTACCGTTAAAGCAGGGCTATAATGGAGATTTAACCTCAGCCCAGAACGGATATGTAGGCGGTTATATGGTTAAGAAAATGATTGAAGCCCAGGAAAAACAAATGGCAAACAAAACAGGAAATCAATAATAAAGCAGATATAAATTTTTAACCAAAAAGAGCGGTTTATTTGTTAAACCGCTCTTTTAGTGTCGAAAAAGTCCCTGCGGGACTTTTTCGAGAGAAAACAGATGTATAAACAACTCATTCCGGCGGGATTAAAAATCCCTTGAAACTCGCTGTTTTCCTCGGCGGAAGTGAATTCCTCCTGCGGATTATAAGTCTGCGACGCTTTAAGTTAATTGTTCAAAGCAGGGTTTTTTAACAGTCTGAGAGTGGTTTATTTGTTAAACTGCTCTTTTTGAATATTTTTAAGCCATATTATATTTTAAATCCGCAAATAACAACCTCTATATTCTTCTGATTCTCGCAAAATCGCCTAAAACCTCTTTTACATCTGTCACAACAACAAATGCATTTTCATCATTATATTTTGTGATTTCTTTAATTTTTCCTATCTCTTTAATTTGTACAACGCATAAAATTATATTCTTTTTATTGCCTGTATAAATACCCTCGCCAAAAATTTTTGTTGCTCCTCTATTCATTTCGTTTATAATAGCGCTTCCTATTTCATCGCTTTTTTCGGATATAATTAAAACAGCCTTGGCAAAGTCAAACCCTTCAACTATCGCATCTATCACCTTAGCAATAATATAAGCCCCTATTATTGCATAAAAAGCAGGTATTGTGCCAAAAACAAAAAAACCGATTATTATTATTGCCCCATCAATAAAAAACATAATATGCGATATTGACAAATCCTTTATATATTTATGCAGCAGACTTGCCGCCAAATCGCTGCCTCCGGTTGTGGCATTATTTCTAAAAATAAGCCCAAGACCAAGCCCCGATAATACAGAGCCAAAAACACAGGCAATAGGATAATCCATCTCTATGTTCGGAAGAAAATCCGTTGCAAATAATGCAAATGAAAGAAAAAGAGCCGCAAAAACGGTTCTGCTTAAAAATTTAAATCCGTATATTTTGATGCTCAAAACAAAAAGCGGTAAATTTAAAGCAATATTGCTAAACCACATAGGCACTGTAAAACCAATAATCTCTTTGCTCATACTTTTTATAATTATTGCAAGCCCCGTTACTCCTCCGATTACTATTTCATTTGGCTCTAAAAACGAATTTAAGCTTACCGCTACAAAAAAGCATCCAATTATAATCAAAATATACTTATTTAAAAAACCATTTTTTGCAACTCTCATTATTTTATTTACTCTCCCTTAATTTTTGTCTTAAAAACAGTCAGCAAAAACAAGGGGAGCTTAAGCATTCGGAAAAACCTTGATGGCTGCTTAATCAGCCTATAAAACCATTCAAGGCCAAGCTTTATAAAAATATCCGGCGCACGTTTAACATTTCCGCTCATAATATCTATGCTGCCGCCTATTCCTATAAATGCCTTGGCATTAAGAATATCCTTATGCTCATATATCCATTTTTCTTGTTTGGGAAATCCAATGCCGACCAAAACCAAATCGGGCTTAAGCCTGTTAATTTCTTCAATTATTAGCTTTTCCTCATTTTCGTTAAAATATCCGTCATGGACTCCAACAATTTTAATTCCTTTATATCTTTGTTCCATTTTAAGCTTTGCCGTTTCGGCAACGCCCTTTCCGCCGCCTAAAAAATAAACGGTTTTTTCGCTTGTTTTTATTTTATCAAAAACATCATGCACAAGATCACAGCCGGCTACTCTTTCTTTTAGCGGCCTGCCTAAAATTTTTGAGGCAATAATAATGCCTATTCCATCTGGAACCAACAAATCCCCTTCGCTTAAAATTTTCATAAACTCTGCATTGCTTAAAGCCTCCATAACAAATTCGGGGTTTGGAGTAAATATCATTTTTTTGTCGTTTCCGTCCAAATAAGAACAAACCAATTCAACAGCCTCTTTATGAGTTATATTATTAAAGGCAACTCCTAAAATATTGCAAACATCGCTCAATAAAAACAGCTCCTTTATTTAATCTCATATTCTCCCTTAACCAAAAACCAAGCCGATTCACTAACCTTAAATCCTCTTCCATCGTTTCTGGGTATAATCATAATATTGTTTAAATCGGCTTTATTGCCATTTACAAGCTCCTTGCCGGAGGTTGCGTTAACAATACCTGCCACGCCTGTTACATAAACATTTGCTTTTCCGCTTCTTAAAATAAGTTCTGTTCCTTCTCCGCCCAAAATTATCTGCCCTGCCTGAACATAAACAGGAATATATGAGCCTAAAGATACCTGGGCTGTATCAGCGGAATTATTTGAGGAATTGCTGACAAGAGATGAAAGCTCTGCAAGTATTTCGGCTTTAAGCTGCTGAACATCTGTCTGTGCATTTGCATTAACCGAACCTGATGTATTAATAAGCTGGTTTATTTTATCATCAACATAGCTTTTTGTAACCAACGGATCATCTGAAGAGCCTGCCGCCGCATAAATGGTTAAGACAGCCGCAAGGCATAATAAAACGCTGAGTATACAAGCAATAAATCTTTTGCTCATTATTTTTTTCTCCTTTTTTTATTTTCTCTTATTATATCAAGCTGCTGAGATAATAATATATCATTTTCCCTTGCCTTTTCAACAAGAATATTTACCTGTTCATCTAAAATATCCCTATATTTTTCAAGGTCGAAGAAAAGCCCTTTCATTCTTGCCGTAATTCTTTTTTCATCTAAGCTGTCACAGCGGATATCTCCTGCGCTTGGCATTTTAAGCACATCAAGATAATATTCAACCTTAGGATCGTAAACTATCCCCAGCATAGGAACTCTTTTAATCGCCGCAAAAAGAAGCGCATGTAAACGCATACTCAACATAAGGCTACATTCTCCTATAATGCCCACCGTTTCGGCGGGGCTATACTGATCTTTTATGATGTATGCCTTTTCATTCATTGCGTTTATAAGCCTTTTTGAGATCTCGCCATCTTTGGGCTGCTGCATAGGTATAAGCAGTATTGTTTTTCCCTCTCTTGCCATATTGTCACAGGCTTTAGCTATCTCTTTTATATATTTTTCACCGTCTTTTGCCTTATTCCAATTCCTTACGGAAACTCCTATTATATCCTTTTCAATCGGAATGCCTTCTTTTTTAAGTATATTTTGCGCTTCGTTTTTTCCAACGCTTCTTACGGTAAAGGCGGCATCTGCCGTAACATATATATGCGGCTTGGTAACGCCTATAGAACGCAAATCCTGCTGTGAAAATTTTTCTCTTAATGTTATAAGATCAACACTGTTTACAACAAGCTTAACCAAAAATCTGTTAAACCAGCCCGTAACAGGGCCAATTCCGTTAGCATAAAGCATAACTCTTTTGCCAAAAAATTTAGCGGCCTTAATTATGCTCAAATAATACATAAGCGATCTCGTACTTGTTCCGTTCTGTATTAATGTACCTCCGCCCGAAAGAATTATGTCGCTTTTGATAATTGCATTTAATAATTCAAAGGCATTAAATCTCTGAACAGATTCTATATTGTATTCAATTTTTGTTTTTTCCGGATTTGAAGATATAGCGGTAATATTTACATCCTCCGCCATTTCTCTGATATTGGTTGTCATTGCAAGCAAAGTAGCCTCATCGCCGCAATTTCCATATCCATGATAACCGGCTATCAATAAATTAATCATGATTATCCCTTCTTAATTTGAGGTCAAATACAAAAATCTGTTCTGTTAAGACTGTTTTGCCATAAAAAACATACTGATAAAGCAATTTAAACTTTTTTATTGTAATTTATATACCACAGATGCATCATAACGGCGCATAAAAGCCAAAACAGAGTTGCCATTAAAGGAGTTTCAAAAACATTTTCAACAAAATTATGCACAATTACTCCGCTTAGCCCCGAAAGTATACCTATTTCAATTTCTTTTAAAATCTTATCCTTGGTTATTATAATAGTCCTTACAGAAGAAACAACAACATTATACATAAGAGCCGCAAAAGCCAAAAAGCCGATTATTCCGCTTTCGACGGCTGTTTTTAAATAATAATTATCCATATAAAACGTTTTTACAACACTTATGCCAACCAGTCTGTCAAGCTTATGATTCATCGCAACAGCCCCGCCAAATTCACCAAGGCCAACCCCCATAAGAGGAGATGATTTAAGTATCTCAAGGCCCGTAAGCCATCTTACAAGCCTGCCGCCCTTAAGGCTTGATTCGATATATTCGGCGCTTAACATATAAGATATTCTGTTGCCGACGCTTGGTACAGCCAAAACAATAATAACGGCAAACAAAACGGCAGGCACAATCATTCTCTTATCCTTTAAAAATACATAAACGCCCACAGCAGCGGCAAAACCTATCCATGCTCCTCTTGAGAAAGTAAAAATCAAAGCAAAAATCATCATAATAGAAAGAAAAGCAAATATAATTTTTTTCTTTAAATTATTTGCGCAAAAAGCAAAAGCCACAGCTATCGGAGCCGCCAATGTCATAAGAGAGCCCATAATATTGGGGCTTGTCAGTATAGAATAAACCCTTGTCCTTACGCCGGCTTCGTTTTGATCTACCCAGCCGGAAGGCATTTCAACACCGATTATATACTGAAAAATACCGTGAGCCGCCATGACGGAAGTGCCGATTATAAGCACAAGACAAACCTGTTTGGCGCTTTTTTGATCTCTTAAAAGCTGCAAAATAACAAAAAACCACAGCATATACTGAACAACAGCCCTAAATCCTTCCAGCGAAATAGAGTAATCGGATGAATTAAAAATAAGCATAAACAGCATAATGCCTATAAAAATAATAATGGGAATATCTAAAGGAGTTTGTTTAAAATTTTCTTCTTTTCTGAATACAAGCCATTTCCAAATCCATAAAAGCATCATCAAAACAAGGGTCATTTCGTCCCATATTCCCGCAAAGCTTCCCATAAAACTTCTTACGGCAAAATCCGCAAATGCATAAAGAGCAAGAATACAAACCGCCGTTTCCGGTTTTTTTGCCAAAGCAATGCATATTACGGCGGCGGCAAAAACAGCATAGCTTAATATAATATTTGAATTTACGCTTAAAAGACCGAGTATAATACCAATAACCACTATAATATATAAAGTGTTTTTATTCACATTTTCACCAACTTAATCCAACAAAAATTTAATGCATTTATAAATAAAGCTTTTTTGGAATATATTTATAATTCTTTTTAAAGCTATCATAAATATGCATATTAATACCGGCATAAAAATATAAACAGAATTAACATCAGACAAACTGCCGTTTATAAAACCGCCAAGGCAGAAGCCAAAATCAACCGAAGCAATAAAAACCGCCGCAAGCCTAAGCTTTTCGTGTATAGGAAAATTTAATATTTTTTTTGCTTCATTTACAGCAAAACTCTCGCTCACAATCGGCAAAAATAATTTATAAACAGCGCCCAACAGCTTGTCAATTAAGTTTGCCGCCGATTTTACAGCCCTGCAAAAAAAAGAATTTAAAAAATACGGCTTTTTTTTCAAATATTTATCAAAAATTATAAAGGTTTTGCTCTGCCCTGAAATTTCAGCCAAAGCGGTTACAACCTTTTTAAGTATGCTTTGAGCATATAAATTTTTAATAGTTTTAAAAAAAACAATATAAATTTTATAACAAAGGCTTTCTTTTATAAAGCAAGGCATATTAATACCTCCCTAATTTGCTGCCGGAACTGCCGGAGCTGCGCTTTCTTCTTCAGCCTGACCTGTTGCGCTTAGCTGACCAAAGCTTACTCCCCTTATTTTACAGTTTGTTTCAACGGTTTGGGTTTTAAGTATATAGCTGTATCCTACTCTTACTTCCTGTTCTCCAACCTTTAAAATAACGCTGTCGGGATTAATTTTTTCTTTTACAACAACAGTAACATCCTTCCAAATAGGGTGTTTTGATTCAACAGCCATTCCTTCTGAATTTGTTCCTACATATGCCGCATCTTCAACCTTAACGGAAACTATCTCGGCATCGGTATAGGCATTGTTTGCAACAAGCTTCTGACCTATTTCAAGGCTTTGGGCAACCTCAGGCACAACTAAGCTTGAAAACAAGGTTACATATACTTCCTGCTTTTCGCTTAAAGGATTGCCTCCGTTGGCATTAAGCTTTGACGATGCAAATCTTACAACCGTGCCCACAACAAGCACAGCGATAAGCAGCAGCACAGCCAAATCAATAATGTTTATAAAACCAAAAAGCCTGCCCTTTTCATCGATTATTTTCACCTTTCATTCTCCTTTGCAATTTTTTCATAAATCTGCTTATGCGTATAAGCCATTTTTTCAGCGGAAAAATTTTCTTTGGCATAGTTATAAAAATTAACGGCAAAGCTTTCTCTAAGCTTATCGTCATTTAAAAGCTTATTTATCTTTTCCGCCAAAAGCCGAGAATCAGCTTTTTTAACAAGATAGCCCGTTTCATTATCCTTAATCATTTCAACAATACCGCCAACAGCGGCGGCAATTGTTGCCTTTTTCATTTTTGCCCCCTCCAACAGGGCATAAGGAAAGCTTTCCGAAAGGCTTGTAAGGGTATTTATATCTATAGCGTTATAAAAGCTGTTGATATCCTTAACAAAGCCCAACAAAAAAATTTTATCCTCAAGCTTCCTGTCTTTTATAAAACGGCGAAATTCATCTTTAAGATCTCCGTCACCGGCGATTAAAAATTTTACATTAGGATTAACGGCACATACTTTCTCCGCCGCTTCAAGAAAATATATAACTCCCTTAACAACCTGAAACCTTGCGGCTAATCCTACATAACGGCAGTCTTTATCATAAGGAATTTTATATTTTGCCAAAAAATCTTCTTTAGGAATAAATTTATCTTTTTTTTCAAAGTCTATGCCATTATAAACAACATAAAGCCTATTTTCATCAAAACCTCTTTCAATAAGCATATTTTTAAACGTTAACGTAACCGTAAGAATATACCTAAAGCTTCTAAGCGCAATGGCATTAACAGGTGCAAAAAACATTTGCTTAAAAAAATTATCTTTAAAATCAAGCTTATAATCACTATGAAGAGTTGTAAGCATAGGCTTATTTATGCCGTTTCTTATAAACATAGCAATATAATTTGCCCTTGCCCCATGGCAGTGAACCATATCAAAATCAGATAAATTGATATATTCTTTTATTTTTTTTAAAACCTTTAAGTCGTATCTTTTTTTTTGAGGGATAATGGTTACAGGAATACCGACATCAGACGCCTCCCGGGTAAAAACTCCCTCCATTATACATAAAAGCTCTGTTTCAACACCTATCTTTCTAAGCCCGTTAAGGAGTGTCAGAACATGGGTTTTTGCACCGCCTGTATCTCCTCCGCTTATCAAGTGAAGAATTTTCATTATTTAATCACACTCCAAAAGGCTTTATAAAAAGCCAAAACCTAAAGCCGGCAGCGCAAGCCTGCATATTGTTAAGACAAAGATTTGTCAAAAACCTCCGCAAGCTCCTTTGTAAGCGCCTTTCTTTCAAATCTTTTTATTACGCTTAAATTAGGCTGAAAATCAAGCCTGTTTTCACACCATTGGTTATAATAGGTAAGAATATTTTCTTTAATTTTATCAACATTATCGGTATGAGAAACCCTGCCTATTGCGCTTTCTCTTACAAGCTGAGCCGCCGCTCCGTTTTCGGGCAGCACCGCAAGCACAGGACGCCCTGTATTCATATATTCAAAAATCTTGCCTGTATAAAAAGCATCGGCGCCTCTTCCCGTTCCCTCTATCAATACAAGAATATCGGCGCCAAGCTGACGTTTTATGCATTCATCATGAGGAACATAGCCTACAATATTAATTTGATTTTTAAGACCATAGCTGTCTATCTGTGACTGAAGCTTATCTTTATGATAATTGCCGATCAATTCAACCAAAATTTTACCGCCGTCTATCTTTCCTTCGTCTTTAAGCTGTTTTAACGCCTCAAAAAAGGTATCGGGCTTTCTTCTTCCGTATAATGCTCCGGTATATACGAAAGTCATTTTGTCATTTTTGGGTTTGGATAAATTAAGCCCCTTAAAATCCTCTTCATCATATCCGTTTGGAATAACAAAAAAATTATCTCCATTAAGAGAGTTGTTTTCAATAAAGTTTTTTCTCATAACAGGCGTATTTGTTATAAGCATATCAGCCTTTGTGAGAACACTATATTCCATATCCTTTTCGATTTTTGTCCTCAAAGGGTTATACGGATTATCGAGAGTATATGGATTGTTTGTCCATTCATCCCTAAAATCCGCCGTCCATTTTATATTTGGTCTGTACTTTTTTATATAAAGGCCTAAAAGATGATCGCTGTAAGGCGCGCTTGTTGTATAAATAAGCCTGATATTATTTTCATCTATAGCCTTAAGAGCGGCTTTTCTGCTGTTTTTAAACCATGCAAAAGCACTGTCGGGTATCATAAGCTTAGATAAAACCTTGCCCGGAATCCTCATAATCGACTTAAGCTCGGAACATTCCAATGCCTTTGTTCTTATTATCCTTACGCCATCGGGTATATCTCTAAGAAGAGTTTCATCTTTTAAAGGCATATTGGCAACTTCTCTGGTAAAAACAATAGGCTCATAGCCAAAGCTTCTTAAATGCTTAACAAACTTAACGCTTCTCTGAACACCGGAACCGCCCATTGGCGGAAACTGATTTGCAATAAATAAAACCTTTTCCATAATTTCACCCAGTCAATGATATTGGTACTCAGCTTACCGAGTACTTAACTTAAGCTTCAGTTGCCCTTTCCCAAAAGATAATATTTAAGGCCCGCTTTTTCAATCTCCTGCTCGTTCAAAAAGTTCCTTGTATCCAAAACGCTGCAGCCATTCATTTTTTCGGCTGCAAGGCTAAAATCAATATCGGCAAATTGATCATGGTTTACTCCCAAAACAATAATATCCGAATTTTCGCAGGCACTGTAAATATCAAAATTATTATTTATTTTTTCTCCCGCATGAGGATCGCATACCTTAACATTTGCGCCCTCTTTTTCAAGCATTTTCCACAAATGCATAACGGGGCTTTCTCTTATATCGTCTATATTCGGCTTATAGGTAACACCAAGTAAAGTAACCGTTTTGCCCTCCAAGCCGTTTAAAATACTTTCAATTTTATTTAAAACAAACATAGGCATTGAATCATTATTAATCCTTGACTGCTTTATAAGCTTTGCATTTGCTGATTTTTCAACCAAAAACCATGGATCGAGAGCAATGCAGTGTCCTCCGACACCCGGACCCGGGCTTAAAATATTAACCCTGGGATGCTGATTTGCAAGCTTAATTACCTCCCAGCAGTTTACGCCAAGTTCCTCGCTCATTTTTGCAAGCTCGTTTGCAAGGGCTATATTAACATCTCTGAAAGTATTTTCCATAAGTTTGCACATCTCTGCAGTTGTTGATGTGGTTATAAAAATTTCTCCCTCAACAATGCTTTCGTAAAGAGATTTAACAACTTCGCTCGATTTTTGGTTAATTCCTCCTACTATACGGCTGTTTGTGCGAAGCTCTTCCAAAACCTTTCCCGGAAGTATTCTTTCCGGTGAATGAGCAACATAAAGCTCTTCTCCTATTTTAAGGCCTGTTTTTGCAAGTATGGGAAGCATAAGATCCTCAACCGTCCTCGGCGGTGAAGTTGATTCAAGAATAACCGCACTTCCCTTTCTTACGCATGGAACAATTGCATTTACAGCGCTTTCAACAAATCTCATATCTGCTGTTTTGTCCTCATTTATGGGTGTTGGGACGGCAATAATATAGGCGTCCAAACCTTTGGGGCAGGAAGTCTGAGCGCTGAGGTTGCCTTGCGAAACAACTTTTTTAACAAGATCTCCAAGACCCGGCTCTTCAATAATAATTTCTCCTCTGTTAAGTGCGTTTACGGCCTTTTCATTAAGGTCATATCCTATTACCTTATGTCCCTTTGAGGCAAACATCGCAGCAGTAGGAAGGCCGACATATCCGATACCAATAACACAAATAGTTTTCATTTGTTTTCGTTCCTTTCATTAACTAGATAAATGACCATTAAATCCATTATAACATGTCAAAAAAATTATTCAATAAAAAATATTAAAAAATGTTAAAAATGTTAAAAAATTTTAATAATCTTTATTTTTTTCAGACTGTCGATAAAACTATCTTTAAATTTCGTCATAAACCATTACAAATATCATTAACTTTTGAAAAAAGCACAAACGGATTTTTCGACAAACTGTATTTTTTATAATAAAAAATTAACATATCGACTTTTTATATTTCTTATGTTATAATCATTATTAAATATTATTTGATCCGTTTATTTGCGAAGCCTTGCTGTCTTAGCTTTAGCTTGTTTTTCTCTCGGATCAACAACAAAAAATAAAGAGCTTTATTTCGGCGCTTTCTAAGGAGGCAGTTTTTATATGGCAAACAACAAAAATAACGATCTTTGGCTCACTTTTATGCTTAAGGATACGCTATACGCTATAAATGTTGAATATGTAAAAGCAATTTTAACAAAGCCCAAAGATATTACTTCCATTCCCAAATCTGCCCCATTTGTTAAGGGCTTAATAAGCTTAGGAGATAACTTGGTAACGCTGCTAAGCCTAAGAGAGCTTTTTGATCTTACCTCTTTATCGGATGAGCTTAACGAGTTTGTACAAATGCTGCATGATCGCAAAAACGACCATATAGAATGGGTAAAGGCTCTTGAAGACTCCGTAAAAAACAACACGGAGTTTACTCTTGCAACAAATCCGCATAAATGCAAATTCGGCAAATGGTATTATGATTATGAGCCTGTTTCGCCAACAATAGCCATGCACTTAAAAAAAATAGAAAAACCACATAAAATCCTTCATGAAACAGCGCTCGAAATAAAAAAATTAAAAAGCTTAAGTTATAAAAACAAATCCAATGAACATGAAATAGATATGCTTTTAAGAAAGATTTCCAAACAATTGATGCCTAAAACATTAAGGCTGATTGACGATGTTATAAACGCCTTTGAAGAAGCTCACAGAGAAATTGCCGTAATTCTCAGGTATGAAAATGATGAAAGCTTTGGCATAATATTCGACGATGTTATTAAACTGGAGGCACTTGAAATATTATCCGAAAATAACGAAGAGCTTAAATGTGAAAACGAATATGTTAAGGGTATAGCAAAAAGGCCAAATGACGAGGGTCTTGTGCTGACAGTAGATGTGCCTGCCGTAATAACAAAGAGCAGAAATAAAATAAAAAACCTTTCAATCTGATTGAAGCTTGATAATTTATATGAGGTGAAATTAAATGATTAAAAAAATTTTTAAGGCAGCATTATGCAGTATTGCTGCATTTTCAGTGGTTATTCAGCCGATTTGTGTCCATGCCGCCGTTCTTTATGAAGATAAAGAGATACAAACCATAACAAGCGGCGTTACATATGAAAAAAATTCACGTCTTTACGACGGCGGCTGGATGGATATCAATGTTTTAACAATAGATCTTCAAAACCCTAATGTTAAGCTTGATGTTTTGGAATCCGCAACGGGCTTTGGCTTAAAAAAGACCGTAAAAACTCTTACCGAAGAAAACAATGCAGTTGCAGCCGTAAACGGAGATTTTTTCAGCTCCGGAAATCCTCGCTCAAGTATGGGTGAAGTAATTAAAGACGGAAATGTAAAATCCACAACAAACTATTACAATGGCTCTGAAAACAGATATCCCGGTTTATTTATCGACAAATCAGGCGTTGCTTTTACAGATTATTTAAAATCGGTTATAGGTTTTTATAATTCAGATACCCCTGTAATCGAACTTCAGGCAAAAAACAAAGTCACGGATTTTTCAAAACCGGTATATTTTGACAGACAGGCAATAACATCTACGGCGGAGCTTGACGCCAATTTTTCAAAGCTCTACAAAATCTGTGTTTCCAATGGGGAAATATCAGACATATCCGGAGCCGGAGAAACCGTAGAAGTGCCTGAAGACGGATACATAATTGTTATGAACTCCTCCACGGCATTAAAAAAGCTTTCGGAATTTTCGGTAGGGCAAAAGGTCAGCTTTACTGAAAGCGAATCCTTTTTATTCAGGCCCGAAAAATCAATAACAGAGTTAAGCGCAGGAATTTCCGGAGGCGGAGAAATTTTAAGAAACGGTGAAATTATTTCTCAGGGTCTTATCATAGGAGAAAAAGCAAGAAATCCGCGTACTGCCCTAGGCGTAAATCAAGACAAAACAAAAGTTATAATTATGACCGTTGACGGCAGAGGCACAAGCATAGGCGCAACACATACAGAGCTTGGCAATCTTTTAAAAGAATACGGCGCATATGATGCAATTCATCTTGACGGCGGCGGCTCTACAACATTGGCATTAAGAAAAGAAGGCGAAACGGACATAAGTATTTTAAACACCCCCTCAGAGGGAAGTCAGCGTTATGTTGCCAATGCCTTCGGCGTAAAATCAGTAGGCGAATCAAACGGTGAGCCGGCAAGCCTTAATGTATTTTGCTCAACCGGCTCTGACGTACTGTTTAACGGCTCAGGAAGTGACTTTGAAGTTCAGGCGTTCGATTCGAACCATAATCCCATTGAAATAAATCAAGACGAAGTTAGCTATTCTTCGGACGGTATTGACGGAATATGGGATAAAAACAGATTTATACCAAGCTCCGAGGGAACAACTACAATTGTGGCAAGGATTGGCAATGCTGTAGGCTCTAAAGATTTCAGAGTTGTTTCCGGTGCGGAATTTTTCAATGTTTCGGCTTTAAAAAATGTACTTCAAGTCGGTGAAAGCACTTATCTTGTAGGCAATTTAACAAATAAAAACAATTTTAAATCCGAAGTTGATTTCAGAGAAATAAACTGGAGTGTAAATAACCCCGATGTAGGATATATAGATGGCGGAAAATTTTATGCAACAGGAAACGGCACTGCCGTATTAACAGCCGAACATAACTCACTTACAGCCACTACTTCAATAGTAGTGGGAAAAGTAAACAAAACAATTGAAAGTTTTGAATCGGCAAAGGATATTTATATGTCATATTATCCCGAAGATAAAAATATTTCAGGAAGCGCCGGTATAACTCCCGCTTACAGTTCAGATGGCAGCAAATCTTTTATGCTAAGCTATATGTTTGAAGGAAATTCCACGCAGACGCAAGCCGCTTACGCCTGCTTTGAAAGAGCCCCAATAAACATTGAGGGCAGCCCTACAAATATCGGTATGTGGGTAAAAGGAGATAAAAGCGGAAACCTTCTTAAAGCCGTAATAAAAGATTCAAACAACAGAGAATACTTAGTTTCATTTGTTGAAAGTTTGGATTCCGATCAATGGATATATGCAGAGGCTGAAGTACCAAGCGAAGCGGCATATCCAATAAGGATAGATAAACTTTATGTTGCAGCTCTTAATACAACAGAGCCTCAAAACAGCAAAATATTTATTGATAATATTTCCGCTTTGCTTCCTGCTTCAGAGCTTCCGCAAACATCTGTTCAATACAAAGATTACAAAAATATAGATATAAATAATGCTCCGGCCGAGGGAGAAGAGGATATAACCATTTTCGGTCAGACAGCTTCAAAACCAAACGATGATATTTCTGAATCTATGCTTCAAAGAGTGATTTCAAAAATGAGCCAAAATGTTCGTTCTATGATATTTGTCGGTTCTACAAATATAAATAACACTACATCAACCCCTGCATTATGGTGGAAAAATGAATACTTTACAACAAATACAAATAATATTTCCATCATAAATCTTGCAACAAAAAACGGCTCAATAAGAAAAACAAACGCAAACCAATGGAGATGGCTTCCAAGTTATCTTGAGAATTTCAGCAAAAATAACATAATAATCAATATGGATAAAAATATTTGGGATACAAAAAATGATTTGTCTGATTCGAGAGAAAATAAACTTCTGCATAAAATATTAAGTGAATTTGTTTTAAAAAGCGGCAAAAATGTTCTAGTTGTTTCTGCTTCAGGAACTTCCTATTCTTCAAGGGTTGAAGATGGTGTAAGATATATAAATCTCAATGGTTTATCAACTTATTCACCTGAAAATACATCAAGCTATGCATATCTTAAGGTTAGGGCAACGGCTGATGATATATTTTATTGTTTTGAAGGGATAAATTAATTTTAACATAGTCAATGAATCATATAAAACCAACAGGTAAGTCCTTGCCTATAGGCGGCGGATACTTACTTGTTGGTTATTATTGCTTAAGCGGAAATATTATTGACATTTTATATTCTTTAAAATAATTTCCTTTATTTTGTTAATACGTATATTTTCATCATTGGTTTTAAACACATTTTTTTGAATATAATTTACTTTTATGCCTAACCACTCTCCCATTACTTATATTTAATTATATTGCTTAAGATAAAAAATATTCATATTTCGCTTACGCTACATACTCACGACGACTTCTGACGAAATACCCACCGCCCTTAAGAGGTAGGTCTTACTCAATCGATAAAATTATCACACTTTAAGTTTGCATATCAAATGTAAAATCCTTTATCTTTATGCTTTCCTGCGCAGGCTCAGGCTCTGCAATATTAAACGGCTCTTCTGTTTTTTTATAAGCCACGCTGTCTAAATTAAGATTGTAATTTTTTAAATACTCGCTCAGTAAATTAATATTTTCTGAAACAATGTTCTTTATATTATCATCTTTAAGACGAAATTGACAGGAAATGCTGTTATTATTTTTTTGGATATATACTTCAAAATGTCCTAAAAAAGCAGTATCCAATGCAATTAAAGCTGAAGCTTTGCCTGATTTTTTTCGGCTTTTATTTTTATCTTTAAAAACATAAAGCTCCGCTGTTTCCTGCTTATTATTTATAATAACAGGGATTTGCATAAAAACAGTATTCTGCATTGAAGAAAAAAAATTAAGATTATTGCTTATATTATCAATAAGCTTTATAGTTTGAGCCATATTGGGAGTTTCCGTTTGAGCGGCAGCTTCATTTTTTAAGGCTAAAAGTTTTTCTGAAATATTTTCTAAATGATTTCCCAAATTTTTATCCTTTATATTGCGGGGATTTATAGTTAACGAATTAATAAAAAATTTTGATATATTTTCTTTTGTATAAATAAAATCAGAAATCGGCTTTTCCATTTTTGAAAATACTTTAAAAAGCTCTGAAAAAAATTCTTTTTCACTCAAATTTTCAATTGTCTTTGGCAAATTCATACTGTCTTTAATAATTTGAGGAAGCTTTTCCAAATTGTTGGATAAAACAGAATTGCGAATAATGTTTAAAAATTCTTTTGAGTTTTGTTTTATAAAGTTTGAAATTTCATTTCCCTCAATATTTTCCGAAGCATTAGCTGTAGGATTATCTTTTAAAGCCAATTTGCTTACATTATCTAAAGACATCGGTTTTATCTCTTCATTTTTTAAAATCATATTATCAATATCATTTAAAAGTTCTGATTTAATTGTATTAAAATTTTCAATACTTTTTTCAATCTGACCGGTAACATTGTCACCTAAATAAACTGCGGCTTTCTGTAAAAAACCGGAATTATTGCTGTTTAATATATTATCAGTCAAAGCCGAAAGTTGATTTGAGAGCTTAATTTCTCCGTTTATGTATGAATTAATTACTTCCGCCGCTTTAAAGCTCGGTTTAATATTATTGTTTAAAAAAAATATAGCCTCCTTTGGGTTATCAGCCCCAACAACTTTTATTGCCTGATTTAATTTTTGAAAATTTTCTTTCGTAGCAGGAAATGAATTATCCAATAACATTTTTAAAATATTTCTGTTTTCATCATTTACTTTAAAACCCAAAGCTGCCAATGTATCATTTAAAACATTCTGCTGCATATCCTGCCTTGCTGACGAAACAAGACTTAACGCTATTTCAGCAGAGTTTAACTGCATTATTTTAAATTCTCCGCTCATTCCTATCTTTAAAAGCTCAGGATTTAAAATTTTTCCCGTTAAGCTTTCTCCACTGTCAGTTATAACTGTTATTTGATTTCTGGTCAAATTTTTAACTTCGCCATAAACCTTATCTGATAAAGAGCCTTGTGAAGATGTTAATTTTTCTGTTTTTTCCGTTGATTGTAGCTGAGAAATATTATTTATATTATTTCTGTTTATTGATGAAATATCTGTATTTAACTGCATATAATCACCCTATATTTATTGAAATTTCATTTTTATATTATAATATTATCAAATTAAAAAAGCAACTTACTAACAAATATTTAAAAATAATTATTAATTTTATACAAACACAAATAGCATCTACATACTATTGGCTTATACATAATTTTTATAAAATAAAAATCGCTGATCTGTTTTCAAAACAAATCAGCGAAAAATTTTATATTTTTTAAAATTATATAATTAAAAGTTATGGATATTAAATGGCGACCTGGAAGGGGCTCGAACCCTCGACCTCTGGCGTGACAGGCCAGCGCTCTAACCAGCTGAGCTACCAGGCCAATAAACATAACAATAATAAGATAACAGTGGGCCCTCAGGGACTCGAACCCTGGACCGTCCGGTTATGAGCCGGATGCTCTAACCAACTGAGCTAAAGGCCCAAAATAAAATTTAAGCACAAGCCGATGAAGGGACTCGAACCCCCAACCTGCTGATTACAAGTCAGCTGCTCTACCAATTGAGCCACATCGGCAT
>CANRHR010000001.1 GCA_947630475.1 uncultured Clostridia bacterium | reverse complement strand
CCGGCAAGCGCACGGGCGCTTGACCCCGGTAGGTATATTTTTCATTTAGCTGTCCACTTTTTTGACTATAGTCCAAGGCATCATAGAATACCAGCTCATCTACTGTCAAGCCAAGCTTGCCGCCTTCCTTCTGAGCTGCTGCGATCTGTTTTGCCAAATTGAGGATTTCTTGTATGACCTCTTCATTTGTGAGCATACCGTTTAGATAACGGTTCATTGCGCTTTGGATAATCTCACTGAATTTCTCAGACTTTACCACATTGGTACGACGGTAAATCTGCACCTACTCAGCAATTATCTTCTTAAGCAATTTCAACCGCAAAGTTTTTCTCCTTCATCTTTGAAATTTCCTCAAGGAACTTTGGATCAAACAGCGAGAATTCCTCTGATATGTCAGAAAACAGGTTGATGACGACTTCGCTCTTTACGCTCTGGCTGAGTAGTGCATTTATTCTCGCATTCATTTCCGGCAGTGAGATTTTCTTTCCCTCGCCTTGATTCATAAGGCGCATAACAAGCACACGAACCAACTCAAAGAATGCCGCTTCGATTCGAAGGTTTCCCTCTACTAGAGATGAGCAGAGCG
The DNA here is from genome assembly GCA_947630475.1 of uncultured Clostridia bacterium. Taxonomy (GTDB): domain Bacteria; phylum Bacillota; class Clostridia; order Lachnospirales; family CAG-274; genus CANRHR01. The sequence continues at coordinate 228,238 of CANRHR010000001.1, read as the reverse complement.
ACAGCGCCTGACGGAGCATAAATGCTTCTTTAAGAAAATCTTCACGCTCACGCTCTTTATCAACGGCAACAATAAACTTGGGATTACAGACAGTGACGGAAATACACTTGTGCTTACCCAATCAGAAGATGGAATTTATCAGGCAGGAAGCTACTATGATTATATCAAATCAGAGGTGGAGAGGTCACTTAATAACTTTTTAGCGGATACATCATTTCCTTATACAGCCGACTCAAACAGTCGTGGAGGTATGGAGTTGGCAGATGGTCAAGGCAGAGGAAGATTTGGAAACGGTGAAATGCCTGATATGAACGATGTGGAGGAAGCAAATGGTGAATTCAAAGGCAGAGATAGCAATATGAAAGATGTTGAAATCTTAGATAGAGTGGGTACTGCCAATGGTGGCTTTATGGATGAAAATGGACAGATGCAGAATGACGGAATCAACCGTAATCAAGGGAAAACGACCGAAACAGAGAATGTGACGTATGCGACCGTTCAGGATTATATTGACAGTTTGAATAAAGATATGACATGGGTATCTTATGACAGTGAAACAAATACAGTAACCATTACCAGCATTGAGGATTTTGTTTCTAACTGTAAGAAAGCCAGCAAAAATATAGGGGCATTTGATGATCTGGATGCAACACAGGGAGAAAACACCCTGTTTGGCTACAATGATGGAAAGGGTGCACACTTTGATTCTGTCATGGCTGAACTTTTAAAAGACAATGAGGCTTATGGAGCTTCCTATGCCGCAGATTTGGAAAAGGAAGATTCACTTGGGAATACGGTAGATACTCGTATAAATATGTATAATCCGATGTATTATCTGTGTAATTATTATGATGGATATCAGACTTCCAATGTAGCTCAGTACTGGCGTATCCGTACAGGAATTGCGCAGGGAGATACTGCTTTATCGACAGAAATGAATTTAACTCTTGCATTGGAAAATTACGGAAGACAGGTTGACTTTGAAACTGTTTGGGGTGCTGGACACACTATGGCAGAAAGAACCGGAACTTCGACGGAGAATTTTATTGAGTGGGTCAATGAATGTCTAAAATAAAATTATAAAAAAGCTGCATTTGACTTGGAACTGACGGGCAATTCCCATTGAAATATAGGCTAATATTGGCAAAAGTATAAAGCTTTGTGATTTACCGTAATTTATACGAACGATAAATTTCAAAGCTTTTTTACTGCAATTGTTTGGGATAAAATCAAACTGAAAAGGAGGTTTTAAAATTATGTCACTATCAAAATCTGAACAATACATGGCAAAACTTTTGGAAAACATAAAAAGGCTAAAGAGAGCAGAAAATGTTGATTGGCTTACAGCATAATTATTGCAATACAAGTTTTGTTTTGATATAATCGAATCATAATCACTATTAAAAGCATAAGTATCCAAAAAGGCGTAGTATAAGATGTTTGGTTTTTCGGTAAACAATTTGTGAATGGTTGGTGACTTTTATGCAGAGATACTATAAAAGAACATTCAAGTTGATCATAATTGCGATCGATATTTTAATTTTGCTTGCAGTTGTTTATCTCTTCTGAGGAAGTCACGACTATTCTGTTGGGCAAAAGGAGAACTGTCATAAAATAGGCGTCAGCTATATGACTATGAATAATGAATTTTACACTATACTGAATAAGGAAATTGCAGCAAGGGTGGAATCCGAGGGAGATATATTCATACTTTATGATCCTGCTCTTGATGAGGAAAAGCAGCTAGAACAGATCAATTCAATGATAGACTATGGCATTGATGTGCTTGTTGTTACTCCCGTAAGTTGGAAAACTCTTACTCCTGCCCTTGAAAGAGCAAAAGCTGACGGCGTAAGAATAATCGTTGTAGATTCTGAGGTATATGATGATAATCTTGCAGACTGTACTATAAAGTCGGATAATTATGCTGCCGGAGAGATAATAGGAAAATATGTGCTGAGCAAGGGCGAGAAAAAGCGTTTTGTACTTCTTACACACAATATTGCCAAATCGGGCATAGACAGGATACAGGGGTTCAAGGATGCTGTAGCAGGCAACGAAAATATAGAGATAGCGGCAGAGCTTGACTGCGAAGGTCAGCTTGAACTGGCAGAGCCTGTTATGAATGAATTTATAAAAACGGGAGATAAGTTTGATGCCGTATTTGCATTGAACGATCTGGCGGCAGTAGGCGCAGTAGCAGCCCTTGAGGAAAACGGAATACTGAAAGATACCGATGTATACGGAGTTGACGGCGCTCCCGATGCCAAGGGTCTTATTAATGAAAATATAATGAAGGGGACGGCTGCCCAGTTTCCCACAGAAATAGGAAAAAGGGCAGGAGATGTCATATATCGGCTTTTGGAAGGCAAGGAATGTGAAAGTCTTATACTCGTTCCGGTAGAGCTTATAAACAGCGAAAATATAGATAAGTATGGTGTTGAAAGATGGCAGTAGAAAATAAAAAAGTTATAAACGAAAAGAATTTGCCCGAATTTGTTATGATACTTATGAAAAATATGAGTTTCATGGTCATTCTTTTTATTGCCTTTTTAATGTGTATGAGTACATACGGCATAATAGGAGAAGGCAGTGCGAAGGATTTTCTTTCTAGGCTTCCTCATATTCAAGGGGATCCATGGAAAACACCTTTTTTGGCATTTCTGGGCTTGTGTACTCTTATGCTTATGATAAATATTGAAAAGAGGGATACAAGATCGGTAGTATATGGCTGCATAACAGAGCTATTACTGGCAAGCTGGCTTACATATATTGTGAATTTCAGCTATACGGGACTTATACTTCTTATTTTTGCCGATTATATGAGATATATAAGGACTACAAAGTATACATATTTTATGCTTGCGACTGCTTTTATTATTTATATAATAGCAAATTCGAATATACTTGACAGTTCCTTGGGATTTGTGCCTCTTTCATCATATATTTCTTATTACAATACATATGTAAGATGGCTGATATCGGGAACAATAAGTCTGTGCACAAGCCTTAATTCACTGCTTTTTATAGTGTATATGATATTTATAATACACCGTCAGACCGTGGAAAACAGACATATGCAAAATATGAATAAGCAGCTTAACGATCTGAATAAGCAACTTAAAGTTGCTAATATACAACTTGAGAAAAATGCAGAGAAAATCGCAAATATGACAAAGGTAGAGGAAAGAAACCGCCTTGCAAGAGAGATACATGATATGCTCGGTCATGTTTTGACAGGCGTAGTTACAGGCATAGATGCCTACAACGAGCTTATAACGGTTGCTCCGGAGGTTGCCAAAAAGCAGCTTGAAAATATAGCGAACGCAGCAAGGCAGGGTATGACCGATGTAAGACGCTCGGTAAAAGCTCTTCGTCCCGATGTATTGGAAACATTGCCCTTTGCCGAGGCTCTTGAAAAAATGATATCTGAAATGGTGCTTTCCACAAGAGTACACATCAACTATGAAAATTCTGCCGATATAGGAAACCTCAGCAATGATGAGGAAGATGTAATATACAGGATAATACAGGAAAGTATCACAAATTCTATGAGGCATGGAAGAGCGACCGAAATAAATATTTCAATAATCAACGAAAACGGAAATATTATATAAATATTTCCGACAATGGTATAGGCTGCAAGAAAATAAAAAACGGCTTTGGATTAAGTCATATGAAAGAAAGATTGGATATGCTGGGCGGCAGTCTCGGTGTTGACGAAAATGAAGGCTTCAAGGTAAGGGCTGTGTTGCCTTTAAGGCTTAAATAAAGGAGAAAGAGCTTGTGATAAAGATAACCATAGCAGACGATCAGGAGCTTATGAGGCAAAGCCTTGAAATATTGGATAGGGGTTATGATAGAAACTCCAGCATCGGTAATGATAAGTGAAGAGCTTGCAAAAGAGGTAGATTTTTTCAGCATAGGCACCAATGATCTCACACAGTATACTCTTGCAATAGATAGGCAGAACTTAAAGCTCGACAACATAAACGATACGCATCACCCAGCAATATTAAGGATGATAAAAATGGTTGTGGAAAACGGTCATAAGCATAATACATGGGTAGGCATATGCGGCGAGTTGGGTGCGGATCCGGAGCTTACAGAAACTTTTGTGAAAATGGGCGTCGATGAGCTTTCAGTATCGCCTAATTTTATTCTTTCTCTCCGTAAGACGATAAGAAGCTTAAAATAAAATATGTGAAAAAAAGTAACAATGGGAAAATATAGGTCGCTTAAGGGCAGACTTTATATGTCTGCCCAAAGGGACTATAAAAAATATTTTCGATAACGGTCATGCTCATGCAGACACATATATTTTTAAAAAATTTGCAAAAAAAAACCATCAAGCGATCTGTGGGCGGATAATTTTTACAAGGCTGTCAAAAAGCCTGACAGATTTGTAAATGACAGCGCTTTCGCTCACTCAGAATTTACTTATAATTTTTCCCCAAATGGTTTATGCTTTTATAATAAGGACATTTCTACACTTTAGCTACTTTGCTATTTTTTATATTTTATCCTGTCGAAGTCCTTTCTAATTTGCTTGTCCATAAATATTTTTTCAATATTAACTTTACACTAAATAGGGGTATGGGGGCAGCCTTATAAATAATAAACCCCGTTTTTTAGGTTTTTGATTTATATAAAAATATTCCACACAAATTACACATTGATAACATAGTTTTCACATAAATTCAAATTAAAATAAAATAAAAGTTAAAAAATAATGTTATAAGAAAGGATGGACAGATATGAAACACAATATTAAAAAAATATTTAGCTATGCGATTGTACTTGCAATAACTGTATTTACAGTAACATCATTTGCTGATGATGAAACGTCAGATTACAGTTTTATGAAAGGCAAAGCAAATCATTATGGTGAAGGAGGGGAACAGAGCTTTGTTTATTCGCGCAGCCATCATATTGATACGGAATCACTTATAGAGTCCGGTATAATAGACCAGGAAACGGCTGATAAAATTTCTGAATATATGTCAAAAAAACATGAGCAAATAAGTTCTGTATATGATGGAATGACGAATATGAGTGAAGAAGAACGTCATAAAGCTTTTGCAGAAAGAAAGATCTCTCGAAAAGACAATCTTGAAGAACTTGTTAACGAAGGAATTATAACAAAGGAACAGTCAGATTCTATAAAAAAATATATTGAAAATAAATAAATATAAAGGAGGGACACAAAATTTCTGTGTCTCTCTTTTTTGTTTATAAATCAATATATCTATGATAAAATATTTATATATAATATTGTAAAAAGCAAAAGGAGAATAAGACAGTGGCAAAAATACTTATTGTTGACGATGAGCCTGACATTCGTTCCCTTATTTGCAGATATGCAAAACGTGAAGGATATGATACAGCGGAAGCTTCCGATGGTCTTGAAGCTGTTTTGATGTGCCGCAATGAAGATTTTGATGTTATAATAATGGACGCTATGATGCCTGAGCTTGATGGATTTTCCGCCTGCAAAAAAATAAGAAATATAAAAGATATTCCTGTTATAATGCTTTCAGCCAGAGGAGAGGAATACGATAAACTGTTTGGCTTTGAAACAGGAGCAGACGATTATGTTGTAAAACCTTTTTCGCCAAGAGAGCTTATGGCCCGTATAAAGGTTGTTATAAATCGACACAGCAAGACAGAAACAAATAAGATAAAAGCAGGAAGTATAGAGATAGATACTCTTGGAAGAGTTGTTTATATAGATGAAGAAAAAATAGAGCTTACAGCTAAGGAGTATGATCTGCTGTTGTATTTAATAAAAAATATTGGAATAGTGCTTACGAGAGGGCAGATAATAGAAGCCGTATGGGGTTATGAATATTATTCTGCCGATCGAACGGTTGATTGGCAGATAAAGCAGCTTCGTTCACATATAGGCAAATGCCGAGATAATATAGTCACAGTTAGAGGAGTGGGGTATAAATTTGAAATCAAAAAGTAAATCTATATGCTTTAAATTGTGGACGTATTTTACAATTTTTGCAATAATTATACTTGCTGTTTTATGGTTTTTACAAACGGTATTTTTGGAAAATTTTTATGATGTGATGCAAAAAAATCACATTAAAAAAATTGCGGAAAAGATCTGTAATGCAGGTGAAAATACAGAAATTGTAATAGATACTTTTGCCGCAGAAAATTCAATATTGATTCTTTTGACTGATGTTAATGGAAATATAATTTACAGTGCTGATGAATACAGTCTTTCTTATAAGAAAAAACCATATTCCTATATTGATCACGGAGGTGATAATAATCCATACAGATCAGATTATCCGGAACAAACATATCGCCATCAACCCGAACATTATTACGATTTTCTCAAAAGACTTGGAGATAGCGAAAGTATATTCTATACTATTGAGCATAACAAAAAAAATAATACTCTTATATATGGGCAAAGGCTTTCTGATAACAGCATTTTGTATATTAATACTTCGATAGGAGCGATAGGCTCAACTGTTTCAATAATTAGGCTTCAGCTTTGTGCCGTAACTATAATGGCACTGCTTACAGGATTTTTAACAGCTATATTTATATCAAAAAGATTTTCAAAACCCATTTTTCAACTATCGCAACAATCACAAAAAATGGCTGATGGTGATTTTAATATAAGTTTTAAAAAGGGTTTTTGTGCCGAAACCGATAAGCTTGCCGACTCATTGGCATATGCAGCTTATAAAATTTCCGAAACCGATAAGCTTAGAAGAGAGCTTCTTGCAAATGTTTCTCATGATTTGCGAACTCCTCTGACTATGATTAAGGGTTATGCGGAACTTATACGAGATATGTATGAAGAAAAAAATACAAATAATGATGCTGAAATAATAATAAGAGAAGCAGACAGATTATCTTTGCTTGTAAATGATATTTTGGATTATTCAAAACTTCAGTCGGGCACAGTCAAATTTGAGTTTGAAAAAATTGATATAAGCTTTTTAACGGAAACAACGGCAGAACAATTTTCTGCAATATGCAAAACAAAAAACATTAATATTACAAAATCAATTGAAGTTAATAAGTATGTTATGGCAGATAAAAAACGTATACAACAAGTATTATATAATTTTATAACAAATGCTGTTGTTCATACGAAAAAAAATGGAAACGTATATATTTTAGTTATCGAAAAAAATGAAATTGTAAGAATAGAAATACGTGATTCCGGAAACGGAATAAACCCTGAAGAGCTGCCGTATATATGGGACAGATATTTTACTTCAAAAAAAGGCGGAACAAATGGCTTGGGTTTGGCAATAGTTAAAGAAATACTTATTGCACATAATTCACAATTTGGTGTTGACAGCAAAGAGGGAATTGGAAGTATATTTTGGTTTGAATTGAAAAAATTATAGGTAAATTATAAAATAAGTTGTAATCCGAATACAGGAATCCGGTACGGGGAAAGTATTTTATAAAGTATTATACAATGCAGAACCTTTGCTTTCAGTGAAAGCAAAGGTTCTGCATAAGTTGATATACTTAAACAAAAGGATATCATTTTTTGATTTGGAAATATTATTTGAAAAATGAAATATTATAAAAAATTAAAAATTATTGTTTAATTATTTGGCAAAGATTCACCCTGTGCTGTAACTGATTCTCTTTCAACCGGAAATGTAAAGTATGTGTCCGGATAAGGCTCATCTTCCAGTGTGAAATGCCACCATTCCGTGCTAAGGGGTTTGAAGCCGTTATTCAGCATAATGTCTCTAAGTATATTTCTGTTGGCAATCTGTTCTTCTGTCAAATCGCCGGTATAATCAGGGTGGGAAAGCTCACCGAAATAATCGAAAGTTCCGCCCATGTCTACATCTTTGCCTGTATCCATATCAAACAGAGTTAAATCCAAGGTACTGCCACGGCTGTGCCCGGATTTTTCAGCAATGTAACCCTGATCAAATAATACGGATTTATCCAGCTCAGGATAAAAATATTCTTTCATGCGAGTATCATTGGTATCTTCTGCCCATTCAATAAAGTTATTAACGGCTTCTTGAGGGCGGTAAGCATCATAAATCTTAAGCATATATCCTTTATCCTTAGCATCACTAGCCGCCCCTTTAAGCGCTTCCGCCGCTTCTTTTGTAAGCAATGCACAGGGTTCATTGTAGCCGTCGATACGATCACCTACGAAATTATATGTAGAATAATATCGAATTTCCAGTATTACATCGGGTACTTCCTCTGCCAAAGATACAAAATCTTGAGCTGAAGCTTCATTTACATTGTCTTCTTCATTTTCAGACGCCGTATTTTCGGTTGTGTTCATTTCTGTTGTAATCTCAGTTGAGTTTGTTTCTGCGGTAATTTCATCTGTATTTGATGTACCCTGACCGCAGGCTGACAGGAGAATAACAGATAAAGTTAATGCGAGAGTAAAACAAATTTTCTTTTTTTTCATTGATATATTCCTCCTATTTTATTATTTTTAATTATTTATTTAAAATAAATCAGGCAAATTTATTAATTTTTGCTGTTTTTATATATTCATCGATTTCTGCAGTAGTCTTTAACAGAATAGCCTTTGTATCAGCGCCTATGATATCCAGACCCTCTGCACAAAAGCACTGAATATCAGGAATAAAGAAAAAGGCTTCAGCAAGCGCTTTTACATATTCAAAACCAAGATTATAATTACGAATAAATCCCCCCGATGTAGTTACATATAACAACTTTTTGGCGTTGCACAGGCTTAAAGGGATACCCTCCGGAGAGTATTTAAAGGTTATTCCGACAATTAAAATTCTTTCAAGATATGTTTTTAAGGCTGCCGGGAAAGACAGATCCCAGTAAGGAGCTGCAACTACAATAATATCCGCTGCTGCAAACTGCTTGGCATACTGAAAATCGGGAGCTTCATAATTTTGTTTTTCCAAAAGAGCTTCTCTTTGCCTAAGCATTTCTAAATTCATAGGACTAAGCATGAGCTTTTCTAAATTTACTTCTTCAATTTTTCCTTCGATATGCTCCAAAATATGTTTTGCTAAATACATTGTTCTGGATTCGGGTCTTACACATCCATTAATAAACAGAACTGATTTCATGGCTTGTATTCTCCTTTCTTTCATTCTGTATGTAAACCAAATTATTATAAGGTTTAAGGTTTTTCTGTGCCAAAATTTCAGCCTTGAAAAACATAGCGGATAAACTGCCGTAAGGAGAAATAACTATAAAAACATTATCAGACAGATATGTTTTATAAATATACAACTTAAGCAGAGTACGAATATTATTGAATATATTTAAAATTATTGATTTTTATAATTGTCTTTTCACTTACTTTTTATTATATTATTATATTTGCTTTGTTTTATATTATCAAGCGTATTGTGAAAAAACAAGCAAAAATACAGATAATTTTAATATTTAAAGGCTGTTAAAGCGATAATGCCATGTTTTTTACAATAAATTGGGGATAGACAAAATTTTATATATTATGTTATACTGGCTATATTAATATTAAAAAATATCAAGATTATAGTATAGGCGAAAGCATTAATATAACCTTGTATGGAATGGCTTTGAGCCATAAGCAAAATTAAAAATAAGGAGGACAGAGCAATGAAAAAAAGAATTATAAGTATTTTAATGTCAATTTTTTTGCTTTTTGTGGGCGTTACACCGGTTTTTGCAGAGCAAAATGACAACTATGCAACACGGCGTGAAGTGGCTGAAATGCTTCTTAATGCAGCGGATGATTATAATCCGGATGTTAAAATAACTGATATAATTAAAGGTGATGAAAACGGTCAGCTTAATGAAGACAGTTTTGTTACACGTGCCGAGGCTCTTGTTATGCTTGAGCGTGCTTTTGGTGATTTGCCAACGCCAAAGGGTCAGAACGAAAGAAATAAATTCCCGGGAGAAACATTTAACGATATTCCGCAATGGGCGGAAACAGAATTGGCTGATGTGTTTGATGCCGGCATTGTTGCAGGTACGGCGGAAAATACATTTTCACCGGATGCTTATGTTACGGCGGATCAAATGAATCTGTTTATTAAGCGTGTATATGCACTGTTTGGCACTAATTTAAAAGATGATTTTTATGAAACGGTTAATAAAAAGGAGCTTGAAGAATTAAAAATACCTCAAGGTTACAGCTGCATTGGCGGGGTTTATTCGGTTGCTTTTAAAGCAGATCAACAGGTAAACTCCATTATAAAAGATATTGTTGCCTCAGAGCCTGAAAACGGAACAAAAGAACAAAAGATTAAAGATTTATATAAAAATGTTATAAATACTGAGGCAAGAAATGAGCTTGGAATAAAGCCTATACAAAAATATCTTGACGCAGTCGATTCGGCACAGAGCATAAATGATTTAATACAGCTTAATGAAGATATGGATGCTGAAATCTATACTTCGCCGTTTTATAGCTTTGCAGTAGGGATAGATGCTTACGACAGCTCGAAATATTCAATATATTTTGCTGAAAACTCTCATTCTCTTTCAAAAGATAACTATAAAGATAATGATATAATCGATATATATAAAAAATATTTAACCGAAATTTTTACAATTGTCGGAGATAAAACGCCAAGTGAGAGCGCACAAAGAGTTATCGAATATGAAACAAAGCTGTCTGAAGTTTCTCTTGATCCCGAAGATGATGGTAATAAGACATATAATATACTTAGCCTTGAAGAAATAACGGCAGCATATCCACGGGCTTCAAATATATTCGAAATAAACAAAATGGAAAAGCCTGATGAAGTTATTGTTGAAGATATGGGAATATTTAAAAAGGTTTCAGAGCTTTTAAATGATGAGAGTAACCTTGAAACATTTAAGGCTATAATGAAATATTACATTGTTTCAAGTTTTGAGAATTGTTTAAGTACAGATTTGGCTGATGCATCAAAGGAGTTTGAAGAGGCATTTTACGGCTCAGAGAGCGTAGGTATTGAAGATGATGCTATGTATATGGTTGAAGAAATGTTAGAACAGTACATATCAGAGCTTTATGCCGAAAAATATTTCAGCGCCGAAAAAAAAGCCGATTTGGAATCAATGACTAAGGATATAATAAATTATTACAGAGAGCGTATTGAAAACATTGATTGGATGAGTGAAGCCGCAAAGAAAATGGCTGTTTTAAAGCTCGATAATATTAAAATAGATATAGGATATCCCGATAGTTATCCTAATTATCTCGATGATGTTTCAATAGTATCTTTTGATGACGGAAGCAGCCTTTATGAAAATGTTATTGAAGTAAGCAGAGCGTTACATAATTATACAATTAATTTGTTAAACGGTCCGGTGAATAAGGATGAATGGAGTGAAGCTGTATTTGTTGCAGATGCGTATTATAATCAAAGCTCAAACAGCATAATTTTTCCTGCCGCATTTTTACAGGAGCCTTTATATGACCCCAATGCTTCTTATGAAACAAATTTGGGCGGAATAGGTTATGTTATCGGACACGAAATAACCCATGCTTTTGACAACGTCGGCGCAAATTATGACGAAAACGGAAATGTTGCCGATTGGTGGACAGAAGAAGATAAAGCGGCGTTTAATAAGCTTTGCGACGATATGGCTGCATATTATGATGGTCAGGAAACAGCCCCCGGAATAACAGAAAGCGGCGAACAAACTTTATTTGAAAATATAGCCGACAACGGCTCTGCGATGTGCATAACTGAAATTGCATCTAAGCTTGAGAATCCTAATTATAAAGAGCTTTTTGAAAGTATGGCAAGGTGTTGGGCTATGGCTTCATCACGAGAATATATGGAATATTTAAAAAATGTAGACGTTCATTCTTTTAACAAAATCAGAGTAAACAGAGTTTTGCAGAACAATCAGATTTTCTATGATACCTATGGCATAAAAGAAGGCGATGGTATGTGGGTAGATCCTAAAGACAGAGTTGAAATTTGGTAAATTATATATTTGCGGTTCTATAAAAAAGGAACAGCTTGACTAAAATAATTGTCAGGCTCTTCCTTTTTATTTTTATGTTTATTTTTGCAAAAATTCTGGTGAATTTTTTAGACAGTTTATATATCTATTGTCTTAAAAAACTTGACTTGACAGCAGATTTAATAGTAAAATTAATGTAAAATATGTAAAGGAGTATAGAATATGCGTAAAACAAAAATTGTTGCAACAATAGGCCCGGCAAGTGAATCGGTTGAAAAAATAAGAGAGCTTTTTAAAGCGGGACTTGACGCCTGTCGTATTAATTTTTCGCATGGCAGCTATGAAGAGCACAGCGTAAAGATTGATAACGTTATTAAAGTAAGAGAGGAAATGGGGCTTCATATCCCTTTAATACTTGATACCAAGGGGCCTGAAATAAGAACAGGAATAATTAAAAACGGAAAAGCTGAGCTTGTTAAGGGCGCATCTTTTACACTCACTGTGAATGATGTTGAAGGCGATGAAAACATTGTTTCCGTTACATACAAAAATTTGGCAAATGAGCTTACCGAAGGAGCAAAAATACTTGTTGATGATGGTCTTATAGAATTAAAGGTTAAAGCCATAAACGGAGCAGATATTATATGTGAGGTTATGAACAGCGGTGTTTTAGGCTCTAAAAAAGGCATAAATATTCCCGATGTAAGCATAAATTTGCCCGCATTGACAGAAAAGGATATTGAGGATATCAAATTCGGCATAGAAAAGGGATTTGACTATATTGCCGCTTCATTTGTGCGTTCCGCTTCGGATGTCATGAAAATAAGAAGCATACTTGACAGCCTTGGAGGATCCGATATACAGATTATTTCAAAGATTGAAAACCGTGAGGGCGTTGATAATATAGATTCAATAATAGCCGTTACAGATGGCGTTATGGTTGCAAGAGGAGATTTGGGTGTTGAAATACCTCTTGAAGAGGTTCCGATAATACAAAAAGAGCTTATTGAAAAATGCAGGCTTAGGGGCAGAACTGTTATTACAGCAACTCAGATGCTTGAATCTATGATAAACAACCCACGCCCCACAAGAGCTGAGGCAAATGATGTTGCCAATGCTATTTTTGACGGAACAGATGCAATTATGCTTTCGGGCGAAACAGCAAAGGGCAACTTCCCTGTAGAAGCGGTTGAAACTATGGTTAAAATAGCAACAAAAATAGAAAGCTCCATTGATTATGATAAGCAGTTCAGCGAGCTTTCAATGAATTTTGTAAACAGCATTACAAACGCTATAAGTCATGCTACCTGTACAACGGCTATGGATTTAAATGCAGTCTGTATTACGGCTGTTTCAAATACAGGCTATACCGTTAAAAAAGTTTCAAAATACAGACCAAGCTGTCCTATTCTTGCTTTAACTCCTATACCGAGGGCAGCAAGACAGCTTAATCTTGTTTGGGGTTGTTATCCCGGTATTTTGGAAAAAATATTGTCTAATGTAAATGACCTGTTTACAGCGGCTGCAAATAAGTCTATGGAGATGGGATTTTCAAGAATCGGAGATATTATTGTTATAGTTGGCGGCACTCCCGTAGGCATAACGGGAGCTACAAATACGCTTAAGGTTCAAATTGTAGGCGATGCAATGGTAAGCGGAAAGAGTTTTACCGAAAAAATTGTTTCGGGCAAAGCCAATATTGTTAAAAATCCAAATGATCTTAAAGACCCATTTAATAAAGGCGACATATTGATATGCAGAGAAACCGACGATAATTTCTTGGATATTATAAAAAAGGCATCGGCTATAGTTGTCGGAAACGGCAGGGCGGATGAGTTTGCTCATGCTCAAACGGTTTCAAAAACCCTCGATATTCCTCTTATAATTTCCGAAAGAGATGTTACAGAGCTTATACCGCGAGGAATGATTATAACCGTTGACGCTAAGCTTGGAGTTATATATAACGGAACGAAATAATATAAATTTTTAACGAAAGAGCGCTTTGCTGTTTTTGATAAAGCGCTCTCTTTATTATTTATGTTAAATTAATTCGCAAATAGTATAGATTATAAGTTTTATGAGGTGTTTGTTTTGGAAAATAATTATTTGTCTAAAAAAATAGGAATTATAGGAGGCGGTCAGCTTGGCAAAATGATGATTCTTGAGGCAAAAAGACTGGGCTTTTATGTAATAACTCTCGACCCTACGCCAAATTGTCCATCTCACAGCATAAGTGATGAGCATATCATTGCTGATTTTGATGACAAAGAGGCTATAAGAACCCTTGCCCAAAAGGCTGATGTTATAACATACGAATTTGAACACATAGATGCAGATGAACTTTTAAAGCTTGAAAATATGGGCTTTAAAATATATCCTACAGCCTCAAGCTTAAAAATTATACAAAATAAGCTTACACAAAAAAAACGACTCGCCGAAAATGGTATTCCGATTGCGGATTTTACCGAAACAAATAATATTGATGATATCAAAAAAGCCGCAGCTTTATTTGGTTATCCGTTTATATTAAAAAATTGTACAGGAGGATACGACGGAAAAGGCAATGCATTTATAAATGCCGAAGAAGATATAGAAGAGGCTTTTAAAATGCTTGGAGAAGGAAAGACTGCCCTTATGGCTGAAAGACTTGTGCCGTTTGTTATGGAAATATCGGTGCTTGCCTGCCGTGGTCTTAATTCGGATACTGTTGTATATCCTGTTGGAGATAACCGACATATAGATAATATTTTGCATGAAACGGTAGTTCCGGCGGATATTTCGGATAAAACAACTAAGCTTGCAATGAAGCTTGCACATAAAGTTATGGAAATTTTTGATGGAATAGGCATGTTTTGCGTGGAAATGTTTGTTACCGAAGATGGCGGCGTATTAGTTAATGAAATAGCACCGAGGCCCCATAATTCCGGCCATTATTCAATTGAAGGCTGTGTTGTAAATCAGTTTGAAAACCATATAAGAGCTATAACGGGGCTTCCTCTTGGCGATACCTCTCTTTTAAGAGCTGCTGTTATGATAAATCTTTTGGGTGAAGAGGGGCAAAATGGAAAAGCGTTTGTTTCGGGTTTGTATGAAGCTCTTAAGATAAATGGAGTCAGAGTTCATATTTACGGCAAGGAAAACACTGTGCCTAAAAGAAAAATGGGGCATATTACGGCTACGGCGGATACTGCTTCAAAGGCATTGGAAAATGCGAGAAAGGCTTTTGAGAAAATAAAAATATTAAAGGAGGAAATTTAAATGGCTAAAGTAGGAATTATTATGGGCAGCGATTCAGATCTTCCTGTTATGAGTGAAGCTGCAAAAATTTTGGATGAATTTAACATTGAATATGAGCTTACAATTGTTTCAGCTCACAGAACTCCGGACAGGATGTATGAATATGCCAAAACTGCAAAAGAAAGAGGTATAAACGTAATAATTGCCGGAGCGGGAGGAGCCGCTCATCTTCCCGGAATGACGGCTGCAATAACATCTCTTCCGGTTATAGGCGTACCTATAAAAACAAAGGCGTTAAGCGGGCTTGATTCCCTTTATTCTATCGTACAAATGCCGGCAGGAATACCTGTTGCAACCGTTGCCATAAACGGAGGAAAAAATGCGGGGCTTCTTGCGGCAAGTATCATAGGAGGCTTTGAAAATGAAATCGGTGAAAAGGTTTTAAAATATAAAGATGATCTTAAAAACAGTGTTCTAAAAAAGGCAGAAAGACTTGAAAAAATAAAATTTGACAAATATTTGGAGCAAATGTAAACAAAAAATCAGTTTTTAAATCCATTAAGTTTGGTAATAAATATAATAAAAAGTTAAATAAAAATAGTATACAAATTAAGTTTTTTTTGTTATAATATTAGTGACAAGTTTAATACAGGAGCTTAAACAATTTTAAAGCTTGTCGATTATTGATATATTAAGGGTAAAATATATCTTTTTAAGACTTGACTTTTTGTTTTTGCTGCCTAAGCTGTTTTAATCTCAAACAGCAAATATAAATATCAAAATTTTAATTCGTAAGGAGAATAGTAAAATGGATGATTACAACAAAATTATCGGTGCAAATATCCGATATGAGAGAAAGAAAAGAGATTTGACAATTGAGGAGCTTTCTGATATTTTGGCAATAGCTCCGGGCTTTTTGGGTCTTATTGAAAGAGGGCAAAGAGGAACAAGTATTAAAAATTTATGCAGAATAGCCGATTTCTTTAGCCTTACTTTGGATGAGCTTATAACTCGCTATGTAGAAGAAGAGCATGATCAGGTTGAAGAAAAGCCGCCGACACAAAAAGAGCAAAAAAGGCTTTCAGCAGAATCTTATATTAAAAATCTTAATCATGCCGAGCTTGATTTTTTTATTTCAATTTTAAAAAATCTTAAAAGATATAATAAAATCAATTTTAACGGAGATGCAGACGCTGATTATTACGAATATGAATATGAGTATGAAGATTAATCAGCAAGCTAAAATTATAATTTTTAATTTATAGGTTTTACATAAGTATATAAAAACACAGCAGATATAAAATTTTATATTTGCTGTGTTTTTATTTCTTATAAAATTTAGGCTGAAAATAAAGCTGATTTTGCTCAACCTACATAAAAGCAAAATTTAAATAAAAAAGTCTTTAAATAAAATGTTTTTTTTAGTATAATAGAAATATCGATTACATATTTAGAGGTATTTGCTATGAGAAGTATGACAGGGTACGGAAGAGGAGAATACAGCTTTGATGAAAGACATTTTACCGCAGAAATAAAAGCTGTTAATCACAGATATAATGATATAAATATAAAATTGCCAAGAATTATGCTGTCTTATGAGGATAAAATAAAAAAACTTCTTCAGACTGAGATCTTCAGGGGCAAAACAGAATTATATATTAGTTTTGAAACTTTTTCAAAGGATGATATTAAGGTTAGATATAATGAAGCTTTTGCCCAAAGCTATGCCGAGATTTTAAAGGAGCTTAAAGAAAAATTTTGCCCTAAAGATGAAATTTCACTTTCTCTTTTGGCACGATTTCCGCAGGTTATAAGCGTTGAAAGCGAAATAGATGTTTCTTCTGAGGAAAGCTCTGTGTTTAAGGCTATGTATGAAGCAGTAAAAATTGCTCTTGATAATTTTATTAAAATGAGAATAACTGAGGGTGAAAACCTAAAATTAAGCTTGATAGAAAAGCTTGATAATGTTTTTAATATTGTTAAAGAAATTGAAAAAAGAGCGCCTGAGGTTGCCAAGGCATATAAGGAAAGGCTCAGCTCGAAACTTATGGAGCTTGAGGAAATAAAGGTTGATGAAGCCCGAATTTTAACAGAGGTTGCCATTTTTGCGGATAAGGCGTGTATAGATGAAGAACTGACAAGACTTTTCAGCCACATAGGACAGATGAAAGATGTTTTTGAAGAATCCGTTCCTGTGGGCAAAAAGCTTGATTTTATTGTTCAGGAGATAAACAGGGAGATAAATACAGTAGGTTCAAAATCTAATGATGCGCAGATAACTGCTCTTGTGGTTGAGGCTAAAAGTGAGCTTGAAAAAATCAGAGAACAAATACAAAATGTAGAATAAATAATATAACGGTATATTTCCGTTGGATTCAATAAGAGGTGAGTCGATGAACTACAGCAAGCTTATAAATATCGGCTTTGGGAACATGGTTTTGTCAAATAGGATTATTGCAGTAATAAGCCCTGAGTCGGCGCCGATAAAAAGACTCATACAGGATGCAAGAGATAAGGGTCTGCTTGTTGATGCAACCTATGGCAGGCGAACAAGAGCTGTTATAATAACTGACAGCCGTCATGTTATATTGTCATCGCTTCAGCCGGAAACGGTTGCAAACAGAATGAGCGTAAAGGACAACTCAGAATCCGATTACAGCAACGAATAGTTTTATATACACTTAAGAATAAATTTTACGGAGTTGGAAAAAATGGATAAAAAAGGTTTATTAATTGTTATTTCAGGCCCATCGGGAGCAGGAAAGGGTACGGTCGTTAAAGAAATTATCAAAAATAATGATGATTTCAGCTTGTCCGTTTCGGCAACTACCAGAAAACCCAGAAATTATGAAATTGACGGAGAACATTATTTTTTTAAAAGCCGAATGGAGTTTGAAGATCTTATAAAAGAAGGGAAAATGCTGGAATATGCCTGCTTTTGTTCGGAATATTACGGTACACCCGTTGATTATGTTTTAAACAAGCTTGAAGAGGGCAAAAATGTTATCCTTGAAATAGAGGTTCAGGGGGCGCTTCAGGTTAAAGAAAAATATCCTGATGCAGTTTTGATATTTTTAACCCCTGATAATATTTATGAGCTTAAAGACAGGCTTATAAAAAGAGGAAGCGAAACCGAAGAAAAAATAAACATGCGCACCGAGCGTGCAAAAGAAGAGATTCTGCTTGTGGATAAATATGATTATATTGTTATTAACAGAGTTGTTAAAACAGCTGCCTGTGATATAGTTAAAATTGTGCAGAGTGAAAAAAACAAAGCTTTTCGTAATTTGTCAATTAAGGAAACTTTTTTAAGAAATAAGGGAGGAGAATTTTAATGTTACGACCATCATATGCAGAGCTTATGGAAATTCTTAATAAGGAATCCGAGGGCGGAGATGAAGTGACAAGCCGATACAATATTGTTATTGCAGCCGCCAAAAGGGCAAGACAGCTTATTGACGGTGATGAGCCTATGGTTGAAGAAATTAAGGGAAAGCCTGTTTCAACAGCGGTTGCAGAGCTTGCGGCAAGCAAAATAAAAATTGTTCCGGAAGGTGAAGGAACCGTTTTAAAGCCAAAAAAGAACGAAGAGATTAAAAACATTATGAATGAAGAAATGTCGGCTGTCGATAAAGAAATCGATGAAGATTTTGAAAACGATAATTATGATAAAGATGATGAAATGAAAGATGATTATGATGATTTTGAAGATGAAGAAGAAGACATTTCGGAAAATGGCATTGAAGATGATTATGAAGACTTTGAAGAAGAAGGCATTTCAGAAACGATGATTGAAAATGAAGATGAGTTTTAATCTTCTGTTTGCTGTTAAAAAAGTCCGTTTGGGCTTTTTTAACAGGCTTAATCTTTTAGTGTTTTGGAGAGATATTTATGTATGCTGAGGTTATAATAGATATTATCAGCAAAAATGTTGACAGAGTTTTTAATTATAAAATACCCGAAAATTTGGAAGATAAGGTTTCTAAAGGCTTTATTGTGAAAGTTCCGTTCGGCATAAAAAATAATTTGAGAGATGCGATAGTAATAGGCTTAAGCGAAAAGACTGATATTCCAGAGGACAGACTAAAAAGCATTAAACAGGTTTGTACGGATTTCAGTGTTATAGATGATAATAAAATAGAGCTTGCAAAGTGGATGAAAGAAAAGTATTATACCACGCTTTCATCTTGTTTACAGTGTATAATACCCAAAATTGTAAACGATAAGCTAAGAAGATATGCCTTTATTAATTATAAAAAAGAAAATATTGAACAATTGATTAAAGACTGTATAAAAAAAAATAATCAGCAAAGTAAGGTTATAAAGCTTTTGAAAGAAAACGAAGGAATGTTTGTTTATGAAATAAAGATGCTTTTGGGAATAGCCGAATCACCTATAAAAACTCTCGAAAAAAATGGGCTTATTGTTATAAATCAAAAGGAAGTTATGAGAAATGCTTTTAATGCCGATGATTTTAAAAAAAGTGATAAGCTTAAGCCTACTTTAGAACAAAAAGCGGCTATCGAATTTTTAAAAAGTTCTTTAAAAAACACCAAAAGAAAGCCTGTTTTAATACATGGTGTGACCGGAAGCGGAAAAACAGAAATTTTTCTTCAGTTGATAGAAGAAGTTCTTAAAAACGGAAAACAGGCAATTGTTCTTGTTCCTGAAATATCTTTAACACCACAAACTGTAAGGCGTTTTACAGAGCGATTTGGAGATAAAGTAAGCGTAACCCATTCCAAACTGTCGGACGGAGAAAGATACGACCAATGGAAAAGAGCAAAAAACGGAGATATATCGGTTATGATAGGTCCACGCTCTGCAATATTTGCTCCGCTTGCAAATTTGGGCGTTATAATAATAGACGAAGAGCATGAAAGCTCATATAAATCAGAAACTACACCTAAATATGATACTAAAGAGGTTGCCGAAAAAATAGCATCTCTTACAGGGGCTATGGTTGTTTTGGCGAGCGCAACACCATCCGTTGAAAGCTATTACAAGGCCAAAGAGGGAATTTATGATATTGTTAAGCTTAAAAAAAGAGTAAATAACTCTTTTCCGGAGATTAAGATTGTTGATATGAGGGCTGAACTTGATGAGGGAAATCGTTCAATTTTCAGCAGAGAGCTTTTTAATGAGATGAAAAAAAACATTGAAAACAGAAAGCAAACAATTCTTTTCTTAAACAGAAGAGGATATTCCACCTTTGTTTCCTGCCGCAAATGCGGATATGTTATGAGCTGCGAAAACTGTAATGTAAATTATACATATCATATAGATACAAATAAGCTTATATGTCATTACTGTAACGCCGAGATTCAAAGCCCAAGCATTTGTCCCCAATGCGGGCTTCCTTATATAAAATATTTTGGTGTGGGAACTCAAAAGATAGAGCAGGAGGTAAAAAAATATTTTCCCAATGCGAGAGTTTTAAGGATGGATCTTGATACCACATCAAAAAAAAACAGCCATGAAAAAATTTTAAAAAGCTTTGCAAACGGTGAAGCAGATATTTTGGTAGGTACTCAAATGATAGCAAAAGGATTGGATTTTCCCAATGTAACGTTGGTTGGAGTTGTTGCAGCCGATACATCTTTAAATGCAGGTGATTACAGATGCGGAGAAACCTCGTTCCAGCTTCTTACTCAGGTTGCGGGAAGAGCGGGAAGGGCGGATAAAAAAGGAAAGGTTTTTTTGCAGTCTTACCAAAGTGAGCATTACAGCTTGATTTTTACAAAAACAAATGATTATGAGGGGTTTTTTAACCATGAAATAGAATTAAGACGTCAAATGCTTTATCCTCCGTTTTCGCATATATTTTTTATAATGTTTATAGGAGAGGATGAAAAATTTGTTATAAGCAAAATATATGTTTTGGCTGAAATAATGAAAAAATATAATTTAAAAGCCGGCTTTGATATTTTAGGCCCTGCTCCGGCAATTGTATCTAAAATAAAAAAACAATTCAGATATAAAATTATAGTTAAAGGAATAGAAGAAAATAGGGTTAAGGCTTTTGTTTTGTATTGCGTAGATAAATTAAAGGAAAAAGAAGATCTAAAAGGAATTAATATAAATCTTACCTTAGATCCCAGTTATATACAATAGAAATGAATCCACAAATTTAAAATAGGCGAAAGGAGTTTTTAAATTGGCTTTAAGAGCTATAAGAATAAGCACAGAAGAGATTTTGAGAAAAAAATGCAAAGAGGTAAAGGATATTAATAACAAGATATTTACTCTCCTTGATGATATGGCGGATACAATGTATGATTCCAATGGCGTTGGGCTTGCCGCCCCTCAGGTTGGCATACTTCGAAGGATTGTCATTGTTGATGTCGGTGAAGGTCTTTTTGAGCTTATTAATCCTGTTATTGTTGAAACAAGCGGAGAACAAATAGGAGATGAAGCTTGTTTGAGCGTTCCGGGAAAGATAGGAAAGGTTGCAAGACCGGATTACTGTAAAGTGGAGGCGCTTGATAGAAATGGCAAAAAGGTAATTGTTGAAGGCAAAGGTCTTATGGCAAGGGCATTATGTCACGAAATAGATCATCTTGACGGAGTTTTGTATATAGATAGGCTTATAGATAACGAGCTGTATGATGTTGAGGACTGTGAGGAGGAACAATAATGAAAACCGTATTTTTTGCAACTCCGGATTTTGCCGTAAAAAGTCTTGAGGCATTGATTGACAGGCATGAAGTTTTAGCTGTTGTAACCCAGCCCGACAAGCCTAAAGGAAGAGGCAGAAAGATGTTGTTTTCTCCTGTTAAAGAGTTTGCGCTAAAAAATAATATTAAAGTTTTTCAGCCTGTTAAAGTAAGTGAAATTATACAACAGCTTGAAACTCTTGGGGCGGATATATTTGTTGTTGCAGCATATGGGCAGCTTCTCCCCGAAAAAATTTTGAATATGCCAAAATTTGGCTGCATAAATGTTCATGCTTCTCTTTTGCCTAAATACAGAGGCGCGGCTCCTATTCAGAGGGCAATTATTGAGGGCGAAAAAAAGACGGGCATTACTATTATGTATATGAAAAAAGAACTTGACTGCGGAGATATGATTTTAAAAAAGGAGCTTTCAATTGAGCCTGAGGATACTTTTGGCACTTTGCATGATAAAATGGCTCCTCTGGGTGCATCGGCATTAACAGAAGCACTTGAGCTTTTTGAAAACGGCAATGTTAATGCGCAAAAGCAGAATGATGACGAAGCAAGCTATGCATCCAAAATAACAAAGCAGACAGCGTATATTGATTGGTCTAAAACCTCAGCCGAAATTAAAAATCTTATAAGAGGTTTAAATCCTTCACCTTGTGCATATACTTATTATAACGATGAAACATTTAAGATTTGGGAAGCTGAAGAAGTTAAGGATAAAAGCTATTGCGCTGCCGCAGGAGAAATTGTTGATGTTTCGAATAAAAATGGATTTGTTGTAAAAACAGGTGATTCTGCTTTGAATATAATCCAGATACAGGCAAAAGGCGGCAAAAAAATGAATACAGCCGATTATATGAGAGGGCATAAAATAGAAAAAGGTATGTTTTTAAAATAATCGGATTATTGATATAAATTTTTAAAAATTTTCAGACTTTTAAATAAAAAATTCGTTTTATAATAAAACAAAAATTACTAAAGTTAAGAATGGAGTGATTTTATGTATTGGTTTGATCCAACAATGCTTATAATAATACCGGCAGCCATATTATCTTTTTATGCGCAGTCAAAGGTTTCATCTACCTTTAATAAATATTCAAGGCTGGCAAGTGCAAGGGGTTATACCGGCGCCGATGTTGCAAGACAACTGTTGAATATGGCAGGTATTCATGATGTAAGTGTTGAACATATAAGAGGAAGTTTGACCGATCATTATGATCCATCTCATAAAGTATTAAGGCTTTCCGATTCGGTTTACGACTCCAGAAGCGTTGCTGCCCTTGGGGTTGCCGCTCATGAAACGGGGCACGCTATTCAGCATAATGTAGGATATGTGCCGCTTGCATTTAGAAGCGCAATATTTCCAATTGTAAATATAAGCTCCAAAATTTCAACGCCCTTGATTATGCTGGGGTTGATTTTTGGATTTTTGGGAGGCTCAAATTTTCTGCTTATGGCAGGTATTATACTTTTTGCTTCTGTGGTGTTTTTTCAATTTATAACTCTCCCTGTTGAATTTAATGCTTCAAGACGTGCTTTACAGCTCTTAGATGAGCATTCATTTTTAACGCCGGAGGAAATGAAGCCTGCCAGGAAAGTTCTTTCGGCAGCCGCTTTAACATATGTGGCAGCGGCTGCGGTTGCCCTTTCAAATCTTTTAAGACTTTTGCTTATATTTTCAAGAAGAAATGATTAATTATAAAAGCTCTGCATTTAGCAGAGCTTTTTGAGTGTCGAAAAAGTCCATTCGGACTTTTTCGAGAAAAAAACAGATGTATAAACAGCTAATTCCATCGGGATTAAAAATCCCTTGAAACTCGCTGTTTTCCTCGGCGGAAGTGAATTCCGCCTGCGGATTATAAGTCTGCGACGCTTTAAGTTACTTGTTCAAAGCAAGGTTTTTTGACAGTCTGAAAGCTCTGCATTTAGCAGAGTTTTTTATTGTTCCATTTGCTTGCCTAAGAATCCTGATGCGGTTTGGGCAAGTTTTTCTTCTACTTCTCCCATTTTTTTATCATCGGATAGCATAACAACAGCTCCCAAAACATCGCCCTCCGATATGATAGGCGTAATAAGCTCATGATTGTATATGGAATCATCTTCATCTTCGAGTATCGGCACAAAATTTTTGTCGCTTCTTTCGGCAATATGGGTATTTCTTGAATTTATTACCTTTTCTAGCCCGCTGGAAATATGCTTTTCCATAAAATCTTTTTTTGCTCCGCCGGAAACAGCTATAATTTGATCTTTATCAACAATACAAGTTATATGTCCTGCGCTTTGGGCAAGGCTTTCGGCATATTCTTTTGCAAATGTTCCCAGCTCTCCGATAGGAGAGTATTTTTTTAAAATTATTTCTCCTTCTCTGTCTGTAAATATTTCAAGAGGATCACCCTCTCTTATTCTTAATGTTCTTCTGATTTCCTTTGGGATAACAACCCTTCCCAAATCATCTATCCTTCTGACAATACCGGTAGCTTTCAAAAAAAGTCCTCCTTTATGATAAATAATTTAGAGATATTCAAAATATGGTTTTTATTTATTAAAAAAGTTATCTCTATAAATATTTTTTTATTTTTTGTTGTAAAGCTATTATTTGTTCCAAAAGGAATTTTATACAGAATAGAAATATTAAAATATGGCAATATATGCATTAATAATGTAGAATATATCAAAAAATTAATGGTTTTGACTTGTTTTTATTTTGAAGTTATGATATCATTTCTATGATTTTATAGTGTTATTTTTATAAATGTTTTTATATTGTTAAATAATATGGGAGATGCTAAAATGAATTTTTTAAAAAACAAAGATTTTAAAAACAGTTTTATTAATTGTTTAAAAGTGTTTTTTATAATGCTTAGTTTTTTTTTAATGGATTATGGTTTAAAAACGATTTTTAAGGATAATTTAAATTTTAAAGACTATTTTTATACATCTAATTTGTTTACATTATGTTGGATATTAATATTTATATCTATACTTTCATTTTTTTCCGGCAAAGCGGGTAAAATAGCATATGGAATTTTATATTTTTGCTGGGCTGCATACATTATAATTCAAAGGGGATATTACCTTATTTTTGATAATTTTTTATATTTGGGCGATTTTTCTTATTCGGGAGAGGGCGCTCATTATGCCGGTTTTGTAAAAGAAATAATAGATCTTTCTTTTATAATTTTTATTTTATCGACAATTATTATAGGTATAATAGGCATTTTTATTTTTCCGAGTTTTAAGCTTAAGAAAAGGCTTGTATACTTAAAGATAGTGCCTGCTGTTGCGGGAGTTTTTGGTTTGTTTGCGATTCCTTCGATTTGTTACGGAAAAGGAAATGATTTTAAAGATTGGAATGCTTGGCAAAGCCCTGCTTATGAATACAACAAGTTTACTTCTTCGGTTTCGGATATGGAGCTTACGGGAGCTTACCAATATGTTGCAAGAGATATACAATTAAAAATTAAAAATAAAATACGAAAAGATGATGAAAGTAAAATTGCCGAAATAGAAAATTATTTTAACGGCAGAGAAGATAAAAAGCCTAATGAAATGACAGGAATTTTTGAAGGAAAGAATGTTATTATTGTTATGCTTGAAAGTCTTGATGATTGGATAATAAATGAAGAAAATACCCCTACAATATGGAATATGATGCATGAAGGAATTAATTTTACCAATATGCATACACCGCTTTATACGGTAGGCTGCACATTTAATACGGAATTTTCGTTTAATACGGGTAATTTTCCTTACAGTAACGGTGTTACAGCCCAAGTTTTAAGCGATAACAGCTTTGGGGAAGCTCTTGCCAATCTTTTTTCCGAAAAAGGTTATACGGCAAATTCTTTTCATAAAGGAAGCCCGGAGTTTTATAAAAGAGGAATTATGCATGAAGCATTTGGCTATAAAAAATATAATTCATATTTGGATTTTTCCGATGATGAAAAATCTGCCGAATTTGATACATTTCTTCCTCAGTCCGATGAGCTTTACAATATAATGACCGAAAATAAGCCTTTTATGGATTTTATAATTACATACAGCGCACATCTTCCGTATGATAAAAGCAATCATCTTTCGGAATATGCTTTAAAAAAATATCCTCAATACGATAAATCGAACAGACCTTATGAGGTTAATGCAATATGCGCTCAGGCAAGAATTACAGACGATATGTTTTCACAGCTTATAGACAGGCTTGATAAAGATAATATTTTGGATGATACGGTTATAATAGGTTTTGCGGATCATTATTCTTATGGTATAACGGACGAAGATGTTCTTAACGAGCTTACAAAAGCCGAAGGTTCGGATATAAAAGAAAAAACTCCTGCTTTTATATATTGCAGAGGATATGACAACGTTGAAAACAGCAAAGTTATTCAAACAATAGATCTTCTTCCAACTATTTCAAATTTGTTTAATCTGGATTGTCCTAAGGTGTTGGGAAGAGATGCATTTGATGAAGATTACAGTGGATATGCTATTTTCTCAAACAACAGATGGCTTACAAACGAAGCTTATTTTGCAGATGGTGAAATTAAATATAACAGCTCTATGACTCAGGAAGAAATCGATGAAATGAATGGATTTGTTCAGCAATTTTACAAAATAAACGATTTTATTTTAGATACGGATTATTACAAAAAAAATAAATAATTATCCCCAAAAAGCTCTCAAAATGTAAAATATTTTTAATCTTATGCTTCTGAATAAATAAATTTTGTGCGGAAAAAATAATTTTGTACGGCGAAAGGAGGATTATAAATGAGTACAGATTTAAAATCAAAATTAAATTCGGAAATTAACAGCAGAATAGCAAGATTAAAACATCATTATTACGATGAAATAGATTTAACGGGCAATCAATATGAAGAATTAAATCAGGCTCTTTCTAAGGTCATTGCTGTTCCGCTGATAAATGAGCTTGAAAGCTTGAAAGAATATATAGATCAATGCTGATAAAGCAAAAGACTTAATTTGATAATATTTTCAGTATTAATCTTTCTTTTATGCGTAAAATAAATAAGCGTAAACAAACACATTTGTTTAGGTTAGATTTTAAGTATTTTTGGGAGGTTTTACAATGAAAATTAAGTATATATGCGCAGCTTTGATTTTAACGACGGCATTTTCGTTAACAGGCTGCGGAAATTATGACAACAGCAATAATGGTTCTTCGGACGCAGGCAATTCGGATGCAGGCAAAATAGCCAATGATATAGGAAGAATTTTTGATGGCAATGACAGAAACGAAAAATATAATGCCGATAACAATACAATTGAAAATGGATTGAGAGACAACAACAATGCCGACGGTAATATAGCCGGAGGCGAGAGTATATTAGATGGATATAATGATCCTAATTTTCCCAATTATGTTCAGGATGATTTAAAAATAAACGATAACGGAAATTATGAAGCCAATATAGCAGGAGAAGTAGGAGAATCATCAACAAGTAATTCGTCAAATAAATAATAAATTTTATTAAGTAAGTACCTGCCTTTTTATATGGCAGGAACTTACTTATATTTTTACTTTTTATAAATATTTTTTACTTTTATAATTAATGGCGGCTTTAAATATATAAGTTTAAAATTTATATAAAAAAGCTGAAAATTGACGTTATTTTTATTTGAAGTTTTGTAGGTTTATATGTTATAATAAAGTATAGATTTTTAATGAAAAATACCAAATTAATAAAAGTCTGCATTTTATTTACATATTCGTTTTCAGCCGTTATTTCACTCATTTCAGACGGTTTTCTCAAATAAGGCGTTGCCTTAAGTTTTTATAAAAAATATATATAATTGTATCAATCTAAAGACTGTTTTTTCTTTTGTCTGCAAGAATGTCTGAAGCCGACAAGCATACGGTTTTATATTTGTTTTGGCTACCGACCGAATACAATAAAATCACAGTCTGCCTAAAAAGATAAAGAATTTATTTGACGGTTAAATAATTTATACATAAATGTAGGGGGCAGTTATGAATAATTTGGGAAACATTTTTTCTGAGCTTAACAACTTATCCAGATTAAGTATTCCGGCTATAAGAATAACCGATATAATAGATATTATTATAGTGGCAGTTCTCATTTATATAATTATTGCTTGGATAAAAGAAACAAGGGCTTGGTCACTTTTTAAAGGCATTGTAGTAATTATTATATTATGTCTTTTAAGTTATCAATTTCATTTTTATACTGTTTCATGGATAATTGAAAGGACTCTTTCTGTGGGTATAATTGCGCTTATAGTATTGTTTCAGCCTGAATTCAGAAAAGGACTTGAGCAGCTTGGCAAGGGACGTATTGTTTCAAATATTTTTGTAAATGAAGACGATGAAAAGCTTTCATTAAGGACTATTGAGGAGGTTATAACCGCCTGCTATAAAATGGCGGCGGTAAAAACAGGTGCGCTTATACTTTTGGAAAAAAATGTTGCTCTTGGCGATTTGGAAGAAACCGGCATAGAAATTGATGCAGTTGTATCAAGCCAGCTTCTTATAAATATATTTGAAAACAAAACTCCTCTTCATGATGGAGCTGTTTTGATAAGAAATAACAGAGTTGCCGCCGCAACCTGTATAATGCCTCTTACCCAAAGTGAAAT
Source organism: uncultured Clostridia bacterium (assembly GCA_947630475.1). Lineage (GTDB taxonomy): Bacteria > Bacillota > Clostridia > Lachnospirales > CAG-274 > CANRHR01. Next base: position 199,817 of record CANRHR010000001.1, on the reverse strand, counting down.
AGGTCTTGATTTGGGAACCAGACACAGAGCCGCTGTTGGGGCAAGCGAGGTTTCCGATGCATATGTAATTGTTGTTTCTGAAGAAACGGGCGCAGTTTCGGTTGCTTATAACGGCAGACTCTATCGTAACGTAAATGAAGATAAAATAAGAAGTATGCTTTTGGACGATAAAAAAATTGCTTCAAGAAGAATTTCTTTATGGAAGGGAAAAAAGCAATGAAAAAAAAATTTATTAAAAATTTGATTCTTCATAATATGGGATGGAAGCTTCTTTCGATTTTTTTGGCGATGTTTTTGTGGTTTATTGTTATGAATTTGATAAATCCGACTGAAATAAAGACATACGTTGTGGATATATCCTTTACCAATAAGGATAAGCTTGAAGCCAGTGAATTTGTAATATTAAACGAAGATGAGATAAAACAAAAAAAAATAGAGATAAAAGTTAAGGGAACGAGAACAGCTCTTGATGAATTAAGTAAAAAAGAAAACAAAAAAAATATTAAAGCTGTTGTAGATCTTTCTCAATTTGAGCTTTTGTATGCACAGAATATTGAAGAAAGCGTTAAAATAGGAGTAACTCCTTCAATACCTGCAAATTTATATTCTTATACATATCAGATTATGAGTTACACACCGTCATTTATAGAAATTAAGCTGGATAATGTATCAAAAAAGAGTTTTCCTGTTACAGTTGAGGTTGTAGGCTCGGCGGCAGATGGCTATGTTACCTCTTCAATACAGACAGTGCCGGAAAATATTACATTAACGGGCGCTGAAAGTGAGCTTGAAAAAGTTTCTCAAGTTAAGGTTTATTTAGATATAACAGGCATAACAAGCAGTATTGAAAAAGATTTGGCGCCTGTTATATTGGATGATAAAGAAAAGCCGATAAACAGCCTTAAATCTGAAGATAAAACTGTTAAAGCCAGTGTCTTAGTCAACAAACAAGGACATATCGAAATAAAACAGCCTGAAAGCTCTGGAACTCCTGCCGAAAGCTATTATGTTGACAGCATTGATTATGAGCCTAAAAGCATAGAAGTTGTAGGAGATGAAAACGGAATATCGAATATTTCTTCTATAGAGCTTCCGGAAATTAATGTTGAGGGAATAAGTGAAGATAAAACAATTGTTTTTGATATACGTCCTTATCTTAAAAATACGGGGCTGTCACTTAAAGATGATTCGAATAATGAGGTTTATGTCAGCGTTAAGCTTAAAGCCGATTTGAAAAAAAATATTTCGATATCGCCCGATAAAATATCTTTAAAAGGTTTGGGAAATAATTTAAGCGCTTTTATTGAAAATGGGGCTGAAATTTCTTTAACGGGTAAAGAAGAAGTTTTAAATGAGCTTAATGCGGATTCGCTGAATCCCGAAGTTAATTTAAATTCTCTTGAAGAGGGAAGCCATAATGTTGAGCTTATTCTTTCGGTTCCGGACGGAATAAAAATAGATAAAAAGTATTATGTTAATGTAATAATTAAAAATGACAGTGAAAATAATGAAAATAATGAAAATAATGAATCACATGAAATCAGCGCTTCTGAAGAAAATTCTGACGACAAAGAAAACAGCGAAAATGAGAGCAATTCGTCGGATGAAACAGAAGATGTATCTTAACCGACTTTTAGGTGGCGGGTACTTACTGTTGTGTTAGGCAGGAGTACAGGCTCCTGCCAATACAAAGGTTTCGTCGTAATCCGTTGGTTATAAGTATGTAGCATAGCGGAGTACGAATATCGTGATTTTTTGGTTTTATGGTTGACATAAACATTACTTATGTTGTATAATCTAACTGACAGATGAATCCCTGTATGTTATATTGTGCAGGCAATTAAGTTGGTTATAAGTACACAGCATAGGCTAAGTGCTGATACCATTGTTTAATTAATATTGTTATAAATCTTCACGCACAGGTCGGGGCGATAGCGGTGCCTTGTAGCCTACAATCCGCTGTAGTAGGGACAAAGCCCCTCTGAGGCTTTTTGTTTTTGAAACGGTTTTGGTAAGTGGCGATGAGAGTTGAGTCTTACGCAACAGAAACTTGTGAACCATGTCAGGTCCGGAAGGAAGCAGCATTAAGCAGGCGCCTCTGTGTGCCGTAAGGGCGCTTGGCTTGAGTTAACTGCCGAGATACGTCGGGGGCAGACTGTCGAGGTCGGGTGTGCGTGATTTTTATTTGAGCCTTACGGCTCTTTTTTATTGCGAGGTGATAATTTGGAATATACTGCTTTATACAGAAAATTCAGGCCCCAAAATTTTGACGAAGTTGTTGGGCAGGATCATATTGTTAAAACTCTTATTAATCAAATAGAAAGCGGAAGAATTACTCATGCCTATTTGTTTTGCGGAACAAGAGGAACAGGAAAAACTTCTGTTGCAAAAATTTTTGCAAAAGCGGTAAATTGCCTAAATCCTATAGATGCGGGACCCTGCAATAAATGCAGCCTTTGTATGGCAATGAATGAGGGCAGGAGCCTTAATATTATAGAAATTGATGCGGCAAGCAACAATAGTGTAGATAATATAAGAGAAATAAGAGATGAGGTGATTTATCCTCCTGCTGAAGGCAGATATAAGGTTTATATAATAGATGAAGTTCATATGCTTTCTATAGGCGCATTTAATGCTCTTTTAAAAACCCTTGAAGAGCCTCCATCCCATGTTATTTTTATTTTGGCAACCACAGATCCTCAAAAAATACCCGTAACAATATTATCTAGATGCCAAAGATTTGATTTTAAAAGAATATCAAATTCAGCTATGGCACAAGCAATTAAAAGTTATATGCTTAAAGAAAATGTTTTAATAGATGATGATGCGGTTAATTATATTGTCAGAATTTCCGATGGAGCAATGAGAGATGCGCTTAGTATTTTAGAACAGTGTATCTCTTATTATTACGGGGAAAGAATAACATTTGATAAGGTGCTTGAAATATCGGGCTCTGTTGACGACAGTGTTTTTTTCAAGCTTACCGATTTTCTTTTTGATTTAAACAGCAGCGGTTGTATGGATATAATAGATGAAATAATTCAAAACGGAAGAGATATTAACCAATTTGTCAGCGAGCTTATAATGCATTGGAGAAATGAGCTTATAGCAATAACGGTTGATGGTGATTCAAATGTTTTGGATATTGGCGGAGAAAGCGTAATTCGTTATTTGGATCAAGGCCAGAGAATTGGTTCAACTGTTCTTATGAAGCTTATAAATAAATTTTCATCGCTTCAGCCTCAGCTTAAATATGCCTTTAACAATCGAATACTTCTTGAAATAACCTGTATAAAATTTTGTAATGCTGTTGAGAGTGAAGATTTAACGGATTTGCTTCAAAAAATTAAAAGTCTTGAAAAGAAAATAGATGAAGCTGCACATCAAAGCGTTTATGTTATAAAAAAAGACAAGGCTGATATTGCTGATATTAAAGCTGATTCTCCGGAACCGAAGCCTAAAAGGAAAATAGCCGCATCGGAAGATATACAAAAGGTGATTGACGGCTGGGATAAAGTAAGGGCTAAATTTTCGCTTATTTCAGCCGGAATTTTAAATTTTGTGAAACCCGAAGGGCTTGAGGATAAATATCTTTATATAGTTTGTGATAATGATTTTTATTATAATAAAGTTAAAAAAATTAAGGAGGAGCTGGATAAAAAAATTGAAGAAACATTTGATAAAAAATATGATTTGATAATTATAGAGCGCAAAGAATACGAAAAAAAGAAAAATTCTGTTTTGTTAAATGACGAAATTAAGGGTGAAGAAAATATAGAACAGAGCATTAAAGCTATTGATTTTGATATTCAGATAGATTAAAATATAAATAATCAGGCTGTCGAAAAAGTCCGATTGGATTTTTTTCGTGGTTAATAATTATAAGGAGGATTTTAAAAATGGCAAGAGGCGGTTACGGCGGAGGTTTTCCGGGCGGTATGAATATGAATAACCTTATGAAGCAGGCTCAAAAAATGCAGAAGCAAATGCAGGATATGCAGGAGGAGCTGGAAAATAAGGAATATGAGGTTACGAGCGGCGGCGGAGCTGTTAAGGTTAAAATAAGCGGTAAAAAAGAGATTAAAAGCATTGAAATTTCTCCGGATGTTATTGATCCGGATGACGCCGAAATGCTTCAGGATTTAATCCTTACTGCTGTCAATGAGGCTATCAGGCAGGCAGAGGAAGCTGCCAGCGCTCAAATGGGCAAAATTACCGGCGGAATAAATCTTCCCGGTGGTCTTTTTTAGGAGTGAAATAAATTGAATTATTATGGTAATCCTGTTTCAAGGCTTATTGAAGAGCTTTCCAAGCTCCCGGGAATAGGCGGCAAGTCTGCTCAAAGGCTTGCTTTTTATATAATAAATATGCCGGAGGAAAATGCCTTAAGTCTTGCACAGGCAATAACTCAGGCAAAAAAAAATATAAAATATTGTTCACTTTGCTGTAATCTTACAGATAGTGATATATGCCCGATTTGCGAAGATTTAAGCAGAAACAGGAAAGTTATTATGGTTGTTGAGGATCCAAGAGATATGGCAGCCTATGAAAGAACTCACAATTATAAGGGACTTTATCACGTTCTTCATGGCGCTATTTCGCCGATGAACGGCATAGGTCCTGCCGATCTTAAAATAAAGGAGCTTCTTGAAAGACTTAAAGATGACAGCACAGAAGAAATAATTATTGCAACAAACCCAAATATTGAGGGAGAAGCTACTGCAATGTATCTAAGCAGAATAATAAAGCCTCTCGGTATCAGAGTTACTAGGATTGCTCATGGTGTTCCTGTAGGCGGTGACCTTGAATATGTAGATGAAGTCACGCTCTCAAGAGCTTTGGAAGGCAGACAGCTTATGTAATTGGAGTTTTGAAATATCTGCGATGCTTTTGCTCTATTCAGTAATTTTTTGACATTAGGAGGATTTTTATGAAAATTATCGAGCCTTATATTATTGTAGAAGATGAAATAGATGCCGATAAAATAATTAGGGCTATAGAAAGGGCAGGAAGAACCTGTTATAAAAGTGAAGACAAAATATCGGAGCTTAGCGCTGAAAAATTTATTAAAAATATTTTAAAAAGAGGGCATGAATCTGTTATAGAACATGAAAAAATAACAGTTAGAATTGTATGCGACAGAGGCGTTACTCATGAAATAGTAAGACACAGAATAGCAAGCTATTCACAGGAAAGCACCCGTTACTGCAATTATTCAGCCGACAAATTTGGAAATGAAATTACTTTTATAAAGCCATGTTTTTGGAATGATGAAGATATAAATATGAAAATATGGAAAGACAGTATGGCATTTATTGAAAAAAAATATTTTGAGATGCTTAAATGCGGCGCCAAGCCCGAAGAAGCAAGGTCTGTTCTTCCAAATTCTTTAAAAAGTGAAATCGTTGTTACCATGAATTTAAGACAATGGCGTCACTTTTTTAGGCTTAGATGTTCTGATGCGGCCCATCCCCAGATGAGGGAGGTTGCGCAAATGATTTTAAAGGAATTTAAAAAGCTTTTGCCTGTGATTTTTTCTGATATAGATTAGAATTGTATAAAACTGTATTTTTTGTATTTATTACAGATGGCATAAGCGCAAAACATATTGTTAACATATACAGATGCTTACAGTTTACAGAGCTTTTAATACTTAATTTACGGAGTCTACCAGATGAAAGATAATATTTTGAATATTGAAAATTGTAAAAAAATTGCTGTTATGGGCGGTACGTTTGATCCTATACATTATGGGCATTTGGCTGTAGCTGAAGCAGTCAGAGATGAATTTGAAACGGACAGAGTTATTTTTATCCCCGCAGGAAAGCCGCCTCATAAAAAAAATATAAATCTCGCCAATAATGAGCACAGATATATTATGAGTGTTTTGGCGATATCATCAAATCCATACTTCGATGTATCAAGAATTGAACTTGACAGAGATGGAATCACCTACACGGTGGATACTATAACAGAGCTGAAACAATGCTGTGACAAAGATGCGGAGATTTTTTTTATTATCGGAGCCGATGCCATAAATGAGATTTTTAGCTGGAAAGATTTTCGCAGGCTTTTGGGAATATGCTCATTTGTTGCTGTTACAAGGCCGGGATACAAAAAAACAAAGCTCAGAAAGATGATTTCAGAAATTAACGAAAAGTTTGACAGTAAGATTTACCCTCTTGAAGTCCCTGCTTTGGCTATATCTTCAAGCCAGATAAGAGATAAGATTAAAACAAACAGCTCTATAAAATATCTTGTGCCGGATGATGTTGAGGCTTATATAAAAAAGTATTCGCTTTATAAGTATGATGAAGCAAATACAGAACAGATCTCATGCAAGCTTAAAAAAATTTTAACACGAAACAGATTTATTCATACTCAAGGTGTTGCAAAAGAGGCTGTCAGGCTTGCCAGACACTATAACAGTGATACCTATAAAGCCTATACGGCAGGGCTTTTGCATGACTGTGCAAAGGATTATTCGGCTGAAGAAAAAAGAAGACTTTGTGCATCATATAAAATTAAAATTGACGATATAATTGAAAAGCAGATAGATTTGGTGCATAGCTTTCTGGGCGCCGCGCTTTGCAAAAAGGAATATGGGATAAAAGATAAAGATATTATAAATGCCGTTAAATATCATACCACAGGCAGAGCTGATATGAGTGAACTGGAAAAGATAATTTATCTTGCAGACTGCATTGAGCCAAACAGAAAACAGCATGATGGCCTTGAAAAAACTCGTCATTTGGCTTATACAGATCTTAATTTGGCAATGAAATATAATCTTGAGCTTACAATAAAACATAATGAAAATAAGGGGCGTATGATTCATCCCTTAAGTATCGAGGCTTTAAATTATTTTAAAAATTTAACTGAGGAGGATAATTAATTTGAGCAATAATTTAAATAACGAAAAAAAATCTTTTGAGGGTGTTAAGGCGGCTTATAAAGCCATAGATGAAAAAAAGGGAATAGATATTGTTATTTTGGATATAAGTGAAATTTCTGTTATTGCAGATTATTTTGTTATAGCAAGCGCTTCAAACTCAAATCAACTTTCTGCGCTGGCTGATGCTGTTGAAGAAAAGATGTATAAAGAGGCAGGATTAAGGCTTCATCATGCCGAAGGGCTTCGTACCAACAGTTGGGTTCTTTTGGATTTTGGAGATATTATAGTTCATCTTTTTAACAAAGAAGACAGAGAATTTTATAATATAGAAAGAATTTGGGGAGATGCTAAATTTGTTGAGCTTGACAGTCTTAAATAAAATTTAAATAAAAGGCTTGCTTGCTTTTTTATTTTCGGAGGCATTGATGATAAAAAAATTTTTTAATAATTATTTTCGTATAGCTGAAAATAATTCCGATATAAAAACCGAGGTTTTGGCAGGGATAACAAATTATTTTACAATAATATATTTGGTAATTCTTGTTCCGGAAGTTATTATGAACGCTTTCCCCGGAGCCATAGATTCAAGCGGAGATCTTGTAGGAAATTTTATTATTGAAAACGGGCTTACGGCAAACGAAATGCTCATTGCCTTAACGGCAGCGGCATTTATTGCGGCGGGTTTGGGCAGCATATTTTTTGGCTTTGTTATAAATATGCCGTTTGTACAAGGCCCAAGTCTTGCTATCGTTACTTTTGTTACCTATACAACCTGCGTAGGTTTTGGATATAGCTATAATCAGGCTTTGGCAATAGTTTTTATATCGGGAATATGCTTTTTTATATTATCGATATTGGGTGTTGAGAAAAAAATACAAGATGCAATACCTAAAAATATAAAATATGCCGTTACGGCAGGAATAGGCTTGTTTATAGCGTTTACAGGGCTTCAGAAAGCTCATATTATAAATTATATCGGTATTAACAACATTAATATTTTTGATATAACAGATATCGCAAATAAATATACAGTAGAAGCTTTGCTTGCAATAGCAGGCGTTATTTTAATTACGGTTTTGCTTAAACGTCATATTCACGGCGCAATTTTTATAGGAAAAATTATATGTATAATTGCTGCGTTTCCTCTTGGGTTGATTAAAAATATTGATTTTGAAAAATTTAATTACAGCTTTAACATGGATAAAGTTTTTATGAAAATGGATTTTACAGGGCTTATTGATTTTACATCAAAAGGTACTGTTATAAATTCTGTTGTTATTGTTGTTGCTATGGTTTTTTCAATTTGTATAATGGATATTTTTGAAACAATGGGAATGCTTATAGCTACAGACAGCTTTGATAAAATAAGCAAAGATGCTTATGTAAAGAAAAGAATATCAAAAATTTTGGAAATTGATGCAATAACTACCTGTTTTGGTTCTTCAATAGGAACAACATCCGTTTCAACTTATATAGAAAGTACAACAGGCATTATTGAAGGAGGAAGAACTGGAATGACCGCCGTTGTTACAGGAGCATTATTTTTGGTGAGCGTATTTTTTACGCCCTTTGTTTCAATAATACCGTCAGCCGCAACAGCGACTACTTTAATAATGGCAGGCGTTCTTATGATGAATATTATAAAGCTTATTGATTTTGAAGATCCTGCAAAAGCTGTGCCTGCTTTTTTTACAATGATTTTAATGCCGCTTACAAATAGCTTATTGGTTGGTATAAGCTTTGGTGTCATTTCTTATATTTTAATACATATTTTTCTTGGAAAGCGATTTAAATTAAACAGAATGCTCTATATTTTAGGGATTTTGTTTTTAGTTTTGCTTATTATGACGCCTAAATGATTGGCTTTGTCTGAAAAAGAGGAGGACCTTTATGTTTGATATAAAGCAGGAGCTTAAAAAACTTCCGGAAAAGCCCGGGGTTTATTTGATGAAAAATTCAGATGAAGTTATTATTTATGTGGGCAAGGCAAAAATACTTAAAAACAGGGTAAGACAATATTTCCAAAACAGCTCAAAACATTCTCCAAAGGTAAAAAGCATGGTTTCTAATATAGACAGCTTTGAATATATAGTTACCGATACCGAGGTTGAGGCTTTAATTCTTGAAAACAATCTTATAAAAAAATATGAGCCAAAATATAATATAATGCTCAGAGATGATAAAACTTATCCCTATATAAAGCTTACTTTAAATGAAAAATATCCAAGACTTTTTATGACAAGACGATTGGCAAAGGATAAAGCTAAATATTTTGGCCCTTACACCGGATCAAATATAATAAAAGAAAATTTGGAAATAATTCATAAGCTTTTCCCTATCAGACGCTGCAATAAAAGGTTTCCTAGGGATTTTAATAAAGAAAGGCCATGCCTTAATTATCATATAGGTCAGTGTAAGGCGCCATGCAATAAATTGATAAGCGAGCAGGAATATAAAAAGTATATTGATTCTGCTGTGGATTTTTTAAACGGAAAGCACGATAATATTTTAAAACAGCTTGAGGCTGAAATGCTCTCAGCTTCGGAAAATCTTGAATTTGAAAGAGCTGCCGAGCTGAGAGATAAAATTATATCTATAAAAAGATTGGATGAAAAGCAAGTTATTGAAGACGTGGGAATGGAGGATAAAGATGTTATAGGGTTTGTAAGAGCCGGAGATGAAGCTATGGTTCAGATTTTTTTTATAAGAGGAGGCAAAATGACAGGCCGTGAACATTTTTTGATTAATAATGCTGATGAAGTTTCAAGAAGTGAGCTGCTGTCAGAATTTATTAAGCGATTTTACGGAGGAACTCCATTTATACCAAAAGAAATTATATCACAAGAAAAATTTGACGATATAAACGTTATAGAAAACTGGCTTAGTGAGATTAAAGGACAAAAAGTTATTGTTACAATACCCCAAAAGGGAGAAAAACATAAGCTTGCAGAAATGGCAGGCAAAAATGCTATGATTATATTGGAGCAGTTTGGAGAACAGCTTAAGCGAGAACAAAGAAAAACAATCGGCGCTTTGGAAGAAATAAAAAATGCACTTGGAATAAATAAAGAGCTTAAAAGAATAGAATCCTATGATATTTCAAATACTCAAGGCTTTGAGTCGGTTGCATCAATGGTTGTTTTTGAAGACGGCAAGCCTAAAAGAAGCGATTACAGAAAGTTTAAAATAAAAACGGTTATAGGCCCTGATGATTATGCAAGCATGAGTGAAGTTATTGGCAGAAGATTTTTAAGATATATAAAAGAAAAAAACGAGCTTAAAGATGATGAGCAGGAAAAAGGAAAATTTAATAAGCTTCCGGATATACTGTTTTTAGATGGAGGAAAAGGTCAGATAAGCGCCGTTAAAAAGGTTTTGGAAGAGCTTAAAATAAATGTTTTGGTATGCGGTATGGTTAAGGACAGCTTTCACAGAACAAGAGGACTTATATTTGAGGGCAGAGAAATAAATATGCCTTATACAAGCGAGGGTTTTAAGCTTATAACAAGAATACAGGATGAAGTTCACCGATTTGCCATTGAATATCACAGAAGACTTAGGCAGCAGAAACAGCTTCATTCAGTTCTTGATGATATAAACGGAATAGGAGAAGTGAGAAGAAAAGCTCTTATGAAACATTTTGGTTCTGTTGAAAAAATAAGAGAAGCGGAAATTGAAGAGCTTGCCAAGGTTGATGGAATGAATATCAAAGCCGCTGAAAATATATATGAATTCTTTAGGAGATGATTTATATGAAAAGGCTTGAGCGTGATTTTTTTATTCAGGATACCGTTAAGTTAAGCAAAGAACTTTTGGGAAAGCTTATAGTAAGAAAAATTGATACAAAAAGCTTGGTTGTAAGAATTACCGAAACCGAAGCTTATGTAGGTGCTGTGGATAAGGCTTGTCATGCCTATGGATACAAAAAAACAAACAGAACAAAAACTCTTTTTGAGATTGGCGGCACAGCCTATGTATATATGATTTATGGAATGTATTGCTGTCTTAATGTTGTAAGCGAGGAAAAGGGAGAGCCAAGCGCTGTTTTAATAAGATCGGCAGAGCCTGTATGTGAAACTGATACAATGGCTGAAAATAGATTTGGTAAAAAATATTCTTTTCTTAGCCCATATCAGAAAAAGAATTTTATGAATGGCCCGGGCAAGTTGTGCAAGGCATTGCTAATTGACAGAGATTTAAACGAAATAGATATGTGCAGCTCGGATATACTTTATTTGGCTGAAGACAACAAAAAAATAATAAAGGAAATCAAATTCGGAAAAAGAATAAATATAGATTACGCCGAAGAGGCTGCTGATTTTTTATGGAGGTTTTATTATGATTGATTTGCATCTGCATTTAGATGGTTCGATTCCGGCGGAAGATATTATAAGAATTGCAAAGAAGTATAACATTGCTTTGCCCGAATATAACGAAAATAAGCTTTCGGGAATGATAAGCGTTGATCAAAATTGTGAAAGCCTTAATGATTATCTTAAATGTTTTGATATTCCTCTTTTGATTTTGCAGCATAAGGAATCGATAAAAGATGCGATAAGGTCACTTGTTATAAGACTTTATAAAGATTCTCTTATATACGCAGAAATCAGATTTGCTCCGCAGCTTAGCACAAAAAACGGATTAAGTCAACAAGAAGTTGTGCAGGCAGCTATTGACGGTTTAAATTCGGCGCTTGATGACATAGCCAAAAATGGAGGATTTTTTAAAGCAAATTTAATTTTATGCTGTATGCGGGGAGATAATAACCAAAGTGAAAATCTTGAAACGGTTGAGGTATGCTCAAAATTTTTGGGCAGGGGAGTTGTTGCTTTGGATTTGGCGGGAGCAGAAGCCGTATATAAAACCTATAAATTTAAATATATTTTTGAAAAAGCAGTAAGCAAAAATATTCCTTTTACGATACATTCAGGAGAAGCCGACGGAGCATTAAGCATAAAATCAGCTTTGGAGTTTGGGGCATCAAGAATAGGCCATGGGGTTAGAATAACCGAGGACGCAGAACTTTTAAAATATATTATTGATAATAATATTGTTTTTGAAATGTGTCCTGTGAGCAATGTTCAGACAAAGGCGGTTGAATGTATCAAAAAGCATCCTATAAAAATGCTTCTTGATATGGGAGCTAAGGTATGTGTAAATACGGATAATATGGTTGTTTCAAAAACAAATATTTTTAATGAATTTAAAATAATCGAAAATGAACTTGGATTAAATAAAACTGACAGAATTAAATTTTTAAAAAACAGTATTTACGGGGCTTTTTTGCCTGATGAAGAAAAAAAAGAATTGTTAAAACAAATCACAGCCAATTGAGTAATCAAGTATATATAATAGTATAAAAATTTACAAATAAAATCTTTGATGGCTTTTAAGAATTTTGCTTAAGATTTTATGCAGTTCGGTTAAAATGTGAATGAATATAAATAACAAACCAAATCCTATCCGATAATTTTGGGCAGGATTTGGTTTGTTTGCTGTTTTTTTGAATATACCAAGATTTTAAAAATTTGGCTTAAATAGCGGTTTTCTGATAGAAATATTTAACTTACATTAATCCTGAATATTTTCTGATGCTTCTTCGCTTGATATCTCACTTGTTTCTTCCGACGAGGAAGTATCGGAATTATTATTTTCTTTTTTATTGATTTCTGCTTTGCTGACAGCAGATTTTACGGCATCTAAAATAATTTTGGTGGTCATAGATTTATCGGCGCTTGATTCTATTTCAAGGCTTTGTTTATCTATAATTTCTTGAGCAACTTCCTTTGCTGTCGGTTCAAGGAGAGGATAAAAAACGCTCTGTGTGTCTGCAAGCTCTGTCATTTGTATATCTGTAATCTCATCATCATTAACCGTTACATCGATCCTTACGGGATTATTATGTAAAATTATTTCTGAACAATATGTTCCCGGTTTGTATAGTGCTTGACTTTTATTTCCTTTTGGAATAAAAATGTAAATTATGATTCCTATAATCAGCAGTCCTGCAATAACTAAAATTGCTTTTTTTAAAAGCTCTTTAAATTTAATTACAATTATTTTAGTACTCATAGTTATCTCCTCTCGAAAATTATATGCTTAATTATATTATCAATTTAATAAAAGTATGATAAAATAATATAAAAAACTAAGATTTATAATTTTTCGGAGGTGTTTTTAATGAAACTGAAGTTTATAACCGGCTCAAGCGGAAGCGGAAAAACAACCTATATAGCAAACGAAATTATATCAAAGTCGATTAAAAATCCCGAAAAAAATATAATCTGTATAGTTCCGGAGCAATTTACTCTTCAGGCGGAAAGAAATCTTATTCAGATTTCAAAATCAAGATCATTGTTTAAGATACAAGTGTTAAGCTTTAAAAGACTTGCTTATCGTGTTTTTTCAGAGCTTGGATACTCTCAAAAACCACTCTTGAATGATATATCAAAAGCGGTTCTTATAAGAAAAATTCTTAATGATAATTATTCAAATTTTAATTATTTTAATTATTCAATATGCCGCCGACAGGGTTTTATAGATAAAATAAATAAAACTATAAGCGAATTTTTCCAATACTGTATAACTAAGGAAAAGCTTGATGAGATTATTTTAAAAATTGAAAAAAATGAAGAAAATATCGATACCGCTTTAAAGCTTAGGGATATAAGGCTTATATACTCAAAATATATTGATTATATTGATAAAAACTATGTTTGCGCAGATGAAACTTTAGATTATCTGTCTAAAAAGCTTGAAGAATCTAAGCTTATAAAAAACGCCGATTTTTATTTTGATGGCTTTATAGGGTTTACCCCTCAAGAGTTTAATGTTATTGAATGTATTTTTAAGTCTGCCGAGAATATATGCATGGCGATTAGTCTTGATTCTCCCGCCGCCGTTTTTGATTTTGATATATTTGATCCATATTATGATTCAAAAAAAACAATAAAAACCCTCACAGAAACAGCGAAAAAAAATAATGTCTATTTGGAAAAACCTATATATTTAAAAGAAAATATGCGTCATAAGACAAATGTTGAACTTTCTTTTTTGGAAAAAAATTATTTTGTTTATTCTTGTAAAAAATATACTGATGAAGTTTCATCAATATCTGTTTATGCAGCTTTAAATAAATACACAGAGATGAAAAATGCCGCTGTTTATATAAATTCTCTTGTAAAAAAATATAATTATAGATACAGTGATATTGCAGTTATAATTCCCGGTGAGCAGTATTTAAATTATCTTGCCGATGTTTTTAATAAATTTAATATACCATACTTTTCAGATACAAAAAAGAGCATAAAAATTCATGCTCTTACAGAGCTTATAGTTTCGGTTTTTGATATTGTTTCATATAATTATTCTTATGAATCTGTTTTCAGCTATATAAAAACAGGATTTTTGGCGGAATGTGAAAAATACGATATATCAAAAGATGAACTGGATATTTTGGAAAATTATGTATTAGCTTACGGCATAAGAGGAAGCGGATGGAAGAAAGATTGGATTTATGGTTTCGGAGAAAATTCTTATTTTAATTATGAGATATTATCAAAAGCAAAAAATATTGTTTTGGAAAGTTTGGCGCCAATAAAGCTTGAAAATACAAAAAGATATAAGGTAAGCGAAATGGCGTTCTGCTTAATGGATTTTCTTATGAATATAGAGGCGGCAAAGACATTGGAAAAATGGAATGATCAGGCTGAAGCTGAAGATAGAAGAGCTATGCTTAAAAAGGAAAATATCCAGGTTTGGAAAAATGTAATGCAAATAATAGACGATACTGTAAAAATATTGGGAGAAAGCGAGATGATGCCGTCAGAATACGCCGATATTTTAAATTCAGCCTTTGAAAGCTGTCAAACAAGTTTTGTTCCGTCTTCTCAGGATCAGGTTTTAATAGGCGACTTTGGAAGAACAAGACTGCCTGATATAAAGGCGCTTGTTATACTTAACGCAAACGATGGAGTTTTGCCGGCATCAAAAGAAGATTCGGGCTTTATAAGCGATGCTGAAAGGGAATATATAAGAAAAAACGGAATGGAGCTTGCTCCGGATTCAAAAAGGCTTATTGCGCAGGATAATTTTATTGCTTACAATATAATGACAAAGCCTTGCGAAAGGTTGTATTTAAGTTATAGCATAAGTGATATTAACGGGCAGGAGATGAAGCAGTCTTTAATTATAGATAAGCTTAAAGAAATTTTTCCAAAATTAAAAATCAAGCTTGAAACATCACAAAAGCAAGTGGGAATAGAAGATATATCGGCACCTGAGCAGGTTTTTGAAGATCTTCTTAAAGCAATACAGGGTTATAAGGAAGTTGGAGAGCTGTCTGATTTTTATAAAGATGCATATTTGTTTTTTTCATCCGAAAAGAGTTATGATTTAAAGCTTAAAAAGCTTAAGCTTGGTTTGTTTAAGGTAAATCCTTCAGACAGGCTAAGTGAAAGCTCAATTAACAAACTTTACCCTAAAAAAATTATAAATTCTTCGGTAACAAGGCTTGAAGCATTTAAAAAATGTCCGTTTTCATATTTTGTCAGATATGGCTTAATGGCTGAGCCAAGAAAAAGCTATGAAATCGGCAGCATTGAAATCGGCAATATTTATCACAGCATTATGGAGAATTTTTCAAAACTTCTTTCTGAAAATAATATAGATTGGCATAAAATAACACAAACCGAGATTGATGCCTATATTGATTTTGCGGTTAATAAAAGTATTTCAGCCCAAAATACGGATATATTTTTATCAAATGCCAAGTATATTCACTACATAGAAAAAATACGGCGCACAACAAAAATATCTGCATTTGCACTTATAAACAGCATAAAAAAAGGAAGCTTTAATCCATATGGTTTTGAATTTAGCTTAAGAAATCCCAAAACAGATGAAAACGGAAATCCTATCGAAGAGGGAAGCTTTTTTTTAAAGCCTATTCAAATTCATCTTAATAACGGTTATAAAATACTTTTGGATGGAAAAATAGACAGAATAGATATTATGGATAAGGATAACAGGGTATATGTAAATATTATCGATTATAAATCCGGCTCAAACGCATTAGAGCTTCAGCAGATATATGCGGGTGTTCAGCTTCAGTTGCTTTTGTATCTCGATGCCTTTATTAAATTAAAAAGCAGTGACAGCGAATTTAAAGAAAAGATAATCCATCCCGGGGGAGCTTTTTATTTTAAAATATCCGATCCTATTTTTGATGGCAGCATAAATGAGGAAGGAGAAAATATACTGACCGAAAAAGATTTTCAAAAAAGCTTTAAGCATACAGGTTTTGTCAATAACAAAAAAGAAGTTCTTAAAGCTCTTAACACAACGGCAGGTGAAAAGGAGCTTGAAAAAATTAAAGCTTCTGATTTTGAATATATAAAGCCCTCATTTTTTTCTGAAGACGAGCTTAAATATATAATGCAGTATGTAAGTTATGCGGCGGCCGAATGTGCATCTGAAATGATAGATGGCAATATAAGTATATATCCATTTGTTTCAGATAAAATAAATAGCTGCAGCTATTGTAAATATGATACGATATGTGCTATTGATATTATAGATAAAAAAATATATGGTGAAAATTCAAAGATAAACAGGTATAAAAATATTTCAAGCGCTGATTGTTTTTCGGAAATTTTAAAAAAGCTTAATATAGACATCAATAAAACCGAAGATTCTCGGGAGGATAATAAAAAATATGAATGATTCGGAAAAGTTTAAGCTTTTGTTTGATATAGAGCTTGATAAAAATGACGGAGAAGCTCTTTATATTCAGCTTGCCTGCAAAATAATGCAATTAATAGAATCAGGCAAAATACCCCCTGATTTTAAACTTCCGTCTATAAGGCTTCTTTCTCAAAGGCTTGGCGTTAATAATATAACCGTAATAAATTGTTATAAATATCTTGAAAACAGAAAAATAGTGTATTCCCAAAAAGGCTCCGGCACTTATGCCGCTTCTATTGGCATAAACTCTGTTTCCGAACTCGATGTAAGACAGCAAAGGTCAATTAATATGCTTGAGAAAACAAAATCGGCATCGGCAATAAATTTTGCAGAAAGCTCGGTTTCTTCCGATTTGTTTCCTGTTAAAAAGTTTAAAGTTTTTTTTAATGAAGTTTTGGACAGAGATAAAGGCAATGCTTTCAGTCTTCAGGATATTCAAGGATATCCTCCGTTAAGAGAAGTTATTGCAGAAAATCTTGAAAAATATAAAATAAAAACAAGCCCCGATAAAATACAAATTATATCAGGTGCTCAGCAGGGTATAGATATTATAGCAAAGGCAATGCTTTCATTTGGCGACGAGGTTTTTGTTGAAAGACCTACTTATTACGGAGCAGTTGACGCAATTCTTTCAAGAGGAGCAAAAATAATTGATATTCCTATGCTTTCTGATGGAATTGATATTGAAGCTCTTGAACATATGCTTAATCTGTATCACCCAAGGTTTATATATGTTATGCCGAATTACCAAACGCCAACCTGTATATCATACAGCCAGGAAAAAAAACGGAAAATTTTGAATCTCGCATATAAGAATAATATATATATAGTGGAAGAAGATAATTTAAGTGATTTTAATTATTCAGGTACTGCCGTAAGCACATTAAAAAGCTTTGATTATAAAAATAAAGTTATTTATATAAAATCTTTTTCCAAAATACTTATGCCCGGTTTAAGGCTTGGTTTTATGGTGCTGCCAAAGCCTATTTTGGAAAATGTTGTTTCAGCAAAATATTCCACTGATATTTCAACCTCAAGCTTTATCCAAAGAGCATTTAAACTTTTTATAGATAACGGAGATTGGGATAAGCATATATTGTATATGAGGAATATTTTCGGCAAAAAATACTCCTTAACTTCATCGGAAATTAAAAAAAATCTTTCAAAATATACATCATATATTGAGCCTTATGGAGGTTTAAGTTTTTATTTAAAGCTTAAAAACAAAAATTTAACCTCCGAAGAATTATGCTTAAGGCTGGCTGAAAAAAATGTTATACTTGCCCCGTCTTCAATATATTATTTAAGCGATGAATTTGCTCAGCAGTGCATAAGGCTCAGTTTTTCAAATGTAAGTGATGAAAGCATTGTTAAGGGCATTAAAATAATATCCGAAGAACTTAAGCTGGCACAAACAGCCAAAGCCTCAGCGCCTATAAAATAAATTTGAAGAAATTTAACAAATGTGTTATATTTGTTATAAAGCTTTTGACAGGCTTTATAAGCAATAATTATTATCGGAGAGTTATTATGGAAAATAAAATTGAATTTACTCATCTTCATGTTCATACCGAATACAGCCTTCTTGACGGATCATCAAAAATTAATGAGCTTGTTGAAAAAACCAAAGAATTGGGAATGAATGCTATAGCCATAACCGATCATGGTGTTATGTATGGTGTGATTGATTTTTATAAAGCGGCAAAAAAGGCAGGAATAAAGCCTATTATAGGCTGCGAGGTTTATGTTGCGTCAGGCTCGAGATTTAATAAAGAAGCAGGTGCTGATAATTTTTATTATCATCTTGTTTTGCTTGCAAAAAATAACGATGGCTATAAAAATCTTGCAAAATTGGTTTCTTTTGGCTTTATAGAAGGATTTTATTATAAGCCTAGGGTTGATATAGAGTTATTAAAAAAATACAGCAATGGGTTAATTGCTCTGAGCGCCTGTCTTTTAGGCCCTGTGGCAAGGAATGTATTAAAAATTTCTTATGAAAAAGCAAAAGAAGCGGCATTGCTTTATAATGAAATTTTTGGCGAGGGCAATTTTTATCTTGAGCTCCAGGATCATGGCATAAGTGAGCAAAAAACAGTAAATCAAGCCCTCATCCGCTTAAACAAAGAAACGGGGATACCATTGGTTTGCACAAATGATTTGCATTATATAAATCAAGAAGATGCTAAGGCGCATGATATTCTTTTGTGTATACAGACAGGAAAAACCGTTGAAGATGAAGACAGAATGAAATATGAGGGCTCTCAGTTTTATTTAAAATCTCCGGCAGAAATGGCGGAGCTTTTTCCATATGCTCCGCAGGCTTTGGAAAATACAAATAAAATTGCAGAAAGATGTAATGTTGAATTTGAATTTAATAAATATAAACTTCCTGTTTTTGATGTTCCCGAAGATATGTCATCTTTTGAATATCTTAAAAAGCTTTGCTTTAAGGGCCTTAAAGAGAGATACGGTTCTGTTGATGGGAAACTTGAAAAGCGTCTTTTATATGAACTTGATGTAATAAGATCAATGGGATTTGTCGATTATTTTCTTATTGTAAGTGATTTTATAAAATATGCAAAGGACAATAATATAATTGTAGGACCGGGAAGAGGCTCTGCCGCAGGAAGTATTGTTTCATACTGCTTAAATATAACGGATATAGACCCTATAAAATACGATCTTCTTTTTGAACGTTTTTTAAATCCCGAAAGAGTAAGTATGCCTGATATAGATATTGACTTTTGTTATGAAAGGCGTCAGGAGGTTATAGATTATGTTGTAAGAAAATATGGGGCGGATCATGTTTCTCAAATCATAACCTTTGGCACAATGGCTGCAAGAAATGCCATAAGAGATGTTGGACGAGCTTTGGCTATGCCGTATGCACAGGTTGACAAAATCGCAAAAATGATACCTATGGAGCTTAAAATAACAATAAAAAGGGCTCTTGCGGAAAATCCGGATTTAGCAAAAGAATATAATGAAAATGAAGCTGTTAAATATCTTCTTGATATGTCGATGAAGCTTGAAGGACTTCCAAGACACGCTTCAACACATGCGGCAGGCGTTGTTATATGCGATAAGCCTATTATGGAATATGTTCCTCTTAACACAAACGACGGAGTTGTTACCACTCAGTATACAATGACAACAATAGAAGAGCTTGGTCTTCTTAAAATGGATTTTTTAGGACTTAGGACGCTTACCGTCATTCAAAATGCATTTAATGAAATTAACAGAAATCATAAACTTAATTTAAGTGAAAAAGATATAAATTACAGTGACAAAAAGGTTTATGAGCTTATATCCTCCGGCAAAACAGAGGGAGTATTTCAGCTTGAAAGCGCAGGAATGCGTCAGTTTATGAAAGAGCTGAAGCCATCCGCCATAGATGATATTATAGCGGGTATTTCGTTGTATCGCCCGGGCCCCATGGATTTTATACCTAAATATATAAAAGGCAAAAAAAGAGCCGACAATATCACATATACTCACCAAAGCCTTAAGGCTATACTTGAGCCTACATACGGATGTATAGTTTATCAGGAGCAAGTTATGCAAATTGTAAGGGAGCTTGCAGGCTACAGCCTTGGAAGAAGCGACCTTGTGAGAAGAGCTATGAGCAAAAAGAAAACAGATGTTATGGCAAAAGAAAGACATAACTTTATTTATGGGCTGGGAGATGATGTTCCGGGCTGCATAAAAAATGGAATAGACGAAAAATCCGCAAACAAGATATTTGATGAAATGACTGATTTTGCAAAATATGCATTCAATAAATCTCATGCGGCAGCCTATGCTGTTGTGGCATATCAGACAGCTTGGCTTAAAACATATTATCCTGTTGAATTTATGGCGGCTCTTTTAACAAGCGTTGCCGATAACACAAATAAAGTTGCCGAATATATAGCCGCCTCAAAAAAAATGGGGATAGAGCTTTTGCCGCCCGATATTAATGAGGGC
The DNA here is from genome assembly GCA_947630475.1 of uncultured Clostridia bacterium. Taxonomy (GTDB): domain Bacteria; phylum Bacillota; class Clostridia; order Lachnospirales; family CAG-274; genus CANRHR01. Next base: position 179,212 of record CANRHR010000001.1, on the reverse strand, counting down.
TTTTCAGGCTTTAGTGTTTCAAATAATAAAATAAGGTTTGGTCTTTCGGCTATTAAAAATGTAGGAAAAGGCAATATAGCGGCATTGGTTGAGAGCAGAGAAAAGGACGGCTTATATTTAAGCATGACAGAGTTTCTCGACAGGATTGGCCCACAGCTTAACACAAGATGCATAGAAAGCTTTATAAAAGCCGGCGCTTTTGATTCTTTGGGAGGACGCCGCAGCCAATATATGAGTATATATAAGATTATATATTCGGGTTTGGGACAAAGTAAAAAAAGAAATATTGACGGTCAGCTCAGTTTATTTCAAATAGCTGAAGACAGCACAAATATATTTAAAGATGAGCTTCCGGATATAGCCGAGTATTCAAAAAACGAGCTTTTGGCTATGGAAAAAGAGGTGCTTGGAATATATGTAAGCGGTCATCCTCTTATGGAATATGCCGATGTTTTAAACAGATTTATATCCGCAACAAGTCTTGCTTTTGCCGCCCAAGATGAAGAAAGTGAAATTTCTTCAGGCAATATTAAGGTTACTGATGGTCAAAGAGCTGTTGTTGGAGGCATTATTTCATACATTACAACCAAATATACAAAAAATGGCAAACCAATGGCATTTGTTGGTATTGAGGATTTATTCGGAAATATAGAAATTATAATGTTTTCGGATTCTTTTTCAAGATATTCATATCTTTTGAAAGAGGGCGGCGTTATTCTTGCAGAAGGCAGGGTAACGGCTACAGAAGGGCAGGAATCTAAAATTATATGTGAAAAGGTTGTTCCGTATGACGAGTTAGTTGAAAGAAGCTCTGTTTTATGGTTGAAAATACCTAAAGAAAGTAATCTTACGCCAGAAAATATCAGAAATATAATAGTATTGTCAAAAGGGAAAACTCCTGTAATTATATATAATGAAGAAACGAAAGAAAAACTAAAATTAAAAGAAAATTACTGGGTTAATCCGAATGAAAATTTAATTTCCGATTTAAAAACACTTTTAGGAGAAAAATCCGTTGTTTTGAAGAAAAATTAATTTTTTTAATCAGCTAGTACGCAGCAAAATGATCATTCCGGTAGCTTAATAAATTTCGGAGGTTATTTTATGGAAAAAAGTGAGCTTAAAAATATTTTAAAGCAGGTTGCAGAAAGAAGTATTGATATTGACGAGGCAATACTTAAATTTAAAAATCAGCCTTTTGAAGATCTGGGCTTTGCAAAAATTGATACACATAGGGCAATTCGTCAAGGTATCGGTGAAGTTATTTATGCAGCAGGGAAAACAGGAAAACAAATTGCGGAAATTTCCGAAGCTCTTATGGATAAAGGACAAAAAACAATACTGATTACAAGGCTTTCTAAGGAAAAAGCAGATATTGTAAAAGATTTTATAGATATTAAGTATTGGCAGGTAGGAAATATAGGAATTGTTGGGGAACTTCCGAAAGAAGATACAAAAGGAACAATTTTGGTTGTGACCGGAGGGACAAGCGATATACCTATTGCCGAAGAGGCGGCGCTTACTGCTCAGGCATTGGGGAATAGGGTAGCAAGGCTTTATGATGTGGGTGTTGCCGGCATACACAGGCTTCTTGCTCATTCGCAAGAAATTATGAAAGCAAAAGTAATTATTGCCGTTGCCGGAATGGAGGGCGCTTTGGCAAGCGTTATAGGCGGAATATCGGATTGTCCTGTTATTGCCGTTCCCACAAGCGTTGGGTATGGGGCTTCGTTTGGCGGCGTGGCGGCGCTTTTATCAATGCTTAATTCCTGCGCAAGCGGCGTAACGGTTGTAAATATTGATAATGGTTTTGGAGCGGGATATACTGCCAGCATGATAAATCATATAGGAGAATAGATTAATTTATATCTGAAAATAATTTTATATTAAAAATTACTCTGAGTATCGAAAAAGTCCATTCGGACTTTTTCGAGAGGGAACAGAAGTATAAACAGCTCATTCCATCGGGGCTAAAAGCCCCTTGAAATTCGCTGTTTTCCTCGGCGGAAATGAATTCCGCCTGTGGATCAAAAGTCTGCGACGCTTTAAGTTACTTAAGCAAAATAGGGTTTATTAATAATCTGAATAATTTTATATTAAAAATTACTGTTAATTTTTACAAATGTATGATAAAATAATAAAAATTAAAGTTTTAAATTAACAGTATATTAAAAAATTATTAAGCTCTTTTGCTGAACAATTTATTTTTGCAAAAGATTACTTGATTTATCTAAAAAATTTTTAGTATTTTAAGGAGGAAGCTATGAAAAGTATCGGCATAATAGGAGCAATGGACGAAGAAATTTTAAGTATAAAAGAAAATATGGATGTTATTTCAACAAGAAATATTATAGGACTTGATTTCTTTTTGGGCAAAATGAATGGTAATAATGTTGTTCTTGTTCGTTCCGGAATAGGTAAGGTTAATGCCGCAGTATGCACACAGGTGCTTATAGATATGTATGGTGTTGATTATATAATTAATGTTGGCGTTGCCGGAGCAATTTCAAAAGAGCTTGAAATAGGCGATATAGTAATATCAAGCCAATGCATTGAGCATGATTTTGATACATCCGCATTAGGAGATCCTGTGGGCTTTATTTCAAGGCTTAATGTGTCTTTTTTTAAAGCTGATGATGAGCTTATAGAAATAGCAAAACAGGCGGGAGAAAGCGCTTGTGATTCTAAGGTTGTGGTAGGAACAATAGCAAGCGGAGATCAATTTATAGCTTCAAATGAAAAAAAGAGTATTATTTGGAAAGAATTTAAGGCAAGCTGTGCCGAAATGGAGGGAGCAGCTATTGCACATACTTGTTTTCTTAATATGATACCCTTTGTTATTATACGTTCTATTTCAGATAAAGCGGAAGACAGCTCAGAACATGATTATGAAAAATTTTTCAGACAAAGTGCAGATATTGCCTCAAAAATTGTTGTAAGTATGACAAAAAGCCTCTAAAGCTTTAATAGGCTTTAGGGCTTTAAAGAGATTAATTATTTTTATTTAAAAGATTTTTTAAAATAGAAAGATATATGTCAGATGCATTATTTTTCCAGTTATGTACTATTTTTTTCGCATAATCTTTTGAAAGAGAAGATAAATTAATTTCAATAAGTTTATCTGAATTTTCACTGTAGCTTAAATTTACGTTATAATTATCTTTATAAACCTCGTTGTAAACCGCCCTGACCTCAAGCTCGTCTTTTAAATGAGGCTTGTTTTCATAAACATATTTTGATATGCTTTCTTTAATTTCATCTGAGAGCATATTTTCAAAATAGGATAAGGTTTGAAGCCCCGAAGAAGTTATACTGTAACAGGTTTGTTCGTTTTCTTTGGTTTTTATTATCTGCTTTTTGTTTGTCATCTCCGCCAGATAGGCGGAAAGTGAAAAATAATCCATATATTCGGCAGAAAGAGCAAGGTGCTGCACATGAGCAAGAGAAACAGGCATATTCATTTTTCTCAAAAGATATAAAATTATAAGCTTGCTTTGAGCAAGAGAATCAGTTGAATTTGACATTGATATCACCACTTTTAATATTATTAAATTTATTATAGCTTAAATTTATCAGTTTAACAAGAAAATTTAAAAGGCTTATTATTTTAAATATATCCAAAAATGTTCATCCTTTGATGAAAAATTTATTTAACCGACTAAGTAAGGCTTCGTCAGAAGCCGTCGGTTATGAGTATAGCATAGCGGAGTACGTATATCATTGACCAACTTTAAAAATGGTGTATATTGAAAAAGCAAGAGAAAACCACGTCTTTTAGGCGTGGTTTTGGTTATATTTTCAGTAAATGCAAATATATAAACAATTAGCGTGTAATTAAGAATAAATAAGAAGGATTAAACAACCCATTTTTCTCTTGTATATCACAAAATTGTTTAATTGCAGCTTTATTATGCATAAAATTTCTGGTTAAAATTGCAATAATATCTATTTGTTCTTGTTTTGAGATAGACATATCATTGGTATACCAATATAATACCATGCAAAACTTAATCAAGGCACCAAGAATAAATACAGAGGAACATACTTCATATATATTAAGATCTGCATTACTAAAAAATTCTGTAAACAAATTTAATACAGAAAGATTTTCAAAAACATATTCTATATCGTTGTGAATTTTTTCAAAATCTTTATATATTTCCTGAAGCTTATCTGCACTAATTTCATTCAGCTTAGAAAGTTTGTCATAATACTTATTTGGAACTTTTGTTTTAGTTTTGCCAAAATATAAATATAAGTTACTAAGAAAATTAAATTTAAGCTGATAATTTTCTTCAATTTCAATAAGCTTATCGGCATAATCAGCTAAATAATCCAGATCTGTAAACCTATTTGATTCTTTTGAAACAGCATCAAAATCATTTTTGTCATAATAAGGCTGCATATTTTCGGCGCATTTATATACAAAATATTCTCTTGTCCACAAAGGAATTCCTTCAAGCTGCAAAAGGTCAATAAAAAATCGTCTTATATCCGAGCCATACAAAAATTTTTCGTCATTAACAGCATCTGTTTTAAATGAAACATGGAGATTAATTGACGGGCTTAGATTAAATTCAATATGCTTTTTATTATATAAAAATTCAACAACGGCAGGACATGATGTTGTCATATATTTTTCTATAATATCTGCATAAAAAATTGTTTTTCTTGGGTATTCTCTGCATGTATCAGAAAGATAAGACGGCCCTTTTTTCAAAACAATTTCACATAAGCCTTTTTCGGTAAGAAATGGACACATATTGTTTTCGTCAAGCTTAATAATTTTATTTGTTTTTTCGTTAATTGTTTTATCAATTAAATTTTCTTTAAGCTTTTTGCCAAATTCTCCTTCAACCGAGTTATATTTATTTACAGTATCTTTATCTATTGTAATCGTCCATCCCATACAACAGTTAAAGCTGCACTTATCGGCTTTGCATTTAAAATTATCATAAAAATCAGGTTTTAAAAATCTCATTAAATTCACCTCATTTTATTGCTTTTTGTAAATATTAAAATTCATTTTTTCCAAAAGAGATATGCTCTTGTCTTTATCATCTTGGGTTTCAAACAAGATTTGCAGCACACCGCCTGAAAATTCTCTGTTGTTTATAATACCTATATTTTTTATATTAATATTATTTTCCCAAAGCATATTGGCTATTGAAGCAATTTCACCGGGTTTGTCTATAATATCGGCATAAAGTTCAAAATAGTTATGAACAGATGAATTTTTTCTTTTTTCAAAACTGTTTCTGTAATCACGTGAATTTTCAAAAAAATTGTATACTTTATCATATCTGTCATTTTTTAGGATATCTTCAAATTCTGAAATGATATTTTTAAATTTATCGGTAACCCTTAATATTTCTTTTTTATTTTCAATACATATGCCCGTCCACATTTCAGGGTCTGAGGAAGCGATTCTTGTTATATCCCTAAAGCCGCCGGCGGCAAGGGTATGCATATGTTTGTCATCGTCATCAAGCCTTTGTGCAAGATTTACAAGAGAAGATGCTATTATGTGAGGAACATGACTTATAACAGAAACTATATTGTCATGATGCTTAGGTGAGATGACAATAGGTATAGCTTTTATTTTTTTTACAAAATTTGTCATTACTTCAATTTGATGACTGTTTGTTGAGTTTAGAGGAGTGAGAATATAATATGCATTTTCAAATAAAAATTCGCTGGCAGCACTGTAGCCTTTTTTTTCGGACCCTGCCATGGGATGACCTCCTATAAAAGTTAAACCCTCAAATGAGGACATTTTTTTGCAGATATGATTTTTTGTGCTTCCAACGTCTGTTACTATACAATCTTTTTTTATGTAAGGCATTAATTTTTCAACATAGGATATAATTTTATCTACGGGGGTACATATAAAAATTATATCACAATCTTTAAAAATAGACATATCTGTTGAGGAATAGGAAGAAATTATGCCATCTCTTTCAGCTTCATTAAGAGGCTGTATACTCCTGCTGAAAGCAACGACCTCGGCTCCCAAAAAAATTTTTGCGGCTTTGGCTATAGAGCCGCCTATTAAACCAAGCCCTATTATACCTATTGTTTTCATATGTTTATATCCCTTCTTTAACAATGCTGTCAAAAATTGTTTATAATAAACGGCTATAACTTTATATAATAGTTTATCATTTATACAATGCTATGTCAAAGTTTATTGATATTATTTAAAAGAGTATCATAAATTTTGGGAAATGCCTTTTTTAGATTTATAAGTTTTATATTTGTATCTGTCCAAGGATGTACTGATGATCCTGTATTTAGAAGAGTTTCATCGCTCTTTCTGTAAATTTTGTATTCAAAAACTATTTTTACAGGGGTAAGCTTTGAAACCGATGCTTCAACTATTACCGTATCGCCATAGCGGGCAGGGGAAATATATTTTGAATTAAGCTCTGCAATAGGACACATAACTCCCTGTTTTTCAATTTCGCAGTATTTTATTCCGAGTTTTTCTATAAGCTCTGTTCTGGACTGTTCATACCAAATAGGGTAAACCGCATGATGAACCACTTTCATTTGATCCGTTTCGGCATATCTTACATTTATTTCTGTTTTTACTGTCATTTTTATACCTCCTTAAGCTTAAATTTGATGAATTTTTACTAATAACTTAAAAAGTCGATTTTATTATTATAGCTTAAGCCTTTCTTTTGCGCAACTTTTTAATTTTGAGAAAATTGACATGGTTTTGGTTTGATATTGAAAAAAACTATTGATTTTTGTAAAAAAAGTGTTGACAAGCATATCTTATATATGATATCATATTATTTGTCTTAGGGCATTATGGTTAATATGTGTGCGTCATTAGCTCAGCTGGCAGAGCAGCGGACTCTTAATCCGAAGGTCCAGGGTTCGATCCCCTGATGACGCATTTTTTGTTTTATTTGTTTTATGCGTCATTAGCTCAGCTGGCAGAGCAGCGGACTCTTAATCCGAAGGTCCAGGGTTCGATCCCCTGATGACGCACTTGTTGGAGGTCGTCATATTTTAGACGGCTTTTTTTGTATTTAAATTTTTGTATTTAAATTTTTTTAAAAGTGTAAACAGAATATAAATATTGTATTCTCAGACTGTCAATAAACCCTATTTTAACGAAGTAACTAAAGCGGTCGCAGACTTATAATCCGCAGGTGGGATTCACTTCCGATGAGGAAAACAGCGAGTTTCAAGGGATTTTTAATCCCGATGGAATGAGCTGTTTATACATCTGTTTTCTCTTGAAAAAGTCCTGCAGGACTTTTTCGACACTCAAAAAATACAAATATTGTATTTTTGCTTCATTAATAATTTTTAAAGGAGTTTTTAATTTTGTGTCGAAAATTATTAATAATGAAGTTTATAAATAAAAACTGCCTATGCTTATAGTTTTAAAACAATAAGCAGTTAATTTAAATACGGCAATGTAATGAGGGGATCTCTAATCGGAGTTGATTTTTATGTTTTATCCTCAAAATGTAATTGATGATGTCAGAATGGGCAATGATATTATAGATGTCATAAATAAGTATACCACTCTTAAGCAAAGGGGAAGCAATTATTTTGGGCTTTGTCCGTTTCACAAAGAAAAATCGCCTTCCTTTTCGGTAAGCCCCGATAAACAGCTTTATTATTGCTTTGGCTGCGGGGCGTCTGGCAATGTTATAAGCTTTATTATGCAAAAGGAAAATTATGATTTTGTAGAAACCGTAAAATTTCTTGCGCAAAGAATAAATTATACTCTTCCTCAAGAGCAGTATTCTAACGAAGCAAAAGAAAAAAATGAAATAAAAAATCAACTTTATGAAATACATAAAAAAGCAGCAAGACACTTTTATGATAATTTAAATTCAAAACTGGGGGAAACAGCGGTTAAATATCTTGATAAAAGAAATATTATTATAAACATAAGGAGAAAATATGGATTAGGATATTCTTTTTTTAAAAATGATTTATATAAATTTTTAAAGGATAATGGTTATAATGATGATATAATTTTAGAAAGCGGTCTTGTGCTTAGGGACAAAAACGGCGGTTTCTATGACAGATTTATCAATAGACTTATGTTTCCCATAATTGATGTTCAAGGAAGAATTATAGGTTTTGGCGGACGCAGCTTGGATACAAGCGAATCGGGCAGAAAAACGCCAAAATATCTTAACTCTCCAGATACGCCGATTTTTAATAAAAGCCATAATTTGTACAGCATAAATTTTGCCAGAAACTCGAAAACAAGAGAATTTATACTTGTGGAAGGGTATATGGATGTTATAAGTCTTTATCAAGCGGGATTTCATAATGCTGTGGCGGCATTAGGCACTGCCTTTAACGAAAATCACGCAAATGCTTTAAAAAGATATGCAGATAAAGTTATACTTCTTTTTGACAGTGATGATGCCGGAGAAAAAGCCGTTCTCAGAGCAATACCTGTGCTTGTCGCCAGCGGAATTTATCCAAAGGTTATGCAGGTTACAAACGCAAAGGATCCCGATGAATTTATAAATAAATATGGAGCTAAAGAATTTGCTTCTCTTTTGTCAGGCTCTAAAAGTTATATCAGTTTTCAAATCAAAGCTAAGCTTAAGGAGTATGATTTAAACGATATATCTCAAAGAATTGATTTTACAAAACAGGCTGCCAAAATAATATCAACACTGACAAGCCCTATAGAGAGAGAAGCTTTTATAAAAGAAACAGCCGAAATAACATCCTTAAGCTTTGAATCCATAAATAAAGAAATTAAAAGTATTGATAATGCAGCTGAAATTAATCTTAATTCAAAAAAATATAATATAAAAAAATATAAGCAAAGCTCTGTTGGAGTTGATGATGCAAGAAGGAGTATTATTAATATTTGCGCATCGGATAGGCTTATAGGAAAAAAAATCATGAAAATTCTTAAGCCAAAAGAGCTTATTGAGGATATTTATGTTAAGGCCCTTGAAATGATTTTTGAAATTTATCAAAAAGAAGAAGTCGTTTATCCTGCCGAGCTTGTGAGTTGTTTTCAAAGCATAGAGGAACAGCGAAAAATATCCGATATTTTTATGCTGAATTATAATTTTGAAAATGATGAAGCTGTTCAAAATGCAGTTAACGATCAGTTAAGGCTGATAAAAAGAACTTATATTGACAATGAAATTTTAAAAATATCACAAAAACCCGATAAAAGTGATTTTGATGCCTCTGAAATTAACAGGCTTTATAATGAAAGAAGAAATATTTATTCTTTGAATATTATGCTTTCTTAAGGACAGAATAGTAAACACAATGAGAAAGGAAGAATTGTTTTGAAAACCATTGATGAAAATGTTTTTGCGACAAGAATGAAAGAATTGCTTGCTATCGGCAAAAAGAAAAAGGGTATGCTCGAATATAAAGAAATAATGGATTATTTGGCAGATATTGAGCTTGACCCCGATCAGATTGATAAGATATATGAATACTTGGAAGCTCAAGGAATTGACGTATTGGGAGCTGTTGAGCTTGAAGAGGATGATGACCCCGAAAGAGAACTTGATTTGTCTATTTCCGAAGGAAGCATTAATATAGATGATCATGTTAGGATGTATCTTAAGGAGATTGGCAAAGTTCCTCTTTTGTCGGCAGATGAAGAAATAAAGCTTGCCCAAAAAATGGAAGAGGGCGATGAAGAAGCCAAAAAGCGTTTGGCGGAAGCTAACCTGCGTTTGGTTGTAAGCATTGCAAAAAGATATGTCGGAAGAGGAATGTTGTTTTTGGACCTTATTCAAGAGGGTAATCTTGGTCTTATTAAAGCTGTTGAAAAATTTGATTACAGAAAGGGATATAAGTTTTCAACTTATGCTACATGGTGGATAAGACAAGCAATAACAAGAGCTATTGCAGATCAGGCAAGAACGATAAGAATACCTGTGCATATGGTTGAAACAATTAATAAATTAATAAGAGTTTCAAGGCAGCTTCTTCAGGAGCTTGGACGTGAGCCAAGTGATGATGAGCTTGCAAAGGAAATGCAAATGCCCGTTGAAAAGGTGAGGGAGATAAGAAAAATAGCGCAGGAACCTGTTTCACTCGAAACGCCTATAGGTGAAGAGGAGGACAGTCATTTAGGAGATTTTATTCCGGATGAAGATATTCCGGCGCCTGCCGATGCGGCTGCTTTTACTCTTTTGAAGGAACAGCTTATAGAGGTACTCGATACCCTTACCGACAGGGAAGAAAAGGTTTTAAGGCTTAGATTTGGGCTTGATGACGGCAGAGCAAGAACACTTGAAGAGGTTGGCAGAGAGTTTAAGGTTACAAGAGAGAGAATACGCCAGATAGAGGCTAAAGCATTAAGAAAATTAAGACACCCCAGCAGAAGCAAAAAGCTTAAAGATTATCTTGAATGAGATGAGCATAAGTAAGCCTCTTGCCAGATGCTGTAAAGCTTGTGAATATCATTGATACGGCAGCGAAAATAAAGCATTGCTTCTGTTTTCGCTGCTTTTTTGAAAGGATTTGATTTTTTTGCATATTTCCCAAAGACTTAAAGCTGTTGCACAATGTGTCCCTCAATGCGATTTGATAGCCGATATCGGAACAGATCACGCTTATATTCCTGTTTATTTGATAAAAAAAGGAACAGTTAAAAGGGCTATAGGTTCTGATATAAGCAAAGGTTCCATTGAAAAGGCCCGCAGTAATGCAGAAAAATTTGGATGCAGTGATCTTATAGATTTAAGATGCGGAAACGGTCTTGAGATTATAAATAAATATGATTCTCCGGAATGTATAATAATAGCCGGAATGGGAGGAATGCTTGCAATTGAGGTTATGAAAAAAAATATTTCGGCTGTTAAGGCTGTTAAAAGATTAATTCTTCAGCCCCAGAGAGATATCGATAAGGTAAGAATTTTTTTACATAAAATCGGCATTAAAATATTGTACGAAAAAATGATAAAAGAAGATAAATTTTATACTATAATTGTTTGCGAACAGGGTAAAGATTGTGATTATACAAAATATGACTATTGGTTTGGGAAAAATAATATAGAAGAAAAAAATCCTATATTGAAAGAATATATAAGTTGTGAAATGAATAAAATGAATAGAATTTTGCTCTCACTTGAAAATAATGAAAAGCAGCACATAATAAAAAGAAAAAAAGAAATTGAAAAAAAGTATAAAGCATATGAGGAGGTTTTGATGTGGCTGTCAAAATAAATGATATAATAAAAATGGCAGAAAAAATTGCCCCGCCGTTTTTGGCTGAATCTTGGGATAATGTAGGGCTTATGGTGGGAAGAAAAGAGGCGCAGGCAGAAAGAGTTTTAGTTGCTCTTGATGGAATTGATCCTGTAATAGATGAAGCTTTGGAAAAAAATTGTCAGATGATTATAACACATCATCCTTTGATTTTTAAGCCTATTAAAAATATAACAACATCATCAGCCCTTGGAAAAAGGATAATAAAGCTTATAAAAAATGATATAGCTCTTTATTCAGCTCATACTAATTTAGATATTGTAAACGGAGGAACCAACAGTATTTTAGCTGAAAAAATAGGTCTTAAAAATATTGAAAATCTTTGTCCGGATGTTTTTGACGGCATGGGCCTTGGAAAAGTAGGCGAGCTTAATGAGGCGGTTTCTGTCGATAAACTTGCCGATATTGTCAAAAATATTCTGGAACTTGATGCCGTAACCGTTTGTGCGGCAAAAAATAAATCTATTAAAAAAATTGGCTTGTGCACCGGCTCGGGCGCAGGCTTTGAGTATATAAAAGCAGCGGCGGATAAAGGCTGTGACGCTTTTATAACGGGTGATGTAGGATATCATGATGCTCAAAATGCCATTGATTTAAACATAAGTATTATTGATGCAGGGCATTATGGAACAGAAACGATAATTGTTGACAGTCTTGTTGAAAGATTTAACGATTTGAGCCGTGAAAATAATTATGATATTGAGTTTATTAAATCTGAAGCTTGCATAAATATTCTTAAATTCTATTTTTAAGCTTAATTAATGAAAGGATGTCTGAAATGGATTTGGTTAATGTAAAAATAAATGGTATAAATGAAAGCATAGAGGTTGAAAAAGGAACAACCTATCTTGAGATAAGCGATAAGTTTAAGCATAGATATGATAATCCTATCCTTTTGGCGCAGGACGGCGGTGAAATTTATGAATTGGAAAATAAAATAAATAAGAATTGTGAAATTAGCTTTTTGGATATTACATCATCGGAAGGCTACAGAGTATATCAAAGAAGTGTAGCTTTTTTGGCAATATATGCCATAAAAAAGCTTTTTGGCAGCAAGACAAAGATTTTTGTGGAACATTCTATAAATAATAATTTTTTTTGTGAAATTCCGGAATTGGAAATAACTTCGGATTTATTAAAAAAAGTTTATGAAGAAATGACAGATATTGTAAATAAAGATATCAAAATACAAAAAAATGTTGTAAGCACTGAAATAGGCAGGGAAATTTTTAATAATCTGGCAATGTATGATACGGCGGATGCTCTTAAATATGTAAGAAATTCAAATATTTATCTTTACAGAATAGATGAATTTTATGATTATTTTTATGGCCCTATGGTTCCTTCCGCCGGAAGAATAGGAAAATTTGATATAGTTAAATATGACGAAGGTTTTTTAATTCAATTTCCGATTATCAGCAATCCAAATGAGCTTAATGAAGTGAAAGATTTGCCTAAGTTATATCAAGTTTACAGAGAAAGTTCAAAATGGGCAGGCATACTGGGCGTAAGTACGGTTGGAGCATTAAACGATGCTATCTGCAGCGGAAAAATAAAGGATATTATACTTATTTCGGAGGCGCTGCACGAAAAGAAAATTGCAAATATAGCCGACATGATAACCGAACAAAAAAAGAACATTGTTTTAATTGCAGGTCCTTCTTCATCGGGAAAAACAACATTTGCAAACAGAATTTGCACACAGCTTAAAGTAAATGGCTTAAAGCCAAGCATTATATCACTTGATGATTATTATCTTAACAGGGAAGATTCGCCTATAGGAGATAACGGAAAGCCTGATTTTGAGGTTTTGGAAGCTATTGACGTTAAACAGTTTAACGAAGATATGACTAAGCTTTTGGCAGGAGAAACAGTTCAGCTTCCAACATTTAATTTTAAAACCGGTTCGAGAGAGTACAGAGGGAATTTTATCAAGCTTAATGCCGATGATGTGCTTGTTATTGAAGGTATTCACGGCTTAAATGAGAAGCTTACAAGCTCAATACCAAAAAGCAAAAAATTTAAAATATACATCAGTGCAATAACTCAGCTTAATATTGACAGACATAACAGAATACCCACGACCGATACAAGGCTTATAAGAAGAATTGTAAGGGATAATAACTTCAGAGGATTTAATGCCCTTTCAACGTTTGATATTTGGCCGACCGTCGTTAAGGGCGAAAATAAAAATATTTTTCCGTTCCAGGAAGAGGCGGATATAATGTTTAATTCTGCACTTATATATGAGCTTTGTGTTTTAAAACAGTTTGCGGAACCATTGCTGTTTGATATTGACAGAAATGTTCCCGAATATATAGAAGCAAAAAGACTTATAAAATTTTTAGACAGTTTTTTAAACGTAAATTGCAAAGAAATTATACCGTCAAACAGTATTATAAGAGAATTTATCGGCGGAAGCTGTTATGTTAATTAATAAGTGCAAATTTCCCTGCCTAAAAGGCAGGGAAATATCGATTAAACATCTATTTTGAACAAAGCTTAGATTTGACATATGAAATGGAAACATTATTTTTATCAGCAATTTTAGCCAAATCTTCGTATTCGGGCTTTGATTTTTTTACTCCGTAACCATAACATTCTTTAATTCTTATGTTGCCATATTCGGTTACAGTTGTTTTTTCATTTCTTTTTAAAGTATATCTTGTACAAATTTTTTCTCTGATTCCAATTGTTGATGTGTAATTGAAAATAGATTCTATAATTTTATCCTTATCAGCCTCATGACATAAACAGCTTAAAAGAACAGCCGGTCTGTTTTTTTTCATTCCTATGGCTGTTGTAAATACATCCAAAGCTTCTGCTTCAAATAATTTATTTACGGCAAAAGAAATTTCTTCTCCTGTCATATCATCTATATTACAGCTTAATTCACAGACGATATCAGTTTCATTTTCTTCGGTTTCTCCTATGAATGTTCTTAAACAATTTGCTGTTTTAAAATCCTTAACTCCCATTCCACAGCCTATTTTTTTTATTTTCATAATAGGCATACTTTTAAATTCATCGGCAAAATATTTAAGTAAGGCAGCTCCTGTGGGAGTGCATAACTCACCATATTCGCTGCCGCTGTAAATTGGAACATCATTTAAAATATAAGCCGCAGCAGGCGCAGGAACAGGAAGCGTGCCGTGAGCGCATTTAACTTCTCCGAATCCTGTTTTAATAGGGGATACAATAATTTTATCCGGCGCTAATTCTTCCATAAGCATACAACAGCCAACCACATCAATCACAGCGTCTATTGTACCAACCTCATGAAAGTGTATATCTTCTATTTCTTTGCCATGAACATGGCTTTCCGCTTCAGCGATTAATCTGTATACTCCAACGGCATTTTTTATTACTTCTTTTGATAAAGGAAGATTTGCAATGATATTTTCAATATCTTTCATCTTAGAATGGTTATGACTATGATGTATATTATCGTTGTTGTGATGATTGTGAATATGTTCAATTTCTTCTTTACCATGTATTTTAACATTAATATGAGTGCCTGTTATACCACATTTTACCGATTTTTCGGCGATTATTTCAGTATTTGGTATATTTAAGGAATTTATTTTTTTTATAAAATTTTCGGGCTTTGGAATAAGTTCAGTTAAAGCTGCCATAAGCATATCTCCCGCAGCGCCCATATTACATTCAATATAAAGTATTTTCATTGTTATTTGCCTCCAGGATATTTATTATTTAATATAAAAAGCTTTGTATTGAAAACCAACTAAAATTATTGTTTTGGTTATTATCGGTTTGAACGGCAAAGATGTAATAGTCTTTACATATATTATTTTATTTTTTATTCTAACATATAAGACGGTTTTTTTCAATCTGATAAAAATAATATTGATGCTTAATAAAAAATAATCAGAAAATTTATTTAGTCGATGATATTCGTAAAAAGCAAGTACCCATAGCCTAATGGGATAAGAACTTACCTGTTGGTTAAATAAAGTAAATGTTGTTTGCGTTATATACTGTTGACAATTTAAATGAAATGATATAAATTATATTTATAAAAAATTTGTTTTATTATGCAGAATATAGTAATATATATGAGAATTTTAGACTTTTTATTATACATGATGTTGTTTTAAATGTTAATATAGCTTTATTGCATATTGTGTATTATAAGAGAATATTATTTGTCTGCGTTTATAGTTTAATGCTTATAAAATACTGCGAGGAGGACTAATAATGAAAAGCATAAAAAAGACAGCTCTTATTATTAGCTTTATGCTGTCTGTCAATTATTTTGCAGTTAATGCAGCGGCAGATGAAACCGAAGATCAGAGTATACCCGCTGTTAATGAGAAAATTTCCGATGAAATTGTTTCAGGCAGTGGATTTGATGCGGAAACTTTAGATGAAGTTGTTTCGGGTGTTGGATTTTTTCTTAATACGGAAGATCACATTCCTTATCTTAAAACGGATGATTACAATAATTTTTGCCCTAAAGTTTTTACTACAAGGGCTGAGGCAGCAGAAATGCTCTATACGCTTCTTAAAGATAAGAGTACAGCTGTAACTGCTATAAATTTTCCTGATGTTGACAGCGAAATGTTTTATGCAGAGGCTATAAGCACAGTGGCGTCAAAAGGAATTATGCTTGGTCGTGATGATGGACTGTTTCATCCTGATGATTATATAAAAAGGGGAGAATTTGCATCAATAGTAAATAAATTGGCAAATCTGCCGGAAGGATTCGCAAAATTTGAAGATATTGAAGATGGCTATTGGGCTTATGGTGATATATCGGCTGTTGTTGACGCAGGATATATGAGAGGATATGAAGACGGAACTTTCAGACCCAGAAAAAACATAACAAGGGCTGAAACAGCCGTAGTTATGAATAAGCTTCTTAAAAGAGAGCCTGACAGAGAAGCTGTATATTCAGATGATATACTTATTATGCCTGATGTTGAAGAAGAATTATGGGCATTTCCCGATATCGTTGAGGCAACAACTGCACATGAATATTCAATATCAAACGGTAAAGAGGTATGGACATCTCATTCAGCGGATAAACTTAACAAAGATTACGGTTTTGCGCTTATAGGAGATAATCTTTTTTATATAAACGATGATACAAAGCAATACATAAGAAACAGGACTCTTGGAAATTTTATATTTGACAATAACGGCAGATATACTACAGGCAGCAAAGAACTGGATAACTATCTTAATAATATAGTGGAAAAAATAATAAATCCGGGAATGACAAAAGAGCAAATGTTGTATGCCGCATATGAATATATAAAAAATAATTTTAAATATCAGAAAGGTAATATATATTCAAACGGTTCATCAGGCTGGGATGTAGCAGAGGCGGAAAAAATATTTACAAAGGGAAAAGGCAACTGCTACAGCTTTGCAGCGGGCTTTACACATCTTTCACGAAAATTCGGCTATGATGCCGTTCCTATAGCAGGGCAGACAACTTCTGCAAGCGGCGGTCTTACTCCCCATGGCTGGACGGAAATAGTTATAGATGGAAATTTGTATATATTTGATCCGGAGCTTGCAATGGCAAACGGCTATAATCTTTTTAAGAAAACTTACAGCAATGCTGCCGTAAAATATTATAAGTGAGGTTTATAAATTATGGTATTCAGTTCGGCAGCGTTTTTGTTTGCATTTTTGCCATTATCTGTTATAATATATAATCTGTTGCCGGGTCTTGCGCTTAAAAATATATTTCTGTGCATAATAAGCCTTTGCTTTTATGCTTTCGGAGAGCCTGTATATGTGCTGCTTATGTTAGCATCCGTTGGATTTAACTACATATGCGGTATTGTGGCATCAAGAAATGGAGCTGTTGGATTGGCAGGGCTTATTGTGGGTGCTTCAGCAGACATAATATGTCTTGGATATTTTAAATATACAGATTTTCTTATAGGCAATATTAATGTCTTGTTTAATACGTCAATACCGTTAAGAGGAATAGTTCTGCCAATAGGTATATCTTTTTTTACCTTTCAGGAAATTTCTTATTTGGCTGACTCATACAGAAACAAAACTTGTCAAAAAAATCCGCTTAAGGTACTTTTGTATATAAGTTTTTTCCCTCAATTAATAGCCGGGCCTATAGTAAAATACAGTCATATAGAAAAGGCGCTGTCCGAGCGAAAAGCAGATATAAATGATATTTCTGAAGGCATATGCCGTTTTATATTCGGTCTTTCAAAAAAGCTGCTTTTGTCTAATACTCTGGGGCTTATTACAGATAATGTTTTTGGATTTGAAAGTGTAAATATATTTTCAGCATGGATAGGTGCGGTTTCATACTGTATGCAGCTTTATTTTGACTTCAGCGGCTACAGCGATATGGCGATAGGCCTTGGCCGTATTTTCGGTTTCAGATTTAATGAAAATTTTAATTATCCATATATATCAGGCAGTATAAAAGAATTTTGGAGAAGATGGCATATTTCATTGTCATCATGGTTTCGTGACTATGTTTATGTTCCACTTGGAGGCAACCGCAAGGGAATTGCAAGAAAGTGTTTTAATACATCTGTAGTTTTTATTCTTACAGGCATATGGCATGGGGCAAGCTGGACTTTTGTTGTCTGGGGCATATGGCACGGAGCTTTGGTGATACTTGAAAATATAGGAGTTATAAATATAAAAAATAAGCTTCTTTCACATATTTATACTCTTGTATGTGTATGTATAGGTTTTGTAATTTTTAGGGCTGAAACTCTTGCTTTGGGGATTAATATGGTAAAAAATATGTTTTTTGGATTTAACTTTTCGACACTTTCGTATGTAAGTCTTTTTTCGCTGTTAAGTCCGTATAATGTATTTATATTTATTTTGGGAATAATCTTTTCCTTTCCTGCAGCAAAAAAATTTGAAAGGTTGAAATATCCTTTTTCAGCTATTCTTTTTATATTGTGTATACTTTCTCTTGCAGCTTCGGGTTATAATCCCTTCATATATTTTAGATTTTAAGGAGGGAAGACAAATGAAAAAAATATATATATCAGCTTTTATTATATTGTGTCTTATCCCCCTTATAGGCAGCTTTACCGATAATCACAACACTTCAAAAGAAAATAATGTTCCAAAACCCGTGTTTGCCACAGCAGAGGGCATAAATTTGAAATTTGGCTTAGAGCTGAATACATGGTTTGAAAGAAATTTTGGCTTTAGAAATGCTATGATAGAAGCAGAAAATACTTTGACAGAAGCTATATTTGGGGCTGTTCCGGACGGAGATGTAATAGTTGGCAAAGATGGCTGGCTTTTTTACAAAGATACTCTTGATGATTATCTTGGAACAAATGTTTTAACAGATGAGCAGATAGGACGTATCGCTGCATTTCTTAAAGATATGCAGACATGGTGCGAAGAGAGAAATATAAAATTTGCTTTTACTGTTGCACCTAATAAAAACAGCCTTTATCCCGAGTATATGCCTTATTATTACATTAAAAACAACAATAAAGGTAATCTTGAACACTTGTCGGAGGCTCTTAAAGAAAACAATGTGAATTATATAGACTTATACACTCCTTTTTCACAAAGCAATGATATACTGTATCACAAACTGGATACACATTGGAACAATAAAGGAGCGGCTTTTGCTCATGATATAATTATGAAATATCTAAAAAAGGATTTTAAAAAATATTCAAATGAATCATATAAAACAGTGAATAATTTTGAAGGCGATATTTATTCTATGCTTCATCCGCTTGGAAGTGAAAAAGATGAAAATATTTATTACGACAGAAAGCTTTCATTTGAATATACAAGCCATGTAAATGAAGACAATTCAAATAATAATATAACCACTGAAAATACTTTGGCAAGCGGGGGTATCATAATGTACAGAGATTCTTTCGGAAATGCACTTCTTCCTTTTATGGCTGAAGATTTCGGCAGAGGGCATTTTCTTAAAACTCAGCCCTATGAGATGTATTTTGCCGAAAAAGAAAATGCAGATTTCTTTATTATAGAAATTGCAGAGAGAAACATACCTTCTCTGTTAAAATATCAAATTTCCAAGGAGGAAAATATAAAATGAAAAAAAGATTATTAATAACAGGATTGATAGTTATGTCACTTGCGACTTTTACTGCCTGCTCATCGGGCGATAAATCAGAAGAAATAACTGCCGAAACAGAAACAACAGAAACTTCTTCAGATACTGAAACAACAACTGTTCCAGATACCGAAACAACAATCACTTCAGATGCTGAAACAATAAACGCTTCAGATAACGAAATTACAACAATAGAAGATACAACAACAGAAACTACAACAAAACAATCCGAAAAACCGATTGAATCTGCAGCAAAAACAGAAGCAAAAGCTGCTGTTACTGTTCAAGAGCAACCGGCTAAAGAAGCTCCTAAACTTGTTCAGGCTCAGCCATCTTCCGAGGCAGCCGCTGCCGAAACACAAACACCTGTTGCCGAAGAAACACATTCGCCTACTAAGGCAGATGCTGAAGCATTTATAGGCTCAAGCGCAGCATCTCTTATTTCTGCCATAGGCTCACCATCGTCTTCTTCATATGCTCCAAGTTGTATAGGCGATGGTGAGGACGGAGAACTTCATTATAACGGTTTTGTTGTATATACATACAGAGAAAACGGAAATGAAGTTGTTGATTCGGTAGAATAAAAATAAATATAAGTACTCAGCATAGGCTGAGTACTTATAATCAAAATTAATGTACAATTACTTTAATCGGATTGTTAATCGGCGGAATACTCATAGTCATGGCAGGAGAATATTCTATCGTAAGCTCTGTACCCTCTTTAAGCTGTGACAAATCAAGAGCATTTCCGTTTTCATCTCTTATAATTGACATATCTCCTATAACAAGCATAACTTCGCCTCTTATGCTGTCATTTATCAAAATTTGTGAATTTTGCTCATCAACAGAAATAATTTTTCCCTCTGCCATATCCTGAGCCGCCTCTTCATTTTTTTCAAATTCTTTTTCATTTTCTTCTATTGTGCTTTGCTCTGAAATAATATTGAGCGTATCATTATCCACCTCAACCTTTAAATTCATAATATCTGTTATAAGAGATAAAGGTACATAAGTTGTATTATCCACAATAACAGGAGATATTCCAAGCGGCATAGGTGCGGATTTTGCAAAACTGTAACCGTCTATACCTATTTGAAAAGTTATATATTGTGGCATTTTTGCAAGAGCTACACTATGATGCTCTCCGTCCCATATTACTTCATAGCCCAATTTTTCGGCTATTGCTCTTATGGGGATCATAATAGTTGTGCCGGGAATATATTTGGCGTTATCTATTATATTTCCGTCAACAGTTATGGGGCTTATTGATGAAGATATGCCTACAGCATTATCTAAATCCTCAGCTTGTACAAAAATAGATGAAACTAATGCAGCCGATAAAACAGATGCAAGGGCAATTATTGATTTTAATTTCTTTTTCATATTAACTCCTCCGTAAATTTTTACTGTTTATATTATATTTCAACGAAAATTTTTTAAAAAAGTTCCCCTTTTTTGAACAATTAGAGTTTTGTGATAAAAATAAAAAAAATCATTAACTTTTTTGATGAAAAATGTTATAATTAAAAAAAATACAGCTTTAGTCGACGATGCTATTAGTTTTGGATTAAAAATTATATAAGTATTAAAATTTAAATTTTATTCAAAGTTAGGGGGTATTGCTATGTTGGATAAAATAGATTTAAGCAAAAAGCTTTCAAAGGAAGAATATAAAGATGAAATGAATATACTTCAGGAAAAATTAAGTTCTCTCGAACAGCAAATCAAACAAATGGGAATACCTGTTTTAATTGTTTTTGAAGGTTGGAGCGCTTCCGGAAAGGGTACATTTATAAGCCGTATATTAAATAATTTGGATCCTAGATATTTTAGGGTAAGTTCTTTGAGTAAAGATACCGAAGAGGATACTTTCAGACCTTATCTTTGGAAGTATTGGATAAATACGCCTACTAATGGAGAAATTTCTATTTTTGACAAAAGTTATCACAGAATAATAATAAATAAAGATTATAAGCTTACACAAAAGGAAAGAGAAAATTTTTATTATGATGTAAATGCGTTTGAAAAAACTCTTAATGACAGCGGAACGGTTATTATAAAGCTGTTTATTGATATAAGCAAACAGGAACAGAAAAAAAGACTTAAAAGGCTTAAAGAAAGCGATGAAACAAATTGGAGAGTCAGCGAAAATAATTTTAGACAAAATCGGGAATATGATAAATATGTTGAGCTTTTTGACGAAATGATTTTTAAAACCAATACAGAGCAGAATCCGTGGCATATTATTGAGGCTGATGATGATAAATATGCCACGGTTAAAATATTTAAAGCTGTAATAAACAGTGTTGAACATGAAATATCAAAGCGTGAAATGAAAAATACCGATTCTAAATCTAAATTTGAAGAGGGTCAAGTTGAAATATTAAAGGGAATAGACTTAAATAAATTTATCAGCGAAAAGGATTATAAAAAGCAGCTTGATTTCTATCAGGAGAAAATAAGACGTCTCGGATATCTTCTTTATAAAAAGAGAAAGGCTGTTATAATTGCTTACGAAGGCTGGGATGCGGCAGGAAAGGGAGGAAATATAAAACGCCTTACCCAAACGCTTGATCCCAGAGGATATGAGGTTGTACCAATAGCTTCGCCTACAAAAGATGAGCTTAACCACAACTATTTATGGAGATTTTGGAGAAAGCTTCCAAAGGATGGACATATAACCATTTTTGACAGAACATGGTATGGAAGGGTAATGGTTGAAAGAATAGAAGGCTTTTGTTCTGAAAGAGATTGGCAGAGAGCGTATAAAGAAATTAATGACATGGAATACAATATTACAAACCATGATACTCTTCTTATTAAATTTTGGATTCATATAGATAAGGATGAGCAGCTTAAACGCTTTAATGACAGACAAAATAATCCTCTTAAGCAGTATAAAATAACTGATGAAGATTGGAGGAACAGAGAAAAGTGGGATGAATACGAAAAATCTGTAAATGAGATGCTTTTTAGAACGTCAACCAAGTATGCGCCTTGGGTAATTGTCGAATCAAACGATAAAAAATATGCAAGAATAAAAACTCTCAAATACGTTGTGGAAAAGATGGAGGAATTTTTAAAATAATGCCTTTTTAGGCAAATTACTCTATTATTCATAAAGGAGGGAGCTTTATGATTTATTTGGCATTAGCGCTTATGCTTATAGGAACCATATGTCTTGTATGTGAAATATTTATTCCCGGATTTGGTGTATTTGGCATTTGCGGTATAATAAGTTCAATATCGGCTATTATAATAACTATATTATATGTTCCTTTCAGCGTGTTTATTGTCGCTGCCGAGATTATCTTTATGTTAGGTGCGGTTTATGCGGCTATTAAGAGATTCAGATCGAATAAATGCAGCGATGGAATTATTCTTAAAGAAACATTGAATGAAGAAAAAAAGGAATTTATGTATCTTGATAATTTATTGGGACAGGAGGGAAGATGCAAAACTCCACTTAAGCCTTTTGGAAGCATTGATCTGGAAGGCGTTGTTATGGAAGCTTTTTCAGAGGGAGAATATATTAATGCAGGCGAAATGATTAAAGTTGTAAAAATTTGCGAAAACAAAATTTATGTAAGAAAAGTTAATGCTAATTAGGAGGTTTTATAAATGTATTATATAAGCTATACAGGAATAGGTTTTATGCTAATTTTGTTTATTGTTCTTATTTTCTTTGTTGTTCTTATAAATATAATACCTGTGGGACTTTGGATTTCTGCCATATCAGCAGGGGTAAACGTAAGTATTATATCTCTTATAGGTATGAGGCTAAGAAGGGTAAACCCAAATAAAATTGTTAAACCGCTTATTAAAGGAACTAAGGCGGGGCTTAATATCACTTCAAATCAACTGGAATCTCATCTTTTATCCGGAGGAAAAGTTGATAATGTTGTAGATGCCCTTATTGCCGCTCACAGAGCAAATCTTGAGCTTAGTTTTGAAAGAGCGGCAGCTATTGATCTTGCTGGAAGAAATGTTTTTGAAGCTGTTAAGATGAGCGTTACACCAAAAATTATAGAAACTCCTTGGATTTCTGCCGTTGCAATTGATGGAATCGAAGTTAAGGTAATAGCGAGAGTTACAGTAAGGGCTAATCTTGCCAGGCTTGTAGGAGGGGCAGGAGAGGAAACAATTATTGCAAGAGTAGGAGAGGGCATAGTTACAACTGTGGGTTCATCCAATACACATAAGGAAGTTTTGGAAAATCCCGACAGAATTTCACAGGTAGTTTTAAGCAAGGGCCTTGATTCCGGCACTGCTTTTGAGATTTTATCTATAGATATAGCCGATATTGATATCGGAAGAAATATAGGCGCTCATCTTCAAATTGAGCAGGCTGAGGCTGATAAGCAGATTGCCCAGGCAAAGGCTGAGGAAAGAAGAGCGCTTGCCATAGCCAAAGAACAGGAAATGAAAGCCCATGTTGAAGAGATGAGAGCTAAAGTTGTAGAAGCGGAAGCGCTTTTGCCTACTGCTCTTGCCGAAGCATTAAAAAATGGCAATATGGGGGTTATTGATTATTATGAGCTTGAAAAAACAAAAGCTGAAATTGGCTTTAAGGAAAGTCTTAGCAAGATGAATCTTGAAGTTGGAATAAAGGGCAGTGAAAAGAAAAGCTGATAATATTAACGAGCAGTTTTCAAAGTTTTTGAAAACTGCTCGTTTTATCTGTACAATTTTTTTCCATTTCTTCGGCAAAATCTAAGGTTTTAAATCTCAAGCCTATATGCTCTCTAAAGAGAAGCTTTGATATTCTGTTTAAAATCTCAAGTGATTCATCTGATATATTAAAGTTAAAAAGCTTATTTATTTTTGAAGATAATATGTAATTTATTGTATAAATAACCGTAGGTGTAATTTTGATATAGTTAAGCGATGAAATTTTACATTCCTTACAAACAATTCCTTCCGCCCCAAAGTATATTTCCGTACCGTTTTTTCCGCATTGGGTACATACGGATGTTTCGGGCATAACACCGCTTAGCTGTAAAAATTTTATTTCGAATATCCTTGCAATAAGTTTAAAAGGTATTTTATTATTTTTGAGTGCCGTAAGAGCTTTTAAAAGCAGTAATAAAATATCGTTTGAGCTTTGGGCTTCGGGAGTTGTTTTCTCTAAAACCTCGGCAAAATAAGAGGCATATGATAATTTTAGCAAGTCCGAGGTTAAATTATAAAAGCTCTCTAAAATATCAGCCTGACTAAGACCATTGTAATTGTTTTTTGAATAAATCACAAAATCACAATAAGCAAACATCGAGGTTGCTGAAATAAATTTGTTTTTTGCTCTTCTTGCGCCTTTTGCGTTTATTCTTATTTTTCCGTAATCTTTTGCAATTACTGTTATTATTTTATCTGCATCCCCAACAAATGTTTCTTTAACGACTATGCCTCTTATTTTAATTTCACTCATATTAAAATCATCCTAAAGATTGTTTTTATTGTTATTGTTTTCTCCGTTTTCTGCTTTATTATCTTTATTAAAATCTCTGTATGCCATAAATGCATCTATATTACCGCTCTTTTCAAAGAGCTTCCAAAAAATATCTTTCATAAACAATTCCCCCTGATTTATGATAATTTGTTACTGTTATATTAATATAATTTCCTCAGAGGGTGTTAATATACTGTTGAAAAAATACCATAAATACCATAAAAAAAGTATTGACAAGCTATATTTTAAAGCTTTTTTGAGTCATAGCCAAAATTTTTAAGAAGAAAATCGTTTTCACGCCAATCTTTTTTTACTTTAACCCATATTTGAAGATTAATTTGTGAGCCTAAAAGTCTTTGAATATCCTTTCTTGCATCAGAGCCGATTTTTTTTAGCATAGCGCCTTGTTTTCCTATTATCATGCCTTTGTGAGAATTTTTTTCACAATATAATACAGCTTCGATGTCGATTATATCCTTGTCGCCTCTTTTTTTCATCGACATAATTTCGATGGCAATTCCGTGTGGAATTTCATCTTGAAGAAAATAAAGAGACTTTTCTCTTATAATTTCGGATGCCAGTTGTCTTTCGGGTTGATCCGTAATCATATCAGACGGAAAATATTTTGGTCCTTCAGGAAGATATTTGTTTATTGTATTTAGCAGCTCTTCTTTGTTTTTGCCGTTTAATGCTGATATTGGTATAATTTCTGCAAAGTTGTAAAATTCTTTAAAGCTGTTTATAAGCTGAAGTATTTGTTGTGATGATATGAGATCTATTTTGTTTATAATTAAAAAAACAGGGGTTTTAATTGTTTTAAGCTTTTCGAGTATATTATTGTCTATTGATTTTTCTGAAGGTTCTACTAAATAAAGAACTATATCAACCTCATTTAATGTTGTAAGAGCGCTTTTTACCATATAATCTCCAAGTTTGGATTTTGGCTTATGAATACCCGGCGTGTCAATAAATATAATTTGATGTTCGTCTGTTGTAAGTATAGCTTGAATTTTATTTCTGGTTGTTTGAGCTTTGTTGGAAATAATAGCTATTTTTTCACCTATAATATTATTCATAAGCGTTGATTTTCCTACATTAGGTCTGCCAATCAATGAAACAAAGCCGGATTTGAAATTTTTATTCATTGTAAATTCCTCACTTCTTCATATTTTTTCTTTATTGATTTTAAATCCTCCCAAGCGGGGCGTTTTTTGCTTTCATCTCTTAAAAGCGCTGATGGGTGATAAGTTGCTATAATATCGATTCCCTTTTTGTTAAACCAAATCCCCCTTGATTTTGTTATGCGAAAATCGGGGCTTATTATTGCCTGAGCGGCAATCCGCCCAAGACATACTATTATTTTAGGCTTTATCAGCAAAAATTGAATCCTCAAATAATCAAGGCAGGCTTTCTGTTCATCGGGAAGAGGATCTCTGTTCTGAGGTGGTCTGCATTTTACAACATTTGCTATGTAAACTTGAGTTCTGTCAAGATTTATGCTTGCAAGCATTTTATCTAAAAGTTTGCCGGCAGCGCCAACAAAAGGTTCTCCCTGCATATCCTCGTAATATCCCGGCCCTTCTCCCACAAATAAAATATCGCTCTGTTTGTTGCCAACGCCAAAAACCAAATTAGTTCTTGTCTGCCCGAGAGAACATCTATAACAATTCCTGCATTTATTTTCAAGCTCCTCCCATGTAAGCATAAAATCCCTCCATATTTTTATTAACCGAATAAAGCGTTATTATGATAAGCTTTTATGAATATCAAAAATCAGAATCAAAAGCATATGGCATAATCTCCGAAAACTTAAAAACCTTTATTATGTCATTATCTGATAAAATTATTTCAGAATCATTATTCATAAATTCAGACATAAACTGTCTGCATATTCCGCAAGGATAAGTAAAAGTATTTGCTGAAGAAACAACAGCGATTTTTTTAAAAATTTTTTCTCCCTCGGATATTGCTTTTGACATTGCACAGCGCTCAGCGCATATTCCGGCAGGATAGGATAGATTTTCGATATTTACGCCTGTAAAAATTTTTCCGCTTTGAGTTAAAATAGCAGCCGCCACCTTAAAGTTTGAATAGGGGGAGTATGAGTTACTCAAAACTTCATGGGCCTTTTGAAGCAGAGCTTTGTTTTCGTTTAAATCTGATAAATTATCCATAAAGCAGATCTCCTTTATCTTGTTATTCCCAAATTGTTTAAAATTTCATCTTGTTTTTTAAACATTACGGCTTCTTCTGCCGGATCTTCGTGATCATAGCCCAAAAGATGGAGCATACTGTGCGCTGTAAGAAAAGCAAGCTCACGCTCAAAGCTGTGACCATATTCTTTTGATTGCTCTTTAAGTTTATCTATGCTTATTATTATATCTCCCAGAATAATTATTTTATCATCATGTTTGATTTTGTCACAATTAAAATCAATAAGCGGAAATGAAAGAACATCAGTGGGAGAATCTATGCCTCTGTATTTTTTATTTATTTTTTTTATTTCGTTGTTTTCTACAAGCGAAAAGCTTATTTCGCAGTTATCGTAAAAATTTTCATAATCAAGAGTTTCTTTTACAACACTTTCAATTAAATCAATATGAGTTTTATCAAGAATAAAATCAGTTGAGTTGTTAAATAAAACATTCATAATATAATCCTCTTATTTTTTATCGGTTTTATCGTTATCGGAAGCTTCTTTATTATTTTTTCCATCGGGATAAGGAATTCTTTCATGGTACATACCTTTAAATATTCTCATAAAGGAGTTGAATATTGTATCAAGGTCTTTAATTGAAAGACAACTGTCTTTAAGCTGATTGTCATCAAGCTTGTCTTTTATAAGCTCTTTAACAAATTTTTCTGTTTCTTCCATCGTTTTTCCTTTTGGAATCATACTTCTTACAGCAGCTTCGGCTGTATCGGCAAGCATTATAACAGCGGCTTCTTTACTTTGCGGCGTAGGATTCGAATATCTAAAATCCTTTTGTTTAACATTTTCTTCTCCGTATTTATTTTTGGCTTTAAAGAAAAAGAATTTTATAAGCGTATTCCCGTGATGCTGAATAATAATGTCTTTAACGCTTTGAGGTAGCTTATGCTTTTCGGCAAGTGAAACTCCTTCTTCAATATGAGATAATATAACTTTAGCGCTGTCGTAAGGATCCATATAATCATGAAGATTTTCTCCAACTATATTTTCGCTGAAATATTGCGGTGATTTAAGCTTTCCTATATCATGATAATATGCGCCGACTCTTGCAAGGGTAGGATTTGCACCGATATCATTGGCAGCCGTTTCAGCCAAATTTGCCACTATAAGTGAATGCTGATATGTTCCGGGAGCTTCTGTAAGAAGTCTTCTTAAAAGCTCTCGGTTTGGATTAATAAGCTCTAATAAGCTGGCATTGCTAACAATGCCAAATAATGTTTCCCATATTGACAGAGAGCCTATGGATAAAATAAGCCCCAAGAAGCTCCCTCCCAGAGATTGAAATAAATTTAGTACAATGATGCTTTCCCAATTTTTTTCAGATAAAAGTGTTATTCCGGCAGCAATAATTGCGTTTATAACAGCGGCAAAGAAGCCTGCTATAAAAAGTTTTGTTCTGTTTTGCGTCATATTTGCGGCAAGCGCCATTATTGTTCCGGCGGCTGTAAAATATAAAAGAAAGTTAAGATCCCCTTTAAAAACAAAACAGCATATTATAATTGTATATATATTTAATACAACGGCTAATGATGAATTTATCAGCAATGCCGTTAAAAAAGGAAAGGCTGTTAAAGGAACAAGCATATAAGGCAGCGATTGACTAAGTCTTGCTATAATTAAAGTAAGAGAATAAAGACACAAAATCAATAAAAGTTTTCTTCTGCTACTTAAAATATCTCTGTGATATGTATAGATATAAAATGAAGATATCAGCAGAGAAATTAAAGTAAATATGCATATTCCGGATATAGGCGCAATATTATTATAAAGCGCATTGTTTTTAACATAACCAAGAGAATCTAAAATGGAGTATATTTCTTCGGTTATTATTTCACCTTTGTCAACAATTTTTTGGTTTTTTAAAACCATAACCGGTTCTACAGCGGCTTCTTTTTCATCTTTTGCCTTGTTTGTGGCATCGTTATCAACCACAAGGTTAGGTTCTATAAGAGATGTTATTATATGATAAGCTAAGTTAGTCAAATCTTCGTTAAGCATAAGAGAATCAAGCTCATCTTTTATAAAAGAGCTGCTTTTATCAGAATCCTCCCTTATGCCTTGCTCCATTATATTCGATGTTATTTTGACAACTTGCGCCTTAAACGTATAAAAATCATCTTGGCTCAAAGCGCTTAAAATATCGAGCTGTTTTTGGTTAAGGTAAACTTTTGAAGAAACGGTTTCTTTTTTGTTTTTATCGGGATCCAGGCTTTGAAAAATATATGCATCGGCATTTTGATTGGTGCTGCTTTGCTGTTTAAGTTTTTTCAAAAAATTTTCTGTTTGAGAAAAAAATGTGTCTAATTCGGAAAGAACTTTTTGCTGAACCTTAGGATCGTGGGTATAAAGCGGAGAAACAGAATCTCTGGCTTCTTTTATAAGTTTTTTTGTAGCATATTCATTTACTACCGTATCAGCGGCAATAAATTTTTCGCTGGAAACCGAGCCTATACTTATGTCATATGTTTTTTCGATATACGCGCCTGTTATAATCATAAAAATTGTTATAAACAAAGAAAAAAAACATATAAAAAAATAGAATTTTTTATTTTTTATTTTTCTTTTCATAGTATCACCACCTCGTTAAGGCATTGTAAATTTAGGCTTATCAGCGCCTGTATCTTTTTGAGCGAGAAAGTCTTTTTTGTTTTTCCTTTAATTTTGCGCTGTTTTTTTGTTCGTATTTTTCATAGGCATTTATAATTTTTTGCACAAGAGGATGACGCACAACATCTTTATTTGTAAGAGTACATATGCCTATATCTTCTATCGAACGCAAAATTTCGGAGGCTTCTATAAGCCCGGAGCGTTTGCCGCCGGGAAGATCTATTTGTGTTATATCGCCTGTTATGACCGCTTTTGAACCAAAGCCTATTCTGGTTAAAAACATTTTCATTTGCTCCGGAGTTGTATTTTGAGCTTCATCCAAAACTATAAATGCATTATCTAAGGTTCTTCCTCTCATATAAGCAAGAGGGGCGACTTCTATTGCTCCTTTTTCCATATTTTTAATAAAAGCATCAGATCCCATTATTTCATAAAGAGCGTCATAAAGAGGTCTTAAATAAGGATCTACTTTTTGCTGCATATCTCCGGGAAGAAATCCAAGGCTTTCACCCGCTTCAATGGCAGGTCTTGTCAAAATAATTCTGTGTACCTCGTTTCTTTTAAATGCGGTTATAGCCATCGCCATAGCAAGATAGGTTTTTCCTGTTCCTGCAGGGCCTATGCCGAAAACTATTGTTTTATTTTTAATCATATCCGTATAAGTTTTTTGCCCTAATGTTTTTGGCTTTATTGTTTTTCCGGAAATTGTCATACAAATTATATCATCGGATATTTTTTCAATTTTTTCAAAGCTTTCATCTTCTATTTCATCAATATAATAATTTATTTTTTGTGCGTTTATTTCTTCTCCCTTTGAAGCAGCAGAGGAAAGGGCGGATAATACCTTAGAGGCTTTTGCCGCAGAATCTTTTTCTCCTGAAATTAAAATATTGTCCCCTCTGTTTATTATTTTTACAGAAAATGCTTTTTCTATTTTTTTTATATTTTCATCAAAGCTTCCAAATACATTGGAAATAAGTTCATTATTTATCTGTAATTTTTCCTGCTGCATTAAATTCAGCACTCCCTTCTGTATGAAGTAAGCATCAGCCGCTTTTTATACTGAGATGTAATTATATTCGGCAAAGGTTTGTATCGGCTGCCGAATATATAATGGCGCCTGCCGCCTAAAAGACAGAAGCTTACTTATCGGTTAAATATTGCCTCTGACCTATATTATCTATTATAATAACAGAAGCATTTAATTTAAGCAAAGATTTGTTTTTTGAAAAATTAAGCTTTTTATCTATAATTTCACAGCTTGCGCTGAAGTTGTTTATTATTTCTGCGTTTAATTTATTTTCGGCAATTTTTTTTGCCTCTTCCTCGGAGCGTGTTTTATGGTTAAGAGTATATTCTTTGTATTCATTTTTTATTATTGAGATGGGAAGAGCAAAATTTTTTCCTGCCTTTAATTGTTTTTCGGTAATAATTGTATCATAATTTTTAAAATAAATCCTGTTTTTTAAGAAATTAAAGCCAAATTGATTTTCGATTATTTTAAAATCATATATTGTTTTTTTATTTTGGGTATAATTTTTAACTTCGTATTTTAGCGGTACACTGATATTTATATTATACCATTGTTTTGCCTTAATATCAGCATCTGAATAAACATAATTTGTTAAAGTACCCGTTTCGTCATTTTTAATGATAAGCTCGGATGCAACCAATATATCTCCTTTTTTAACAACATCATTTATTTTTACCTTTGGTGTGCCGGAGGATGTTATGATTTCCGTTATTATTCCGTCGTTTTTAGCGATAATATTACAGGGCTTTGTTGTATCTATGATTTCCGGAGGCGTTATTGCTTCGGCGATTTTTATTGTTGCAAGAGTTCCTTCAATTTTTACGGTAAGCCAAGCTATATTCGGAAAATGATTTTTAACCGAACGAACAAGCTCTTTTGTATTTATATTTTTTTTATATGTACCGATTTTAAAACCTTGTTCTTTGCAAAATGCTAAAATTTCGGCTTCGTTTGTTTTATAATTTCCCACAACATTAATCTGCCATATAAATGAAGAGAGAACATAAAGCAGAGCTATAAAAGCAGCTATACCGGAGCAAAAAAAATATCTTTTTCTGTTTTTAAAAATAAAAAAGGGTATACCGCATCTTTTTTTTATTTTAATTTTACATTTTGATTTTTTTGCACAATCTTTAAGCTGTTTAAAATTTTTAAGGCTTACCTTTATAAATACTCCGCTTGGGCTTTGATTAATGCGCCAAAAACAAATACCTTTATGCATGGCAAGATTAATAAAGCGTTCTGTTGAAAAACCGTTTACCTCTATAATAACATAGCCGCAAAGATAATTCCATATTCTTGAAAACATTGCACGCCTCCTTTATAAATACTCATATTTTAAAAGCCTTCCGCTTATAGAGATATCATTGGAGGTCATTTCGGAAATCACAAGATTTTTTCCTTCAAGCTTTAAAATGCCGCAGCTTGTATTTATTCTTATTTTTTCGTCACTGAATTCTATTATATTTTTATAATTTTCAAGCCTTGCCTCTTCTTTTCCTATTATTGTTAAAAGAGGCAGATTCATAGTGATTTCCTTAGGAAGCTCCAAGCTTTCGGTTAAGGAATATTTAAGAGTCTTTGAATATTTTTTTTGATTTAAAGAGCCTCTTTTTTGTTTTTTTTCCATATGGCATACCTCCTGTCGTAAATTATATGAAATATTAGCCTTTATTATACTTTTATTTATGCTGAAACTGTGATATAATATCATTGAGTTGAACGAATAAAATAAAATATGAGGAGGGATAACTTGAGTAAAGAAAAACTTACCGCCGAAGATGTTAAAAAAATTATCGCTGAAAAGCAGGTAGATTTTATACGACTTCAATTTGTTGACATTACAGGAAGAATGAAAAACGTTGCTATAACGGCTGAAGAAATTGATAAAGCCTTAAATGGTGAAATGATGTTTGACGGTTCTTCGATAGAAGGTTTTGTAAGAATAGAAGAATCCGATATGTATTTAAGGCCTAATCCGGAAACATTTGTAATTATGCCTTGGTTTGATAAGCAGGAGCATACTGTTGCAAGAATGATTTGTGATATATATAAGCCGGACGGCACTCCGTTTGAAGGCGATCCCCGTTACATTTTAAAAAGCGCAATAGACGAAGCAAGGCAAATGGGCTTTGAGTTTAATTTAGGCCCCGAATGTGAATTTTTTTTGTTTAATGCAGATGAAAACGGCAACCCTACAACAGCTACAAATGATGAAGCGTCTTATTTTGATTTGGCACCTATAGATAACGGTGAAGCTGCCAGAATAGCTATGGTAAAAACGCTTATGAATATGGGCTTTAAAATAGAAGCGGCTCATCATGAAAATGCGCCTGGACAGCATGAAATTGATTTTAAATACAGCGATGCTCTTTCAGCCGCCGATAATATTATTACTTTTAAGCTTGTGGTTAAAATTATAGCCAAAAAGTACGGTTTGCACGCAACATTTATGCCTAAGCCTATTAATAACGAATGTGGCTCGGGAATGCACTGCAATATGTCTTTATTTAAAGACGGTAAAAATGCTTTTTATGATCCGAATGATAAAAACGGGCTTTCTCAGATAGCCTATTATTACATAGGTGGTATATTAAAGCACGCTAAGTCTATGACTGCTTTAACAAATCCAATCGTTAATTCATATAAAAGACTTATTCCCGGCTTTGAGGCTCCCGTTTATATAGCTTGGTCAACAGGAAACAGAAGTCCTCTTGTCCGTATTCCGTCAGCAAGAGGAGTAGGAACAAGAATAGAATTAAGACATCCGGATCCATCCTGCAATCCTTATCTTGCTATTGCAGCTATGTTGAGAGCAGGACTTGACGGCATCAAAAACAAGATTGAACCCGGCGAGCCTATCGAAAAAAATATTTTCCGTATGAGTGATGATGATTTAAATGAATCTCATGTTGAAAAGCTTCCGGCTAATCTTTATGAAGCTCTTGTTGAAATGAGTAAAGATGAAATTATTAAGAATGCGCTGGGCAAACATGTTTATAATAACTATATGAAGGCAAAGAATCTTGAATGGAAAGAATACACAAATCTTGTTCATCCATGGGAGATAAGCAAATATATTAAGATGTACTGATAATATTAAGATTATGGAAACACCGATTTTTTAGATAAAAATAAAATTTTATCGGTGTTTCCTTATGTAAGGAGATTTTATAATGTCAAATTTTTGTTATGATAAAAATATTGAAATGACAACTTTGGTTGAAGGTCATAATTACAGAAAAATTAAAGCTCATGACGGCAATGCCATGCTTGTTGAAGTTTATTTTGAAGATGGCGCAGAGGGAGCAGCTCATACTCATGTTCACGAGCAGTTAAGCTATTGTCTTGAAGGTGAGTTTGAATATACCGTAGGGGATGAAACAAAAAAAATAGGAGTAGGGGACAGTGTTTATGTTCCGTCCGATGTTATTCACGGCTGCAAAGTTTTAACTCCAAAGGGCAGGCTTTTGGATGTTTTTGTGCCACAGAGAGAAGATTTCCTTAAATGATGGAGTGAAAATATGTGTTATTACGTTTTGGACAGATTTGAAGAAGATTTTGCCGTTTTAGAAAACTTAAAAAATACACAAACAATAAATATTAAAAGAAATCTTCTTTTATCAAATCTAAAAGAGGGAGATGTTATCTTAAAAACCGATATGGGTTGGATTTTAGATGAAGAAAAAACCAAAGAAAGGAAAAATAAAATTGATTCCAAATTAAACTCTTTGTGGAAGCGATAAGAGGGTGAGTTTTGTTGAATTCTATATTCAGAAAACAGTTTTTGCTTTTTGCAAGTGTTCTTGTTATAAGTTTTCTTATTTTAGCTGTAGGGCTGACTTATTCTTTCAAAAATTTTTTTGTTGAGCAAAGAAAAGAAATGCTTATAGAACAGGGTGAAAAAATTTCAAAGGTTTTTCAGCAGGCATATTATTTTGGCGGTATTTACAACAAAGATAAGCTTAATAATGAAGTTTCTGTTTTAGATGAATATCTTGATGCAAGCTTTATTTTTGTTTCAAGCGACGGCAAAATTTCTATGATTTCAAATGATATAGATTCCAAATGGCTGGGGGAAGTTCTTGAAAGTGAAGAGATTAATTCAGCCCTTAATGGCGAAATTATAGAAATTCAATGGAATATGGAAGGTATTTTTGATAAAACGGTTTTAACGGTAGGATATCCCGTTGCGGCGGAAAATTATAAAATTGGCGCTGTTTTTATGAGTTCACCTATGACTGAGCTTGCAAACACAATGACAGAAGCATATAGAATAATTATTATAGCAACCTGTTTATCTATACTTCTTGGTTTTATATTGGTATACTTTTTTTCATTTAAAATAAGCAAGCCATTAAGGGAGATGAATCAGGCGGCTAAGGTTATTGCTGCCGGAAGTTTTGATAAAAGAATAATGTTTAAATCAAAAGATGAGATAGGTCAGCTTGCCTCAAGTTTTAATGAAATGGCTGAAAGTCTTTACAATCAAGAAATAATAAGAAGAGAATTTATTTCTAATATATCTCATGATCTTCGTTCGCCATTAACATCTATGAAAGGGTTTTTGCAGGCTATTCTTGACGGAACAATTCCTCCGGAAAAAAGAGAAAGATATTTAAGCATTATTTTAGATGAATCCGAAAGACTTTCTGCATTGGCCAACAATATATTGGATATTAATAAGCTTGAAGAGCCGGATAGTGTTTTGAATTTTACCGTTTTTGATATAAACGGCTTAATTGAAAAAACTGTTTTAAATTTTGAAAATAGAATAATGCAAAAAAATATAAAAATTGATATTAATTTTGCAAATGAAAAGGTTTTTGTTAATGCCGATTATGAAAAAATACAAAGAGTTATTTATAACTTAATCGATAATGCCGTTAAATTTTCAAACGAAAATGGTATTATTAATGTCGTTACAATTATTAAAGATAAAAAAGTATTTATAAGCATAAAAGATAATGGCAGGGGAGTTACGGAAGAAGAGAAAAAAAGAATTTTTGACAGATTTTATAAAGCTGATTCCTCAAGAGGGCTTGACAAAAAGGGCAGCGGTCTTGGTCTTTCTATAGTAAAGGCTTTTGTTAAGGCTCATAACTCAAATATAAGCGTAAAGGGTGAAATAGGAAAGGGCTGTGAATTTACATTTTATTTGGATATAGTTAAATAATTTTTAATCTGCTAATTTTTTGGGGATAAAGTTAAGATAATCGGAGGAAACAAGTACATATTCGATTCCGTCTATAATTCCCAATAAATCAGTATTAAAGCCGTCACAGCCATGGAGATGACCATAAACGACACAATTTGCGTTATATTTTTTTATTATATCTATAAAGCATGATTTTTCATTTTTGTTATTTGCGGGAGGAAAATGCATCATAACTATAATTTTATCCACATTATACTTTAAAGAGTCTTTTAATGATGTTTCAAGCCTTAAACATTCTCTTTTTAACAATTTTTCGTTTTGTTCTTCAAAGTTTGAATTGTCACTGCACCAACCCTTGCAGCCGCAGACGGCAATATTTTTGTAGATGTAACAATTGTTTTTTAAAAATACAATTTCGGTATACAAGGAATTCATTTTTGAAACAGAATCCCACCAGTAGTCATGATTTCCGCATAAAAATATTTTTTTACCGTTTAGTTTTCGTATAAATTCCATATCATGGGCAAATTCAGTAAGATTTTTTGCCCATGATATATCACCGGGGATAAGAACGGTATCATCTTTTTTTATAATATTCTGCCAGTTTTGTTTTATTTTTTTAGGGTGATCTTTCCAAATTTCACCAAAAATATCCATTGGCTTAGGATTAAAAAAGCTTAAATGCAAATCGGCAATAGCAAATAATGCCATAAGAAAACTCCTAACTATATTGAACCTTATAAAGACGGGCCATTGTTTCAAGCTGGCGATTAAACTCAAAAAGTTTTTCAATGTTGCCTTCTTGATAAAGATTAATAAATTCTTTATTAAATTCATTCATATTTTCAACATTTGCGATAAAATGCAGGTTATGTATATTGTTTATAATCTCATTAACAAGATTATTTTTTGTTTGGATTATTCTTTGCGCTTCAAGAATTTCATCTCTTATAGTTGTCATTTCCGTATCCAGCTTAAAAGCTGCTTCTGCGCATACCTGAAGCCTTGTTTTAAGCTCTTCGGGCATATTTCCGTTATATTTATACCTTAAAGAATGTTCTATGGTTGCCCAAAAATTCATAGCAAGGGTTCTTATCTGGATTTCACCTATAATATCTCTTTTTCCGGATATGGTAAAAATAGGATATTTAACGGTTATATGATAGCTTCTGTAGCCGCTTTTTTTAGTGTTTGTTATGTAATCTTCTTCTTCAAGAATTTGCATATCGATATTGTTTCTTTCTTTTATTATAGAAACAACTTTGTCTATATCTTCAACAAAACGGCATATAATTCTGACGCCTGCTATATCCTCTAATTTTTCAAGAGCCTTGCTGACTGGAATATTTTTTTTTGCCGCTTTTTCTAAAATGCTTGAAATTGTTTTAACTCTTCCGTTGATTTGTTCTATAGGCGAGTGTATTTCTTTTTTTTTAAATTCTCTTTGAATACTTTTAAATTTAACAATCATTTCATCTACTGCTTGCTGGTATGGCAGAAGCTCTTCTTTCCAGTTTATAACATCCAATATAAATCACCTCAGCTTTTTCGAATTTATTTGATAAAATAAGATTATGCATCTATGCTTAAATTTTTACAAAGAGCGGACAAAGTCTGTTTTTTAAAAATAGTAATTAAAACTCTTATTATATATTTTAACATTTTTTATTAATTTTTTCAATTTATATATTAATCAATATTTTTATTATTCTCGACAAGCCTTAAAAAAGGATAAGGATTGATCCAATTTTTATCCTTAGTTTCTATGCCTATATGAAGATGAGTTTCAAACATTCCTGTTGTTCCTTCGGTTTTACTGTAACCGCTGTTGCCCATAAGCCCAAGGTATTCCCCGGCTTTAATTTCTTTCCCTTTGTAAATATTTTCGGAATATTCTTTTAAATGAGCATAGTAATAATAGTTTCCGTTTTTGCTTCGTATGCCTACTCTCCAACCGCCTTTTTCATTCCAGCCGATTTTTTCGATTACTCCGTCCGTCATGCTTATAATTTTTAATCTTCCGCTTATATTATCTCTATCCATAATATCACAGCCTTGATGAGTTCGGTTTCCTCCGTATGTTCTTTGGGCGCCAAAGCTGTCGCCGTAAATATATTCTACATTTTCGTTGTTTTTTTCTTTTTCTATAAGAACGGGAAATTCTGTAAGCTCAGAATATATATTTTTTATAATGCTGCAGTATTTTTCAAAATCAGTATCCGTATATTTGCTTTTTATATCTGCAAAATTCATTATGTAATCATTTATTTCTATATTTTTGTCAGTTTTAAAAAAATTATTTTCCAACATAAAGCATACTGTCATTTTTGAAAAATCTATTTTATATTCTTTGCTTACTTTTTCAATAATAAAAAGTTCATTGATAGGTATTTTAAATTTGTAAGCTTCTTCCCAATCCACTTTAGTTGTTTTTGGCTGAAAAAATAAGGTTACGACTGTACAAAAAATAAAGACAGCGATTAAAAAAGTACTTATGCTGTATTTAAAAAGTTTTAATTTATGCATACAACTATCCTTGAAACTTTAGCCTAATATATGTATAATGCATAAAAACGCTTTTTATTACAATATTATAAGCTCTAATAAAAACCTCGCCTCTTATGGAGGCGAGCCGGAATGTTAAACCTTATTTATGTCTGTTTTGCAGGATTATAATTGATAAGGTGTTGTTTGATACACATAATAATTTAGCCAATTTGTATATAGCAGGCTTGAATGAGCTTTCCAATTTGCAATAGGTTCTTCATTGGGATCATTGTTTTTAAAATAATTTTTTGGAAGCTCTATATCAATTCCTTTTGCTTTATCTCTTTCATATTCATTTTTTAAAGTTTCTCTGTTGTATTCAGAATGTCCCATAACAAAAATTTGTTTTCCGTCTGTTGAAGAAACTATATATACACCGGCTTCTTCCGATTCGGAGAGTATAATTAATTCATCTATTTTTTCTATGTCTTCTCTTCTAACCTCGGTGTGTCTTGAATGAGGAACATAAAATATATCATCAAATCCTCTTAAAAGATCAATATGCTGATAAATTCTTCTGTGCGGAAAGACGCCAAAAATTTTTTTGTTTAGAGGATACTTTTTTACTCCATAATGATAATACAATCCGGCTTGAGCCCCCCAGCAAATATGAAATGTACTTGTAACATTTGTTTTTGACCATTCCATAATTTGAGTAAGCTCATCCCAATATGTGACATCTTCAAATTCAAGCTGTTCTACAGGTGCGCCTGTTATAATCATACCATCAAATTTTTTGTTTTTAACATCATCAAAAACATTATAAAATAAATCTAAATATTCAGCAGAGGTATTTTTTGAAATATGGCTTTCCATGTGCATAAAGCTTATATCGATCTGAAGCGGAGAATTTCCCAACAGCCTTAAAATTTGAACCTCTGTTTCAAGCTTTAAAGGCATAAGGTTTAATACGATAATTTTAAGAGGGCGTATATCCTGATGAAAGGCTCGGCTTTCGTCCATAACAAATATATTTTCATCCAAAAGTATTTTTTTTGCAGGTAAATTATCCCGCACTTTAATAGGCATAATTATCACTCTTTCTAACTTTTATCTTTTAAAGCAATTTTAGCTTTTATTTATAAATATTTTATCAGAAAAACAGTATAATGTCAAAAATACTAAACAGGGTATAAAGGACAAGCAAAGCCGCTTAAAGATGGCGGCTTTGCTTGCAGAAAAATTATGAATATGAAAAAAGATTTGCGGCTGTGATTTAAACAGACAAATATCATCAATAACCATAAAGATTAACTTTTTCTCGGTAAAGGTTTTTACCAAGAAATACTTTCAAAATATTTATAAGCAGGGTAAAGATCTTTAAAACTTTGGCATACTTTAAGGGCAATTTCTGAAGAATAAAAAGATTTATCGGAATAATCTCCGTAATGGATAATTTCAATATCTTTTTTATTATACCAAAGCGAAAGCTTTTCGGACATATCTTTTGAAAACTTTCTTTTATAATCCATACCGTAAAGATTAAAAATTTCTGCTTTTTCAACACAGGAAATCATTTTTTCAAAGCCGACAGGATCGGCTGAGGCTTTATTTCTGTAAGCAGCCATTCCTTTTGGCATAGGAGAAAAGAAAAAACCATATCTGTACCAATCCGGCGATATTTCAAAAAAATATGTCGGACGTGAGTATATTATATCCGGTTTTCCGTCTGCCCTTAAAAAAAACCATTTACTTTCTTTGTATGGATTTTTGTTTTTTGAAAAACGTATATCCCTGTTTGCTCTGGATATTTTTGGTGTTTGAATAAAATTTGAATCAAGCTTATTTAAATATCTGTAACAATAATCGGCAAGCAAGGCTATAGGCTTATGCACATTTTCACGATACGAATCTATATTGGAATGAAAATATTCCTTATTGTTGTTAAATCTTATGCCCACAAGACAGTCGATAGTTTTTTCACTGAAGCCTTTAAATTCGTTCATTTTCCTTAATAGTTTCCATAATATAATCAGCAAGCTCGGCTGAGGTTGCTCCGTCGGATTTTCCTGTTATAACAACTTTTTTTTCTGTCTGAGTGCATATATCAAGAGCTTTATCAAGCTTTTTTGATTTTTCGGCATAGCCTATATGTGAAAGAAGCATACTTGCGGCACGAATAATTGAGCATGGATCGGCATATTTATCACGGCCTTCATCAACCATACGAGGCGCAGAACCATGAATTGCCTCAAACATAGCGTATCTTTTTCCTATATTGGCACTGCCGGCAGTACCTACGCCGCCCTGAAATTCTGCGGCTTCATCTGTTATTATGTCGCCGTAAAGATTAGGAAGCACCACAACTTGGAAACCTTTGCGGCGTTTTGGATCTATAAGTTTTGCTGTCATAATGTCGATATACCAGTCGTCTGTTTCTATGTCGGGATATTCCTTTGCGATTTCTTTAAAGGTATTTAAGAATTTGCCGTCTGTTGTTTTAATTATATTTGCTTTTGTAACGCAAGTTACTCTTTTTTTGCCGTTATTTTTTGCATATTCAAAGGCAGCTCTTATTATCCTCTCCGTTCCGTCTGTTGTGGCGACGGTAAAGTCGAATGATAAATCGTCATCTATATTAAAGCCTTTGCTTCCAAGGGTATAAGAACCCTCTGTATTTTCTCTGTAAAAAGTCCAGTCAATGCCCTCATCGGGAATCCTTACGGGGCGTACATTTGCAAAAAGATCTAATTCTTTGCGCATTGCTACATTTGCGCTTTCTATATTTACCTTATCGCTTGCGCTTGGTGTTGTTGTAGGCCCTTTTAAAATAACATGGCACTGTTTGATTTCATCAAGAACATCATCAGGAATCGCTTTTAAAGCGGCAATTCTGTTTTCGATTGTAAGCCCGTTTATAACCTTAAATTCTACCCTGCCTTTTTCAACCTCATCTTTTAAAAGAAATTCAAGTATTCTCTGAGCTTGAGAAGTGATGGATGGACCTATGCCATCACCGCCTACTATGCCGATTTTTATAACCGGAAGAGTACTGTAGTCTATAAAATCTTTATCAGCTTTCATCTTTTCAACACGCTTTAACTGTTCTTCTATTAAAGCGCCGAATTTTTCTTTTGCCTGTTCAATTTTATCCATTTTTAAATCTCCTCATTTCTTTATACTGTGTTTGTAAAGCCAATGGGCTTCATGCTTCTAATAGCTTAACCTATTGGCTAGCCAATTTATATTAAGTAAGCAGTGTAAGCTTAGGCTAATAGTCTTATCAGCTTAAGCTTATTGTTTTATTTTAATAAAATAAAGCTTTCATGTCAATATATTAAGAACATTCCTGCAATACTTAAGCTTGTTAATATATTTTTGTAAAATATGCACAAAATAAATTTAAAATTATAAAATTTAAAGGAATATTATGCTAAATGCAGAATTATAATATTATGTTTGGAAACAATAAATGTGTGATAAACATAATAAAAATAGGGCATAATGCCTGTTGAATGGGGCGTGTTTTAATGAAAAATTATTCTGCTGGCAACATCAGAAATGTTGCAATTTTGGGACACAGCGGCTGCGGAAAGACAACTATTGCAGAGGCTGTTTTGCATGTAAGCGGCGTTTCAAAAAGATTTGGTAGGGTTGAAGAGGGAAATACCATAAGCGATTATGATCCGGAGGAAATTAAAAGAAAATCATCAATAAACGCTTCGGTTATACCTGTTGAATGGCTTGATGAAAAAATTAATTTTATCGATACTCCCGGTTTTTTTGATTTTTACGGAGAAGTTGCACAGGCGTTAAGCGTTGCTGATTTAGCGCTGATTGTTGTCAATGCAAAATCGGGCGTTGAGGTAGGAACGGAAAAAGCATGGGAATATACCGAAAAAAACAATATACCAAAAATGATATTTGTAAACGGAATGGATGACGAAAACGCAAATCTTGATAATGTGGTTTTGGCGCTTAAGCAGGTTTTCGGAAAAAGTGTTGCACCTCTTCAAGTTCCTTTTTATGAAAACGGAAAGTTTGTAGGCTTTGTTAATGTTATAAGAAAGCAGGCAAGAAAGTTTATAAACGGTAT
This sequence comes from uncultured Clostridia bacterium, assembly GCA_947630475.1. GTDB lineage: Bacteria > Bacillota > Clostridia > Lachnospirales > CAG-274 > CANRHR01. The sequence goes on along the minus strand of CANRHR010000001.1, from coordinate 136,858 downwards.
GGTTGAGCCTTGTGATATGCCTGATGGCCTTAATGAAGAGGTTGATGAAATGCGTTCGCTCATTGAAGAAGCCGTTGCCGAAACAAATGAAGATCTGATGGATAAATTTTTTAACGAAGAACCTTTAAGTGTAGAAGAGATACACAGAGGCCTTAATGACGGTATTTTGGATGGCACGGTTACGCCTGTTATATGCGGAGCCGCTAATTATACAATAGGAATAAGAGTTCTTATGAACTCAATAAATAAATTTCTTCCTCCTACCAAAAAGGTTAAGCCTACTGCTGTTGCCATTAATCCTAAAACAGATGATTTGGTTGAGATAAATTGTGACGAAAACGATCCTCTTGCCGCTTTTGTTTTTAAAACAATTGCCGATCCATATATCGGAAGATTAAGCTTTTTTAAGGTTTTATCAGGTGTTATAAAAAAGGATACTATGGTTAAAAATGTAAATAAAAATTTTGCGGAAAAAATCGGACGTATTTATATTATAAGAGGAAAAGAGCAAATTGAGGTTGATGAGCTTAAAGCCGGAGATATAGGTGCCGTGGCAAAGCTTCAAAACACAAGCACCTGCGATACGCTTTGTTCTAATGACAGGCCTGTTATGATTGATCCTATAGTTTACCCCAATGCTTTTTATTCCAGGGCGTTAAGACCAAAAGCAAAGGGCGATGAAGATAAGCTTGCTCAGGCAATAGCCAAACTTTTGGAAGAAGATAAGGTTTTGAAGTTTGTGGTTAACAAAGAAACAAAGGAATCTGTAATTTACGGCATAGGGGAAACTCATATAGATGTTTTTGTAAATAAGCTTAAAAATAAATTTAAAATTGATGTAGAGCTTTCTGAGCCTAAAATTCCTTACAGAGAAAAAATTAAGGCAAAGGTTCAGGTTAGGGGCAGACATAAAAAGCAATCCGGAGGACATGGTCAGTTTGGCGATGTTGTTATGGATTTCGAGCCTTCCGGTGATGATACAATACCATATATCTTTGAGGAAAAGATATTTGGCGGAGCTGTTCCTAAACAGTATTTTCCGGCGGTTGAAAAAGGTATTCAGGAGTGTGTTAAAAGCGGCCCTTTGGCAGGATATCCTGTTGTGGGAATAAAAGCAACTTTGGTTGACGGATCCTATCACCCTGTGGATTCTTCGGAAATGGCGTTTAAAATGGCTACGCATATTGCCTTTAAAGATGCCTTTGCCAAAGCAAAGCCTGTAATTTTAGAGCCAATATACAAAGCTTCCGTAAAAGTTCCTGATTCTTATACAGGAGATATTATGGGCAGTATGAACAAAAGAAGAGGCAGAATTTTAGGCATGCATGAGAGCGAAGGCAAGCAGTGTATAGAAGCTGAAGTGCCGTTGGCGGAGATGCTTAATTACTCCACAGAGCTTCGTTCTGCAACCCAAGGAAGAGGGGAGTTTACTATGGAATTTATCAGATATGAAGAAGCTCCCAAAGATGTTATGGATAAAGTTATTGCTAAAAGAGCAAAAAAAGAATAATCTTTTAAAATAAGTAAGTCCCTGCCTGTATAGGCGGGGACTTACTTATTTGTTTGTTGTCGGTTATATTAAAAATGTTTCTTTTAAATTAAGTACATTATACAAAAATAAAAAAGGCTGAAACCTTTAATTTTTGAAGTGACAATATTTATCACACCTCAAAACAATCGTTTTCAGTTGTGCCGTTGCAGTCTTTTATAACATAGTAACACTTTTTTTCAGCGGGCTTAAGATAAAGATCTATACTATCGATATCTTTTATTTTATTTCCTTTTTTGAGCCAACATTCTTTAGCGGCTTTTATAAGCTTAGTTTCGTCAACATTCAATTCATTATATTCAATGACTAACCTGCTTTTCATTTTATCCCCTCCATTTACTTATAAATTAAGTACCTTAATCATTTATAAGGATACTATAAAGTAGAGGGGTTTGTCAACAATTAAGAAAAAAAACCTGAAATAAATGCATAATTTCAACAAAAAATATATAAAATACTGTGCTTTGATTTTATGTAAAAATCAATCAAAGCTGTTTTATTCGGAAACAAGCTCAAGCTTAGATATGGAAACTTCATAGGCTGTTTTTACCAAAATCGTTCCGTCTTCAAGCTTTTTTTGATAATTTCTGCTTTGCATTCTGCCTGTAAGCTTTATATTATCACCTACATTGAGTTTTCCTGCAAATTTTGCGTTTCTTCCCCATGCTATGCATGGAATATAGTCGGATTTATTGTAGGCTCTGTTTACCGCCAAAAGAATATCTGAAATTTCTCTGCCAAAAGGAGTTGTTCTGTAAATTGGCTTTTTGCATATAAAGCCGTTTAGCAAAACTTGATTTGGGATTGCTTTTTCATCTTCTTCTTCAGGTTGTATGTCTTTTGTAAAAACGGTTAAAATAAGATGATTTTTTTGTTGAGAAAAATCATTGTAGCTTCTTAACTGACCATTTATTGTAACTCTGGAGCCTATTTTAAAAATATCAAATACACCTAATCTGTCTGATATTGTTACAGGTATAATGTCTGAATTTGAGCTTAAGCGTTTTGATGCAAGGTTAAATGAATAAAATTTTTCGCCGAATACTTCATGTGTATAAGTATAATCTGAAATAATTTCTCCCGAAATGGTTACTATGTTGTTTTGTCTTAAATCATTGTGCATTTAATATGCTCCCCTCTGTGTTGTAAGTTTCTTTAATATATTTATTCAAAAGGTTTAGCTTATAGAATAGTTTATTTAAAAATATTTTTAATTTTTGCTTCATCTATTCCCAAATATAATGCAGCTGCTGCCGCCGTAAGAAGCAGACTTATATTATCGTAATGAGCCTGTATAATAAATTCACGTTCTTTAAGCTCATATCCGCTTAAAGTTTTTATAGAGCGCTGAAGGCAGCACAATACAGAATTTACCTCATTTAGGCTGACAGAAGAAACCGTAAGAGTTGATTTGCTGCTGTAGCCTGTGGTAATAAAATTTGATGCTCTTAAAAAAATAGGATTTTCTTTAAAAAAACTGTCTGAATTTATTATTATTGCAGCTTTTTTAGAAATATATTTTAAATTTATTTTTTTTTGATATTTATTTAAAATTACTATGTCAGCATCATAAAGATGATGGCATGAACACGGAGTTATTTTAAATATATTAAGAGCACTAAAATCAGAGTGCAGACAGGTTAAAAGTCTGTTTGTTTTGACATAATCACCTAATATGCCTATATTTTTCATAATATTCCTCCGTTTTGCATTACTGCCGCCGCCTAAGAGTTGGCGGACTTATTTGTCATCGAATTTATTTTATGACATAAAATTTTTTATATACAAAACAGAAGAATTTTGTCAAATATTAACATATTTATCAATGTCAAAAAGATATAGAAAAGTTTCTTTAACCTTTTTGCCAAGGCTTTTTTCAAGCGCTCTTTTGTAAAGCTGAAGCTGAAGATTGTATTTTTCTTTTATTTTGCCGACAGAAGTGATTTTATCTGTTTTATAGTCTAATAAAACAATATAATCATCTTCTATAAAATATAAATCTATTATTCCGTGAAGAAGTATGGTGCAGTCTGAATCGGAATATTGTTCATCGGGATAAATTTCATTTGGCTTCATTCCCATAACAAACGGCTCTTCTCTGAATATCCATTTGGAATTTCTTATCCTTTGACAAAGCTCTGAATTTAAGAAATTTAAAATTTTGTTTATATTAATGCTTTTAAACTGTTCACATGAAAGAATATTATTTTCTTTTAAATTTTCAATAAAAAGTTTGATTTCTTTATATGTTTTTATATTAAAATCGATATGCTCCATAACAGTATGAAAAGCTGTGCCTCGAAGAATTGAAAAAGAGTCCTCTTTTTTTTCACCGTAAAAATCGGGGAGAGGAAAATCTGAAGCATAATTATTATTTAAATATTGTGTTGTATCCTCTTCAATTATTTCAGGCTGATAATTCCTTTTTATTTCGGAAATAGAAGCTGTTGAGGGAAGCTTTAAATCCGATTCGTATGGATAATTAAAAGAGAGAGAGGAAAAAACTTCTTTTTTAAATCCGCTGTAATCAATTTTAAAATCAAGCTTTTCCAGATTTTCAAAACATTTGTCAAGACTTAAATTAAGCTCTCTCTTTTTTATCTCAAGCTCGCTTCGGTTTGATATTTTAATATAAAATTTGGATTGTTCAGCTTTAAAAATATTATTTAAACCATAAGGATTTTCATAAGAAACAATCGGCTCGACATTGTCAGGATGCCTAGAAAGAGCTTTTAATATCCAATCCATATAATTATTTGAAAGATTTTTTGGATAAAGCGCAGGCTCTGAAGGTATTATACCGGTAAATTTATTTTTAAACGCCTTTGATTCAATATCACACACACCAACCATAATAAATTTTTCTTTGGCTCTTGTAAGGGCAACATATAAAAGACGCATTTCTTCTGAAAACTGTTCCTTTTTTATTATATCGGCAGTATAGTTAAAATATTGAGATTTATAAGAAATTTTTGGCATTGTTTTTTTTAACAAAATTTCTTCATTATTTTTAAAATTTTCGGGCGAAAGCATTTTATTTATTTTGGAAGCAAGCCCTAAATTGGTATGAAGCAAAAAATTATCGCTTGTTTGCCTAAGATTAAATTTGCTGCCGAGAGAGGTTAAAAAAACAAAAGGAAATTCAAGGCCTTTACTTTTATGTATTGTCATAATTCTAACAAGGTTTTCGGATTCAGAAGCTGCCGATGCTTCCATATCGCCGCTTATTGTTTTAATTGACGATATAAAGGCTGTAAACTTAAAAAGTCCATTAAAACCCATATCTTCAAAGCTTTTTGCTTTTTCACAAAGGTTATCGAGATTAGCTTGTCTTATACTGCCGTTTGAGAGCATACCGACATAATTGTAATAATTTGTTTCGTTATATAAAATATAAAGCATTTCACTTATAGGTTTTGATACTGCAGAATATGACCACCTTTTTAAATCTGACAAAAAATCAATCAATCTTTGCTTTAAATGTGTATTATCAGAATTATTTTCAACATAGCTTTTTATTGCATTGTAAAAATAACAGTTTTTTTCGCATAATCTTATTTCAAGCAGTTCATCAGCGCTAAATGAGTATATAGGCGAATGAAGAAGGGCAATCAAATCAATATCCTGATATGGATTATCTATTACCGAAAGCAGGGATAAAATTGTTTTTACCTCTATAACATTAAAAAAACCGGCTCCGTTTGAGCAAAATGACGGTATGCTGTTTTCGGAAAGTATTTCCGTAAAAATAGGAGCGGTTTTTTTTGTGCCTCTCATAAGTATTACAAAATCCTTATATACGGCAGGTCTGTAAGCTTTAAGTTTATTGTCATAAACTGATATTTTTTCTTTGAAAATAAGCTCATTTATTCGTTTTGCTATAAAAGATGCCTCAAGCTCTGCGCTGCGGTATTCATTAATAATTTCATCTGTTTCGTTAATTTGAGAAATATTATTGTCTTTTGCAGAGTTTATTATATGAAATTCACAGTTTGTTGAGTAATTAATATTTTTATCGTCCGGCTGAGGATAATCTGCGCCTGCATACAACATAGCTGCTTCATCATATGCTGCCTCTCCTATATCTTCACTCATAATTTGCTTAAAAATAAAGTTTATGCAGTCAACAACACATTGTCTGCTTCTAAAATTTTTATTAAGATCTATTTTTTCTTCATCACCGCATACATTATTTTTAAATCGATTGTACTTATCATTAAACATAGATGGTTCAGAACCTCTGAATTTATAAATACACTGCTTTAAATCACCTACCATAAACATATTCGGATGTCCGTCAGATTTTCCTGATATTGCTGTAAGTATACAATCTTGAATAAAATTGCTGTCTTGAAATTCGTCAACTATTATTTCATTAAATTTTTTTCTGTAATCCTTTGCTGCCTGAGTAGGATTTCCGTTTTCATCCATCAAAACCTTAAGGCATAGTTGGGTTATATCAGAAAAAGAGAATAAGGCTTTTTCTTTTTTTAGTTTAAAAAATCTTTGATTATATGTTAATGTTAATTCAGCCAATTTTTTTGTAATTTTATATAAATAAGAATATTCTTCTAAATACTGCCGAGGAGTTTTTTCAAAGTAGACGGCATATTCCAAAATCATATCCTTATAATTATTTCTGCAGCATTTGATATATTGAGATACTTTTTCATCTTCAATTGATTTAGCTATACGACATGGAGAAAAAAAACGAGGAGCTGATATCAGCTTCATATAATTAAAAAGCTCTAAGTTATTATCATTTTCAATAAGGGCTTTAATTTTAGATGCAGTTTCAATATCATCTATTAAAAATTTAGGAAGCTTTGCATTAAAGATGTCATGTACTTTTTTTATCTCATCTATGTATTTTTCGCTTTCCGAAATAATTTTAAGCCCCTCCGATTTTATATTATTAAAAATATCTGATTTAAAATAATCGGTTTCCGATGAAAAATTAAACTGTTCATATGCATTTTTAAACCATTTTTCAGGATAGATTACATTTTCAATTTTTTTTGAAATATTAAGAACAATTTGTTCAAGGGCATCATCTGTGGGTTTTGAGGAATATACATCGCAAAGATATAAAAATTGTTCATCATTTTTTTCATAAAGCTCTTGAAAATAATCATCTAAAACCTGAGATGAAAGAAGCTCTAATTCAGCGCTGTCACCTATTCTGAAATTAGGATCGACATCAGCGGCTTTAAAATACTTTTTAACAACGGATAGAAAAAAAGAATCCAATGTTGTTATTTCCGCCTGATTTATCATTGAAAGCTGATTTCTAAGATATTTATTTTTAGGATCTTTATTTACTTCTTCGCTAAAAGCAGAAAAAATTCTTTTTCTCATCTCAGCGGCTGCAGCTCTTGAAAATGTGACTACGAGCATAGAATCTATTGTTGTCGGATCATTTTTATCCAAAAGCATTTTTATAATTCTTTCAACAAGAATAGTAGTTTTGCCGGAGCCTGCAGCAGCAGAAACTAATATATCCTTATTTTTTGAATCGATAGCGAGCTGCTGTTGTTTTGTAAATGCCATAATATGCCTCCTATGATTAAAGACTCGGTTTATATGCACTCTATTTTGGAATCTATGTATTCTATTGTTTTATCCTTTAGGCGAAGTTTATTTTTTTGAGCCTTTTGTTTTAATTCCGAAAGCAGCTTTTTATTATCGGAGTAAATATCAGATAAAAGAATGTAAGTTTGGCTTATGTCAGAATTCATTCTTATCGCTTCTTCAAGAACTATACGCGCATCTTGTATATTATCAAGTGCTATAAGCTCTTTTGCCCAATCAAGAAGAGAATAGATATATCCATTGTAATGCTCTTCGAGGCAGGTTATTTTATCGAGGTTGTTTTTTCCGTATTTAAGCTTTAAATCTGTATTTGAGTAATTTTCTTCAAAATATATCATTTCAAGTTCTGATTTTCTTATGCAGGCTTTTTGTTTTTTTAAAATTTTTTTAAATTCGGCTTTATCGGGATATTCTTTTACAGGGAGAATATTTTTATCGGGATAAATATAGGGGAGATCTGACGGCATTTTTTTAATTGTATTTTCTGCCATTTCTTCTCTTTTTATATATTCTTCACATTTTTCTTTAAAGCCTGATTTATTTCTTCTAAGCATTATTTGTATTGTTATTGTTGATGAAACAAAAATTATTAAACAAATTGGAACACCTGAAAGAATCAATTTTACCATCCTTTTTATATTATTTTAATTTTTCCAGAACACTTCTTAATTTAAATACAAATTTTTTATCATCCGCTTTGGTCCTTTTTTTAATGTTTTTTATGTGTCGCTTTATGCCACGATGTCTTAACATTCTGTTTTCGTGGCGCCGCATAAGCATAATATCAATATTGCTGTCGTCATAAATAAAGCCGTATTGATTTATAGGTATTGCATTTTTTGCAAGGCACATAGCGGCAAGGCCGAAATCCTGAGTTATAATAATATCATTTTCATTTAAATGATTTACTATGTAAAAATCAGCGCTGTCTTGTCCTTTTGACACAACTATTGTTTCGGCATAATCCGAGTTAAAAATATGAGAAGTATCGCTTATTATGACAGCTTTAACATTAAATTCTTTTGCAATTTCAACTGTTAAGCTTACAACAGGGCATCCATCTGCGTCAATTAAAATTTTCATATAATTAGCTTCCTTAAAACTTATAATTTAACGGTGTCATAATTATATTTTACACCAAAAAACGATAATAGACAAATAAAAAAGATTCATTTGCCATTAAAACATTTCGGCAATGAATCTTTAAAAATTTTCAGTGATCTTTGAATATGAATTTTGCTAAATTTGTATTTTATTCTTCAACTATTTTTATTGCTGTTGGAATAAATTTTTTGTTTTTCCAATGGTGTTCGTTTGCTCTTATCCATAAATAGCTTATCATAACAAAAACGATTCCCGAACAAAAGCCTATTATTTCTTTTGCGGATATGTTAAGCATATTGGATATATAGTATCCTGCCGAAAGACCGACAACAAAAAATACAAAGGGAATGCCATACATTATTAAAACAGCCTGAATAAAATTTTTTTCTTCAAGCACAATTTCCACTTTTTCGTTAAGCTTTGCTTCGCAGGAATTAAAGCATTCTATAACCATTGTTTCGCTTTTCATCCCGACTGAACAGGCACGGCATTTTGCACAGGCTTCTTTTCTTTCAAGCTCAACAGTTATTTTGTTTTCGTTAACTTTAATTACTTTGCCTATTTCACCCATTATATCACCTATATTTCATATTTAAAAAAGATTCTGCCGAGTCGTTTATTAATAAGGCTTAAAACCTTAAAGCAAGGTGGTTGTAGCCCTTAAATCTTTTGTGCTCTGTATTTTAAATACAGCCTGCAGCCAAGATTTAAGAGGTCTATTATCCCATAAAAATAGTGTTGGTTATAAACAATTTTTAATTCGTACCCGGAAGAAATCTTTTAATAATATTATACACAAACGATATAAAATTGCAATAGCTTTTATCAAATTTACAAATGATGTTGTATTTATTTACAATAAACATTATTTATCAAATTTCTTAACTTCTCTGGCTTTTCTTCTTATGCTTTTTCTCCTGAATATTTAATAAGATTTAATACAGTTTTTATGAGCTGTGTAGCCTTGGCTTTCGGCTTCTTCAATACTTTTAAAGTATATTCTGTTTCCCTCGCCGGGAAGAGAAGAGCAGTCTTTTGAATGATATTTTTTTGTATTAATATTTCCTATATAAGTTTGTATGGAGCCTGCTTCTTTTTTGTTTTGGATAGGCAAATTATTTTCCGTATATACATTAATATTTTTTGAATCACTTGTTATAACAATTGTGCCTAAATCTTTTGTAATATATGTATTTATATTTTTAAGTCTTTCTATAATTTCTTTGTGAGGGTGACCATATTCATTGTTTTCTCCGCATGAAATAACGGCATAGGTTGGGTTTACAGCCTTAAGAAATTCACTGCTTGTTGAGGTAGAGCTACCATGATGGCCTACCTTTAAAACATCAGAATGTATATCTGCGGCACTGTTTAATATTTCTTTTTCAGAAAGTTCTTCGGCATCTGCCGCAAATAAAAATTTATTTTCTCCATAGGTTAATCTTATAACAACGGAATAATTATTTAGGCTTTCGTAATTGTCATTTACAGGGGCAAGGATTTCACAATTTAAGCCGTCAAATTCAAAGCTCATTCCTGCTTTTGCCGCAATAGGAGAAATATTTTTTTCGCTCAAGGCATCAAGCATATTTTCAAAGGTTTTTGAACTGTGGCTGACTTTTGGCATATAAAATTCTCCTATGTCATACTTTTTTATAACATCGTCCATTTCGGATATATGATCAGAATGAGGATGAGTGGCGATAACAACATCAAGCCTATTTATATTCAAACTGTCAATATAATTTAGTACGGCATTATCCTTTGTTTCTCCGGCATCGATAAGCATATTTTTATTGTTTGGGCCTTGAATTAATATGCTGTCTGCCTGCCCTACATCAATATAATGAACTCTTAGCCCGGTATCTGGATAGCTTTTTCCAAAGACATCTGATAAACAGCCTGTAAAAAAAATCAATGTTGAAAAGATAATCGCAAATATAATTACGGATACTTTTAAGCCTTTTGATTTTATCATATAATATCTCCTTTTTATAATATACGATTTATGAAAATTAATATTATTACAAAAAATTGTTTACTTGTCGGTTAGATATTGGAATATCGTCTTTCTATATTTTCAAATTTTGTATATTGTCCAAGCCACATAAGCTCAACAGTTCCTACAGATCCTTTTCTGTTTTTTGCAATTATTAATTCAGCCTGTCCGGGTTTTTCTGTTTCGGGATTATAATATTCATCTCTGTATAAAAAGCATACCACATCAGCATCTTGCTCTATTGCTCCGGATTCTCTTAAATCCGAAAGCATAGGGCGGTGATTAGGCCTTTGTTCAACAGCTCGGCTAAGCTGGGAAAGGGCAATTATAGGAATATTAAGCTCAATTGCCAGATTTTTTAGCGACCTTGAAATATTGGAAATTTCCTGCTGCCTGGATTCGCTTCTTCCGCCGCCGTTCATAAGCTGAAGATAATCGATTATAATCAAACCGAGATCCTTTTCTTTTTTTAGCTTTCTGCATTGCGTCCTAAGCTCCATAACAGATACGTTGGTTTTATCAGAGATATAAATAGGAGCCTGAGATATTTCACCGGCAGTTCTGGCTAAGTTATTCCAATCGTCAGGCTCCATATTCATCGATGTAAGCTTTTGAGAATCTATGTAAGCATGAGAACACATAAGCCTGTTTGCAATCTGCTCTTCGGACATTTCCATACTAAAAATAGCGGTTGTTATATTTTTTCGTATAGATACGTTAAGTACTATATTTAAAGCAAAAGCACTTTTGCCCATGGCAGGTCTTGCCGCAATCAAAATCAAATCGGATTTTTGAAGCCCGGAAATCTTTGCATCAAGATCAACAAAGCCTGTTTCAATTCCTATTATTTTGTTTCCGCTTTTATAATTTTCTTCAATTTCATCAATTGCAACCTCAAGGACCTCTTTTATATGAGAAAATCCATTATCATTATCTGTTTTAGATATTTCTTCAAATACCGCTTCGGTTTTTCCTATAATTTCATCAGCATTGGGATCATCGGAAAATCCCATTAAACTCATATTGTTGCCGGCGGATATCAATTTTCTTAAAACGGATTTTTCTTTTACTATTTTTACATATGACCTTATAGCTGCCCATGTTGAAACAAAGCCGGCTATTTCCGTTAAATATTCAAAGCCGCCAACCTGTTCAAATGCGCTCATTTTTTCAAGCCTGTTTTTAAGCGTTATAAGATTTACCGCTTCGTTATAAGAATACAGATAATTTATTGCGGAAAAAATAATTTTATGCTGCGGCCTGTAAAAATCTTCGGCGTCAAGAGCATCGCAGGCTATGCTTAATGCTTCCTGAGAATCAAAAAGCATACAGCTTAAAACCGCCTGTTCTGCTTCCGCATCATTAGGGGGTATATGAGGGGAGGGAGTATTATTATTTTCATCCATAACAGATCTTCCTTAATTTATAAATCTATTTTAGTTCAATTACATTAACCTTAAGCTTTGCCGTAACTTTTGGATGAAGTTTGATTTCAACAAATCTTTCGCCTATTGTTTTGATAGGCTCTGAAAGCACAATTTTCTTTTTGTCAATATCAAGCATAGCTTGGCTTTTAAGGGCGGAGCTTATTTCTTTGCTGGTAACAGCACCGAAAAGCTTGCCGTTATCACCGATTTTAACCGATATTGTTATAATTTTTGATTCAATTTCTTTACAAAGGCTTTGAGCATTTTCAAGCTCTGTCTGTTTTTTAGCTTCTTCATTTTTCTTTTTGTTGTCAAGATGCGTAATGTTTGATTTATTGGCTTCAACCGCTAAATTTTTTGGGAAAAGAAAATTTTTGGCATATCCGTCGCTGGCATTTATTATTTGATCCTTTTTTCCCACACCTTTAATATCTTCAAGCAAAATAACTTTCATTTATTTTTCCTCCTTTAAGTATTCATCAATGGCGTTTTTAAGCATTTTTATTGCTTCATCTATTCCTATGCCCTTAAGCTGAACGGCTGAAACTGATTGATGCCCGCCGCCGCCCAATTTTTCCATAATAACCTGAACGTTTATATTTTCTAAGCTTCTTGCGCTGATAGATGTTCCCGATCCGTTATCAAACAAAACAAAGCTTGCTTCCACATTATTTATATACAATAGCTCATCTGCCGCCTTGGCTGCAAGAAGTGTAGGATTGTCATCATATTTTCCGCATACGGATATTGCCATATTTTTAAGATAAAACTCCGCATTTGAAACAACTTCTGTTTTTGCTTTGTAAAGATCAAAACTGCTTTTAAACAGTGTTCTTACTCTTACCGGGTCGGCTCCGTTTCTTCTGAGATAAGCGGCTGCTTCAAATGTTTTTGTACCGGTTTTAAGCGCAAAGTTTTTTGTATCTACTGTTATTCCGGCAAGCAGGGCATCAGCGGCTATGCTTGTAAGGTTTATATGCTTGTTTGTATATAACAGCATTTCCGTTATAAGTTCGCTTGCAGAGGATGCATATGGCTCGTGATATGAAAGTACGGCATTATTTATAAACTCGGCGCTTTTTCTGTGATGGTCAAATACAACAATTTTTTTTGCATTTTCAAGAAGCTCCGGAGCATCGCAAATAGTCGGTATATGAGTATCCACCACAATCAGCAGAGTTTTATCGTTTATTTTATTAAGAGCCTGTTGTGTATTTATAAAAACATTCATAAAGTCAGGCTTTTCTAAAAGGCGATCATAAAGTATGCTTATTGCGCTTGTAACCTTATTTAAAACAATGCTGCATTTTTTCTGCATTGCATCAACTATCGAAAAAACTCCAACAGCCGAACCAAGACAGTCAAGATCACAGTTTTTATGACCCATTATTATTACATCAGATGCTTCCTCTATAAGTTCTGTAAGAGCAAACGCCTTAACTCTTGCCCTTACTCGGCTGTTTGCGCCTATTTCCTTGGAGTGACCCCCATAAAAATAATATCTTTCCGGATCTTTTATTAAAACCTGATCGCCGCCTCGGCTCAAGGCAAGATCTATGGCAGCTCTGGCAAATTCCATAGATTGATAAAGGCTGGAGCCTCCCATACCTATGCCTATCGATAAGGTTAAGGGAAGCTTGTTGCCCATGTCGATTTCTCTTACAGAATTTAGAATGGAAAATTTTGTTTCTTTTAAATATTCAAGCTTATCTTCCGAAAACAGAAAAATATATTTATCCTTTTCAAAATTTTTTACTATTCCGCCCAAATCTCTTGCCATTTTGTTAAGCTTTCTGTCTACAAGGGCAAGAAGAAGAGGATGTCTTACATCTTCTATTGTATCAAGAACTTCATTGTAATTATCTATAAATATAAGGCTTACAAGAATTTTGTTGACAACGCAGTTTTTATCTTGACTGCATCCATTTTCAATTAAAAAAATATGATAATGTTTTTCAAGCTCATTGTCGGGCATACAAAAAACCCTATAGCATTTGGCTCTTATAACGGCTGTTTGTTTTTTAATATTAAAGTTAAATTCCGGAATTAAATCGGTTATTTTAAGCCTGCTTTCTGTATTTTCTTTAACCGAAAACGCAGAATCGAAAGCATCATTGGAAATTATAATTTCCCTGTTTTCGTTTGCAAGGGCATAGGGAAAGAGCATTTCCAAAGCATTAATATTAATTTTATCCATATAATTTACTCCTTAAATCAGCAGCGGTTCTTTAAATGCCGCAAAAGCTCTATAACCTCGCCGTAAATTACGTTGTTATTATCCAAGGCTCCTATTTTAAGCTTTTTTATGACATTTATATCCAGAACCGAAGGACTTATGCCTAATTTTGCGGCAAGGGCATAATTAATTATAATCAAATTTACAAAAATTTCAATTCTTTTTTCAAAGCTTTCGCCCTCATCGTTCATATTTGCATATAAATCGGCAATATGTCCCAGAAGCTGGCTTTTCAGCATTTCTATTATTTTTATGTTTTGTGTTACAAAAAGCTTACTGTCTGTTTCTATCATAAGAATATCTCCCTTAAACAAGCATATAATACATAATATAATTATTTAGTCAATGCTTTAATTTTATCATTCTTTAAATAAATAATCAAACGCAAGGGCTAAACAAAAAGCCTGTAAAGCTGAGAATATACTGCTTTAACCGACAATATTATTTTTTTCTGAAATCATAAACATGATAAGAACCTAAAAATTTAAAAAAATAGGTTTTTCTTTTTATCATATTTAATGCATCGAGTAGATCTTTATCGTTATTATCTCCCTGTAAGTCAACAAAAAAAACATATTCTCTTGTTTTATTTTTCATTGGGCGAGAAACGATTTTTGTAAGGTTTAAATCCCACAAAAAAAATATATCCAAAATTTTATAAAGCTGACCGGGTTTATTTTCGGTTGAAAATGCAACGGAGGTTTTTTTGCCATTAACCGAGGGCTGCATTTCTTTTTTTGACAAAACGACAAAAGTTGTAAAATTATCATTTCTGTCTTGAATATTTTCTTTATAAAGATGCAGATTGTAAATATCCGCTGAATTTTTAAGCCCTATAGCGGCAATATTTTCGCTGCTTTCACTGACAAGCCTTGCAGCATCGGAGGTTGAAGCCGTAGGTATTGTTTCGGCATAAGGAAAATTCTCTGATAAAAATTTTCGGCATTGAGCAAAGCCTTGAGGATGGGATAAAATTTTTGTGATTTTTGAAACATCGGCATTTTTTTTAACAAGAAAATTTTGTTCAATTGATATTTCAAGTTGTTTTTTTATAAAAAGGCTTGAATCAAATATTAAGCTGTCTACAGTAACATTAATAGTACCATCGGTTGAATTTTCAATCGGCACTATACCTTCGTCTATTTCACCGTATTCAACGGCTTCGATGACGTCTTTTATAGTGTGATACTCGCTGAGGACAGAACATTCCTCAGCCTTAAGAGCAGCCTGCTCGGAGAAAGAGCCTTTTGGTCCCAAATATCCTAATTTCATACTTAATCTCCTTTGTTTTGTATGTTGAAAAAGATTTTAATAGGAAATACTAAAATTAAAAGAACCGAAATACAGCCGCAGTCAATCGAACTGCTTACGCAATTCTTATATAAAATATTGGCGAAAATTGCGGTTGTTTTCCTTATTTTGGCAATTAATAAGCATTACTATAAAATATTCAGGTTATATTTTACCACATCAACAAATTTTTTTGTATATTTTTTCAAAATTTGTTTAAAAATTTTTTAATTTATGTTATATTATTCTTATAAAGAAAAGAAATTTAAAATTCTTCGCTTTCTTGCAAGCTGCTTTTATAAAAGACCCGTTGGTTAAACAGTTTTTGTATCTTATCTAAAGCTTTATTTTATGTTTATATTTATCAAAATATTTATATAATTTATATATTTATAAGTTTTCTGAATATGCGATCCTTAGTCACAAAATTACAATACAACGTTAGGAGGAGTTAAACATGGATCACTTAATTGAAAAAAATTATAACGAAAGCAAAAATATATGGGAGGTAAGCGTTCAGGGTGAAATTGATATCTTTAATTCACAGGAATTTAAATCTGAACTGCTTGAGCTGCTTGAAGAAAAAAAAATAAATATTGAAATTGACTGTGACAAGCTTGTTTATATTGACAGTACGGGCTTAGGGTCACTTATTGCAGTTCTTAAAAAAACAAAGGAGTTTGGAGGTGAAATTTCTCTTTTAAACATTAAATCCACTTTATATAAGCTTTTTAAAATAACTAATTTGGATAAAGTATTTTCGATAGAAGGTGAAAAAGATGAGCAATAAAATCAGTTTAACTTTGCCGATTGATGCGGCATATGTTTCGGCTGCCCGTCTTACGGCTTCTTCTGTTGCAAATCGTATGAAGTTTGACATTGACGAAATAGAAGATATTAAGGCGGCTGTTTCCGAGGCAAGCACTTATATCATAAAGCATTGTCTGCCCAAAGAAAATTCGGATTTACAGATAAGCTTTGAGATATTTGAAAATAAAATAAAAATTATAATTTTAGTTGAGCAGTCTTCCCAAATCGCAATAGAAGACGATGATATGGGATTGTTGATGATTAAGGCTCTTATTGATGAGTTTGATTATGAATATCTGGATAAAGAAAACAGAACTATGCTTACAATGGTAAAAAAGCACAGCAATATTCCTCTTGAGCCTTAATATTTAGGGGGGGTAATTGTTATGATGGAGAGTAAATATGAAGCTGCCATTTCGAGTAAAATTATAAATGCAAAGACGCTTACCAACGATTGTATGGTTTTTATAAATAAAAATATTAGCGATCCTTCTCCCGATGATATACAGGATATAAAGCTTGTTTTAAGCGAGCTTCTGTATAATGCGGTTATACACGGAAATCATCAGGATGAAACCAAGCGTGTCAGCATATCTGTAAAAATTGTTAAAAATATTCTGTTTGTAAGAATCTGTGACGAAGGCGCCGGATTTGATTATAATCATATTATTTCTCCGAAAAAAAATACAAAAGCTGAAGACCTTTTTATGGAAAGCGGAAGAGGAATTAAGCTTGTTATGGCTTTGGTTGATAAGCTCAGCTTTAATAAAGAGGGTAATATTATAAAATTCAGCAAAAAGGTGGGGTCAAATGGATAAAATTCTTATTGTTGACAAGGATGAAAAAAATCTTGACCTTATATGTAAATTTCTTGATGCGGATGATTCAAAAATTTATACGGCTATGGGCGGTAAAACTGCATTGGCAAAAATAAAAATGCTCAATCCGGATTTGATACTGCTCAATTCGGATTTTAATGACATGAGCGGTTTTGATGTATGTAAAATCACAAAATCGGATGCAGCAACAAAGTATTGTTTAATTCTTATTATGCTTGAGGCTGAAACAAAGGATTATGTGCTTCGTTCGCTGCATTCCGGTGCCGATGACTATATTCCCAAAAATTTTGACAGCACTGTTCTTATTTCAAAGGTTAAATCTCTTTTAAGAGTTAAGCACTTAAGCGACAGAATAAGTATGCAGTATAACGAGCTTAAAGAAAAAACACAGCTTTTGGATTTTCAGCTTAAAACGGCAAGAAAAGTTCAGCGCTCTATAATAAAAGACATTAATTCAAAAATAGGCGAGCTTGAAATTAAGAGCCGGTATCTTCCGGCTCTTGAAATCGGCGGTGATTTTTTTGATGCAAAAATGCTTGATGCAAACAGAATAGGCATTGTTTTAGGCGATGTTTCGGGGCATGGAATATCAGCCGCTCTTTTAACATCTATGCTTGGCATGATGTTTAATACTCTTGTTTATCAATATGATGAACCAAACAGGCTTTTAAACGCAATGAATCGTCAGTTTTGCAGCATTTTTGAAGGATCTGACAACCAGATGTATGCTTGTGTTTTTTATGCCATTGTAGATATAGAAGAAAAAACTGTGTTGTATTCAAATGCAGGTCAAAGCTTTCCTATTTTTATTGAGCCAAATAAAAAAAGTGCATCGGAGCTGCAGCTTGGAGGTGTTCCTGTTGGAATGTTGCAGGATGTGGTTTATTCAAACAATAAAATAAGTTATGAAAATGGCGATTATCTTTTTTTTAATACAGACGGCTTGTCGGATTTTTATTACAAAGATGATAACAATGAGTTTACAAAGCGCTTAAAATCTATTTTGCTTACTTATACAAAATATGGAGATGAATCGCTGGATGATATTATCGATATAGTTTTGGATCAATTTTATAATTACGACGAAAGCAAAAAATATGAATCGGACGATGTAAGTATTATAATGTGCAAGCTTTAAAGACTGCTTTGTATTTTTAGTTAATGCTTGCATAATTACATAAATTAAATATATTTTTTAAGAAAGAGGGAATATTAAATGAAGAAATTTGCATTGATTTTATCGTTATTTTTAACGGTAAGTATTTTTGCGGGCTGCGCAGATAAAGCAGATGAAAATTCAAATTCTTCCGAAGCATCATCAACGACAACCGTAAGAAGACCACGAAAGAGCGCTGAAGAAATAAGAAAAAGCATGAATAATTCATCAGATAAATCTGAAAATAACAAAGCCGAAGGCGATGATAAAACCGAAAGCGGCGATGTTATTATTTGGACATACTCCGAAAATCAAAAAGAAGACTATCCCACTACTCTTGGCGCATATGAATTTGCAAGGCTGATTAAGGAAAATTCAGATAACAGGATTAATGTCGAAGTTCACCCTAACGGTGAATACGGTGACGAAGGTGATGTTGTGCCTATGGTAAGAAACGGTGATGTTACTCTTATGCGTGTAAGTCTTGCGCCTTTAGCCAATTTTTCACCGGAGCTTAATATACTCCAGCTTCCTTATTTGTATAGAGATTCATCACATATGTGGAAAGTGCTCAATGGCGATGTTGGTGAGCAATTTCTTAAAAATTTGGTTGATACAGCCAATGTTATGGGCTTGGCATGGTATGATTCAGGGGCACGAAACTTCTATACCTCAGTTAAGGAAATAAAAACTCCGGAAGATTTAGCAGGGCTTAAAATAAGAGTACAAGACAACGAGATGGCAATTGATATGGTTAATATGCTTGGCGCTCAGGCGGTTGCCATGGGTTACAGTGATGTTTTGCCGGCTCTCGAAAATAAAACAATAGACGGAGCTGAAAATAATTGGCCAAGTTATGAAAGTACAGGTCATTACAAAGTTGCTAAATATTATACTATTGATGAACATACAAGAATACCTGAAATGATGATAATGAATGCGGATGTTTACAATTCATTATCAGCCGATGATAAGGTTATGGTTAAGGAAGCAGCTCTTCTCTCTTCAGAGCTTGAAAGAGAAGAATGGGCAAAAACAGAAAAAGCGGCTGAAGAAACTGTTAAAGCTGAAGGCTGTACAATAACGCCAGTTACAGATGTTGCGGCATTTCAAAAGGCAATGCAGCCTCTTTATGAAAAATATGCTGCAAATGATATGGATTTAGTTGAAGAAATTCAGAATGTTCAATAATATTTAAAAGTAAAAAAGGCAAGTTTTAAAACTTGCCTTT
Source organism: uncultured Clostridia bacterium (assembly GCA_947630475.1). Lineage (GTDB taxonomy): Bacteria > Bacillota > Clostridia > Lachnospirales > CAG-274 > CANRHR01. Next base: position 117,625 of record CANRHR010000001.1, on the reverse strand, counting down.
TTTATATATGGTTTTTTTAGATTTATTCTCCTAAAAGTTTTTTTGCATCTACGTAAGAAGAAATACCCTCTACAACTTTTTTGGCGGCTTTCATTGCCAAAACAACCGTTGCCGGATGATGTACAACATCTCCGCCTGCGAATACACCTTTAAGAGTTGTCATACCGTAAGGCCTTTCTTTTGTAATAACATAACCTGCATCATTTACCTCTATCTCTGGAGTTGTTGATATAATTCTTTTAGCAGGCTTTGAACCTATGGCTATAAGCACTTTTTGACATGGGATAATTAATTCGTTTCCGTTTACTTCAACCTTTAATCCTGCAAGTCTGCCTTTTTCATTGCCTATGTATTCAATGGGGGTAGTATTCCACATAAATTTAACGCCGTCGGTTACAGCGCCGTCATATTCAAATTTTGACGCAGGCATATCTTCCTGACCGCTTCGGGATATGACGGTTACATTTTTTGCACCGACTCTTAAGGCTGTTCTTGAAGCATCCATTGCAACATTTCCGGCGCCTATAACAAGAACGCTTTCACCTTCAGAAACAGGAATTTCTTTTTTGTTCAGCTTTTGGTCGTTGTAAAGAGCTACCATTCTAAGGAAATAATGAGATTGTATAACACCTCTTAAATCTTTATTGGGAATATTAAGCTCTTTTGAAAGGGCGGTTCCGGTGCCGATAAAAATAGCATCAAAACCTTTCTCAAACATTTGATATATAGTTATATCCTGACCTACTATAGTATTTGTAATATAACTTACACCAAGTTCTGCAATTCTTTTTGTTTCTCTTCTGACTACATCTTTGGGAAGACGAAACTCCGGAATACCATAAAGGAGAATGCCGCCGGGTTCATTTTCCGCCTCGTAAACCGTTACATTAAAGCCCATATGAGCCAAATCGCCGGCAACAGTCAAACCTGCGGGGCCTGAACCTATAACGGCAACGTTTCCTCTTGTTTTTGGCGGAATATGTTCTCTTATAAGGTTCATATCATAATCAAAATCAGCAACAAATTGTTCCAGCTTGCCGATTTTGATACCCTCTGCTTTTTTTGATTTTTTGCCTAAAACACAATTTCCTTCACATTGTTTTTCGTGAGGGCATACCCTGCCGCATACAGCGGGAAGATTTGTTTTTGCCGCAAGGATTGAACGAGCCTCTCCAAAATTGCCCTTTGAAAGAGCGTGAATAAAATCAGGTATATCGTTTTCAATCGGGCAGCCTTTTTTGCACATAGGAACCTTGCAGCGCAGACAACGCTTTGCCTCATTAATGGCCTCCAACATTGTAAACGGTATGTTTTCGTTTTCATACTTTTCTTCTGAATGATTGTTCATAATAAAGACCTCTCTAAAATATATTTTTTAATTTTAAAAGCAATAAATCATTATGCTCCGGCGACAGTATGCAAAATCTTAAAAAATTACTGCCCAAATAAGGAAAATCAGATGCATCTCTGATTACTATATTATCTTTTATGAGGATATCAAAAACATTTGCTGCCGATATATTATTGTCTAATATTTTTAAAAGAATAAAATTTGATTGAGAATCATAAAGCTTAATTTTTTTCAATTTTGATAATTCTCTTATAAATTTTTTTCTTTCTGCAGCAATAATATTTTTTGAATTTTTTATAAATTCAGTATCCTTAAACATAACTATGCCCGCAAGATTAGCAAGCATATTTACTGACCATGGATCTTTTTTTGATACCGCCAAATCAAGCAGCTTTTTGTTTGAGCAGGCGCAGTAACCCAATCTAAGGCCGGGTGAAGCAAAAAATTTTGACGTACCTCTTATTATAAACAGATTATTATAATTTTTAATAAGAGGCATCGCATCAACCTGCTTATCGGCATCTGAAAACTCAACATATGTTTCATCTATCATAAGAAAGATATTTTTATCAAGACAAAAGTTTAAAAGAAACTCTATCTCATGAAGAGTCAGATAGCTGCCGGTAGGATTATTGGGATTGCATAAAACAACAAGATCTATGTCGGAATCAAGCTTTTGTATGAGCTTTTGCATATTGAGCTTAAAATTTTCATCCTCCGTAAGAGGGAAAAGCTCAACACTGCTTCCTGTCAATTTTAATTCTCTTTCGTATTCCGAATATGCAGGTGAGATTATTATGCTTTTTTTGGGTGACAGGGCTTTAATAAAGAGTGAAATAAGCTCCGTCGCACCGTTTCCGACTATAATATTTTCATAATTAACACCGGTATATTCCTCTATAGACTGCCTGAGAATTTTATAATCCGAATCAGGATAGGTGCAGATTAAATCTGTGTTTTTTTTAATTTCGTTTTTTACACTTTCCGGAACACCTAAAGGATTTATATTGCCACTGAAATCTATAATTTTTTCTCTTGGAATTTTATATAATCTTTCGATAGAATCTAAATCGCCGCCGTGTTGATTTATTATTGTCATTTTATTACTTCCTTTGTAAATGTTAAGACAACAGCGCATAATCAATGAAATGGATATTGGATAAAATTTATCATAACAGGGGAAAAACTTATAACAGAAGTTTTGACAAAGGTATGGAAAATTTAGCCAAAACCATAAAATTATAATTATGCGGTATTGACTTAAGCTGTTAATTTAAAATCCCATATACATATAATACGTTAAATTAAGTGATATTTCAAGAGTTTTATATATATTATTTGTACAATTTAACCAATATGATTCATTTAAATAAATTATATCACAATAAAAATTTAAAGTCACTAATTAATTATATTGCTTACAAAATAAAACTTTTTTCAACATTTATTTTCATAATTTTTGATAAGCGTAATGTTTGAAAAAAAGGGAAAATATTAATTAATACTTGATTTTTTGGCATATATAGAATATACTTAAAAAAGTTTATTGTATGCTTATTTCACAGAAAGCAATACACAAAAATAATAAAATTTTATTTATATAAGAATTGCATAAAAAATTTAATTGATAGAAATCAATATAACATACCAAAAATATAAAGATTAAGAATATGAGGGATTTATATGAACGTTATTAAAACAGATGTTTTGGATGTATATATTATAGAGCCGCAGGTTTTTGGCGATAAGCGCGGCTGGTTTATGGAAAGCTGGTCACAAAGGAAAATGGAAGAAGCCGGATTGTTTTACAGCTTTGTTCAGGATAATCAATCTTTTTCCTCTGTTAAAGGAACAATAAGAGGCATACACTTCCAAAAAGGAGAGCATTGCCAAGCTAAGCTTGTAAGATGTACAAAAGGCAGTGTGCTTGATGTGGCTGTGGATTTAAGAAAGGGTTCTCCTACTTATAAAAAGTGGGTATCTGTGGAGCTTTCGGCTGATAATAAGCGTCAGCTTATGATACCCAGAGGATTTGGTCATGGTTTTGTCACTCTTACGGATGAAGTCGAGTTTTTATATAAAGCCGATAACTACTATTGCTTCGAAAGTGAGGGCAGTATTAGATGGAACGACCCAACAATCGGCGTTGACTGGGGCATAGATTCTCCTATTATATCCGATAAAGATGCAAATGCTCCTATGTTTGACGATGAAAAAAACGAATATTTTGTATATGAGGTGAAACAATGAAAATTATAGTTACAGGCGGAGCAGGATTTATAGGCGGAAATTTTGTGCATTACATGACAAACAAATATCCCGATTATAAAATAATATGTCTTGATGCGCTTACCTATGCAGGAAATATGGAAACGCTGGAACCTGTTATTAATAAGCCGAGTTTTAAATTTATAAAGGGCGATATTGCCGACAGAGAATTGATATATAAGCTTTTTGAAGAAGAAAAGCCTGATGTAATCGTTAATTTTGCGGCAGAAAGTCATGTTGATCGCTCAATAACAAATCCGGATATATTTTTGAGAACAAATATAATAGGCACAAGCGTTCTTCTTGATGCCTGCCGTAAGTATGGCATAAAGAGATATCACCAAGTATCTACCGATGAGGTTTATGGAGATCTTCCGCTTGATCGTACCGATCTGTTTTTTACAGAGGAAACGCCTATACACACATCAAGCCCTTATTCAGCATCAAAGGCATCTGCCGATCTGCTTGTACAGGCATATTACAGAACATTTAAAGTGCCTGTGACAATATCTAGATGTTCAAACAACTACGGACCTTATCATTTTCCTGAAAAACTTATACCGCTTATGATAGCAAATGCCCTTAATGACAAGGAGCTCCCTGTTTACGGAAAAGGCGAAAATGTTCGTGATTGGCTGTATGTTGAGGATCACTGCATTGCTATAGACCTGATTATACACAAGGGCAGGGTGGGTGAAGTCTACAATATCGGAGGACACAACGAAAGGACTAACCTTGAGGTAGTAAAGACTATATTAAAAGAGCTTGGCAAGAGCGAAAGTCTTATAAAATATGTCACTGACAGACCCGGTCACGATATGCGCTATGCCATAGATCCCACTAAGATACACAACGAACTTGGTTGGGAACCAAAAACACTTTTTGACGAAGGCATCAAAAAGACAATAAAATGGTATCTTGAAAATAAAAAATGGTGGGAGAACATTATAAGCGGAGAATATCAAAACTATTATGAAAAAATGTATGCTAACAGATAATCTATTGGTATCCGTTGTGATTGCAGTGTACAAATCGTATGAAAAATATTTTATCGAGCTTTCTATATTTACGGCGATGACAAAAAGAAAACTTTTAAGGAGGCTTGAATTATGAATGTTTTGGTATGCGGCGGCGCAGGTTATATAGGCAGTCACACTGTATATGAGCTTATAGAAAGAGGATATAACGTTGTAGTAGTTGATAATCTTGCAAATGGTCATAAAGAAGCTGTACACAAAAATGCTAAGCTGTATTTGGGCGATTTGAGGGACAGTGAATTTACAGACAGAGTGTTTAATGAAAATGATATTGATGCTGTTATGGATTTTGCAGCTTTTTCTATTGTAGAAGGAAGTATGGCAGATCCTCTTAAGTATTATGATAATAATATATATAGTATGCTGAAATTGCTTGAATCTATGAACAAGGCGGGAGTTAAAAAAATAGTATTTTCATCCACTGCCGCTGTTTACGGCGAGCCCAAAAAAGGAATAATATCCGAAACAGATAAAACAGAGCCAACTAATCCTTATGGTGAAACAAAGCTTGCAATTGAAAAAATGCTTAAATGGGCGGATAATGCATATGGCATAAAATACGTTGCGCTTAGGTATTTTAATGCGGCAGGAGCGCACATAAGCGGCAAGATAGGCGAGGCTCACAGCCCTGAAACACACCTTATACCCATTGTACTTCAAACTGCTATGGGAAAGCGTGAAAAAATGTTTATATTTGGTGATGATTATCCTACCGAGGACGGTACCTGCATAAGGGATTATATACACGTTACAGATTTAGCTGATGCACACATAAAAGCTCTTAAAAAACTTATCGAAACTGAGCAAAGCGGCATATATAACCTTGGCAACGGAAAGGGATTTTCTGTTAAACAGATAATAGAAACCGCCAAAAAAGTTACAGGCAAAGATTTTAAAGTGGAAATACAGCCAAGAAGAGCAGGGGATCCGTCTGCGCTTATTGCCTCATCAAAAAAAGCCGAGAAAGAACTTGTTTGGAAACCTAAATTCGACAGCTTAGAAAAGATAATAGAAACAGCTTGGCTTTGGCATAAAAATAACCCTAACGGATATAACAATATTTGAAAAAAATGCTTGCATTATAAATAATTGTATAGTATAATAGCTTGGTATGAAACTTAAGTTTACATTTATTAATACGAATGCTCCGCTGTCAAATATTTGAGTTTTTATTTATGGCTTTAATTAAGCCGACAAGAGCATTTATGGCGAAGGGAGATTTAATTTTTATGAACGCAAATATTATTAGTGAAATTGAAAAAGAACAGCTTAAAAGCGATATAGCTGATTTTAATGTTGGTGATACTGTTCGTGTTTATGCCAAAGTTGTTGAGGGCACAAGAGAAAGACTTCAGATGTTTGAAGGAACTGTCCTTAAAAGACAAAATGGCGGTATACGCGAAACATTTACTGTAAGAAGAATTTCCTATGGCGTTGGTGTTGAAAGAACATGGCCTTTACATTCACCGAGAATTGACCGTATTGAAGTTGTAAGATATGGTATTGTCAGAAGAGCTAAGCTTAATTATCTTCGTGACAGAGTCGGCAAAGCAGCAAAGGTTAAGGAAGATATCAACAAAAGACATAAATAATTTTTTATTAAGCGTGATGATTTTTCGTCACGCTTTTTGCTTATTAGATTGGAAAGGTGATTATGAATATACAATGGTACCCGGGGCATATGACAAAAACCCGCAGAATGATGGCTGAAAATATCAGCCTTGTAGATGTAGTTATCGAGCTTTTAGATGCAAGAATTCCTATGAGCAGTAAAAATCCCGATATAGACAAGCTTGCCGCAAACAAAAAAAGAATTATCGTTTTAAATAAGGCGGATCTTGCCGATGATGAAATAACTCAGCAGTGGACAGATTATTTTAAAAAAGAAGGTTTTTGCGCTGTAAAGGTTGATTCATCAACAGGAAAAGGCATTAATTCAATAACAGAGCTTTCTAAAGAGCTTATGAGAGAAAAAATAGAAAGATTAAAAAAAAGGGGGAGAATTTTTGTTCCTACAAGGGCTATGATAGTAGGTATCCCAAATGTAGGAAAATCGACATTAATAAATCGCCTTGTGGGAAAATCGGCGGCAAAAACAGGCGATAAACCCGGAATAACAAAGGCAAAACAGTGGATCAGAATTAAAAAAGACTTTGAACTTTTGGATACCCCGGGAATTTTATGGCCGAAATTTGATGATCAGAGTATAGGTATGAAGCTGGCTTTTACAGGCGCAATAAATGACAATATTTTAGATGAATATACATTGGCGCTTAAATTGACAGAATGTTTAAAAATTAAATATCCGCAAAGGCTTAAAGAAAGATATTCTATAGAATTTAATACTGATAGTACATCTGATACAATTCTTGATATGATAGGCGAAAAAAGAGGATTTAAAGCTAAAGGCGCAGAAATAGATAAAAAAAGAACAGCCGAAATCTTAATTGATGAATTTAGAGGAGCAAAGCTTGGCAAAATATCTCTGGAACAGATAAGTGATTTTGTAAGTGAATAAAAATTATAGTACAGACTGCCTAAAAAATTTATTAGGAATTTTTTAAGGGTAAGTAATTGGATTTATTAACAGTTTGAATTATAATATTTTATATAAATAATCAGTTAAAAAGCATTTTACATCAAAAAATATGCCTCTTGTCAGAAATATTACTTTAAATTTTATTATTGATTTCGTGTTAATTTGCTGTTTTTTATTGACAATAATAATTAAAAATTTTAAAATATAAAATATAGCAAATAATTATAGGGAGATTGATATTATGGATTGGGATCCTGCATTGGAAACAGGAGTGGAAAAAATAGATTTACAGCATAAATCACTTTTTAAACGTATCGAACAAATACAAGAAGCCGGAAGAAACGGAACCTCTGCACAGGAGCTTTTAAATACCCTTATCTTTTTTAAACGCTATGTATCGGAGCATTTTAGAGATGAAGAAGAGCTTCAGCTTGAATTTGCTTATCCAAAATACAAAGAGCATAAAGAGGCTCATCGTATTTTTATGGAAAAAATTGACGAACTTTTTGATAAATGTCACGATGACGGAGTAAATCTTTTAACTATTATGCAGACCAACAAAACAGTTTATGACTGGCTTATTACTCACATAAAAAAGGTTGATATGGAGTTTGCCGATTACTATAGACGAAAAAAAAGGGGAATGATTTAACCGACAAATTGGACTACATAAAATATTTAAAACAGCCGCCGGATCTAAACAATCACAGCGGCTTATTTTGTTGTAAATTTTTAATTTTTTAAATGATTAAGTAAGAATATCATTGATAAGCTTTTTCTTTTGTCTTGTTTTATTTTTTTTGGTATGTTATATTGATTATTATGAAAATAAGCAAAATAGAAGGAGTGAAATTATGTCTGCAAATGAAAAGGTATATGCCGAAACAGATGTATTGTATAAAAAACCTAAGCTTTATTGTGTAATTTTGCATAACGATGATTATACAAGCATGGAGTTTGTGGTAAATATACTTATAAATATATTTCATAAATCAGAAAGTGATGCTTTTAACCTTATGATGAATGTACATAAAAATGGAAAAGCATGCGCAGGAGTATACACTTACGATATTGCTATGACAAAAAAATTAGAGGTTGAAAAGCTTGCAAGAAATGAGGATTTTCCTTTAAAATTAACAATTGACGAGGCGATGGAATGAAACTTGATAATACAGCCAATCAAATTTATATAATAGCTTTTAATGAGGCAAAACTTAGAAGGCATGAATATATAATACCTGAGCATTACTTATATGCCTCTGTTCTTTTTGATAGGGGAAAAGAAATTTTAGAAAACAGCGGAGCAAATATAAACAATATAATAAATGATCTTTCGGCTTTTTTTGATAATAATATGAGCTGTGTAAACAATGCAGATCCTGTTGAATCATTTGAGCTTGCAACTCTTTTTGAAACGGCATCTCTTCAGGCATCTATGGCTGAAAAGGATACTGTAAGCATAGGAGATTTATATGCCGCTTATTTCAATCTTAATGAATGTTATGCAACTTATATCCTTGTAAAAAATGGACTCAAAAAATCAGCTTTGCTTAAATATATAGCTCATGGAATCGTTTCAAAGCCTCAAAGCAGCGATATATCAGATGAAGATGCCCAATATTTGGCAAAATTTACATCTGATCTTACAAAAAAAGCTGAAAATGGTGAGCTGGATCCTCTTATCGGGCGTGAAGATATTATAGAAAGAACAATGCAGGTGCTTTCAAGAAGAATAAAAAACAATCCTATACATGTTGGAGATCCCGGTGTTGGAAAAACCTCTGTTGTTGAGGGAATAGCTCAGATGATTGCCGATGGCAATGCTCCCTCCGTAATAGCCGATTCAAAAATATTCTATCTTGATATAGGAAGCGTCATTGCAGGAACAAAATACAGGGGAGATTTTGAAGAGCGTTTTATTAAAATTCTCGATTTGATATCCCTTGAAAAAAATCCCATAATATATATAGATGAAATTCATTCTATTATAGGGGCGGGAGCTATTTCCGGCGGGACGGTTGATGCTTCAAGTATTTTAAAGCCATATTTATTAAAAGGAAATATAAGAATTATCGGCTCAACTACCTATAACGAATATAAAAAATATTTTGAAAAAGATAGGGCGCTTGCAAGACGTTTTCAAAAGATTGATATTAATGAACCGTCAATATCAGATTGTATTAAAATAATAACAGGCGTTAAGCATAAATATGAATCATATCATAATGTAAGTTATACAAAAGAAGCTGTTTGTGCTGCCTGTGAACTGTCTGACAAATATATAAGCGACAAGCATCTGCCCGATAAAGCAATAGATGTTATAGATGAAGCCGGAGCATATATAAGAAATATAAAAAAGGAAGATAAATCCTTAGTTGTTATAGATAAAAAAGTTATAGAAACCGTCATTTCCAAAATAACAGGAATTAAAATTGAAACAGTTTCTTTTAATGAAGCTGAAAAGCTTAAAAACCTTTCGGCTGAATTAAAAAGTGAAATTTTTGGTCAGGATAAGGCAATCGAAACGGTTGTAAGCGCAATAAAGACATCTCGTTCAGGCTTAAACAACAACGAAAGACCTATAGCAAATTTGCTTTTTGTAGGGCCTACGGGAGTAGGAAAAACAGAGCTTGTAAAACAGCTTTCCAAAAAGCTTGGCATTTGCCTTCAGCGCTTTGATATGAGCGAATATCAGGAAAAACATTCTGTTGCAAGGCTTATCGGCGCTCCTCCGGGATATGTAGGCTACGAAGAAGGGGGACTTTTAACCGATGCCATAAATAAAAATCCTTATTCCGTTATTCTGCTTGATGAAATAGAAAAAGCGCATTTTGATATTTATAATATACTTCTTCAAGTTATGGATTATGGCTTTTTAACAGATAATACCGGAAAACGTGCAGACTGCAGAAACATTATTCTTATAATGACATCAAATGTTGGGGCTTCAAATATGAACAGAAAAATTATTGGTTTTGAAGAAAAGACAATGCAAAACGATGCAATTAAAAACGAGCTTGAAAAAACTTTTTCTCCCGAATTCAGAAACAGACTTGACGAAATAGTTATGTTTAACCCAATTAATCCTAAAATAGCATTTGATGTAGCTAAAAAGGCTATAAATGAGCTTAGTGAAAGACTTCTTAAAAAATCCGTAAAACTAAATGTAAGTGATGATATTATTTTATATATAGCAAAGCTTGGTGTATCCGATAAATTCGGCGCAAGAGAAATCAACAGAACGGTTGAAAATAAAATTAAAAAGCCTCTTGCTGATGAAATTTTATTTGGGAAAATTTCTAACGGAGGATGTGTTTCAATAAAGCTTAAAAACGATAAGCTTTATTTTTCATACAGAAAAAAACCGCAAAAGATTAAATCCGATATACTGCAATAAAATTAAAACTTATTTTTACTGTAAATTTAGCTGCTTTAATAAGCATTTTATTTATTTGTTTTTATCGACTGAGTAAGCCCACTGCCTTTTAGGCGGTGGGTACTTCTTTGTCAGAAGCCGTCGTTATGGGTATTTAGCATAAGCGAAATACGAATATCCTTGACTCAAAAAAGCTAAAATAAACTTTTTTGACATTTTGTAATTATATTTACATAATTTTTTTTGTTTGTAAATAAATTTTGTATTTACTATTTCGGATAAAATTGTTATAATATTTATATAAAATATTTTGCGTACAGGATTCGCCGCAAAAGCTTTAAGCTTTGCGAAAGATCCGGCATAATATTTATTTTGTGTGCAAACACGAAAATTTATTATTAAGGGGGACTAATAAAAATGTCTAAGGTTATGCAAACCATGGATGGTAACCAGGCGGCAGCAGAAATTTCTTATGCTTTTACCGAGGTTGCCGGAATTTATCCAATCACTCCATCTTCTCCAATGGCTGAACACGTTGATGACTGGGCTGCCAAGGGCAAGAAAAACATATTCGGTCAAACAGTTAAAGTAGTTGAAATGCAGTCTGAGGCAGGTGCGGCAGGTACCGTTCACGGTTCTTTGTCAACAGGCGCTTTAACTACAACTTATACAGCTTCTCAGGGTCTGCTTCTTATGATTCCAAATATGTATAAAATAGCAGGTGAGCTTCTTCCATGCGTACTTCATGTCAGCGCTCGATGTGTAGCAAGCCATGCGCTTAATATCTTTGGCGATCATTCCGATGTTATGGCATGCCGTCAGACAGGCTTTGCTTTATTGGCTTCATCTTCAGTGCAGGAAGTTATGGATTTAGGTGCAGTTGCTCACCTTTCAACAATTAAGAGCAGAGTTCCTTTCCTTCATTTCTTTGATGGTTTCCGTACTTCTCACGAGATTCAAAAAATTGAGCTTCTTGATTATGATGATTTAGCTAAATTGGTTGATATGGATGCTGTTAAAGCTTTTAAAGAGCACGCTCTTAATCCTGAGCATCCATGCACAAGAGGTACAGCTCAGAATCCGGATATATTCTTCCAGGCTCGTGAAGCTTGCAATCCTTTCTACGATGCTGCTCCGGCTATTGTTGAAAATTATATGGCTGAAATCAGCAAGCTTACAGGAAGAGATTATAAGTTATTTAATTACTATGGTGCTCCCGATGCTGAAAGAGTAATTATAGCTATGGGTTCTGTTTGTGATGCTATTTGTGAAACTATAGACTATCTTAATGCAAAAGGCGAAAAGGTTGGTCTTGTTAATGTTCATTTGTACAGACCGTTTGTACAGGATAAATTCCTTGCAGCTGTTCCGGCTACAGCTAAAAAGATTGCTGTTCTTGACAGAACAAAAGAACCAGGAAGTTTAGGCGAGCCTTTATATCAGGATGTATGTACTTCATTCTTTAACAAGGGTGACGTTCGTACAATCGTAGGCGGTCGTTACGGTCTTGGTTCAAAAGACACTACTCCTGCCCATATCATCTCTGTTTATGAAAACCTTAAATCCGAAAATCCTGTTAACGGATTTACTATTGGTATCGTTGATGATGTTACAAATCATTCATTGCCTTCAGGTCCTAATATTGATGTAAGTGCTGAGGGTACTACAAGCTGTAAATTCTGGGGTCTTGGCTCAGACGGTACAGTTGGTGCAAATAAAAACTCAATAAAAATTATCGGTGACCATACAGATATGTATGCTCAGGCTTATTTTGATTATGATTCAAAGAAATCAGGCGGTCTTACCTGTTCTCACTTACGTTTCGGAAAAAGCCCGATACGTTCACCATATCTTTGCAGCACAGCTGATTTTGTTGCTTGCCATCAGCAGGCTTACCTTTACAAGTATGATATCGTTTCTGACCTTAAAGACGGCGGAAGCTTCTTATTAAATACAACTTGGTCTGAATCCGAGCTTGAAACTCATCTTCCTGCAAAGGTTAAAAAATATATAGCAGAGCATAACATTAACTTCTATATAATCAATGCTGTTAAAATCGGAAAAGAAATTGGCCTTGGAAATAAATATAATGCTGTTCTTCAGGCTGCTTTCTTCAAAATCGCCAATATAATTCCGGAAGAAGATGCTGTTAAATATATGAAGCAGTTCATCGTTAAGTCTTACGGCAAAAAGGGCGAAGAAATTGTAAATATGAACTATAAGGCTGTTGACGCCGGCATAAGTGCATTCCATAAAGTAAATGTTCCTGCTTCTTGGGCAAATGCCGAAGATTCTGCTGAAGCTGCCGCTACAGTTGAAAAGCCTGATTTTGTTAAAAATATTGTAGACGTTATGAACGCTCAAAAAGGCAACACTCTTCCTGTTTCCGCATTTAAGGGAATTGAAGACGGTACATTTGAGCATGGTACTGCTGCTTACGAAAAACGTGGTATCGCTGTTGAAGTTCCTGTATGGGATGCTTCTAAATGTATTCAGTGTAATCAGTGTTCTTTCGTTTGTCCTCATGCTGCTATCAGACCTTTCCTTTTGTCAGCTGATGAAGCTGCAAATGCTCCTCAGGGCTTGCAGATGAAAGATGGCATGAAAGGATATGAGCAGTATAAGTTTGTTATGCAGGTTAGCGTTATGGACTGTACAGGCTGCGGAAACTGTGTTGTTTCCTGTCCTGCTAAAGAGAAAGCTCTTTCTATGCAGCCTATGGGAACTCAGGAAGGCGAAGCGGCTAATTGGGATTACTGCATAAATCTTTCTCATAAAGATAATCCTGCTGATAAATTCAGCATTAAAGGCAGTCAGTTTGAAAAGCCTTTGCTTGAATTCTCAGGTTCATGTGCAGGCTGTGCCGAAACTGCTTATGCAAGACTTGTAACTCAGCTTTTCGGTGACAGGATGTATATAGCAAATGCTACAGGTTGTTCTTCAATCTGGGGTGCTTCTGCTCCTGCAACTCCTTATACAACTAACCACGAGGGTCATGGTCCTGCTTGGTGTAACTCATTGTTTGAGGATAACGCTGAGTTTGGTTACGGTATGTTTGTAGGAGTTAAGCAGCAAAGAGAATTACTCAAGGATAAGGCTGAAGCTCTTGCTGCATCAACAAGCGATGAGAATATCAAATCAGCTGTTAAGGCTTGGGTTGATACTATGTTTGAAGGAGAAGCTTCAAAGAAAACTTCTGCTGACTTATTGGCAGCCGTTTCTTCAAGCAGCGATGAAAACGCTAAATATATTGTTGATCATAAAGATATGCTTGTTAAAAAATCACAGTGGATCTTCGGTGGTGACGGTTGGGCATATGATATCGGCTTCGGCGGTGTTGATCATGTTCTTGCTTCTGGTGAAGATGTTAACGTATTTGTATTTGATACAGAAGTTTACTCAAATACCGGTGGACAGGCTTCAAAAGCAACTCCTACAGCTGCCATAGCAAAATTTGCCGCTTCAGGTAAGAGAGTACGCAAAAAAGATCTTGGTATGATCGCTAAGAGCTATGGTTATGTATATGTAGCTCAGGTTTGCTTAGGCGCAGACAAGAATCAATTATTAAAGGCATTAAAAGAGGCTGAAGCTTATCATGGTCCTTCATTGATTATTGCTTATGCTCCTTGTATTAACCATGGATTTAGAGGAAGTTTCCAGACAGAAGCTCAAAAGGCTGTTGACTGTGGTTACTGGCAGTTATACAGATACAATCCTGATGGAGAAACATTTACTCTTGATTCTAAAGAACCAAAGGGCGATTTCTTAGAATTTATCAAGGGTGAGGTTCGTTATACTTCATTGAAGAGAGCATTCCCTGAGCTTGCCGACACATTATTTGCAAAATGTGCTGAGGACGCTAAGAGAAGATATGACGGATACAAGAAATTGGCTGAAGAATCTAAATAATCATAATATCCGATAAAGCTGTAAGATCTGGTTAAACAAAACAGAAATTACACTTATAAAAAAGAAAGAGATTGCTGCTCCAATAATTTTTATGATTACTGAAGCGGCAGTCTTTTCTTTTTTTGCCAACTTAAATTAATTTACGAAAACAACAAAATTAAATATGGGGTGTGATTTTATGCAGCTTAATGCCTTGCAGAATGAAGCTGTCAAACATTTTAAAGGACCTTGTCTTGTGCTCGCAGGCCCTGGAAGCGGAAAAACAACAATAATAATTAACAGAGTAAAATATTTAATTGAAAATTATAATATTTCACCTCATAATATCTTAGTAATAACTTTTACAAAAGCTGCGGCTGAGGAAATGAAAGAAAGATTTGAAAAACTTTCGCTTGAGCATTATAACGTAAGTTTTGGAACATTTCACGCTTTATTTTTTAGAATAATAAGGTCTTTTTGGGGATACAATCTTGATAATGTTTTAAATGATGATGAAAAAAATAAAGTTTTGAAAAAAATTGTTGCCAATAAACAAATTTCATTCAGTGATGAAGAAGAATTTTTTTCTAATCTTATAAACGATATATCCCGTACAAAAAATGAATTGTTAAATCCCGAAAATATAATACCTATGTCTTTAAGAAGTGATGCTTTTTGCAATGTATATTATGATTATGAAAAATATAAAAAAGAAGAAAATAAAATTGATTTTGATGATATGATAGTTAAATGCTATGAAGCTTTAAATACTAATGCAGAATTATTAAGAAATTGCCAAAACAGATATAAATTTATATTAATAGATGAGTTTCAGGATATAAATAAAGCTCAGCATGAATGCATAAAACTTCTAAAAGGTGAAAACAATAATATTTTTGCCGTTGGAGATGATGATCAAAGCATATATGGTTTTAGGGGAGCAAGACCGGAATTTCTTTTGGATTTTAAAAAAGATTTTAAAGATGCAAAAATTATTTCAACAGATATCAATTACCGATCAACTGAGGAAATAATAAAATTATCAAATGCCGTTATAAGGCAAAACAAACGCAGGTTTGAAAAAAATATTTCGGGAACAGGTTTAAATGGCAAAAAACCTTCGGTTATCAGATCAAATGACATAAGCTCCGAAGCAGATCTGATAGCAAAAAAAGTAAAGGAGCTTATAAAAACAATTAAACAGGAGGAAATTGCCGTTATTTACAGAACAAATATACAATCAAGAGCAATTATAGATGCTTTCATGGATTATAATATAAGTTTTCAGATTAAAGATGCATCGCCAAGTATTTATTCCCACTGGATAGCCAAGGATTTGGCGGCATATTTATATTTGTCTTTGGATAAAAGCGATAATTTAGCCTTGGAAAGAATAATAAATAAGCCATCACGCTATATTAATAAAATAGCTGTTCAAAATATAAAAATTAACTGTGCTGACGGTGAATCTGTTTTGGCAGGGCTTTATTCAAGCCCCGAGCTTAAAAAATATCAGCTTTTAAAAATAGAAGAGCTTATTTTTCATCTTAATCAGATAGTAAAAAAATCACCTTATGAAGCTGTAAAATACATAAGAAAGAATGTAAATTATGATGAAGCCATAATAAACTATGCTGAATACAGAAATATAAACCCAAGCAGCTTTTTTGAAATTATAAATGAGCTTGAAGAAGCATCAAAGGGCTACGAAACAATAGAGGCTTTTTTAGAACACATGGAAACCGTTGCCGCCGAAGCTAAGGAAAATAAGCATAAAAGCGGAAAACAATATGGAGTTATGCTTACAACTATGCACAGCGCAAAAGGTCTTGAATTTGATACGGTGTTTATAGCAGGCGCCGTTGATGGAATTATTCCTCATGAAAAAAGCACAAGCGAGGAAGAAATAGAAGAAGAACGACGTTTATTTTATGTAGGTATGACAAGAGCTAAAAATTCTCTTTATATTTCTCTGCTTAAAACAAGGTATGACAAAGATGTAAAACCTACCAGATTTTTAAATGGACTTTTAAAAAAATCAAATACAAAATAAAATTATCCACATGATATCATCTCAATATAAATATTTGAATTTCAAAAATCTTTATGCTATAATGTAAATGTTGTAATTTTTATAGTGTTCAGAGAGGAGCAAAAGTTTTATTATGAAAGAAAAAAGAAATTCGTTTTCCAGCTCGCTGGGATTTGTTCTTGCGGCTGCGGGGAGCGCTGTAGGGTTGGGAAATATATGGAGATTTCCTTATCTTGCGGCTAAAGACGGCGGAGGAATTTTTTTGTTTGTCTATATTATACTTGCGCTTACATTTGGTTTTACTTTAATTGTTTCTGAAGTGGCTATTGGCAGAAAAACAAAACAAAGCGCTCTTACCGCTTATGGAAAGCTTCATAAAAAATCCGGATGGATAGGTATATTTGCAAGCTTAGTTCCGTTTGTGATTTTACCTTATTATTGTATTATAGGCGGCTGGGTTTTTAAATATTTTATTGCATTTATTGTCGGCGAGGGTTATGCTACTGCTCAAGACGGATATTTTACAGGATTTATAACAGGCTATGCGCAGCCAATATTATTTAATATTATTTTTCTTTTTGCGGTTGCGGTTGTTATTTATAGGGGAGTTAATAAAGGTATAGAAGCAATTTCAAAAATACTTATGCCTATACTTTTAGTGTTTGTAATTGCAATAGCTATATTTTCACTTACCCTTAACTATGATGGACGTACAGGCTTTGATGGATTAAAAATATATGTTATACCAAATATCGAAGGAAAAACAGCAAAAGATATATTCATTGTTATTTTAGATGCTATGGGACAGCTTTTTTACAGTATAAGCGTAGCAATGGGAATAATGGTAACATATGGCTCTTATTTTAAGGACGACAGCAATCTTATGAAATCGGTTAACAGAATTGAATTATTTGATACTGTTGTTGCTTTTCTTGCCGGCGTTATGATTATTCCGGCAGTATATGTTTTTATAGGCAGAGATGGTATGAGTTCTTCAGGCCCCGGATTGATGTTTATTGCTTTGCCCAAAGTATTTGCTTCAATGGGAACTATCGGAAATATTATTGGCTGCGTTTTCTTTTTTATGGTATTGTTGGCTGCTCTTACAAGCGCAATATCAATTCTTGAAGCTGTTGTGGCAAGTTTAATAGATTCTTTCGGATGGTCCAGAGGCAAAGCTACAGTTATAGAAAGTACAATTGCGCTTATAATTGGAATATTTATATGCCTTGGTTATAATTTGTTTTATTTTGAGGCTAAGCTGCCAAATGGCGTTACTGCTCAGATTCTTGATATTATGGATTATTTAAGCAACAATATTCTTATGCCGATAGTTGCTATAGGAACCTGCTTACTCGTAGGTTGGATTGTAAAACCAAAAACAATTATAGATGAAGCAACAAAAAACGGCGAAAAATTTGGAAGAAAAAGATTGTTTATAGTTATGGTAAAATATATTGCTCCTGTTTTATTATTTATATTGCTTTTAGGTTCTTTAGGTATATTGAGATGAGAATAAAATCAAATTTTTTTAGGGGCATAATTAATGGTATGCCGATATGCTTAGGTTATTTGTCAGTTTCATTTGCTTTTGGAATATTGTCGGTTCGCTTAGGGTTATCGTGTATTCAAGCGGTCATAATATCCATTACAAATTTAACATCGGCAGGACAAGCAGCGGGAGTGGATATAATAGCTGCCGGTGGAACATTGATTGAAATGGCATTGGTGCAGCTAATAATAAATTTGCGTTATTCGCTTATGGCGTTATCTCTTTCGCAAAATCTTGATAAAAGCTTTACATTTCCGCACAGGCTGATTGCAGCATATGGCATAACAGATGAAATTTTTGCTGTATGCTCAACAAATAAAGAGCCTATCAAACCATCTTATATGTATGGTTTGATATTTATTTCGGCGCTTGGTTGGATCGGAGGCACATTTATTGGCGCTGCCGCAGGTGAAATGCTTCCTCGGTCAATTACATCTGCATTGGGAATTGTTCTTTATGCTATGTTTATTGCAATAATTTTGCCTCCGTCAGCTAAACATTTTAATATATTAATTGTTGTGATTTTTTCGGCTGCTTTAAGTGTAGTTTGTAAATTTTTATTGCCATCGTTGTCAAGTGGATTTTCTATAATATTATGTGCATTAATTTCTTCAATATTTGGTGCTATAATCTTTCCTAAAAAAGAGGAGATTGAAAAATGAGTATTTGCATTTATATTGTTGTTATGGCAGGTGTTACATATATGTTGAGAATGTTGCCTTTTGCTTTTTTTAGGAAGAAAATAAAATCTGCATTTATTAAAAGTTTCTTATATTATATGCCTTATGCAGTTTTAAGCGCTATGACAATTCCCGCTATTTTCTTCAGCACAGGAAATATGATTACTGCAACAGCAGGTACAATTACAGCCCTCATTTTGGCATACTTTAATTTTCCACTTATAGTTGTAGCAATTTCAGCTTCAATAATAGCATTTATTTTCGATTTAATTTTATAAAATAAAAATTGTTAAAAAGGGTCCATCAGTGATAGATGGATCCTTTTTTATTATAAAGCAGGAGAGAAATGGCTTTATAAAAATAAATTTAAATTGCGTTATGAGTAAAGCTGGCAATTTTACAAACAGGAATTTCCGTTACAGAACCAAGCCAGTTATTGCTGTTGCAGCCACAGCTATTCCAACCTGAATTATTGTTCCAATTCCAATTTCCGTTATTATTTGAAAAATTTGAACAGCCGCATCCACAGTTGCTTCCCAAAGGACAAGATGGAGCTGCACCTATATCGGTTATTAATTTAACACAATTATCAGAAACAGATGCCAAAAGTCCTGTAAATCCACAGCCGCTGGCGCCTCCGCTTGTTGTAAAAATTGTTACAGTCTGACCTATATATCTGCATAAGCTTTCATTTAAACAGTTATCATTCATTTTAAAATCCTCCTTTCTAAGATTATAGTACATACTATGATGAAACAACTTTTTTGGTGATTAACATTAATTATAAATTATAATTTTAGAATAGGGGAAGTAAAAAACACAAATTAAGGCATACCCAACTATTCGCAAAATGCAGATTTTGCGAATAGTTGGGTAAAATATAAATGAAATAATCATATATTTAACTTATAAAAAAATTCTCTGCAAATAAATGTCTTACAGAGAATTTTTAAATTTTATATTTTATTGTCCAATATACCTAAAATTATATTTGAAGGAATAATTTTTTCATTGCCGATTGAAAATGCCGTACTAAGAACAGATAAAGCATTTTCAATTTTTTCTTTACTGGATGCAAAGACTTCGGCTATAATTTCATTTTTTTGAATTTTATCACCAATTCGTTTTTTTAAGATTATGCCTGAGCCATAATCTATTTTATCATCTTTTTTATGACGTCCTGCGCCGGTTTCAACACAAGCAGCGCCAATTTTTGATGTGTCGATACTTGTAATATATCCATCATATTCAGATATAAACTCTGCTTTGTATTTACAGCAAGGCAAAAGCGAATAATCATCTATTATATTTGAATTTCCTCCTTGAGCATCGATAAGCTCTCTGAATTTTTCAAGACCTTTTTTATTAATTATATTTTCTTCAAGCATAAGCTTTGCCTTGTCAAGATTATCGGTTTTATTTCCAAGCAAAAGCATATATGACCCCAAAACAAGAATAATATCTTTTAATTTTCCTGTTATGTTTCCTTTTAAAATTTCAATTGCTTCAACAACCTCGATACTGTTTCCTATGCTGTTTCCAAGGGGTTGATTCATATCAGTGATTATTGCAACCGTTCTTTTTCCTGCTTTTTTGCCAATATCAATCATTATTTCGGATAGCTTTACGGCATTATCAAAATCTTTTATAAATGCTCCGCTGCCGCATTTAACATCCAACACTATAGCATCTGCGCCCGATGCAAGCTTTTTACTCATAATGCTTGAAGCAATAAGAGGAATACTTTCAACTGTGGCTGTTACATCTCTTAGATTATATAATATTTTATCAGCCGGAACAAGGTCTTGTGTTTGTTCCATAAGAACGATATTAATATTTTTTACTTGCTCTATAGCTTTTTCAATTTTAATTTCAGTATTAAAATTTGGTATAGAATTAAGCTTATCTATTGTTCCTCCCGTATGACCAAGCCCTTTTCCTGACATTTTAACAATCGGAAGACCAAGACTTGCCGTAAGAGGCGCAAGCGCTAACGTTACAGCGTCGGCAACACCTCCAGTGCTGTGTTTATCAACCTTAATTGAGGGAATTTCCGATAAATCAAGCATTGAGCCTGATTTTGCCATAGCCATTGTTAAATCATATGTTTCTCTTTTGTTTAAGGAGTTAATGCATATTGCCATTAGCATTGCTGAAATCTGATAATCTTTTATTGAATGATCCGTGACACCTTTTATAAAAAAGTTAATCTCATCTGTACTTAATTCAAGCTTATTTCTTTTTTTTGCAATTATATCAGTTATAATCATAACATCAGCTCCAATTTATTATGCAAGCTCCAAAGCTGTTTCCACCATATCATTAAAAGCTGTTTGTCTTTCTTCGGCGCTTAGAGCTTCTCCGGTTAAAATGTTATCGCTTACGGTAAGCATACACAAAGCATTTGCGCCATAACGAGCGGCCTGCATGTAAAGAGCGGCAGCTTCCATTTCTATTGCCATTATTCCCATTTTTTGCCATCGTGAATTAATAGTATCATCTGCACTGTAAAATACGTCGCTTGACAGTACATTTCCTACATGGCTTTTAAAGCCAAATTCATCAGCTTTATTTTTTGCTTTTGATAAAAGCTCATATGAACAGCAAGCACTATATGTACCCGGAAGATTAAATTGAAACGCAAAATTTGAATCAGTTGAAGCCGCAATAGCAAATATAATATCATGAATATTTACCTCGGGCTGCAAAGAAGCACAGGAACCAATTCTTATAAGATTTTTAACATTAAAAACATTAATCAGCTCATATGAATAAATGCCGACAGAAGGCATTCCCATGCCTGTGCCCATAACAGAAATATCATTTCCTTTATAAGTTCCTGTAAAGCCTAACGCCCCTCTTACGGAATTAAACTGTTTTGTATTGCTTAAAAAATTTTCGGCAATATATTTTGCTCTTAAAGGATCTCCCGGCATAAGGACAGTTTCTGTAATTTCAGCGGTTTGGTTTATATGAGTTGTATTTATCATATCTAATTCACCTCTTTAAAATTTAATTATAACAGCATTTTTCTTAATATAATAATATCAGTCATTTATAAAAAAATCAACAATAATACTTAGCCAAATGTCGGAGAGAAATAAAAATAAAGCAGGAACCGCAAAGCAATTTATAAATTATTTAAGCTCAACAATAGTAACCCCCGCTTCTCCTTCGCCATACTCGCCTAATCTAAAACTTTTTACACCGGAATTGTTTCTTAAATAATCATGAATTGCGCTTCTTAAAGCGCCTGTCCCCTTTCCGTGTATAATGGTAATCGGAGAAAGACCCGCCAAATAAGCATCATCAATATATTTATCTACTTTTTCAAGCGCTTCCAAAACCATACAGCCTCTTAAATCAAGTTCTGCTTTTATATTTTGAGCTTTTCCCGATTTAACTCCAAGAGAATATCTTTTTGGAACAATTTTTTTGTTTTCTTCGGGTTTTTGCGCTGAGGTATCAACATACAGATCTTTTATATCCGCCTTTACATTCATTATTCCTATTTTAATCATAACCTCGCCCTTTGAGTTTGGCTCAGATACCAGCTCACCGCTTTGATTAAGAGATTCGACAAAAACTCTATCCCCTTTTGAAAGTTTTTTTGATGAAGCTTTTAATCTTTTTTCCGTTTTTTTGCTCTTTAGCTTAGAAAGCCTTTCATCAGCTTTATTAAGCTTTTTACTGAGCTGCTGTCTTTTTTCATCAAGTTCTTTGAGAGAGGAATTTTCTCTCATCATTTTATTCATGCCTTTTATAATTTCATCTGCTTCATCTTTTGCATCGGAAAGTATTCTTCTTGCCTGTTCGGCAGCATTTTCAAGTATTTTATCCCTTTGCTGCTTTGTTTTTCTTTTTTGATTTTCAACATCGCTTTTAAGCCTTTCAGCCTCCAGCCTATATTCCTGCGCCCTTTCCTGCTCGATAATAAGCGCTTTTTGGCTTATCTCAAGATCTGTTATAACATCTTCAAATCTTTTATCTTCACGGCTTAAAACTTCTCTTGCATTTTCTATAATAAAATCCGGCAAGCCAAGCCTTTTAGATATTGCAAAAGCATTGCTCTTTCCCGGTATGCCTATCAAAAGCCTGTATGTTGGTCTTAATGTTTCAACATCAAATTCACATGAAGCATTTTCAACGCCCTCTGTTGTTATTGCATATACTTTAAGTTCACTGTAATGAGTGGTAATTGCAGTCCTTATTTTTCTTTTATGCAGGTATTCAATTATAGAAACGGCAAGCGCTGCCCCTTCTGTAGGATCTGTTCCTGCGCCAAGTTCATCAAGCAAAACAAGAGAATTATCCGTAACATTGTTAAGTATTTTAACAATGTTGCTCATATGAGATGAAAATGTGGATAAGCTTTGTTCAATACTCTGTTCATCCCCTATATCCGAAAAAACATCATCAAAAATATTAAGCTGAGAATTATCAAACGCTGAAATATGCAGCCCTGCCTGCCCCATTAATGTAAAAAGACCAAGAGTTTTTAACGATACGGTTTTTCCTCCGGTATTGGGTCCTGTTATCAAAAGTGTTGTAAATTTATCCCCCAAATAAATATCTGTTGCAACAACTTCTTCCTTATTTAAAAGAGGATGTCTTGCTTTTTTAATATTAATATATCCATTGGTATTAAAAACAGGCTCGGATGCATTCATACTTACGGATAACTCTGCTTTTGCAAAAACAAAATCAAGATAAGAAAGAATTTCGAGATCTGTTTTTAATATATCGGCGTTTTCAAAAACAAGACCTGAAAGATTTTTAAGTATTTTTTCAATCTCAATTTTTTCTTCACCATGGAGATCCTTAATTTTATTGTTTAATTGAACAACACTCATGGGTTCAATAAAAAACGTAGCTCCTGTTGAAGATTGATCGTGTATCATTCCTGTAAATGAATTTTTGTATTCAGATTTCACGGGAACACAATACCTGTCATTTCTTATTGTAATAACAGGTTCTTGAAGCATATTTTTATAATTTTGAGAATGTATTATAGAATTAAGCTGCTCTTTTATTTTGTCATTTGCCGAACTTATGCTTCTTCTTATCTTTCTTAAGCCGACAGAAGCATCATCGGCGATTTCCGTATCTGATATAATACATCTTCCGATCTCTCTTTTAAGGTTTTCCGCTATTTCAAGCATATCAAACTGAGAATGCAAAACATCAAACCCATTATCACTTTCCTCATCTTGAGAATAGCTTTTTACTCTTTGTGTAACATTTAAAAAATCGCCGATACATATAAGATCTCCCGGCGAAAGAGTTCCGCCTACGGAGGTAATCTTTAAATATGCAGTTATATCTCTTAATCCGCCAAAACCCAATGATCCTTTCTTCATTATCATCGAAACAGCCTGTGATGTTTCTTTCTGCCAAAGAGTTATCTCTTCAATATCTGTAGAAGGCATTAAATCAAGAGCTTTCTTTTTTGCCATATCCGAAGCGGCATAGCCTGCCAGTTTTTCGGTTATTTTATCAAATTCCAATGTATGTAAAGCTTTTTTATTCATTTTAATCCTACCTTAAAATTCAATTTGGTTAAAAAATCAAGTCTATATTTTTATAAAATACTTGAAATAATTTTTAATTTGTTTTAATATTATTATATAGTCTTTATAAACTATAGTATAACATTATATTAATTAATAATTCAATAGCTTTAAATAAGAGTTGATAAATCAATTTTTAATATTCAATTACTCTAAAACTAAAAGAGGTATTATTTATGATAAATATGAATGTAAACTCCATATATAACGAAATACTTGAGGACATACAAAGCCGTGTCCCTATTTCTATAATAAAATCATACAGCCAAAACACTGTAAAAGATGACAATTTACCCGAAAATTTTGAAAATATACTTGCAAATTATCTTGCTCAGGATACAGACGAGCCTCAAGCTGAAGAGCCTTCAAAGTCATTATCAAGCTCAAATATAGACAGCCAATATATCAGCTCTGCAATTGAAGCCGCAATAACGGCTGCATCAAAAAAATACAACGTAGATCCTTCTCTTATAAAAGCAGTTATAAGAAAGGAAAGTAATTTTAACCCTAACGCCGTATCAAAATCCGGAGCTCAAGGTCTTATGCAGCTTATGCCCAAAACAGCTTCTTCTCTTGGCGTTTCAGATCCATACAATATAAACCAAAATATAGATGGCGGCACAAAATATTTAAGCCAAATGCTTAATCAATTTAATGGCAATACTTCTTTAGCTCTTGCGGCATATAATGCAGGACCCAATAATGTAAAAAAATATAATGGTATTCCTCCTTTTTCAGAAACTCAAAATTATGTTCCAAAAGTTTTGGAATATCAAAAACAATACATACTTGACAAATACAGCAAAAATAAAACAAAAAATTAATTACTGATATTGTTAATTTTCAATTAAAACTTTTCGCTAAAAATCATCAATTTAAGCCAAATTTTTAAAGTTTATTTAACACTAAAGAAGCAAACAACGCAAAAACTTACTTAAACAAAAAACAAATCCTGCCCAAAATTATTGGATAGGATTTGTTTTTTGAAAGCTTTAGCAAAGAAAAAAATAATCTCCTTATTTATCAAACACTGCCATTACTTTTATATAATTATCTGTTTTTTCTTTCATCATATAAAAACCATTTAATAAGTTTTTTGGCAAAAAACGATGAGTTATTATTTTCTGTGGTTCAACGCATCCGCATGATATACAATCCAAAGCGTACTGCCAATCAGTTCTTTCTTCTCCAGCTATATCTTTTTTAGCAAAAAATGATGAATTCCATGTACCCACTATATGCAACTGTTCACGCAAAAGCTTCCAGTAGGTATTTTTGCTCAACATTATATCTGCATGAGGATTTCCCACCATACAAACATATCCTCCGGGAGCAGCCAGTTCAAACGCTTGAGATATGGACTTATTATTTCCCACACATTCAAAGTACACATTTGCTCCAATGCTGTTTGTATATTCTTGTATATATTGTTTCACATCTTGTTTACATACATTTATAAAGTGATCTTCCTGCAGTCCAATCTCGGATATTTTTTCTCTAATACATTCTTTATTGCCTATAACAAATATATTCTCAAAACCCGCTGCCAGTAAAAACATTAACAAAAGCATTCCTATGGTACCCATTCCACTTATCATCACTATGTCTTTTGGGGCAATAGATATTCTGCGCATGGCATGCACTGCCACCGATGCAGGCTCAAGCATAGCCGCCTGCTCATATGTGACATTATCAGGCAGTTCAATAATATTACTGCACGGAATACACACATATTCTGCAAACCCTCCATTTCTCCTTGAGCCAATATAATCATAATGTCTGCACATTTCATATTTACCATAAATGCATGGCAAACATTTTCGGCATGGTATAAGAGGATATACTCCCACACATTTATGCAGCATATTTTTGTCACATTCACTTCCCAGTTCAACCACTTCACCGGAAAATTCATGCCCAGGTATCAGCGGCATACTATGAGCTCCATCACGGAAAATGCGTGGAATATCCGAGCCGCAAACTCCTGCAGCTTTCACTTTCACAACAACTTCGTTTTTGGCGGGTTTAGGCTTGGCAACTTCTTCATATGATATTTTACCTATCTCTTGTAGCATCCATGCTTTCACAACGTATCTTCCTCCACTTGCTCTTTCATATTTCGAAAGCGTTTCATATCTTCATCAGTTGTTATTTTGAAGTTTTTTTCATCACCCGAAATCATGACTATGTCCATACCTGCCAACACCGCAGGCTCTGTTGAACCATTGATAAATTGTATTTTGTCCTTAAGAGCTTTGTTGGCATTATAATATTTATTAAACAGGAATAACTCCGGCGCCTGCCCTGCAAACAATTTTTTCCTATCAAGTAGCTTTGTCACTTTCTTTCCATCACAACTCAAATATATTGTATCTTTCATAGGCAGCACTGGCATCACACCATCATGCCCCAAAAGCGCCTTATAACAATTTTGTATCAATCTTTGGGTCAGCAAAGGTCGAGCCGCATCATGTATCATAACTGTGTCACAAGCATCTATATATCTTGATTTTGCTTGATCTTCTTTTTCATTTCTCCAATGCAACAAGCTTAACTGCAATATTTTTTCCATACCGTTTAATATAGATGATTGTCTGTTTACTCCGGGTGCAGCAAATCCTAATATTTTCTCAACAGAAATTTTGTTAAATTTGGCATCATTCAATATTTGATCATGCCAACATTCATGGGCAACTATCACAATACTGTGTATATCCTCAGCCTTGACAAGACTCTCCAAAGCATATGTGATCAGCATCTTAGATTCTATATATATATACTGCTTTGGTATATCTGAATTTAAGCGACTGCCTATACCGCCTGAAAGCAAAATAGCTGTATTCATTTTACTGCCCTCTAAAAATTTAATTGTCTGATGTTTTTAATGATTTCGTTATAAAATTTATCTTTGTTAAAAAGCAATGTTGTTCCCAGTACAAAACCTTTTACCCCTTTCGGAGCATATTCAATAATATGTTGAGAACTGCATGCCCCATCCCAATATATTTCAAAGTCCATATCTTCCTTGATAGAAAGCAACTTTGTAATTTTTTTTCCAACATAGGGCAAATACATCTGCCCTGCATTTCCGGGATTTACAGACATAACAAGAACCTTTTTGACAATCCTAAGCATTTCGGAAACCATTTCTACGCTTGTGCCAGGATTAATTGCAATGCCTGGTATCATATCTGCATCTATGATTTTTTGTAATGTTGTAGACGGATGATACTCCGCTTCAGGGTGTATGTAGATAGTGTCACCTTTGCGAAGTTTGTTCAAAAAAATTGAAATCGTATTGTTTGGGTGTTCTATCATGAGATGGACATCTAATGGCTTATTTGCAGTTTTAGCTATATAGTTCATATCATTGAGTGACATGGCATAATTTGGCACAAACCGACCATCCATAATATCAATGTGAAATGAGTCAATACCGCCCTCTTCCAATGACTTAACTTCCTTTTCCAAATTTCCGTAATTGGCACACATCATAGATGCTGTCAACTCAAAATCCATATGCTTTAACACTACCTTTCTTTGATGATACTTGGCGGCAATTGGTATAATATTTGCAGTATTGCAAAGCTGCCTGCAATCATCAGTCATCAATTTGTGGTTTTGATTTTTGGCACCATAAAACAACAAAATTCAATTTTTGCAATTTGTCATATTGATATCGCTTTAATATAGTTTAACCAACCAAGTAAATCTCAATGTGGGTATTTCAAAAGCCATATGTTATAAGTACACAGCGTAAATGCAAATATTATTGATTATTATTCGGAAAGGATTTTGATGATTTGAAATTTGTTGCCATAAATTTAATTCTTTTGTAATTGTCACAGGCAACAATTTATACATTTTTTGAAATAATTTTGAATATTATATTAAGTCTATAAGACATATTTCTTTATTTTGGCTCCCTCCGAATTTCTGTTATTTATTATGGTCCTCCTGTCCATATAGCAATACTTTTGAACAAAGCCTAAAGTACCTTTGGCAAAATTATTCAATCGCTCGAATTTTGCCAAACTATTACGAAATAATTATATCATGGACAGTCAGATATTGCAACAAATTTCATTTATGAGGCACAGAAATCAATTTTCATATATAACCTTTAGTAAAGATGTATAATCACGCAAAATTGAATTGATACAGCCGTTTCAGAATTTTGACCATAAGAAAAGCCCGGAAAATGGCGTATTTCCGGGCTTTTTTCGCACTTTTCGATTGTGAAATTGGTTTGATTATCTCTTAGAGAACTGAGGTGCTCTACGAGCTGCCTTAAGACCATACTTCTTTCTTTCTTTCATTCTAGGATCACGAGTTAAAAATCCTGCCTTTTTCAAAGCAGCTCTTAATTCGCTGTCAGCTTCAAGCAATGCTTTTGAAATACCATGTCTTATAGCGCCTGCCTGACCTGTTGCGCCTCCTCCTTTTACATTTACAAGAACATCAAATTTATCTGCAGTTCCTGTTAACTCAAGGGGCTGTTTTACAATAAGCTTAAGAGTATCAAGACCAAAATACTCATCCATATCTTTTTTATTTATAGTAATTTTACCGTTTCCGGGTACAAGATAAACCCTTGCAACAGAACTTTTTCTTCTTCCTGTACCATAATATTTAGTAGCTGCCATTTAAATAAACCTCCATTGATATACAATTAAAAATTCAAAACTTCGGGAGCCTGTGCTTGGTGCTTATGTTCACTGCCTGCATAAACATAAAGCTTCTTAAGCATTTGTCTGCCAAGAGCATTTTTAGGAAGCATACCCTTAACTGCAAGTCTCATAACTTCTTCAGGCTTCTTTTCCATCATAGTCCTTAAAGTGGTTTTTTTAAAGCCACCTACATATTCAGAGTGTTTATAGTATAATTTTTTATCCAATTTTTTGCCTGTAAACTTAACTTTATCAGCATTGATAACTATAACATAATCTCCGGTGTCAATAAACGGTGTATATATTGGTTTATGTTTTCCTTTTAAAACTGATGCAATTTCAGAAGCAACACGACCCAAGGTTTTATCGGTTGCATCTACAATATACCATTTTCTTTTAATATCTGATGCTTTTGCAATATATGTTGTTCTCATATGAAAAACAACCTCCTTAAACTTAACTTCATTTTTACAAAAATATTAGAATTTAAAACCCGGGGCTAACAGATTTTAATTTAATAATTAAAAAACATATATATTATAAACTTATTAGCTAATTATGTCAATAATTTTTTATTATAAATCACGGAAATCCATTTTTATATATAACCTTTATTAAAGATGTTCATCAAGTAAACAATTAAACTTAATTTAAAAATTGCCTTTTTGGATTTAGGTTGATTTATATTCTCTAATAATATCCAGGGCTGATATCGAACTTATACTTTTTCTTGATATTCTTTTTGCTACAACGTCTGTTGTTTCCTCAAAAATAAATGCTGTTTCCGTGAAAATTTCATATTTTCCTATTGAAATTTATGCATAATGATGATAAAATAAATATGTTTTTACTATCAATTTAGTATTCAGATTTTTGTAGAAATTTAAAAAATCAATTTGGGAGATGAATATAATGACCTCAAAAGTATTGCGTTCGATTGTATTTTTAATAATAGGTATTTTTATTATAAGCTATATTTCAAAAATCCTTCAGAAAGCTGGTAGCGATATATCCGCAGATGATAGGATTTCATTGGCATACAAAAACAGGAATTACTATGATGTGCTTGTACTCGGGGCTAGTCAAGCATTTGCTAATACAAGCAATCAGGAGTTATATGAAAAGTATGGTATTGCTGCATTAAGTCTTGCCTCACCAAAGCAATTTCCTATATCTTCCTATTATACATTAAAAGAGGCATTCACAGTTCAGAAGCCCAAGATAGTTATATATGATTCAACAGCCATTTTTTATACACCCAAATTGATAGAATTATATTCACATGAAAACAATGAATATAATATACATGAATCTGTTGATAATTTAAGAAATTTATTTGTGAAATGGGAGTTAATAGATGAATTAAAAAAAATAAATCCTGATATTAATCCACTCAACTATAAGTCTAGTTTATATTTTTATCACAACTATTGGAAAAATGTGAAAGAAAGCAGCTTTTCGGGGGGGGGAGAGACCTATAAACGGAAATGTGTTCTGGACTAATATAGCAAAGAATGTTGCTAATACTTATGATAATAGTGCAGGCGCAGATTACCAAAGCAAGAAGAATTTTTTTGAAAGCGAAAATTTGCAATATTTTTATAAAATGTATGAGCTTTGTAAAGAAAATAATGCAGAGTTTTTTGTTACAACATCTAATACATGTTTTAAAAAAAGTATGACTGAAAATATGAGAGAATTGTGTGAGCAAAATGATGTTTTGTACTTAGATGTTAATGAACACATCGATGAAATTAAATTAGATTTCTCAAAGGATATTAATGATATTTTTCACTTTAATTTAAGTGGAGCAATTAAATGGAGTGATTATCTTGGAAAATTTATTAAAGATAATTATGAACTTCCTGACAGAAGAAAAGATAATAAGTACAAATTATACGAACAACAGAGAGAGATTTTTGCGAAACAAAAGGAATATATGTATGACAAAATTTGTTATACTTCGCTTGTCAATTTTAAGGACTTTATCAAAAAACTAAAAGATTTAGATACCAGTAAAAATATTGTTATGTTTACTTTCAGGGGTAACTCTGTATCTCGTCTTGATGATGAGGGAAAAAGTTTACTTATGGACTTGGGTTTGAATATGAAAGATATGAAAGATGGCGACAGCTATGCAGCTATAATATATGATGGTAAAACAGAATGGAAACATAGTCACAGCAAAACGGTAAGTATAGAAAAGTATATCAATGGTATATCCTGTAATTGTAACAGCGGAGGTAATATTAACATAAATGACTCATACATTATGGTAGATAACCAAAAAAAACAAGCAAAAATTGGAATAAATATAGTTATATGGAATCTGGGACAGAATATGGAATTAGATTCATCAACATTTAGTACAAATACCGATTCTAACCCGAAGAAGCAGAAAAATTAAAAAAGTTTTTTTCTGCCTTTAGACGTATTTTCTGCTTATAACAAGCTAAGGAGTAGTGTACAATGAAAAAATTTATAAAAACTGTAGTTTTTTTTATGATTGGTGTATTTATCTTTGACCGTGTATCTGTATTGATGAGAGGTTTCTATTCCGACGATGCACTTAGTACAAACAGTATGGATCTTGCTTATAAAAATAGAAATAAGTATGATGTCCTTTTTGTTGGAGCGAGTACCTATATATACAATATAAATTGTCAGGAGCTTTATGAAAAGTACGGTATCGCAGCATTGAGTCTTGGCGTTCCTATGCAGCATATACCTTTTACATATTTTACCCTCAAAAATGCTCTCGAAGTACAGAAACCTTTGCTGGTTGTATGTGATACACATCAGTCATTGGTCGATAGTGATAAAGTAAAAAGAATAGCTTTAGGAAACGATTCATTTACATTAGATCACACATTTGATGATATAAGGTCTTTTTCTGTTAGGCAGGAAGCAACGGATTATTTGCTTGAGAATGATTATAATATTGATGAATGGACATACAGATCACAAATATATGCTTTTCATGAAAACTGGAAACGACTTAATAAATTCAGATTTGCAGGCCCAGATAAAGGAATTTCTTTAAACGGCTGTAATAGTGCTAACGGTCTTGTTGATGAAGAACAGGTAAAGTATGATCTTTACTTTGA
Organism: uncultured Clostridia bacterium; assembly: GCA_947630475.1. Taxonomy (GTDB): domain Bacteria; phylum Bacillota; class Clostridia; order Lachnospirales; family CAG-274; genus CANRHR01. The sequence goes on along the minus strand of CANRHR010000001.1, from coordinate 85,555 downwards.
TGAATCAGAATATACCGAAGAAAAGATAAAAGAACACACCGAGAAATTTAAAAGCTTTGATGAACTTCAGTGGATCCTTAAAATGCGTGATTTATGTGAGAAACGCGGGGGGGGGGTAAAATTTTTGGCTGCAAATTTCTCTGTAACCGAATATAAAATACAAGGCGAACTATTGAGGGATTACCTTAATAAAAATGGAATTCCTTTTTATGATGTGAATGAACATCGTAATGATGAGATTCTGATACAAACAGAAGATTATACTGACGGTTTACATTTTAATCTGAACGGTGCTATAAAATTATCAAATAATTTTGGAGAATATATCAAAGATAATTACCAACTTCCGGACAGAAGAGGTGACAGTCGATATAAATTTTATGAAGATCAAAGGGAAGAATATGCTTGGCAAAAGGAGAATTTAAGCGACAAGGTAAAATTAAAAAAAGCAACTAAATTCAAAGATTATATAAACGAATTGAAAAAACTGGATAAAGGTAATAATGTTATATGCATTAGCTTTGTTTCCGATTCTGTCAGCGGACTGGACGAAGAAGGATACAAACTGCTTGAAGACATTGGTCTGAATGTAAGAGATGTTAAAGGCAGCGATGGATACGCAGCCATAATAAGTAAAGATGGCGTAGAATATGATAACTGCACTACCGGCGGAACAGAAGTTAAAAAGATAATTGACAATTCCTTGTTTGTATGTACGAGCAAAAGCAAAGAAGATGCAATAAATGATAAAAACAGTATTATGATAAATGACAACGATCAGATCGAAGGAAAAAATGGTATCAACATCGTTGTGTTTAACACTAAAATAGAAGATCAGGTAAGCTCTGTAAGCTTTAACACAGGCAAAAATTCTAACCCTGATTGTTCTTAAAATCAGACAAAGTATTTTATGATTATGTAAAGGAATAATAATTATGACATTTATATCATTAACATTTTTTGCTTTTTTATTTATAACGATATTGTTGTATTTTGTTACACCCCTTAAATTTAGGTGGTTTATACTGCTTGCTTCAAGCATAGTATTTTATGCGTGGTCAGGGTTTGAAAATTTGCTCTTTGTGCTGATAACTGCGCTTATTGCCTACTTCTTTGCGCAGCGCATAAGCAGAATATATACTAACCCAAACAAAAGGCTGGATCAAAAAACACGCAAGTTAAAAGCGAAATCAACTCTTTTTGTTGGCTTATTTTTGGTTATTGCTGCGCTTATATACGCAAAGGTAGGAGAAAGAGTTGTTTCATCGCTCAACAGCATACTAAGTGGGGAGCATATAGACATAGATGTCATAGTTCCTCTGGGTATATCTTATTATACCTTTGGCATAGTTGGCTATATGGCTGATGTTTACTGGAAAAGAACAAAGGAAGAAAGAAACCTTCTTAAGCTCTTGCTTTATATGATCTACTTCCCCCAGATTTTACAAGGTCCTATCCCTAGGCATAATAAGCTTTCTCCTCAGCTTGCGCAAGGTCATCCCTTTAACTACGAAAAACTTTGCTTTGGTCTTCAGCGTGCTGTTTGGGGATATTTTAAAAAAATGGTTATTGCAGATAGATTTGCTATTATTGTAAATCAAGTTTTTAATAACTATGAAGGATATGTCGGCTTTCAGTTTATAGTAGCAATACTCGCATCAGCTATACAGCTTTATACAGATTTTTCCGGCTGTATAGATATTGCTTTGGGTATTTCTGAGTGTATGTCTATCGAGCTTGAAGAAAACTTCAAAAGGCCATTTTTTTCAAAAAGCGCAGCAGAGTTCTGGAGAAGATGGCACATTACACTGGGTGCATGGTTTAAAGATTATATTTATATGCCAATAGTAGTAAATCCAAAGCTTATACAGTTCTGCTCTAAGTTTAGGAAGAAATTCGGCACAAGATTTGCCAAAAATATAATGACTGTTATTCCTTTGGCTGTTGTGTGGATCCTTACCGGGCTGTGGCATGGTACAGGCATTGACTATATACTGTGGGGCTGCTATTGGGGCATTATTATAATAACTTCAACAATATTTGAGCCTGAGTATAAAAAGCTCGCCTCCAAGATGCATATTGATATATCCTCATGGTGGTGGCAAATATGGAAAATGATCCGTACATTCCTTATCTTCTGCGGCGGAAGGCTTTTGACTGCCCCGGGAGATATTAAAGTAACAGGCGAAATAATAAAAAGAATATTTTCTGAGTTTAATATCTGGATATTCTTTGACGAATCAATTTATAAGCTTGGGCTTGACAGAAAAGACTTTTGGGTAGGTATGGCAGCTATTGCTCTTCTCTGGTTTATAAGTATACAACAGGAGAAAGGAGTTAAAATAAGAGAAAGAATAGCATCTCTTCCATTAGTTTTAAGATGGATAATTTACTATGGCGCTGTGTTTTCCGTGATAATATTTGGTATATATGGTGCCGGACATCATTCAAGCTCATTTGTATATATGCAATTTTGATAAAATAAAAAACAAAAGGAGATAACATTATGAAAGAAAAAGTTTTAGCATTACTTCAAAGTGAATACCCTGAAATCGATTTTACCGCATCTAATTCACTTGTAGATGACGGTATATTAGACTCCCTTACCCTTACAGGTATTATAGCTGCACTTACAATGGAATTTGGAATAACAATACCATATGAAGAAATAATAGAAGAAAATTTCAACTCTGTAGATGGTATGGCAAAAATGGTTAAAAAGCTTATGTAAAAACAATGAGGTGGATTATGTACGATACACTGATAAATAAATTAAAAGAACATTATACAAATATAGGTGATAAGCTTGCCTTGGGCTTTAAAAGTGAAAAACTCACCTACAGTGAGTTGTACAATAAAATACAATCTGTGGCATCAAAGCTTTACACTATGGGCATAAAAAAGGGCGACAGGGTGATATTTACAGCCCTGTCAAAGCCCGAAATGGCAGCGGTATACCTTGGTATACAGTATATCGGCGGTATTGCCGTGTTTGCGGATAAAAATGGCACTGCACAGAATATTGCGGCAGTATACAAGCAATGTGACGCATCTCTTCTTCTTACTGATAAGCCCATGAAAGAATATGCCGATGGTATAAATATATTTTCTATGAGAGAAATATATGCTTCGGATATGGACACATCAAACATTCCTGAATACACCATTCCCGATGAAAACGATGCAGCCGAGCTTATTTTCACAACCGGCAGCACAGGAAAGGCAAAAGGAGTTATCCTTACCTATAAAGCTGTATATAATATACTCAGTAATACTATAAAAGGTATAGGTATAAAGGATAATGATAAAATACTTATTCCCCTACCCTTAAATCATTCATTTGCTTTGAGAGTATTTAGAGCTGCGCTCTATAAATCGGCTATGGTTGTTTTGCAAAACGGTTTTACATTTGCAAAGGAGATAGAAAATAATATAACAGCCTATGACTGCACTGCACTTGCGGCTGTGCCTGCCTCTATAGAAACAATAAAGAGGCAGATGCAAGATAAATTTGTACCTATACTTGGTAAAATGCGTTATATAGAGGTTGGATCGGGAGCGTTGAGCATAGCTCAGCGCAAGGAGCTTACAGCTTTGCTGCCAAATACCACCATATATAATACATGGGGCAGTTCAGAAACAGGCGGCGCTGTTTTTATGAATGTAAGTGAAAATGCCTCAGATCCGGAAAAAATCGGCGCACTTGGAAAACCTATAGATGGTGTAGAGATAAAAGTTCTTGACCCTGACGGCAAGCCTATAGTAAGCGATAAAGCTCACCCGGGGCGTATGGCTCTCAAAGGCGATATGCAGATGGCTGGTTATTGGGGAGAAGAAGAGCTTACGAAGCAAACTCTTCGTAATGGCTGGCTCCTGACAGGAGATATGGTATACATTCAGGATGGATATGTATATATGCTTGGCAGGGCGGATGATATAATAAATGTAGGCGGAGAGAAAGTATCCCCTATAGAGGTAGAAAATATAGCGGGGCAATATGATTCTGTAAGGGAATGTGCCTGCATAGGTGTGCCCGACACAGAGGGAATACTCGGCCAAGTCCCTGTTCTTTTTGTTACAGTTAAGGGCAGCCAATTTTCCGAAGATGAACTTCATAAGTTTTTATCTGTAAAAATGGAAAGATATAAACTTCCTCAGAAATATATTGTTATAAACGAACTGCCGAGGAACAGAATGCAGAAAATAGACCGAAGAAAGCTCCACGAAATGTGGGATAATCAAGACAGCATCGGCTTGATGAACCCTGTTATGCAGGCTATTTTTGCAAGAAGGAGCATACGAAGGTTCACAGACCAACCTATACCGAATACTGTACTCGATATGATATTAAAGGCAGGTTATTATGCTCCAAGCGGTCATAATATGCAAAGCTGGAGATTTACGGTAGTAGAAAGCGAGAAGAATATATCCAGATTAAGAAATGCTATGGAAACTACTGCAAAGGCTAACAATGTCTATTTTTATGGATTTGAAAATCCTAAAGTGATCGTCATAATATCCAATGATAGCAGGAATGATAATGGCTGCCAAGATGCCTCCTGTGCTGCAGAGAATATGTTTTTAGCTGCTCAGTCCTATGGTATAGGCTCTGTGTGGCTTAACTCCCTTATGAAGCTTAGGAATGAAGAGCCTGCTAAGTCACTTCTTGATGAATTTGGAATACCCGAAGGGCATATTGTATGGTGCTGCGCTGCGTTCGGCTATCCTGTGGCGGAGGGTTCTGTTCTTGCAAAAAAGAAAGATGTTATTCGCTTTATAGATAGATAATTGAGATTATTATATCAACCATTGCAAGATTACGTCATATATATTATAACCAAATAAAAAATAGAATAGCTTTTACCAATTTTGTTAAAAAATAACAATCCTTCGTATAACTAAATACAGGGGTTGTTATTTTTTTGTGCTGTTTATGAGCAAAAGAATAAAAAATACTAGGTCATGCTACTCAGGATTTAAAAAGCTATTAATCTTATTCCATAATAGTACTAATTTTTGTATATTGAGTGTACATTACGAAAAATTTTTAAAGCTTTAGAACATTTTAAAATTGTTAATTTACTTGTGTTTAAGCCAAAAAATAAGTAAATCAGCCAAAATATTTTTTGTATATTTTTAATTGAAATTTAAGTAGCTTTATAATATAATAACGTATGAATCAACATAAATTGAAGATCATGCAAATACCAACAAAAAAGAAGGATGGTGATTTTATGGACATCAACTATTTGATTGCCCTGCAAAATTTCCGTGAAGCAACCGGCGGTATTTTCAATTCCTTTTTCGAGCTTATTACAAAATTCGGCGAAACATCAGTTTTGATGCTTATTATTGGTTTGGTTTATTGGTGTCTGGATAAAAGAAGAGGCATTTTTTTAATGTTTGCTTTCAGCGCCAACAGAATTATCAATGGATTTGTTAAAATTACCGCCTGCGTGTATCGCCCATGGATAAAAGATCCAAGAATTATTCCGGTAGCTGCTGCGCAAGCTGATGCAACCGGATATTCTTTTCCAAGCGGACATACCGGAAATGCCGTTTGTTTTTGGGGCGGCTTATCGGTTGATGCAAATAGAAGTTCTAAGCTGGCGAAAGCTCTTAGAATACTGTTTATAATATTTGTATTTCTTATAGGCTTTTCAAGAAATTATTTGGGTGTTCATACACCGCAGGATGTTATAGTTGCTCTTATAATAGGCTGCGCTGTTTTATTTTTAACGGCAGAGCTTATAAAAATTACAGATTCTCATACAAATATCGATATTTTTATTACAATCGGAGGAATTGCCCTTTGCGTCATTTTAATAATTTATGCTTCTCTTAAATCATATCCTATCGACTATAATGCAGATGGATCTGTTGTTGTTGAAGGCGCTAAGATGGCTGTTGACTCATATAAAAATGCGGGCATAGGTATGGGATTCTTTATAGGATGGCTTATAGAGCGCAGATTTGTAAACTTTTCTACAGATGTAAGCATAAAAGAAAAAATTGTAAGGCTTGTATTCTGTATGCTTACATATATGCTGCTTGATAACCTTTCCGGAGCTTTGGCGGATGTAATTGTAAACATAGGACTTTCCTCAGGCTTTGCAAAAGCTTTTACAGAATTTATATGTATGCTTTATTTTACAGCGGGAGCGCCTGCCATTTCAAAACTGTTTTCACCGCTTTTTGCAAAAAGTGCCATATAAAAATAAAAGCTGCAAAATATAAAAATTTTAAAGGAGGAGCTTATAAAAATGAAAAGAAAAATAACAGCCTTAATACTTGCTGTATCCATGCTGCTTCCGTTTTATGCATATGCAGACGAAAATACGTATAAGGCACCGAATGTAACCGATGAGATGTGTTCGGCGCAGTACTGGATTAAAAATTCAGATAATGCAGACAAAGTTATTATGACAGAATCTGAAATTAATTCCTTAAACAATGAAACGCTTAACACACCCGGAACAAATATGTACGATCTTGCAGCTCTTGATGAAAATTTTAACGGTCGTTCTATGGCGGACAGTCTTGCTGAATTTGAATCGCCTGCCGGGCTTTATCTAAACGGAAAAGCTGTTGATGAATCTTACTATCAGGCAATAAGGGATAACATAAAAAATGCATCTGTAAGTGAAAATATGCAGATTAAATACGGCTTTGCCGTAAACAGAAGCATTATGAAAGCCTATCCTTATGAAGATTTTCTTTCTGATTCTTCTTCAGATCCGGAATGGGATGAACCTACATCAACAGCAGTCTTTTTAAATGACCCTCTTGTTATATATTTTACCACAGAAGACGGTAAATTCAGTCTTGTTAAAAGTGATTGCTGCTCAGGCTGGGTTCCTACAAAAGATATAGCAATCTGCTCTGATAAATCTGAATGGGAACAGGCGGCAGAACATAAAAACTTTCTTGTTGTAACAGGAGAAAAAGTATATCTTGAAGCAAGCGTTGATAAGGATTTATCAGAAAAAATGCTTACAATGGGTACAGTTCTCGAGCTTGCCGAAAGTGATCCAAATGAAGTAATATCCTACAGGCTACCATGGAATAATTATGTTGTAAAAATGCCTGCAAGGGATGAAAACGGTAATTTTTATCAGAAAAAAGCGCTTATACCCTCAAACCGAGATGTAAGCATAGGATTTCTTCCTTATACAACCGAAAACGTTTTAAACCAAGCTTTTAAATCATTGGGCAATCGCTACGGTTGGGGAGGTATGCTCAATTCTCAGGATTGTTCTTCATTTGTTCGTGAAGTATACAAATGCTTTGGCTTTTCTGTCCCAAGGAATACTACATGGCAGGCAGTTATGCCGGTAGAAAAAAATGATATGACGGGAATGTCAGATGATGAAAAAAAGGAAATTCTTGATAATCTTACAATAGGTTCAGTGCTTCAGTTCCCCGGCCATGAAATGATATATATCGGTAAAGATAACGATCATTATTACACAATAAATGATGTAAGCTCTTTGGTATCTCCTTTAAATCCCGAAAGCGGCGTAATAAATCCAAGAAGCGTTGTTGTAAATGATCTTTCCACCCTCAGAAAAGATGGAAGCACATGGCTTGAAAACTTAAGCAGATCTCTTACATTAATACCTGAAAATTCATCGGGCGGCAGCACTTCAAATAATTCTGCCCCTAATACCGTAACAATATATCATACAAACGATATGCATGGCAGTCTTATAGGATCTGATTCGGTAATAGGAATAGATAAAATAGCGGCTCTTAAAAAGCAGTCTGACAATACAATACTTCTTGATGGAGGAGATGCAACACAAGGTATTGCACTTGCTACCCTCTCAAAGGGTGAAGACGTTATAGATCTTATGAACAGCGCAGGTTATGACGCAATGGCAGCAGGAAATCACGAATTTGACAATGGCATCGAACAGCTCAATAAGCTTGTTAATATGGCTGAGTTTCCAATATTATCAGCAAACACTTATTACAACGAAAAGCCGTATTTTGAAACCGATGATTCAAATGGAAAAAATATAATTATAGACAAAAACGGCGTAAAAGTCGGCATATTTGCTCTGACTACCGCAAATACGGCAACTTCTACAAATCCCAAAGGCATAGTCGGCGTAGAATTTAGCGACGAAATAGAAGCGGCAAAGCAGCAGGTAAAAGAGCTTGAAGAAGATAATGCGGATGTAATAATAGCACTTACCCATATGGGCATAATAAAAGAAGAAACAGGCTATACAAGCTATGAGCTTGCCGAAGCTATGGCGGATACCGGTCTTGATGCAATAATAGACGGTCACAGTCATTCTGTTGTAAATGAAAAGGTAGGCGATATAGTAATTGCCCAAACAGGTACAGGCGGAACGGCTGTGGGAAAAATGGATATAGCCGTTGATAGTGACGGAGATGCTGAAATAACCGAAACTCTTCTTTCTGCTACTGATCTTGCCGATGTTGCACCCGACAGCTCAGTAAGTGAAAAGGTTAATGAAATAAACCAAAAACAATCTAATATGCTTGCAGAGGTTATAGGTGAAACTGAGGGAACTCTTTGGGGAGGTTCCATAAACCAAATAGCTGAAGCGAGGGTTGGTGAAACAAATTTTGGAAGCCTTATAGCAGACAGCATTATATATAATACAAAGGACCTTATAGGAAATAATTATAAAGATATACCAATTGTTTCTGCAGAAAACGGCGGAGGATTCCGTGCAAGCGTTCCAAACGGAAAAATAACAAAAGGAAGCATTATAAATGCCCTCCCCTTTGCAAACACTGTAATGTATAAAAAAATTACGCCTAAGATACTTTATGAAATAATGGAAGGCTCTGTTTCCTCTGTAATTTCTCAGGATAGTGAAACAGGTTTTATGAACGCAAAATATTCAGGAAGCTTTTTACAGATAGGCGGTATGCGCATTGAATATGATCCAAACAAAGAAGGCAATAAAGTTGAAGCAATCTATCTTGATGGCAAGGACACTCCTCTTGATAGAAATGACAGCTCAACAGATATAATATTTGCTTCAAATGACTATGTTATAGGCTCGGAAATACTTAAGGATATTCCTGTTTTGGGCGAAGGAAACGGACTTATGGAAGCTGTTATGAATTATATAGCTTATATCACAGATAATGGAGGCAAGGCTGTTAATATACCTGTTTCCACCGGCAGAATAAAAACAACCGGAAGCTATATTCCAAAAGACTATACGGCAAACATAAGAATACAGAATGAAGATGATACGGTAGCAAGCAGCGGAAGTATAGAATTTTATGTAGATGGTGTAAAAACAACCGGAAGCATAGACGATAACGGTATACTTTCATTTACTGTTTCTGATGGTCCTCACAGTATAAAGCTATATGAAGAGCAAGCCGAAGTATATGTAAACAATTATAGCGGCGCCGGAGTTATTGAATCTTTCGGCACATGGAACGGAGGATATCCAATCCTTAAAATAGGAGCAAACAAACCTTCAACAGATACAACCACAGAGCAAAGCTCAGAAGAATCTTCGGAGCAAACCTCCGAGGGAACTTCCGAAGAAAGCTCAAAGCAATCTTCAGAGCAAAGCTCAGAACAGGCTTCATCAAAGGATAATAACAAATCATCAAATAAAGCTCATACATCATCAGGCAAAAGCTCAAGTAAAGCAGCATCAAAACAGAATGATGATAAAAACAGCGACAAACTTCCAACGGAAAATAAATCAGAACAAGCTTCAATTTTATCTGATGTAAAGATAGTTATGGGCGATAAAGGCATAACAATAGGCGATAAATACTTTGAAACAGATGCGGCGCCTTATATACAGTCATCATCTTCTTCTGTCCTTGTACCTTTAAGGCTTGTAGCCATTGCCCTATCCGGCGGTGATATCTCAAATGCCGATTCAAGCAGCATTATATCATGGAACGCAGAAACAAAAACAGCTTCTATATATGCAAACGGCTCTGTTATAGAATTTAGCGCAGGAAGTCCTTTTGTGGTAATAAATAAAAAGCAACAGATTATGGAAAACAATGTTTCTGCAGAAATACAAAACGGAAGAATGTTTGTTCCTTTCAGGGCATTGGGCGATGCTCTTGGCGTTAATGTAGAATGGGAAAGCAGCACAAAAACCGCTGTATATAAAGTATCAAAAACATCTCGCTGATTGCGGATAATATTTTCAGTCTTAGTCGGTTAAAAAATGATAATCAATATTTTTAACCGACTAAAGACCTTTATGCAGTGATTTTATAAAGTGTAAATTGTATCGGTCTTTAATTTTATGGTTGATTCTGTAATTGCCGTCCTCATATGAATATCATTTACTTTTTTATTTATTTTCAGACAAAAAAACTGCACAACCGTATTTATTATTAATAAAAGAATTTTACCGACTAAGTAACCTCTTAGGCAATGGGTACTTATTATTATATTCGGCACAAGCCGTCGGTTATTAGTATGCAGCGTAAGCTGAATACTTACATCATTAACTTGTGAAAGGTAGATTGTTATGAAAGGCAAGCTGACGTTATCCAAAAAAAATAAAATACTTACAGGGGTGTGCGGTGGTTTTGGCGAATATTTCGGTATAGATCCAACTATTATAAGGATAGCTGTTGTCTTAATGATATTAATTTTTAATATCTATGCAATTATAATTTATATATTATGTTGGGCTATTATACCAAATGAAAAATAAAAAGGCAATTTTTTTGGCAGAGCTGAATTTTATTTATTTAAGCTTTAATAATTTCAAGCGGCATATAAACAGCTCTAAAAAATCCTTGAAACTCGCTGTTTTCCTCGGCGGAAGTGAATTCCGCCTACGGATTATAAGTCGCTTTAAGTTACTTGTTCAAAGTAGGGTTTTTTGACAGTCTGAAAACTGCACCAAAGGTGCAGTTTTATTTTGTCAAGAAAAAAATTTATTTTAAATTTAATTTTCTTTAAATTGTATGTTCATTTCAAATTGGCTCTTAGTCTTATATAATCATTATTCTTGATTTAATTTTTCCCGAAATTTACATTTATAAAAAAATTTAGAATTGTATTTACAATCTAAACTATATGTTGTAAAATACCATCATAAAAATCTAAATATAGTGAAAATAAGGGGGTATTATGGCTATGTTCGTTATGAATAATTCAAGCCTTAAAGAAAAAAAACAAATCGAACTTAAAGAAATCATTAAAAGAGATGGCAGAAAAGTTGCCTTTGATAAAAGCAAAATCTCCAATGCCGTTCAAAAAGCGTTTAATGCTTCGGGAGAATACAGAAATATCGATTATTGTATGGATATTGCCGATACTGTTGTTAGGGATATAATATTAAATATTTCTGATACGCCTACCGTAGAACAAATTCAGGATTTGGTTGAGGAAGCTCTTATAAATAAGCAGCACCATAAAGCTGCAAAGGCTTATATTATATATCGTTCCCAAAGAAGCAAAATAAGAGAAATGAAAACAAACCTTATGAAGATATATGAAGATATTACTTTCAATGATTCAAAGGACAGCAACATAAAAAGAGAAAACGCAAATGTAAATGGCGATACCGCAATGGGTACAATGCTTAAATACGGCTCAGAAGGCGCAAAGCAATTTTATAAAATGTTTATCTTAAAGCCGGAGCACAGCGAAGCTCATCAAAGCGGCGATATACATATACATGATCTCGATTTTCTTACAATGACAACAACATGCTGTCAGATTGATCTTATCAAACTTTTTAAAAACGGCTTCAGCACCGGTCATGGTATATTAAGAGAGCCTAACGATATTGCTAGTTACTCTGCCCTTACCTGTATCGCCATTCAGTCTAACCAAAATGACCAACACGGCGGACAGAGTATTCCAAATTTTGATTATGGGCTTGCGCTTGGCGTTAAAAAAACATTTACAAAAAGCTATATATCAAATATGGCAAGAGGTCTTGAGCTTATTTTTGATTTAAGTGATGCTGATGAGATTTTAAAAGAAATAAACGGCATTTTAAAAAGCAAAAATACAGAAATATCTATTTCCGATTATGAAAATTATTTTAAAGAAGAAAAAATGCTTTTGTTTGATAAAGGTATAACAGATAATGATCAAATAGAAAAAATACAAAAGCTTTCATATAAAAACGCTTTAAAAACAACCGACAGAGCTACTTATCAGGCTATGGAGGCTTTAATTCATAATTTAAATACAATGAATTCAAGAGCGGGCGCTCAAACTCCTTTTTCTTCAATAAATTATGGCATGGATACTTCCGAAGAAGGAAGAATGGTTATAAAAAATGTTCTGCTTGCCCTTGAAGCGGGCCTTGGCAATGGGGAAACACCTATTTTCCCTATTCATATTTTCAGAGTTAAAGAAGGCGTAAACTTTAACGAGGGCGATAAAAATTATGATTTGTTTAAGTTGAGCATTAGAGTAAGTGCCAAAAGATTATTCCCTAATTTTTCATTCCAAGATGCTCCGTTTAATCTTAAATACTACAAACCGGGACATCCCGAAACAGAAATTGCTTATATGGGCTGCCGTACAAGGGTTATAGGCAATGTTCACGACAAAAGCAAAGAGATTACCTACGGAAGAGGAAATTTAAGCTTTACATCAATCAATCTTCCGAGAATAGCATTAAATTCAGACGGAAATATAGACTGGTTTTTTTCTCAGCTCGATAAAAAAATAGATTTGGTTATAGATCAGCTTTTAGACAGATTTAAAATACAATGCAGCAAAAAGGTTAAAAACTTTCCTTTTTTGATGGGACAAGGCGTATGGATAGACAGTGAAAAACTCGGCTTTGACGACTGTATAGAAGAGGTTCTTAAAGAGGGAACATTATCGGTTGGTTTTATAGGGCTTGCGGAATGTCTTAAGGCATTAACGGGATTTCATCACGGCGAATCCGAAGAATCCCAAAAACTTGGGCTTAAGATAATATCTCATATGAGAAAAAGAATGGACGATGAATCCGAAAAAAGAGGACTTAATTTTACCCTGTTGGCAACCCCTGCAGAGGGCTTAAGCGGCAGATTTGTAAAACTTGATAAAAAGCTTTTCGGAGAAATAGACGGCATAACAGACAGAGAATATTATACAAATTCTTTCCATATACCTGTTTATTACAATATCAGTGCAATGGACAAGATTAGGCTTGAAGCTCCTTATCATGAGCTTACAAACGCAGGTCATATATCATATATTGAGCTTGACGGAGATCCTCTTAAAAATCTCAGCTCATTTGAGAAAATAATAAGATATATGCATAAATGCGGTATAGGATACGGTTCTATAAATCATCCTGTAGACAGAGATCCTGTTTGCGGCTACAACGGAATAATAAACGATACCTGCCCTCAATGCCACAGAAAAGAAACCTCATCCGCTCCATTTGAAAGGATAAGACGAATAACAGGATATTTGGTAGGAACTCTGAATAGATTTAACGATGCTAAAAGAGCTGAGGTAAATGACAGGGTTAAGCATGGCTGTTAAAGAGGTTTATTTATTATGAAAAATCAAAAGCCAATAATAATTATTGCAGGCCCCACTGCCTGCGGCAAAACGGCTGTATCTGTAAAGCTTGCAAAAAAGCTTAATGCCGAAATTATATCGGCTGATTCTATGCAAATATATAAATATATGGATATAGCAACGGCAAAAATAACTGCTGAAGAGGCAGACGGGATAAAGCATTATCTTATCGACGAGCTTTATCCCGATGAACAATATTCTGCGGCTGTATTTCAAGATATGGCTAAAAATTGTATAGAGGAAATATACAAAAAAAATAAAATTCCTATTGTAGTCGGCGGAACAGGATTTTACATTAACGCTTTAATCTATGGCAGCAGCTTTGAATCAGCTTCTCCTGACTATAACTACAGAAAAGAGCTTGAAAGAGCGGCAAAAGAAAACGGAAACGACTTTTTATATGATATGCTTATGAAAGTTGACCCTGATTCATGCGCTGCAATTCATAAAAATAATACCAAAAGAGTTATTCGTGCTTTGGAGTTTTTTAAGCAGACCGGAACCCCTATTTCAATTCATAACGCTAAACAAAAAGAAAATAAGGCTTCTGTTTACGACAGTTATTTATTTATACTTAATATGAAAAGAGATAAACTTTATAAAAGAATAGATGACAGAGTTGATGAAATGCTCGAAAACGGGCTTGTAAATGAAGTTAAATCTCTTATAAAAATGGGCTTTTCACCTAAACTTGTTTCAATGCAGGGCTTAGGCTATAAGGAAACGGCAAAATATTTAAACGGAGAAATAAGTTTAGAGGAAGCCGTTTTTATGATAAAAAGAGATACAAGACATTTTGCAAAAAGACAGTTGACATGGTTTAAGCATCAATGTGACGGTATATGGATAGATACTGATGATTTTGAAAACGACAGTGATAAAATTTCCGATTTTATAAAAGATAAATTTATGGGAGAGATAAAATGAATTTTTTAGCGGACTATATCGAAAAAAATTTTAATATTGACAGAAGAGTAATTAATTTTTGCGAAGAAATTGAATATTCTCTCAGTGAAAAATTTAATCAAATTGATTTAACGGCTGAATATAACCAATATAAGGTTCTTTCCGCTATGCAGAAAAACAAATTAAGCGATATTCATTTTGCGGCAACAACAGGCTATGGTTATAATGATTTAGGCAGAGATGTACTCGAAAGCATATACGCCGATGTTTTTAAAACAGAATCTGCATTGGTAAGACCTCAGATAATTTCAGGTACTCATGCTCTCTGTGTTGCATTATTCGGAAATTTGCGTTTTGGCGATGAGCTTTTATCGCCTGTCGGCAAGCCGTATGATACTCTTGAATCTGTTATAGGGCATAAAAGAAAGGTTAAAGGCTCATTATGCGAGCATGGCATAATATATAAACAGGTTGATCTGCTTAAAAACGGAAGCGTTGATTATGCTTCTATTCCTTCTGCAATAACACAAAAAACAAAGCTTGTAACAATACAGCGATCAAAGGGATATGATTATCGTCCCAGCTTAAGCATAGATGAAATTGCCAAAATTATTAAAACAGTTAAAAATATTAAACCTGATGCAATATGTATGGTAGATAATTGCTATGGCGAATTTGTTGAACGCTTAGAGCCTACAGAGGTTGGCGCCGATTTGGTTGTTGGCTCGCTTATAAAAAATCCCGGCGGAGGATTGGCGCCTGTCGGCGGATATATAGCAGGAAAAAAAGAATATGTTGAAAATGCCGCTTTTAGGCTCACTGCTCCGTCTATGGGCAAAGAAGTAGGCCCTACGCTTGGCATTACTCCGTCTTTTATTCAAGGCTTGTTTCTATCTCCGTCTGTTGTTGGAGGGAGCTTGAAAGGCGCTGTCTTTGCGGCTGAAATTTATTCAAGGCTGGGCTTTGAGGTTATGCCGTCAAACAATGATAAAAGAACGGATATTGTTCAGGCTATTCAAATGAAAACCCCCGAAAATGTTATTTCTTTTTGCCGTGGAATACAAAAAGGCGCACCCGTAGATAGTCATGTTACGCCGGAGCCTTGGGATATGCCCGGCTATGACTGCAAGGTTATAATGGCTGCCGGAGCCTTTGTTCAGGGTTCATCCATAGAGCTTAGCGCTGATGCACCAATGAAGCCCCCTTATACTGTTTTTATGCAGGGAGGGCTTACATGGCATCATGCAAAGATAGGAATTATGACAGCCGTTGACAATATGCTTAAACAAGGGCTTATAAATATTTAATTATGCTTCGTTTTCAATATCAAATGCTTCTATAAGTGTCAAATCCTTGTTTCTTTCAATAAAATTATCCAGTGTATATTGGTTTGCGAAAAGAAGAATCGGTCTTTCAAAATGATCGTAAACCAATGTACATCTTGAATTTTCAAAATCCCTAAGCTTTTTTGGATCATTTGTTTTTACCCATCTTGCAACACTAAAGTTTAAAGGTTCCATTCTTATTTCAGAATTATATTCGTTTTTCAATCTGTATTCAAAAACCTCAAATTGAAGCTGCCCAACAGCGCCCAAAATAATATCATTAAGCTCATTGTGATAAACTTGAACAGCTCCCTCTTGAGCAAGCTGTTCAACTCCCTTTTGAAAATGCTTTGCTTTCATTGCGTTAATAGGTCTTACCCTCATAAACAATTCGGGAGGAAATGTAGGCAAAGGTTCAAAAAACAGCTTATCTTTAGAGTTTGTAAGGGTATCGCCAACTTGATAATTGCCCGAATCATAAATTCCTATAATATCACCTGCGCAAGCAAAATCTACAGTTTGTCTTTCATTTGCCATAAGATGTGTGGATTGACTTAATTTTATTTGCTTGCCCGTTCTTGAAAGAGTAACATTCATACCCCTTTCAAAGCTTCCCGAACATATCCTTAAAAACGCAAGCCTGTCACGATGGGCAGGATTCATATTTGCCTGTATTTTAAAAATAAAACCGCTGAAAAATTCATCATCAGGTTTTACAAATCCTGTTGTTGTTTTTCTTGCGCCGGGCGGCGGGCTTATTTTAAGAAAATGCTCTAAAAATTCCTTTACTCCAAAATCGGCAAGCGCTGAGCCAAAAAATACAGGCGAAAGCTTTCCGGCGGATATCAGAGAAAGATCAAATTCGTTGCCTGCTCCGTCTAAAAGCTCTATATCAGCCCTAAGTTTTTCTAAATTTTCTTCTGATATTATTCCCTCAAGCTCGTGCCCAAAAACTCCCCTATCGCCAAGCTTAATAAGTTTATCGCTCTTAAACAGGCTCACAGTATTAAGCTCTCTGTCATAAATTCCCTCAAAGATCGTTCCGCTGCCTATAGGCCATGTAAGAGAAACAGACGGAAGAGCCAATGCTTCTTCAAGCTCCTGCATAAGCTCAAGAGGATCATTTGATTCTCTGTCAAGCTTATTGATAAATGTAAAAACAGGTATCCCTCTCATACTGCATACCCTAAAAAGCTTTTTAGTTTGAGCCTCTACACCTTTTGCGGCATCAATTACCATTACCGCACTGTCAACAGACGTTAAAATTCTGTAAGTATCCTCTCCAAAATCATTATGCCCGGGCGTATCCATTATGGATACTATTTTGTCGTTATACTCGAACTGCATAACCGATGACGTTACCGAAATACCTCTTTGCTTTTCAATTTCCATCCAATCCGAACGAG
Organism: uncultured Clostridia bacterium; assembly: GCA_947630475.1. Classification (GTDB taxonomy): domain Bacteria; phylum Bacillota; class Clostridia; order Lachnospirales; family CAG-274; genus CANRHR01. The sequence continues at coordinate 68,396 of CANRHR010000001.1, read as the reverse complement.
CAAAACGCCCTTTTCGTGCTTTAACCGTTCCTGCCTCGTGGATTGCTCCTCCGTGAAGAAGAAGCTTTTCGGTTAATGTTGTTTTGCCGGCATCGGGATGTGATATAATGCCAAAAATTCTTCTTTTATTAATTGCTTCCAAATTATTTATATCAGCCATTAACTTTATCCTTTCAAAAAATAAAATTTTAAATTTTTATATAAACAACGAACGGGCTTATTATACTTAAAAAAAGAAATATTTTCAAGTATTTAGCATAATTTTAAGCAAAATACCAAAAATATAACCAGAAAAAACAAATCATAAGTATTCAATTTGTGATGCTTTTTCTGAAAAATTTAATAAGAAAGGGTGAAAAAATGGATTATTTAAAAGCTTTTATTGTAGGAGGAGCAATATGTATTATAGGACAAATTTTAATTGACAAAACAAAGCTTACCTCTGCAAGAATTTTGGTCATGTTTGTTGTAATTGGATGCATATTGGGCGGTTTGGGCTGGTATGAAAAGCTTGTTGATTTTGCCGGAGCAGGCGCTACGGTTCCCCTGCCCGGCTTTGGCAATACCTTAGCAAAGGGAGTAATAAGAGAGGTTGACGAAACGGGAATAACAGGAATTTTAACAGGCGGAATAAAGGCTGCGGCGGCAGGCATCAACGCTGCCATTGTTTTTGGATTTTTGTCAGCTCTTATTTTTAATCCAAAAGAAAAATAAAAGCAAAATTTAACTTTTTATGAACAATTTTTAAAAACCTTTGCTTTAAGTGAGGTATTGCACTCTCACTTAAAGCAAGCGCCCATCGCCTAAAAAGCGTCAGATTTATAATTTATCTATATTAAATATTGTAATGTGTTTTTTCTTTTCAGCGTATTCAAGTGTTTTGACAGCACCTCCCCAATTATGATTAATAAAACAAATTAAATAATCGGAATTATCAACCATATATTCATTTGTTTTGATTATATGGTATTTTTTCGGTGTTTTTTCAGGTATATCCGAAATAATTATCATATCATAATCTTTGTTGTACTGTTCTTTATATTTATTTATTTCATCTGTTAAATAAGGAATAATCAATATAATTGATATATCTAAGTAGGTTTTTTTTAAATTTCTTACAGCAGAGGCTGCAATATGATCAAATTCTCCGTAATTTCCTGTCCAAAATTCTTTTACACCTTTTTTTATTATCAATTCTTCAGATTTATTTCTTATCATATCATATATTAAATCTCTATTGCCATATATTTCACTGTGACCCACAAAACAACATCTTTTCATAAAACACCTCATTTTATATTATGTCAATATTATTCGTACTATGCTTATGCTGCGTACTCATAACCAATGGCTTATGATAAAGCTTGATGAACAAAAGGCTCATTCAGGCGGCTTTAAAAGCCTTGAAACTTGCCTTTTTCCTCGGCGAAAATACGATTTTCGCCTGCCTAACACAACAGTAAGTACCTGCCGCCTAAAAGACAAGGACTTACTTAGTCGATTAAAATAATATTTTAATATTTGGATAGTCTAATATATAGATTTTAATTAAATTATACTCAATATATTGAGTATAGTCAAGAGATTAAGTATGTTATATTATTTTAAGGTGATATAAATGATTTCATATAAACCGTTTTACGAAACACTTTTAAAAAAGAACATAACCGAATATTATTTAATATTTAAAACAGGCGTTTCTTCAAATACAATTCAACGTATGAAAAAAGGTATGCCAATCACAACAAAAACTTTAGATACATTATGTTTTATTTTGGATTGTGAAGTATCTGACATACTGTATCACGATAAAACAAGATAAAAGAATTTTTTAATACAATATGTATTTATATTCAATTGTAGCCATATGCCTAAATATTATGATGTTTGGGGATAAAAATAGTGCATAAGTTTTATTCTTATGCACTATGCAATTAATTTATAATCGTATTTATCAATTGTTTTCTTTTATATTTGTGTATTATTCGGACATAAATAAGCCCACATATAAAAAGCAGATTAACTTAATCTGCTGTTATTTTATTGCTTTTATTTCTCTTTTTCAATTTTTTTGAAACAAACTGAACCTAAAATGTCCTAAATAAAAAATAAAATGCTTGCAATTATTGTTTTATTGTGATATAATTTCCACCGTATAAAACACACACAGATTATTATGTTGAGTGGTGCCTGTTTTTCGCTGTTCGCTTTTAATACAAGACGTTTAAAACAGCCTTGATAGGTTCTCATATAGATCTGTGGAGGAAAAACCAAAGGAGGAAGTTATATGAGTGTTATCTCAATGAAGCAATTATTGGAAGCCGGTGTCCATTTCGGTCATCAGACAAGAAGATGGGATCCTAAAATGGCAGAGTATATTTTTGCCGAAAGAAACGGTATCTACATTATCGATCTTCAAAAAACCGTAAAAAAAGTTGATGAAGCCTATGAAGCCGTTGTAAACATTATTAAAGATGGAGGAGAAATCCTTTTTGTAGGCACAAAAAAGCAGGCTCAGGATTCCATTAAGGAAGAGGCTGAAAGATGCGGTATGTATTACGTTAATGAAAGATGGCTTGGCGGAATGCTTACAAATTTCGAAACCATCAAAACAAGAATTAAAAGATTAAAGGATCTTGAAGCTATGATCGAAGACGGTACTATGGATGTACTGCCTAAAAAAGAAGTTGCAAAACTTATGCATGAAAAAGAAAAGCTTGATAAAAACATCGGCGGCATAAAAGAAATGACAAGAATCCCTGATGTTATGTTTATTGTCGACCCAAGAAAAGAAAGAATTGCAGTTCAAGAGGCAATCAGCTTGGATATACCTACTGTTGCTATTGTTGATACAAACTGTGATCCCGAAGAAATTGATTATGTTATTCCGGGCAACGATGATGCAATTCGTGCCGTTAAGCTTATAGCAAGCAAAATTGCCGATGCTGTTATCGAAGCAAGACAAGGAGAAGCTCACGATGAAGCTCCTGCCGAAGTGGAAGAATAATTATATATTATAAAAATATTTATTATAGGGAATTTTCCTATGGCTCCGATCCTTTGGGGTCGGAGTTTTTATTATATGCAAAAATTATATTAAACTTTATACGGAGGTAAAAAAAATGGCTGTAACTGCTGCTATGATTAAAGAACTCAGAGAAATTACAGGTGTTGGAATGAGTACCTGTAAAGAGGCGTTGGTTGAGGCTGACGGCAATATTGAAAAGGCTATCGAGATTTTAAGAGAAAAGGGACTTGCTGCCGCTGCAAAAAAAGCCGGACGTATAGCTTCCGAGGGCTTAAGCTATGCTTATATTAATGATGAAAAAAGCATTGGCGTTGTTGTAGAGGTAAACAGTGAAACCGATTTCGTTGCAAAAAACGATGTGTTTAAAAATTACGTTAATGATGTAGCAAAGCATATTGCTAAATCCGAAGCAAAAAATTTAGATGAATTGTTTGCGGAAAAGTGGATCAATGACGAAACCGTAACCGTTAAAGAGGCATTAAGCCAACAGATAGCTGTTATAGGTGAAAATCTTTCCATCAGGCGCTTTGAAAAATTTGTAAGCGAAGAAAATTCAGTATTTGTATCTTATCTCCATGCAGGCGGTAAGGTTGCTGTTTTGGTTGAATTTATATCTGATGTTAAAAATGATGCTTTAATCGAAGCCGGAAAAAATATTTGTATGCAAATTGCCGCTATGAATCCTCAATTTGTTTCAAAAGATGAAATTTCACAAGAATTTATAGCAAAAGAAACAGATATTTTAACTCAACAGGCTAAAAATGATCCTGCCAATGCTTCAAAACCGGATAAGGTTATTGAAAAAATGATTCAGGGAAGACTTAACAAAGAATTTAAAGAAATCTGCCTTGTTGATCAAGAATATGTAAAAGCAGAGGATAAAGAAAATGTTGGCCAATATCTTGCCAAGGTTGCAAAGGAAATAGGCGGAAATGTTTCAATAAAGAGATTTGTTCGTTTTGAAACAGGCGAAGGAATTGCCAAAAAAGAAGAAGATTTTGCCGCTGAAGTTGCTAAAGCTATGGGAAATAACTAATCTTTTACCGTAAAATGTGGGGCAAGCTATTTAAACAAAGCTTTGCCCCACAAGCTTTGTTTGTCAATAAAATACTTGACTGTAAAATTAATTTATAATATAATGTCAAATGATAAATGTATGCGGATATGGCGGAATTGGCAGACGCGCCGGACTTAGAATCCGGTTCTTACGAGTGGGGGTTCAAATCCCCCTATCCGCATTTTAAATTGATTTTATTTTTATTGATTATTCTTTGTTTTGCTCAATAAAAATAATTTCATTTGGTTTAACCATGCCATATTCACGAGCAATCTTTTCTATATATTCATCGCTTTCTTTATATTCACTTTGTGCTGTAAGCTCTTCTCTGAATTTTGTTGCATCAGCAATTTGTTTATTAAGCATTTTGATTTGATCGTCATTATTCATTATTATTTTATATTGATTTAAAATAATAATAAAAAAGAACATAAAAAGAATGAACATAGCTAAAATATATAATAAAATACCTTTAAGCTTATTTTTTTTCAATCAAAATCACATCCTTATCAGCCGGAACTTTTATTTTTTTTATGTATACTATTCCTATAATTTATTATTTTTGCATAAATTGGATTTTTTTTCAATAGATTTTTTAAATTTTTTTGAGTATTTTTTAATACATTTGTAAAAAATTTGCAAGGTATAATCAAAATTTTAAACATCATTTTAAACGGGGCTGTAATTATGTTAAAAAACAGAATAATAATCCTTTTTATAAACCCTACAACAGCCATTGATATATTCAAAAAAAGCCCGCTTAACGTATTAAAATATAAAATCATGCCTATAAAAGTTCCTATGATAAGATATGCTCTTATTTCGCCGTAATTTTCCTTAAGCATAACAAAAAACAAAATTCCGCAGGCAAAAAGCCAATATAAAATATCTTCCGCCTGAACCAAAAAACCAAGGTGTTTTATTATTCTTCTAAATACTCTTATCCAATCATAACCAAACCCAAAAATAAATCCTAAAACAACGCTTATCAAAAATAATCTTGCCTGCTCTGACATTGATAAAATCATATAATCGCCGCCTATTTAAATATTTTTCCGAAAAATGAGCCGCCAAGCTTCCCATATGAAGCGCTGTCTTCATAGTTTATAGAGTTGATATCTCCTTCTGCTTCCAGCTCTTTTTTTTCAATATTCAAATTATTAATACGAAAATTTTCACCTTTTATTATAATAATTCCCATTTCCGTTTCGGCTGCAATCATTTCTTCATCAAAACTTATAATATCAATTACGCCGGTCATGCTTATTTCTCGTCTGTTGTTCATAATAAAATTATGCTTAACACTGCCCTTTTCTTCGCTCATAAAAAACCTCCTGTATTTTGTCCATTATAATTATATAAAAATACAGGAGGTTTTATTACAAACTTTTATACATTGAATTGGCGTCTTCTTTTCGAATACTTTCTTTAACACTTAAAACCTGAACTCTTGTTGTGTTATTGCCGAACTTAATTTCGATAATATCTCCTTCTTTTATTTCAAGCCCTGCCTTAGCCGTTTTGCCGTTAACCTCAACTCTGCCGGCATCACAGGCTTCATTTGCGACAGTTCTTCTTTTAATGATTCTTGAAACCTTCAAATATTTATCTAATCTCATATACACCTCATCTATATAGCTAAGATACGAGTTATTTATTTCCCGCTTAAACAAAAGACGTTTAAAGGATAACTTCAAACGTCTGTAAATATCAAAATAAACCGTTATATTTCATAAATTTTATTTGCCGTTTACTGCATCCTTTAATGCCTTACCTGCTCTAAATCTTGGCGCCTTAGATGCCGGTATCATCATAACTTCTTTGGTTCTTGGATTTCTGCCTTCGTGAGCTGCTCTTTCCAAAACATCAAAAGTTCCAAAGCCTACTAAGCGAACCTCTCCGGATTTAATAAGCTCCTCGGTTATAACATCTTCAAATGCTTTTAAAACTTTTTCTGTATCTTTTTTGCTTAACTCAGCCTTTTCCGCAATAGCTGCAACAAATTCAGTTTTGTTCATAATTATTTTCCTCCTTAAATAAATGTGGGCTTTAAAACTACCCTTTTATTAATTTCTTAATTCGTTCATTTTATCGATATAAGAAACTCCTTAATTTGGACTATTATCTTCAATATGTCCAAATCTATTTATAAACTTTTCTGTAGCATTTGTCAAGGCAAATTCGGGATTTATTTTTAAAAATCTTGAAATATTTGCTGCACAGAACAATAAATTGCCATAATCTTCAAAAATTTCATCACAATTTGAATCTATTTTTGATTTTATACTGTCAATATTTCTCTCAATTTCATTTATGCAAGCTAAGATGCCGTCTAATCCAAATCCGGCTTTATAAGCCTTATCCTGAACCTTTTCCGCCCTCATAAGAGCAGGCAGCGCTTTTGGAACAGCTTTTAATATATCCTCCGTGCGAGTGTAATTTTTTTCTTTTTTCTTTATTTCATCCCAATTAACCAATACCTCTTCGGCATCCTTTGCCGATGAATCGGCAAATATGTGAGGATGCCTTCTTATCATCTTTTTGCTCACTTCGTTTATAACATCATCCAATAAAAATTCAGAGTTTTTTTCGGCAATCAATGAATGAAAAACAACCTGCAAAAGCACATCGCCAAGCTCTTCACACAAATTTTCCGAATTATTGTTGTTAATTGCCTCTATAACCTCATAGCTCTCCTCAATAAGATATCTTCTTAAGCTTTCATGGGTTTGTATTCTGTCCCATGGACATCCGTCATCTGCAATAAGCTTTTTCATAATATTTATAAAATCTTCGAAATTATAATTTTTATCCATAAGCACCTCAAAAATTTATTTATCAAAAAGGCAGACCTCTCCTTTTTCGATACTTTTTTTAACATCAATAACTCTTTGATTGGAAGAGCCTTTCCAATGAAGGTTATTATCCTTAAGCTGAATAATAAATTTGTCATCAACCAACACGTCTATGTATTTCATTATATCAAGGTTTTGGATATTTTCCCATTTAAAGCCCGTATACAGCCATAAATTTTTATTGGGAAACCTTTCTCTTATCTCCTTTGCAAGAGCCGTTATTTCGGCTCTGTTAAGAGGATGGAGCGGATCTCCTCCGCTAAAGGTTATTCCCTCTGTATAATTCTTTTCAAGATAATAAAACAATTCTTTTTTCGCTTTTTCATCAAATAAAATACCGTCGTTTATATCCCATGTTATTTTGTTATGGCAACCTTCACAGCAATGGGTGCAGCCCGAAACCCACAAAACAACTCTTAAACCCGTTCCATTAAGCATATCATCATGAGTAATGTTATGGTATCTCATATCACATACTCCTTCTGTCTGCAATTTCAGCCATTTTGGCATCATTAAGCCTTGTATCTCCATGCACTCTGGAATAGCTGAGATAACCGTTCATTCTGTCTATCTTAGTTAAATCCGAGCTTCCGCATTTAGGACAAATATCCATATCAAGCTCTTGATGACCGCAACTGTCACAATATGAAAGACTTAAATTAACTCCCTCGTAAAATCCCATATCCATAGCCCTTTCAACAAGTGTTTTAACGGCATTTTTATTGTATCCTATCGGATATTTTACATATTGAATTTTGCCTCCGTTCATTAAGTCCCAAAAACGTTTTTCGCAGTCTTGCTTTTCTATGGGCGAAATATCTTCGCTGACATGGGCATGAAATGAATTGCTTACATACGCTTTATCCGAAACATTTTCAATTATTCCGTATTTTTTTCTGAACTGCTTAACCTGAAGCCCACATAAATTTTCGGCCGGCGTTCCGTAAATGGCATATAATATTCCATCCTCTTTTTTAAACTGCGCAACCTTTTTATTTATATATTCCATAACCTCGAGAGCAAATTTACCATCTTCAACTATAGATTTGTGATTATATATCTGCTGAAGCTCATTTAATGCAGTTATGCCGAAGCTTGCAGTGCTTGCCTTTAAAATAGGCTTTATTTTGTCTTTAGGCTTTAAATGCCCGCCATAAAAACCACCTTCACAGTATGCTATAGGATTTGTAGATGCTTTCATCTCTCCCAAATACTGCATGGTTCTTATATGAAGCTGCCTTATCATATTAAGATAATAATCCAAAACCTCATAAAAATCTTTGCTTTCGGATTTTGACTTTGCATAAATCATAGGAAGATGAAGACTTATTGCGCCTATATTAAATCTTCCGGTAAAAACAGGCTTGTCATCTTCGTCAGCAGGCTCCATTCCTCCTCTTTCAAACCATGGGCTTAAAAATGCACGGCAGCCCATAGGAGAAATTACTTCTCCGTATTTTTTATAAATAGAGGCAACATATCCTTCGCCGCTTAAGCTTAAATAATCAGGATACATTGTTTTGCTTGAACACTCAAGCGCAGCCTTGAAAACATCTTCAAGCTCACAGCCGTCTTTATGAAGCTTTTCATCATACAAAAACACAATTTTCGGGAAAAGCACAGGCTTTTTGTTGTCCTTTTTTCCCTGTCCGTTTTTATGAACTTCCAATGCCGTAATTGCAGCCATTTTGGAAAATCTATCCTTTCCAAGCCCCAGCGTTATTGTGATAAACGGATAATCGCCTCTTGATGAACCTACTGAATTTAGCTTATACTCTAAGCCCTGAAAGCCTTGCTCAAACTCTCTTTTTACTTTTTTTAAAGCGCTTTTTTCTATATATTTATGGTCTTGTTCATCAATATTTCCGTCACCTTTTATATATTCAAATATTTCAATTTCTTCACTAACATATTTTTCAAAACTAAGCTGTGCATAAGGGCTTAAAATTTTATCAATCTCACCAACGGTAAAACCTCCGTATTGCTGAGATGCTGCAGAAAGAACTATATCTCCTATAACATCAAATGCAACAGCTAATGTTTTAGGCTCGTTATACCAAAGGTTACCCATTTCAAAGCCGCCCTTAAGAACATTTTTCATATCAAAAAGGCAGCAATTCATAGTATCCCTTCTTGATGACATATCGTGTATGTATATATACCCGTCTTTGCACGCCTGTATTTCCTCTGTTGTTAAAAAAAACTTTTTATAAAGCTCTTTATTGAGCTGATTATATATAAGGCTTCTTTTTGTGGCAACCAAAGCTGAATCAGTATTGCTGTTTTCTTTATCCCCTATATACATAATAGACTGAGCCTTTTGGTACACATCATCAAGCATATGGACAAAATCGGTTTTGTAATTTCGATAATCCTTATAGCTTTTTGCAACCTTAGGTTCTATTGCTTCCAAGGCGCTCTCAACCAAATTATGCATAGTCTGTATAGGTATGTCTTTAAGCTCCTTTTCAGCTATTTTGTTCTCAATCCAATTAACAATACGATTAAGCTCATCTTCCTTAAAGCTGTACATAACTCTGTTTGCTGATTTGGTTACGGCAGCAACTATTTTACGGCTGTCAAACCCCTCTAAAGTACCGTCTTTTTTTATTATTCTAATCATATAAACCCCCTACCTTTTCTATATAATTTAGCAAACTGCATTTTATGTATAAAGACAGTTTATTGTAAAAATAAGCTGTCAATTAAGTACCTATCGCCTAAAAGGCGTAGAAAACTTACTTATTGGTTAAAATATAAATGCTTTTATGTTTGCAAGTATTTAGTAATGATATTTTACACCAACACTATATATAGTGTCAATACAAACATTTTTTTATATAAAAATTTTTTTAAGCAATAATTTTTGCTCATAAAAAACGGGGGATCACTCCCCCAATCAATTTATTCATCATATTGAGCCAAAACAAGCTTCGGATCAGTTGAAGCATCATTTTTGGTAATTTTAAAATCCAGATGATCTCCAAGCATAACGCTGTAATTGGTAGGCTTGCCTACCTTGCCGATAACCTCTCCTTCACCTACAACCTGCCCTAATTCAACCATAAGATTGTTTTCAAGCTGGCTGTATGTAGTCATCCAGCCGTTACCGTGGTTAATAACAACGCTTTTGCCGTTTTCATTGTCTTCAAAAATATTTTCAACTACACCCTCTGCCGCTGCTTTTACATCTGTTCCGGCCTGAGCTGAAATGCATATAGAATCATTAGTTCTGTACTGCTCAAGAGTTTTATCAAATATAGCCGTTTCAACACTGTAATCCATAACTATCTGTCCATTTACGGGCCAGCTCATTTCCTTGCTTTCATCAAAAAGACTGAATGTTTTTGAATTGTTGGTTGTTGTTTCAGGCTCTGTCTCAGGCTGTTTAATCGGTTTGTTTTCTGTTGTTTCCGTTTTGCTTTCTATTTTTGTATTTTCAGTGTTTTCTTTTGTTTCAGCGGTATTATTTTGCTTAATTTGAGTTTCCTTTTCTTTAAAACTTTCATCTTTTGAATTGTTAACAGGCTTTAAGTCAGTAAGCTCAGATTGTTGTTTTGTTTGAATTTCAGACTTTTTTGCACTGTTATTTATTGATTTAAGATTTGCGGCTGAAATAATGCCGGCTATTGCAATCATTATTCCCGCACAGGTATAAAGCCCAATATAAAATCTCTTTTTATCCGCCTCGCTCTTTGGCTTCTTGTCATTATTCATAATAACACCTCCGTTATTAATATTGCCCTAAACAGCCTAATCTTATACACATTAATAAAATAAAAAAATTAAAATAATTTGTCTTGTCAACGATATTCGTATTTAGCTTATGCAGTTCTCATTTAAATAAAATCTTATTTTTAATTAAATAAAATCTTTTATTTTTAACTAAATTATGTTATAATACGTTTCTATAACAGGCAAAATCTGTTATAAGTTTTAATTTTGGAGGTATGTTCAATGTCAATTAACTTAAAAAACAGAAATCTTTTAACTTTAAAAGACTTTACAAAAGAAGAGATTTTATATCTTCTTGATTTGGCGGAGGATTTAAAGAAAAAGAAAAAGGCAGGTATATTTGAAAAAAATATGCTTAATAAAAATATAGCTTTAATATTTGAAAAACCCTCCACAAGAACGAGATGCTCATTTACCGTAGCCTGTATCGATGAAGGCGCTCATCCTGAGTATTTAGGTAAAAATGATATACAACTTGGTCATAAGGAATCTGTTGAAGATACTGCAAGAGTGCTTGGCAGAATGTTTGACGGAATAGAATTTAGAGGATTTTCACAGCAAGTTGTTGAAAAACTTGCCGAATATAGCGGTGTGCCTGTTTGGAACGGTCTTACAGATGACGATCATCCAACCCAGGTTTTAGCGGATTTTTTAACAATAAGAGAACATTTAAAAAGACTTGAAAATATAAAATTTGTCTACATAGGCGATGGAAGAAACAATATGTCAAATGCGCTTATGATAGGCTGTTCAAAGGTAGGGCTTGATTATACGATTATTTCACCTAAGCAGCTCTATCCAAGCAAAGAATTGGTTGAGCAATGTTCTGATTTTGCAAAATTAAGCTCAGGCAGCATAACCATAACAGATGATATTGAAAATGGAGTTAAAGATGCCGATGTAATTTATACCGACGTATGGTGCTCTATGGGTGAAGAGGATAAAAGCGCCGAAAGAATAAAGCTTCTTTCACCATATCAGGTAAATTCAAAGGTTATGGCTGCAACAGGAAAGCCCCAAACAATATTTATGCATTGCCTTCCTGCCGTAAAAGAAAAAGAAGTTACAAGCGAGGTATTTGAATCATCTCAATCAGTTGTTTTTGATGAAGCTGAAAACAGAATGCATACAATAAAAGCTGTAATGGTTGCAAGTATAAGAGGATAATATTTTATGTACAGAAATGTTTATGATTTTGATAAAACAATATATATCGGTGACAGTACACAGCATTTTTATTTTTTTCTGCTTAAAAGACAGCCTTGGATAGCTCTTTATCTGCCTTATCAAGGCTTCTTTTTTCTGCTTTTTGCCTTAAAACTGATTTCAAAAACAAGCTTTAAGCAAAGGTTTTATTCTTTTTTTAAAAGTGTAAAAAATATTGAAAACGAAGTGAATTTTTTTTGGGATAAAAATCAAAAAGGAATAAAAACATGGTATCTTAAAAATCAAAAAGTTGATGATATAGTGATTTCCGCCTCTCCCGAATTTTTATTAGAACCAATCTGTGAAAGGCTTGGCATCAAAAATCTTATCGCATCTAGGGTTGACTGCAAAACAGGCATATATAACGGTGAAAACTGTTATGGAGAAGAAAAAGTAAACAGGCTTAATGAGATATTCCCAAATATCAAAATTAATGAGTTTTATTCTGACAGCTATTCTGACCAGCCTCTTGCCTCTTTGTCAAAATCAGCCTTTTTGGTGCTTGGCTCTAAGCTTTATAAATGGAATGAATATAAAAACGGAAACAAAATTTTAAAGGCATAAATATTTAAAATCCTCCGCCGGAAAGCGGAGGATTTTAACACATTAAGATATTTTTACTACTACTTTTTTATCACTATGGACAGCAGCAGCCTTAACAACAGTCCTTATTGCTTTTGCTATTCTGCCCTGCTTTCCGATAACCTTTCCCATATCATCGTTATCAACCTTTAATTCAAGTATAATTGCATCTTCCTCTTCTCTCTGGCTGACAACAACAGAATCGGGATTGTCAACTAAATTTTTGGCAATAATTTCTAAAAGCTCTTTCATAAAAACCTCCAAGAGATTTATTCAGAGATAACTCCTGCCTTTTTTAATAAAATTCTTACAGTATCGGTAGGCTGAGCGCCATTGCCGATCCATTTTTTTGCACTTTCTCCATCAACCTTTAATACACAAGGCTGTTTTGTAGGATCATAATAACCGATTTCATCAATAGACTTGCCGCCTCTTGGGGTTCTGGCATCAGCCACAACAATTCTATAAAAAGGAGCCTTTTTAGCGCCCATTCTTTTTAATCTGATTTTTACAGCCATTTTGTTCACCTCCTTAATTATATACAGAATCTGTTAAGTTTTCTGTAATTATGCTGATTTATCTGAAAAAAGGAAGATTAAATCTGCCCTTTTTTCCCCTTGTCATATCGGTCATCATTTTCATCATTTTTTTCATTTCTTCAAACTGCTTTAAAAGCTTATTGATTTCCTGAATAGAGCGACCGCTGCCCTTTGCAATTCTTTTCTTTCTTGAACCGTTGATTATTTCGGGATTTTTTCTTTCCTTAACTGTCATAGATTGTATAATTGCCTCAATATGTGCTATTGCTTTATCGTCAAAATCAACAGAATCAAAATTTATTTTGTTCATTCCGGGAAACATACCCATAAGATCTTTCAAAGGGCCCATTTTTTTAACCTGCTGCATTTGGTTTAAAAAATCTTCAAAGTTAAAATCCTGAGTTCTAAGCTTTTTTTCAAGTTCAGCCGCCTGATTTGCATCATATGCCTGCTGAGCCTTTTCAATTAAGCTTAAAACATCACCCATGCCTAATATTCTTGAAGCCATTCTATCGGGATAAAAAGGCTCAAGATCCTCAAGCTTTTCACCCATACCAACATATTTGATAGGCTTTCCTGTAACAGCTCTTACAGAAAGGGCGCATCCGCCCCTTGTATCACCGTCAAGCTTAGTTATGATAATTCCGTCAATGCCAAGCCTTTCATTAAAAGTTTCGGCAACATTAACGGCATCCTGACCTGTCATTGCATCAACTACAAGCAAAATCTCTTGCGGATGAACCTCTTTTTTTATATCCTCAAGCTCCTGCATAAGCTCTTCGTTAATATGAAGCCTTCCCGCTGTATCTATAATAACAACATCATGATTATTTTTTAAAGCAAATTCTAAAGAAGCTTTAGCTATTTTAACAGGATTCTCCTGCCCCATAGAAAAAACAGGAATATTATAATTTCCTCCAACAACCTCAAGCTGTTTTATCGCAGCCGGTCTGTATATGTCACAGGCGACAAGCAGCGGCTTTTTATTTTGCTTCCTAAGCTGACCTGCAAGCTTGCCAATAGTTGTGGTTTTTCCTGCTCCCTGAAGACCCGCCATCATATAAACCGTGGGCGGCTTGGATGAAAACGTAAGCTTGCTCTGTGAGCTTCCCATTAAATCCATAAGCTCATCTCTAACAATTTTTATAACCTGCTGACCCGGATTAAGACCTTCCAATACATCAACGCCAACAGCTTTTTCGCTCAGCTTATTTATAAAATCCTTAACTATTTTAAAATTTACATCAGCTTCGAGAAGAGCCAGCTTAACTTCTCTTAAAGCGGCTTTTACATCCTTTTCGGTAAGCTTGCCTTTTCCCGTAAGCTTTTTAAAAACATCCTGAAGCTTAGCGGATAAACTTTCAAAAGCCATAATCAGCCTCCTAATCTAAAATATCGGAAAACTCTTTTTTTAAATTTTTAAAATCTTCTGATGCATCAATCCTATATGATCTTCCTATCTCATCAAGTTTAATAAGAATGTTGTTAAGCTTTTGTTTTTGTATAATATATTTTTCATAAAGCTTTAATTTTTCTTCATATTGCTCCAAAGCTTTAAGGGTTCTTTTAATAATATCATAAACAGCTTGGCGAGTAATTCCAAATTGCTGACCAATTTCATTAAGAGATAAATCATTAAGAAAATGAAGCTCGATAATCATTTTTTGTTTTTCCGTAAGAAGCTCACCATAAAAATCATAGAGCATTGTAACAAACAGGACTTTATCCATTTTAATCACCTGCTGTAAAACATTTTCCCTTTACACCATCAGACTAAATCAGTTTAACAAATTTAACAAGCACTGTCAAGTATTTTTTTTAATATTTTTTCAAAAATACACTTTTTTATATTTGTTCGCCAAAAAAGCCATAAGCATAAACGCCTATGGCTGTAATAATTATAATTTTATTCCCACTCAATAGTAGCCGGAGGCTTGCTTGTTATATCATAAACAACTCTATTAATATGGCCAACTTCATTTACAATTCTGGTGCTTACTTTGGATAAAATTTCATACGGTATTTCAGCAAATTCCGCCGTCATAAAATCAGTAGTTTCAACTCCTCTTAAAGCCAAGGTATAATCATATGTTCTGGCATCACCCATAACACCAACGCTTCTCATGGATGTAAGTACAGCAAAATACTGATTTATCTTTTTGTCCAAGCCGGCATTTGCAATTTCATCTCTAAAAATATAATCCGCATCCTGAAGTATAGATATCTTATCCTCCGTAATTTCACCGATAATTCTTATGGCAAGCCCCGGACCGGGAAACGGCTGACGCCAAACGAGATATTCTGCCAAACCAAGTTCCGATCCAAGCTTTCTTACTTCATCTTTAAATAACAGCCTTAAAGGCTCTATAATTTCTTTAAAATCTACATAATCGGGAAGCCCTCCAACATTATGATGGCTTTTTATTACCGCAGCATCGCCTGCGCCGGATTCAATAACATCGGGATATATTGTTCCTTGGGCAAGAAAATCAACACTTCCTATTTTTTTTGCTTCTTCCTCAAAAACTCTAATAAATTCCTCACCTATAATTTTTCTCTTTTTTTCCGGATCCGAAATACCCTGAAGCCTTTTTAAAAATCTGTCCTTTGCATTAACTCTTATAAAATTTATTTCCCAATTTTTAAATGCTTCTTCAATTTCATCACATTCATTTTTTCTCATCAAACCATGATCAACAAATATGCAGCTAAGTCTGTTTCCTACAGCTTTAGAGAGCAAAGCGGCAAGCACGGAGCTGTCTACGCCGCCCGAAAGAGCAAGCAAAACTTTTCCATCTCCAACCCTCTGCCTAATTTCATTTATAGCTGTTTTTGCATAATTTTTCATACTCCAGCTTCCTGTACAGCCGCATACATCATATAAATAATTTGAAAGTATTTCCTGTCCCTTTTCTGTATGCATAACCTCAGGGTGAAACTGAACGGCATACAACTTTTTCTGTTTATTTTCCATTGCGGCAACAGGACAGCTTTCAGAATGAGCGCTGCATACAAAACCATCGGGCAAAGCTTCTATATAATCGGTATGGCTCATCCATGTAACGCTGTTATTTTCGATGTTTTTAAACAACGCCGAATTTGTGTCAAAATATGTATCAGTCCTTCCATATTCTCTTGACGGTGCCGGAGAAACTTTGCCGCCAAGTATGTGGGCCATAAGCTGAGAACCATAGCAAATACCCAATATAGGTATTCCTGCTTCAAAAATTTCTTTTCCTATAGATGGCGAGTTTTCAAGATAAACACTGTTTGGCCCTCCGGTAAAAATAATTCCCTTTGGATTTTTCTCTTTTATTTTTTCTATAGGATTTTTGTAAGACATAACTTCACAGTAAACATTTAAATCCCTAACTCTCCTTGCGATTAGCTGATTATACTGACCGCCGAAATCCAAAACAATAATAAGCTCCTCTTTCATAATATAAGCCTCCGGATGTATTTATTTTTTGTTTTCTCTTTTAAACAATTTTTTTGGTGTCATGGTAATATACATTGCATTTAAAATTTCATCATTTGGCTCAATTATGATTTTTGTATTTTTGCCATTTAAGCTTGCAACAAAAACATATGTATTGCCATAAATACCGCCGCTTGAAAAATCCAATGTTTTAAGCCCTTCATATTTAGCCAATCTCTCTTTATCATCAATGTGAGTCATAATCTCAAAATCGGCACAGTTTCCGGAAAAAACTCTCTTTCTTCTGGATTTGTTATAAATTCTGTCAATATCAAGCTCATCATTTGTAACAGCATATTCATATTCTATATTTAAATTAAAAATAAAATAAGCTGCAATCAATGCAATTACAAGAACTACAACAGAGCCTGCAAAAATACCTAAAATCAATATCACAAAAATAGACAGCGCAACAGCAACTGCTGCAATAATAAATTTTTTAAAATCATCTTTTGCATTTTTTTCTCTTTTAATAAGCTGTTCCTTAAAAATATCACCCATTAATATCACCGCCTTAAATTTTTATTCTTCAGTATTTTTTTTCGGATGAATCTTTTGAATCCTTGCCCTTAAATACAAAATCAAACTTGGAAACAACCCCGGGTATCATATCTATAAGCTTATTTACTCCGTTTTGATTTTTAACATTAACCAATTGAACCGTTCCGTTTTGAACAACCAAAACCGCCGATGGAGAAAGCTTAGCTCCAAGGCCTCCCGCTCCTTTGTTTTCTTCCTTATCTTTTGCTGCATCTGCAGATCCTGCTCCTACGCCAAAAACAACATCAACCAAAGGTATTATAATTACATCGCCTATATTAACAGGCTCTCCTACCACAGTTTTTGTGGATATAAAATTTTCCATTTTGTTAAATAATGTTTCAAGACTTCCGTTGTATCCGCTCATTTCTTTTATTCATCCTTTCCTTTAAAAATTAAATTTCTAACAGGTTTTTTTAATATAAAATTTATAATGGGAACAATAAGAAAAAAAATTGTCGTCTTTCCCATCATGTCAGCATTATATTCAAAACATTCATTTTCAAAATCCGGCTTAAGTTCTATTTCAATCGGAATCATACTTTTTATAATACATCCCAAACCTAAAGCTATACCTGTTTTATCCGGTTCGCTTAAGCCAAAATATACACTTATTTTAAAATATTTATTCTTTAATGCTTTTATTAATTTTTTAATAAGAGCAATGCTCTGATTAAAAATTTCTTTTTTATTTTCAATACCTTTAAACAGCTCATACTTTTCTTTAATAATATTTATAGTATTGCCGATATTGCTTTCTTTTTTCTTTTTTATTTGTTTTTTGTTATTTTTTTTTGTTGTTTTGTTGATAATGTCTTTTTTAAGGTGTTTTGATGCTTTTTTATTTTTTTTAATACGGTCATTTCTTTTTGGGCCAAAAAGCTTATCAAATTCAAAACTTTTCCAAAATAAAATAAGTCTGCTTTGTCCAATGCCGTTATTGTAAAAATAATAAAAGCCAAGCATTTTAAACAATACAAATAACTTTAAAGAAATATAGAGTTTATCCTTATTTTTTGATTCAAAATAATAGCTTATCGGCATAAATAATAAAGCGGCAATTATAATTAAAACAAAAAAAAGTATAAACAGCAATATAATTGCAATAATCTTTAAAACCAAGAGCAACAATGACATTTAATCAACTCCGAAGCATTCAGTGAAGCATAAAATAACGTTTGAGTGAGGTTAAATTCTTTCCGCCCTCAATCCACCATTCAATAATATTCTTAATTAGATTTAAAGAATCTTTTTTGCCCATTGCAAGTCCTATTATAATATAATTTTTATTTTTGTTAATTTCTTTAAAATACTCATTGCTTTCAATAATATCAAACATATTATTATCTTTCTTGCATACACAAATCAGATATAAATTTAAAACAGGAATATTATTATCAAGCAGCTCAAAAATTTCTTCTTTATTTTCTATTTTTTCACTTATAAAAAGCTTTTTATGAAAATTCACAATTTAAATCCCCCAACCTCAGCCAAAAAGCTTAGCTTCACTTTCATGCTCCGAGGTCTTATCTCTTGTCATAAGCTCTATGACCGTTTGTTTTGTATCCGCTTTATTAAACAAAACATTGTAAATTGCCTTTGTAATCGGCATATTTACATTATATTTAACCGAAAGATCATAGGCAGCTTTTGCCGTATTAACTCCCTCTACAACCATTTTAACTTCATCAAGAGCTTCATTAAGGCTTTTGCCTTGTCCAAGCAGAATACCTGCACGGCGATTTCTGGAATGCATACTTGTACAAGTTACAATCAAATCGCCTATACCGGAAAGACCGCTGAAGGTTTCCTTTTTTGCACCCATAGCAACGCCAAGCCTGGATATTTCAACAATACCCCTTGTCATAAGCGCTGCCTTTGCATTATCTCCAAATCCGGCGCCGTCTGAAAAACCCGCTGCCAAAGCTATAAGATTTTTAAGAGCCCCGCCAAGCTCAACACCTATAACGTCATCGTTTGTATATACTCTAAATACGGGGTTCATAAAAACATCTTGTACCTCTTGGGCTGTTTTTAAATCTTTCGCACAAGCAACACAAGTAGTAGCCATTTTTCTTCCAACCTCTTCCGCATGGCTTGGTCCGGATAAAACAGCAGCCCTGCATTGAGGCAAAACATCTTCTATAACTTGAGAAAGCCTTAACAGGCTACCTTCTTCAAGACCCTTGGAAGCGCTGATTATTATTTCATCTTTTTTAAATATATTTTTAAATCTTTCACATACACTTCTTACAGCCTTTGATGATACAACAATGACAGCCATATCCGCTTGAGATACGGCGGCATCATCGCTTGAAGCAAAAATATTATCATTAAGAATTACTCCCGGCAGAGCATGAGTATTTTCTCTTTTAAGTTGTATGCTTTGAGAAATCTCTTTTTTTTCATCCCATAAAATTACATCGTGATTATTATCCGCCAAAAGTACAGCCAATGCCGTACCCCAACTGCCGGAGCCTATTACAGCCACTTTCATATGCTTTCACCTCCAATTTGATTTATTAAGCTTAATCAGCTTTTTTTCTTAATGCTGAATTTGTTTTCTTCGCCATTAATAAGCCTTTTAATATTTCCCCTATGCTGATAATAAGCAAGAACCATAACCAAAAACATTACAATCGCAGCTTCTTTTTCAAGCTTAAAAATAAGCATCACAATAGGGCAAACAAGCGTCATAACAAGTGAAGAAACAGATATATATTTTGTAATTACAACAGCGGCAAAGCCAAAAACGTATGTAATGGCAGCCACAACAGGATTTATGCACAATATAAAGCCTAAAGTTGAAGCAATTCCCTTTCCGCCTTTAAATTTTAAATAAAACGGAAAATCGTGACCTAAAATAACTCCTGCTCCCGCATATATTCCGGGCAAGATTGAGCCGCTTCCCAAAAATGTACCACCCGATTTAAATATAATAGAGCAAATCATATAAGCTAAAATTCCTTTCAGTATGTCGCATATAAACACAATTGCTCCCGCTTTTGCACCCAAAACTCTTGTTACGTTTGTTGTTCCGGCATTTCCGCTTCCGTAACTGCGTATATCTATTTTTCCAACTAATCTGCCTACGATAAAAGCAGTTTGAATACAACCTATGGCGTATCCTATAATAAGACATATCAATCTGAACATTTTTTAATCCTTTCCCTTGTTTCTTACTATAAAATGAATAGGAGTTCCGTCAAAGCCAAATGCTTGTCTTAGCTGATTTTCAATGTACCTTTTATAAGAAAAATGAAGAAGCTGAGAATCATTTACAAACAGCACAAAGCTTGGAGGCTTGACGCTTACCTGAGTTATATAATAAATTTTAAGAGGACGTCCTTTTTCGGCTGGAGGCTGATTAATTGCCATAGCTTCAATAAGAACATCATTTAAAATTCCTGTTTGGATTCTTCTTGCATTATTTTCATAGCAGGCTGTGATAGTATCAAACAACTTATCCAGTCTTTGTCCAGTTAAAGCTGAGATAAACATCTTAGGCGCATAAGTCATATATTTAAACTCGGCATCTATATCCTTAATAAATTTATTCATTGTTTTGCCGTCTTTTTCAATTTTATCCCATTTATTAACGGCTATAATAGATGCCTTTCCAGCCTCATGAGCAATGCCTGCTATTTTTGTATCCTGATCGGTAACTCCGATTTCGGCATCTATCATAATAATACATACATCGGATCTTTCAACAGCGGCAATGGCTCTTATTATGCTGTATTTTTCAATATTTTCTTTTATCTTGCTTTTTCTTCTCATTCCGGCAGTATCGATAAAAACATATTTGCGTCCATTCTTTTCATACGGAGAATCAACCGCATCTCTTGTTGTGCCCGCAATATCACTTACTATAACTCTTTCTTCTCCCAAAATTTTATTAATCAAAGAGCTTTTGCCTGCATTAGGCTTGCCCACAACCGCAACCTTTATAGCCTCTTGCTCTTCATCGTCAGCGCTGTCTTCGGGAAAATGCTTTACTATCTCGTCAAGCAAATCACCTATGCCAAGAGCCTGTCCTGCTGAAACTCCCAAAGGATCTCCAAGCCCAAGCTTATAAAATTCATAAACATCCATGCTGTATTTTTTAAGATCGTCAACTTTGTTTACGGCCGTAACCACAGGTTTATTTGCCTTTCTTAAAATATTTGCAACCTGCATATCAGAATCGGTCACCCCTGTTTTAACATCACATACAAACAATATAACATCTGCTGTCTCCATAGCTATCTCAGCTTGAGAATATATATGCTTCATAATAATGTCGTCTGTTTCCGGCTCAAGCCCGCCCGTATCTATAAGCGTAAAGTTTTTGTTAAGCCACTGAGCTTCCGCATAAATTCTGTCTCTTGTAACCCCGGGCGTATCCTCAACTATAGAAATTCTTTCTCCCGCTATTCTGTTAAAAAGAGTCGACTTGCCAACATTTGGGCGTCCGACAACTGCAACTATCGGTTTAGACATTTTTTATCCTCCTGTAAATTGTTTTAAAAAGCTTTCTCCATTATCTTTAGAAATTCTGACTTTTACACCGAGAGCTTTTTCAATATCATCTATATCAATATCATCAAGCATAACTTTTTCACCCGATCTAAAACAATTTTCGGGTAAAAACAATGCTTCTCCCAATGGCTTTTCCTTGAGTCTATTTATAACATCCCTTCCCGTAATAAGACCAGATACGGTTATATCCTCGCCAAAAAATTCATTTTTTATCATATATACGTCGATTTTTGTATTGATAAACTTTTCCTTAATTTTATCGCAGAGTTCCTTTATAAATTTATATGCTCCCAAACCCGTTACCGCACTGAAATGCCTTTTAACATTATCGCCTTCAGCGTTTTCAAAGGCTTTTTCAAACTCGTCTTTCATTAAAGCAAGCATACCTACTCCGTTTTCAAGCTGAGGGTAACCGTCATAGCATTCACCCTCAGGAATATTTGCTTCAGCTTTGATATAAAATTCATCAGAAATATAAACGAATCTAAAACCAAAATTTTCTTTCAGCCTTTTTTGCCAATTTTCTACCTGTTTTATAATTTTTATACAGTCATTGCTGTCAAAAAGCTCAATATCTTCAAGTCCGTTTCTGTATTTTGTTTTTCCGAAAGGAACAACGCTCAAGCTTATGGCATTAGGAATAAAAGAGCTTAAATCTTCTATGCTTTTATCCAAATGGATACCATCATTTATTCCTTTGCACAGCACAATTTGAAAATTCATTTTTATATTTGCTTCTGCAAGTCTTTTTATATTATCCATGATATGAGCGGCATTCGGATTTCTAAGCATACGAACCCTAAGCTGAGGTTCGGTTGAATGTATAGAAATATTTATGGGTGAAAGATGATAAAAAATTATTCTGTCAATATCTTCTTTTTTCATATTTGTAAGCGTAACATAATTACCCTGCAAAAAAGACAGCCTTGAATCATCATCCTTAAAATAGAGCGTTTTTCTCATTCCTTTTGGAAGCTGATCTATAAAACAAAATATACATTTATTTGAACATACTTTTGCCTTATCCATAAGGCCTCTTTCAAAAATAATGCCTATGTCCTCATACTCATCTTTATCTATCTCAAGAATCCATTCTTCACCGCTTGACTTTCTTATGCCAAGCTCTATATATTCATCTTGTATTAAGTATCGATAATCAAAAATATCCTTTACAGGCTTGCCGTTTATATCCAAAAGTATATCTCCGGCTTCAATATCAAGCTCTTGCGCAATGCTGCCATCTTCAACCTTTATTATAACATTTTCCCACAAAGCTTTCACTCCTTCGCCTAAATTTATGTACTTTGGCTGCGGTGCTTTTAAATTTTTTGGCAAAGTTTTTCATTTAAAAACTCTTTAAATTCATCTGAGCTTCCTTTTGTAAAGCCGGATTTATCAACCCAATAAGAAATTTTTCCTATGGCAAAAAATATATGAGTATCTGTTTCAAAAACATAACTTAGGCTATTTAAATCTATTTTTATTTGAGCATCCTCAGTTTTTCTTATTGCTTTATCGTTGTAAAATATCCAATGATATTCATTTGAGCCTGTTGAAAGCGCTTTTAGATAATATCTTCCTGCCATCATTTTATAATGATTTTTAAAGCTGTACAAATAATAAGCTCCTATCATAAAAAAAACAACCGCATAAGGATTTTTGCCCTGCATAATGCAGACGCAGCCTCCTATAATAAGCAAAATACCGCCTATAAGAAAAAAACTTCGGGTAAATTTGTTAAGCTTAAGATATATTTGACGCTGATATTTTATAAAATCTCCTTTTGGAAGCATACTGCTTATATTTTCAAATAGGCTTTCCATTATATAGCCCTCCTGTTTATTCCTTGGTACAATAAATACAAAACGCCTAAAAAGCGTTTTCAATATGTTCTATTTTATCGTTAATTATCTCGATAACATCAAATCTGATATTTTTATCAGTATCATTTTCCGATATATACGCAAGGGCGGCGCTCCTAATTTTCTTTTGTTTTCTGTTGTCAACAGATTCCCTCGGATAACCGTTTTTTATATTGCTTCTAAACTTAACCTCAACAAAAACAAGATAATCCTTATTTTCGGCAATAATATCTATTTCGGCACTGCGTATTGAGTAATTGCGTTTAACTATAAAATAACCGTTTTTTTCAAGAAACATTGCCGCCATATCCTCGCCGGCTTTTCCTTTAAGGCGATTATTTGCCATATTTTTTAAGTTCCTCTCTTCTGTCCAAATCGCTTACAAAAACAAGCACCTGCGCAACAACATCATAAAGCTCCGGCGGAATATTATTTCCCAAATCAAGCTTTGAAAGTTCTCCTGCAAGAGCCTTATCTTCATAAATCGGAATATCGCTTGCCTTTGCTTTTTCAAGGATTTTTTGTGCAACAAAGCCTTGACCCTTTGCTATAACTTTTGGGCTTCTGTCGCCTGGGCGATAATTTAAAGCAACCGCCTTTTGGTTTATATTGGGTTTTTTATTTTCATTATCCATTTATACCATTCCAATCAAAATATCATTAAATATTATATCATATTCTCATATCAAAAGAAAATCTTTTCTTGTTTATATTTCCATTATTATCTGATATTTTTTGCTCATCAGTTTTCATTGTTACATCAAAAGGTTCGTCTATGCTCTTAAAGCTTACCGTGCTTATGCTGTAGCCCTTTGATTTAAGCATAGATTCAAGCCTTGGAAATCCCTTTTTTAACATCGAAAGAGATTCTGTTTTATCTGATTTTATCTGTATGCTTAAATTTTTAAGGCTTTTGTTTATATATATTTCAATTCTTCCCAAAAATGCCGTATCGAGCCCTAAAAGCATGGATGCCCTTTCAGCATCTGTCTTTGAACCTTTTGGATTTTTAAAAACATAAAGCTCGCATTGATTTTTTGCAGTTTCGCCAAAGCTGAACGGAATTTGAATATAATCTTTAAATTCACTTATATGACTTGCAAACTCTAAATCTTTTTTAATATTGTCAAATAATTTTGTCAATGACTCGTCAGTGCCTTGTGAAAGTTGACTGCCTTTGAGAGCAAACTCATATATATTGCGAAGCTTTTCGGGGGTTTTTCTTAAATTTTCTTCGGGATTATGCAATTTAATCTTTATAAAAAGCTTATCCGAAATTTCATTGAAAAGCTTTTTAGATATAGCTTCTTCTTTTTTTTCTGTGTTTAAACCAAAATTTTTTATATTGCCTTTAATATCAAAAAAATCTTTATCTATATCCAAAAGCTTAAAAAGCTTTTCTCCCAAAGGGGTATCTTTTATCGAAACAAGGTGTTCGCAAAGTGAAAGAATGGCGGTTTTTACAGATGTATTTTTACTTATAATGTCATTTAAAACCGATATTGTATTTTTATCGGCAGGTATATTTTCTTCAAGCAAAAACAAAAGTTTATCAGATGATATGCTGTCATCGCTGTATTTAAAAAACATGGCTTTATTAACATTTTCTTTGTTAAGCTCAATATTATTATCAATCAGAAATTTTATGATCTGACAATTTTCACGATTTATAGGCATTTCAAATTTACTTAAAATACTTTTTGCAAAGTTATCGCTTATTTCGGATTGAGAATCCTTAACAAATTCAAGCTCTATAACCGAATCAGAATTTTCTTTAACGGCAAAAACAACTCTCTCACCTATTTTTGCTTCAGGCAAAACAAGGCTTTTTGCTTCTATTGTAGAATTATCGTTAAGCCTAAGAGTAATTGTTTCAGCTTTTATATCGACAATTTCAGCCATAAATTTATCACCTTTTACAAGCTCATTTATTTTTTTATAAGCTGTAACAAATGAAGCGGCGTTATTAAAATATATTTCATTAAACGGAATTTGCATAAGCGTCAATCCTTTTTAAATAAAATTCTTTGTAAAACTTTTTCTGTGAATAGGACAAAGCCCATTTTTTTTAATGGCTTCTATATGAGAGGCACTTCCATAGCCTTTATTGCTTTTAAAATTATAATCAGGATATTTGATGTGATAATCTTCCATCATTTTATCCCTTGTCACTTTTGCTATTATACTTGCGGCAGCAATGGAAATGCTTTTTTCGTCACCTTTTATTATAGCCTCCTGCTCTGTTTCAAGCCCCGGTACAGCACTGCCGTCAACAAGAATGAAATCAGCTTTTACATTAAGATTTGAAATTGCCTTTTTCATTGCGCTGTATGTAGCATTAAGTATATTTATTTCATCTATAACATAATTTGTTTCAAGGCCTATTCCTATTGAAACAGCTTTTTCGGATATTACATCAAAAAGCTGCTGCCTTTTTTTTGCCGTAAGCTTTTTTGAATCGTTAATTCCTTCTATTAAAGTTCCTTCCGGCAAAATAACAGCCGCAGCCACAACAGGGCCTGCTAAAGGGCCTCTTCCGACTTCGTCAATGCCCGCTATAAGAGAAAAGCCTTTTAAATAATATTTTTTTTCATAACAAAGCATTTTATCAAGCCTGACAAGCTCATTGTTATGTTTTATAATTTTATTTTCAGCATTTTTTATTAAATCCTTAACACCTTTTCTTGGATCAGATTTATACCTGTTTATAAAATCAGCTATTTCATTAATGCTGCATTGATTGTATTTTTCTTTTATCACACTTATAGATTCATTCATTGATTATTCCTCTATAGGATTGATGCCATATTTTTGAGCAAGTTTTCTAAAGCTTTCCAATGAGTTAATCACAGTTTGCTTATCCACGCAATAAGCAATCCTAAAATATCCCGGGCAGCAAAAAGCCGAACCCGGCACAATAACAAGCCCAAACTCTTTTGCATCATCACAGAATTTTTTGTCATCATCTATAAAACATTTTGGAAGCATATAGAATGTTCCTTTAGGCTCAACACAATTATATCCATATTTTGTAAGGGCGTTGTAAAGTATATTTTTATTTTCTTCATAAACCGCCAAATCCGAAGTATCGTCTATACATTTTGAAACAACTTTCTGCATTAAAGACGGAGCATTGACAAATCCCAAAATTCTATTTGCTACCTCAAGCGCTCCAATAAGCTCATCAAATCCGTCAGCCTCACTTGAAACGGCAAGATAACCTATTCTTTCTCCCGGAAGTGAAAGAGTCTTGCTGAATGAATAACCTACAATAGTATTTTTGTAATATTTGGTTAAATAAGGCACTTTTGCACCACCAAAAATAATTTCCCTGTACGGCTCATCGGAAATAATATAAATAATCGAATTATACTGTTCCTGTTTTTTGGAAAGTATTTCCGAAAGACTTATAATATCGGACTCACTGTAAACAGCACCGGACGGATTATTTGGAGAATTTATAATAACAGCCTTTGTTTTTGCTGTAATTTTGCTTTCAAGCTCATCTAAATTAATTCCAAAATTTTCATAATTAGGGCTTACAACAACCATAACACCGTCATAATTGCTTATATAGCTTGTATATTCACCAAAAAAAGGAGCAATAACAATAACCTCATCACCGGGGTTTAAAACAGCTTTAAGAGCTATATTAAGCCCTCCGGCAGCACCAACTGTCATAATAATGTTTTTGCCTTTTAAATCCGTTTGGTGTTTTTTATTTATGCTTTGTGCTACAATTTCTCTTACATCCTCATAGCCTCCGTTATTCATATAGCCATGAAGCTCCATTTCGGATTCGTTTTCAACTATATCCAAAATAGCTTCTTTAACACTCTTAGGCGGAACTATAGACGGATTGCCCAAAGAATAATCAAAGACATTCTGCTCGCCAAGCCTTTGCTTCATAATTTTTCCCTCTTGAAACATAGCCCTTATCATAGAGCTGCCCTCAATAAGTTTTTTCATTTTATTTGAGATCATTTTATTACCTCCTAGTATAATAATGGTGTAGCCAATCAAAGCCGCTTTATTAAAGATATTATATAATAAACAAGAGATAAAAACAAATAATTTTATAAAAAAGCCAATATCAGCTTTTTTAATTATTGTATATAACTTAATATTTAAAAACAGTGCAAAATAAATCCTGTCCAAAATTATCGGCAGGATATTTCATTTGATATTTGACAGATATATAAATTTAAAATATAAATATTGAAGCAGATATTTTTGGCTCATAGAACAGTGTAATAAAAATGCATGATATTATGTTGACAAAGATTAATGTTTCTTTGTTATTATTTTAAGTATAAAAGCAGCCATAGCCGTTATTATCTGTGATAAAGGCATACACCACCATACACCTGTTTGTCTCCAAAGGTAAGGCAACAATGCAAGCAGAACAATTTGAAAAATCGGTTCCGCATATACCAAAAAATAAGAATATAATATTCTTTCGGTTGCATAAAAAGCTGCTGTTGTAATTCGAGAAAATGAAAGAAAAATATAACCGCTCAAAAATATAGGAAGTATTGTTGAAACAGTTTTAATAACCAAATTCGATGCGCCAAAAATCAAACCGATATAACCACGTATTGCATAAAGCACAACCATACACACAACAGACAATATCGCAGCAGTCCTATATGCCAAAGTCTGTACTTCCGAAACAGATATTTCATCATTCATGCTATAATATCTGCTGATCAAAGGCTGACTGCCATCTCCTACACCTTGTATAAGCAAGCATACAACAGCAAATACATAACCTATGCAGGCATATCCAGCAACTGCCGTTTTTCCTCCATATTGCATTGAAAATCTGTTCATAAACAAATGAGAAATCAACGGCATGATAGATATTCCAAACGGAGCGATACCTATTTTCAATATATTTTTTATTTCCTTTTCTGAATTTTTTATTTCTATCCCCAAAAAAGGAATTTTATGGTATACAAGATAAGCAAATCCTCCAACAGCAGTAAAAGCCTGACCTATAACTGTTGCAATCGCAGCCCCAGCAACGCTCCATCCAAAGATCCATACAAACAAATAATCCAAAAGAATATTACATACAAAACCCGCTATCATTATTGCCATGGCAAAATTAGCTCCATTGTTATTTCGTATTATAGGGACAATTCCTGTTGCAAAAATTTGAAAGATTGCGCCGATAATTATATATTTAAGATATTTTACGCCCAAATCTTCAATTTCTCCGACTGCGCCCAACATATGCAAAATTGGTCTTAAGGCAATATGCAAAATAATTGTAAGAACAAGGCTCATAACGCATAAAACAGCCGCAGTACAGTACAGATATTTCTTTGCCTCGGCATTTTCTCCGATAGATAATTTGAGTGTATACATTACCGCTCCGCCCATGCCCACGCCAGTACCAACTGCTTGCAGCAATGATACTACAGGATATGCGATATTAATAGTAGATAAACCTATATCCCCCACACTGTTCCCTACAAAGAATCCGTCAATTATAGTATATATACCGGATAATGCAAAAGCAAATACAGATGGTATAACATATGAAAAAAATGTATGATAGAGTTTTGAATTCATCAAATTTTGTCCCCCATTTCTTTTTGAAATATAATATTAAATAGTTCAAGCGAATCTATCATCCAATGTACCCGTTCATCTCCCATAAATTCAAAAATCATACGTTCAAGTTCATATAGGGGAGTCAATAACTCTTTAGCATACATTATACCGCTGTTTGTCAAAGTAAGCTGTTTTTCTCTCTTGTCTTTACACCCCGATGATAATTCTATATACCTCTTGTTTTTAAGCATTCTTACAACACCGTTTACAGTTTGCTTTGTAAGCCCTGTGCATTCGCATATCTTTTTTTGAGTTGTATATTGTTGACCATCTAAGGCATACAATACAAAAAGCTGATAATAACTTACATTTCTTGATGATGCCCAAAGACTGTATAATGCATTTGTCCTTCCCCATGCTTCCCAAAACTTTTTTTCGTAAGATTTCATAGTTTCATCTCCTATAATAGTATTTATAAATACTATTATAGTATTTGTAAATACATATGTCAATAATTTACACACAAAAAATTATAATATTCAATATATTGTTTATTTTTATATAGATAATAAAGCCAAAATATTATTTCTTCCATGCCGTATAAAACTTCTAACAGAAGTTTCAGACTATCAAAAAAACTGCTTTGAACAAGCAACTTAAAGCGTCGCAGACTTATAATCCGCAGGCGGAATTCACTTCCGCCGAGGAAAACAGCGAGTTTCAAGGAATTTTTAATCCCGATGGAATGAGCTGTTTATACATCTATTTTCTCTCGAAAAAGTCCCGCAGGAACTTTTTCGACATTTAAAAATTTTTTAAGATTTTTAATCAAAATATTGAGTCTTGATTTTTATAATCTTATAAAGTAAAATTACTTTAGTAATGAAAACTAAAGGAAAGATAATCATGAAGCCTATTATCCGTGTGCAAAATTTAAGAAAAGAATATCCTGTAAAATATGAATCTGTCATTGCTCTTGATAATATAAGTTTTGATATTATGCCCGGGGAACTTTGCTGCATATTCGGAACATCCGGCTCCGGCAAAAGCACACTTCTAAATCAGCTTGCAGGGCTTGAAAAGCCAACTTCCGGACAAGTAATTATAGGCGGAATTCCTATATCACTGCTTTCGGAAAAGGATTTGGCTATATTCAGGCAACGTTATCTTGGCTTCATATTTCAATCCTACAACCTTATGGAAACCATGACAGCACTGGAAAATACAGCTCTGCCGCTTATGTTTAAGGGCATAAATAAAAAACAAGCAATAAAACAGGCACGTGAAATGCTTAAAACAGTCGGCCTTGAACACAGATTAAGCCACTATCCCAAAGAAATGTCAGGCGGGCAGCAGCAAAGAGTGGGTATAGCCAGAGCTTTTATAACAAAGCCAAAAATAGTCTTTGCCGATGAGCCTACAGGCAATCTAGATACAAAAACAACTCTTGAGGTTATGGATATGATAAAAAGCTTTGCAGAACAATACAATCAGACGATAATTTTGGTTACTCACGAAAAAAACTTATCAAAATATGCAACTAGGGTAATAACTATCGCAGACGGTAAAATTATATCAGATGAAAGAAAGGATAAGTCAAATGAATAAAAAATTTGTATCAATTTTTTTATGTATTCTTTTTACATTAAGTTGTTTTAGGGTTTTCGCAGCGCAAATATGTACTCCGGAAATAGACAAATACACCCTTAAAGACAATGTAAATGTAACTTTAAGCCGACTGCAAATGGGCGACAAATGCAATATTTCTATTGATATTAAAGACAAATCAATTAAAAGCAGCGAAATTACAGATATCAATAGTATAAGCATAGTAGGTGTTGACGGCAGCTTTGGAAGCCCCGATCCCGAAAGTATAAGCATAAATTCCGATGGAGAAAATGAATTAGAATATACAATACTGTTTAAAGACATCGTTTATTCCGGAACAGGAAATACAATGTCATTTAAAATAAGGTATAAAAACCTAAATTTAACTTCTGAAAAGCTGATGCTAAAAATCATAGAATGTAGCGAAGCTGATATCGACAGTGATGATTATCAAAATGAAACAGATTCTCAGGGTCAAACAAACTCTTTGCCATATATAGAAATTTCAAGAGGTGACATTACCGAACCTATTAAAGCAAATGAATATTTTGAAATTTTATTTATAGTTAAAAACAGAGGGGCTGTAGAGATTGAAAAGCCATATATTACAATTTCGCTGCCCTCTTCAATATCATCAGCCGAATCTATAGGCAATAAAAAGCTACCTGATATTAAACCCGGAGGAAGCACTAAATTTACCTTGAAGCTTAGGGCTGAAAATTATATTGAATCTTCATCCGAAGAAATCGAAGTTGCAGTAAATTACAATTACAATAAAAACGAAGTCGGAACTTATACCGACAAAATTTTTATACCCATGGAAGCCACTAAAAAAGCCGCAACTCCGATTATACAAATAATAAGAGAACCAATTAAAAAACCTGTTGAAGCAAACGAAGAATTTATACTCCCCATTACCGTAAAAAACATAGGTGAAACAGCTGTCAGCTCAGCGCTGATCTCATTTGCAATATCAGACGAGCTTATGTTTTTGGAAGATAATACATCAATCGAGCTTGATACTTTAAACCCAAATTCTCAAAAAAATTTATCTTTGCGTCTTAAAGCAAAAAATAAGCTTTCACAGCCTGTACAGGAAATAAATTCAGAACTTAAATATAATTATAAATCATCAAACGAATGGGTGCAGGCTTCCGAAAGCGCAAAGCTTATTGTTCCGTCACAGCCAAATGACGATAAAAAATCAGAGCCTCTTATACAAATTATACCGGATGATCTTCCTTCTCCGATAGAATCCGGAAAAAGCTTTTCAACCTCTGTTCTTATAAAAAATATAGGTTTGTGTGATATAAATAATGCATTAATAGTATGGGAAGCAAGCGATGGTCTTATTATTACCGATAAAACAGCTTCTGCAAATATAGGTGACATTAAAGTTGGCGAAAGCAAAAAAATAGATATAAAAGCAAAAACAGCCGATAAACTCTCATCCTCTCAAAATATTACAGGTGAACTGAAATATAATTATAAAAGCGAAGATTCAATAGAAAGAGGGACAGAAAGCATTAAAATAACCATTCCCACAATAGCTGATAAAGAAGAAGACAAAACAATAAAAAAAATAACGCCAAATATTATTGCGGATTCTTACAGCTATGGAGGTGTACCCGTAGCAAACGGCTCTTATTTTGATTTTAATGTTGTGTTTAAAAACACAAGCAAGGATACATATGTTGAAAATATTGTTATGACAATTGAAACCGGAGAAGGCGTAAATATTTCCTCTGCTTCAAACACTTATTTTTATGAACGCCTTAATGCTCTCGGCAAAAAGAGCGAAAATGTTCGTATGCAGGTTTTGCCTGCGGCAGAAAGCGGCTCTGTAAGTCTTACTCTTAATTTTAAATATGAATATGTTGACAATAATGAAAGAAATCAGATAACATCATCACAAAATGTATCTATACCCGTATATAAGCCCGATAAGCTCGAAATAACCCTCGAACCTATTTCTGCCGCTGTTGTCGGCGGAGAACAGACAATAACTATGAATTATGTAAACAAGGGCAAAGGTGAGCTGTCAAACGTAAAGGCTGAAATAAGTGATGATATTACCGCTTTGACATCAGTCCAAAATCTTGGAAATTTTGAACCCGGAAAAAGCGGTTCAATAAATTTTGTTGTTGTTCCGGATACACCGGGAGAAATTAAATTTGATTTAACCGTATCATATGAAGATGCAAATATGGAACAAAAAAGTCAGGTTTTCCCATGTGTAATGAATGTTGAAGATTTTGTTCCCGAGCCTCCTATGGAAGATTTTCAGGATAATGTTGAAAATGAAAAACATTTTCCTACAAAAATCATTGTTATCATCGGTATTGTAATTTTTATTATAGTTGTAATAATTTTTATATTTATAATAAAGAAAAGAAAGAAAAATCAAAAGAATCTTGTTAAGGTTGACTGGGAGGCATAGCATAATATGAGGCTTAAGGACTTAACAGTTATTTGTATTCATAATTTGTTTAGGCATAAATCAAGAACTATTCTTACAGTGCTGGGAGTTATTGTTGGATGCTGCTCTGTGGTTATAATGATCTCGTTTGGCACAGCAATGAAAATTTCTCAGGAAAGTATGCTTGCAGAAATGGGAGATCTTACCGTTATAGATGTATACCTTAATCGTGACGACATTAAGCTTACAGATTCTGTTGTTGAAAGTATAGATGCTATGGATAAAGTAAAGTGCGTAAGCCCAAAAGTTAATCTTGAAATCCAAAATTCGATAACTACAGGTCAGGGCGACAGATATATATCTAATTACAATAATATCAGCGGGCTTAAAAAAGAAGCTGTTGATAATTTTGGATATAAAATTTTAAGCGGCGAAAATTTTAAAGGTGAGCCTATGGAAGCTCTTGTGGGTAAATACTTTATATATACGCTTATCGATACGCAGCGCCCCGAGGGAAATAATATAATTAACTATTGGGAATATATGGACGAAAACGGCTTTGTAGACTATGAAAATATGCCAAAACCATATGTAGATCCTTTAAATTCCGTCTTTAAACTGACATTGGGCAACAGTGAAACCGAAAAAACTCTTACAAAAGAATTTAAAATAACAGGTATTTTAGATGAAGATTACAGCAAAGGTTATGAAACAATCGAAGGCTTAATTTTTAAAGCCGATGATATAAAAAAGCTTAAAAAAGAATTTTACAGACTTAATAATAATCCTCAGGCAGATAACTCTTACAGCCAAATAAGCGTAAAGGTGAACAAAATAGAAGATGTTGCAGAGGTTGAAAACAGAATAAAGGAAATGGGATTTTATACATCCTCTCTTGAAAGCATAAGAGAGCCTATGGAAAAGGAAGTAAGACAAAAACAGCTTATGTTTGCCGGCTTAGGCACAGTATCGCTGTTTGTGGCAGCGCTTGGCATTATGAATACCATGATTATGTCAATTTCCGAGAGAAAAAAAGAGATAGGCGTTATGAAAGCGCTTGGATGCTTTTTAAAAAACATAAGAACAATGTTTCTTATGGAAGCAGGCTTTATGGGGCTTATAGGCGGCATTGCCGGCTCTTTGATAAGCCTTGCCATATCCGGAGTAATAAATATAGTCAGTACAGAAAACGAAATAACGGATTTTCAAATTCTTAAGCAAGTATTGCTTACAAACACAGACAGGGTAAGCGTTATTCCTGTTTGGCTTGCCATAAGCGCTGTTGTATTTTCAGTATTGGTAGGCGTAGTTTCAGGGCTGTACCCTGCCAACAAAGCTATTAAAATTTCAGCTCTTGAAGCTATAAAATCAGATTAAAATTAATTACTGTAGGCAGGAGTTTCTCCTGCCTTAGTTTTGCCCTAAATTTACTTGCGCTGAAAAATTCATGCAACAGGGGCTATCAATATTCGTCCTGTACCACGATAAACATTAACAAGCCCCTCACCGGAAACAGATGAGCCGATAAGAGTATTTGTTGTTTTTTCTACTGTAAATTCCAAAGAGTTTGACCATGCTATAGCCATATTTCCATCTATACGAATTTCATCTTTATCAAGATCAACAACAATAAGTTCTTCTGCCGGAGCAGGGCTTTCCAAAACAACAATGCCATCTCCTGTCAATGAGGTGTTAAACAATCCTTCTTTGCCTAAGATTGCAGATGATAATGTAGCTCTGGCTGTAACTTTCATATTAACAGAATCATCGCATGCCAAAAACATTCCATCTTCAATAACCATATTTTTATTCCATTTTGCCAAATCTTCAAAAAGAATATATTTATATGTAGGCTCTAATACCAGCAAACCGTTTCCCTCATATCTGGGCTTTATAGCTGATTCACCTGTAACTTTGCTACCGGCAAACTTCTTCACAAAATCAACTGCGCCTTTTACATTGGTTGCCGCATGAATTTTGCCTATCATGAGCTGCATAGCGCCCGACTGTAAAACAACTCCGCCGTCATTATTCATTTCAACAATAACTTGTCTTTTTCTTACATTCATTTGAGAAGCAAAATAAGAAGTAATCGCCGCTTGCGGATTAACAGACAAATCTTTTTCATATTCAAGCAGAGAATATCTTCCCAACTTAGAAACTATTTTATGTGCATCTGTAGGCTGAAACAAATTAGTCTTTATCATAGTATAATCCTCCTAAATCTTTGCATTAATCTTAAGCTATGTGCTTTATAACTTAAAATTTATGATATAACAGCCATAAATAAAAGTCAATATTATTGGTTTATAAAACAGGCTATTTATTATTTTACAGATATAACGCTTAATCCCCCTTTTTGATTATCCCTTATTTTAACCTCAATATTGCAATCGTTTTTTGTGGCAGGGTTTTTTACATTGTTTATAATTGTTGTTTTATTTGAAAGTATATTTTTAAAAATTTCTTTATCAATTACAAAATCATATTGTTCAAGAGAATTTTTCCAAACCGAAAATTTACATCCCCTATTCCAATTTGAACAATAAAAACTTTTTGAATTTTCATAAATTTCACCATGACAATTAGGACAGATTCCTAATGATTCTTTTTTAACTTTCTGAGATTTTTTGTTTGTATTTTCTGACGAAAATATAACATTAATATTGTTTTTTTCAGCATTGTCAACAAGAAAATAAACATATCTTTTTATACTTTCCATAAATTTTTTATTTTCAAGCTTTCCTTTGGCAACAGAAGAAAGCCCCTTTTCCCATCTTCCTGTTGTTTCCGCTGATTTGAGCTCTTGGGGTACAACAGAAACAAGTTTTATTCCCTTATCTGTGGGAATAAGGTTTTTGCCCTTTCTTACAACATAGCCTACCTTAATAAGCCTTTCTATAATAGCCGCTCTTGTTGCCGGAGTGCCAAGCCCCGATTCCTTAAGCTGTTCTTTAAGTTCTTCATTTTCAACGAATCTGCCTGCATTTTCCATAGCCGAAAGCAATGTTGCTTCATTATATAATGATGGTGGTTTGGTTTCTTTTTTTAAGGCTTTAACATTTTTAACATTAAGCTCTTCGCCCTTTTTTATTTCGGGCATAGGTTCACTTTCTTTTTTGTTTTTTTCTTTTTCACTTATTTTATTAAGCTTTGTCCAACCCTTTTGTATCACCATTGTTCCTTTGCTTATAAAACATTCTCCCTCGGATTCGGTTATTACCTTTGTTGTGCCGTATATATAATGAGGATAAAAAACTTGAATAAAACGTCTTGCAATTAAATCATAAACATTAAATTCGTCATTGCTTAATATATCAAGCCTTATATTTACCTCTGTTGGTATGATGGCATGATGATCCGATATTTTAGAATTATCTGCAATCCTCTTTGTAATAGGCAGCTTTTTAAGCCCCAAAACATAGCTTGCATAGCAATTGTATTTATCAACTGCATTTAATTTATTTAAAATAATCTTAAGTTTATCTATAATATCATCGGATATATATCGGCTGTCTGTTCTTGGATATGTAATCATCTTTCTTTTTTCATATAAATCTTGTGCCAAAGAAAGAGTTTTTTGCGCTGAATAACCGAATTTTTTATTACAATCCCTTTGAAGCTCCGTTAAATCATAAAGCAGCGGCGGAGCCTGCTTTTTTTCCTCATAATCTATATTTTTAACCAAAGCATCTTTGTTTTTTACTTTATTAACTATTTTTTCGGCTTCATTTTTATCAAAAATTTTTGTTTCATTATTATTTGCATCAAAGCGTATACCCTTATATTTTCCAAAATCCGCTTCAACTTCCCAATAATCTCTTGAAACAAAAGAGTTTATTTCTTTTTGTCTGTTAACGAGTATAGCTAAAGTAGGAGTCTGTACCCTGCCTATTGATAAAAGAACATTGTATTTAAGCGTAAATGCTCTTGAAGCATTTATGCCCACAAGCCAATCCGCTTCAGAGCGACATTTTGCGCTCAAATATAAATTATCGTACTCTCTTCCATCTTTAAGATTTTCAAAGCCCGCTTTTATTGCGGCATCCGTCATGCTGGATATCCAAAGCCTTTTAAATGGCTTGGAGCATTTTGTTATTTCATAAATATATCTAAAAATCAATTCACCCTCACGCCCGGAATCCGTTGCGCAGATAAGATAAGA
This sequence comes from uncultured Clostridia bacterium, assembly GCA_947630475.1. GTDB lineage: Bacteria > Bacillota > Clostridia > Lachnospirales > CAG-274 > CANRHR01. Next base: position 31,239 of record CANRHR010000001.1, on the reverse strand, counting down.
TATATCTTTATCATTCATAAGATTATTTAAGATATCAAGCTGTTGTTTTGTATTTTTTATTGCTTTTACTTTAATTTTATCAGGTATTATTGGAAGATCTTCTTTTTTCCATTTTTTAAAATTACTATTGTAATCCTCAGGATCGCTTAAAGCTACAAGATGACCTATAGCCCAAGAGATAACATATTCATCGTTAAAAAAACAGCCGTTTCCTTTTTGTCCGCATTTAAGCACCCTTGCTATATCACTTGCAACAGAAGGCTTTTCGGCTATAATAAGTTGCTTGCTCATTTAAATCCTCCCGATATATTAAAAATAATTGATAAAAGCTAAAAAAATCGTATAATAATATTATAAAAAATTTTTAAGGAGAATACAAATGAAATATAAACATGCTCAAGAATTAATAGAATTTATAAATAAAAGCCCTTCAGCGTTTCAATGCTGCAAAAATATCAATATTAAACTGTCTCAGCTTGGCTTTACAGAACTTTTGGAATCTGATAGCTGGGATTTAAAACAAAACGGAAAATATTTTATAACAAAAAATGATTCCTCTGTAATTGCATTTATTTATGGCGAAAATACAGAAAATGGATTTTCAATTGCCGCCGCTCACATGGATTCGCCTTGCGCGGCAATAAAACCTAACAGTGAAATAACGGCTGAAAATGCTTATATTAAGCTTAATACCGAAGTTTACGGCGGTGCTATTTTATCAACATGGTTTGACAGACCTTTAGCATTATGCGGGAGAGTAATATTAAAAAACGATGACATTCTAAAACCAAAATCTGTTATTTTAAATATAAACAAACCTATTGCCGTAATACCGAATTTGGCTATACATCTAAACAGAGAAATAAACAATGGATACAAATATGATAAACAAAACGATATAAGCCCAATAATTTCTATTTTAAATGACAGCCTTGAAAAAGACAATTATCTTTTAAATTTAATATCTGATGAAATAAAAGTTGATAAAAGTGAAATTATAGATTTTGAGCTTTATTTATACGAATATGAAAAAGGCTGCATAACAGGCTTAAAAAATGAATTTATTTCCGCCTCAAGGCTCGATGATTTAATGATGTGCTTTAATATTTTCAAAGCTTTTACAAATAAAATTGATAATATTTCAAATAAAACAAGGGTTATGTATTTTTCCGATAATGAAGAGATAGGCTCTGAAACTTCACAGGGGGCAAAAAGCTCTTTTTTAAAAGATACATTAAAAAGGATTTGTCTTTGCAACGGCAAAAATGACTCTTATTATATTGCTTTAAGCAATTCTGTAATAATTTCGGCTGATCTTGCGCATGCTCTTCATCCAAATCATAATGATAAGACCGATCCTACAAATCGTCCTGTTTTAGGCTCGGGCATATGCCTAAAATATTCAGCTAATCAAAAATACAGCACAAACAGCTTAAGTGCAGCAATTTTCAGTGAAATTTGTTCAAAAGCGCAGATTAAATTTCAAAAATTTGCAAATCATTCCAATATAACCGGAGGCTCCACAATCGGTCCTATGCTTGCAAGTGAATTTTCGATACCTGTTATAGATATGGGCGCACCTATACTTTCAATGCATTCAATAAGAGAGCTTGGCTGCGTTTCAGATAATTATGACTGTCTTAAATTTTTTGAGGAATTTTATAAATTTTAAAATTTTATAATAATAAAGGCTGTCTGAATCTAAAAAATCAGACAGCCTTTAAATTTAAAAAAATTATTGTCTGCATTCTTCATAAATGCGCTTCATCTGAGAATCTACAACCTCTTTATCAAATTTCTTTACTGCTCTGTAATTTTTTTCACCTGATTCAAGCATAAGCTCTCTGTTTTCATAAAACCTTTTAATACATTGGCTGTATCCGTCAATATCAAATATATCAACTAAAAATTCACTGTTTTCTTCCTCAAGCAAATCTGTGTTTCCTCTTATTTTAGATGCTATGCAGGCAAGCCCTGATGCCATAGCTTCCATAAGCGATACCGGAAGCCCTTCCTGAGTTGAAGGGAAAACAAAACAATCGGCTCCGTGAAGAAGCCTTTTTACATCACTTCTATAACCTGTAAAAATAATTCTGTCTAAAATTCCAAGCCTTTCAGCAAGAGAGACAAGTTCGTCCTTTAATTCACCTATACCGCATATAATATAAAAAATATCCGGCTTATTTAATTTTGCAGCCGCTCTTATAACAGCCTGATGATTTTTTCTTTTTGATAGCTGACCTACTGATATCAAAACAAAATCCTCATCTCTCAAGCAAAGACTTTCTTTAATTTCGGATTTTGATTCATTTATTTTATTAAATCTTTCAATATCGATCCCTATTCCCGGCAGATATTCGATTTTTTTTGCCTTAAATGTTTTAGCTCTTTTATAGTCCTCATTATTTATCGTTATAAGCACATCTGTAAAATACGAAAAAAATCTCTCAATACTATAAAAAACAATCCAATTAATTATTCCGGCTCCTTTAAAAAAATGAAAACCATGAGCCGTATAAATAACCTTTGTTCCTTTTTTTCTTATTTTTATACAAGCAAGCCTTGAAACAATACTTCCTATAGGAGATTGACAGTGAACAATCTTATAATCTGAATTTTTAATAAGCTTTTTAAGCTCTCGATATGATTTAATAATATCATAAACAGCGCTTATTCTTCTTGGTATGGGTATATGATAAAATTCAACTCCCATTGCCGTAAGTTCTTTTTTAAACTGCTTTAGCCTTCTCTCGTTAGTTGTGTTTCCATCTTCAAAATTACAAGCAACTTCAACCTTATAGCCTAATTTTTTTAATATCTCTATATTTCTCATATTAAATTGATCTATCATAGATGCTACGGATGCAATAATTAAGGCCTTGTCTTTCAATAAAATCAACTCCATTTCAAAAGGCTATTTTTCGGTTTGCATTATACTTTGTTCGAAATCAAAAACACAATATTTAAAATCCAAATAATTCGACATTGATTTATCATATACTAAATTGCCAAAAACCTTATTTATTATGTCAATTTTATTTCCAAGCGCCTTAATAATAGGATTAAAACTTTTTATCAGCCTAATTTTTTTACCGTTTGCTTTTGCAATCATCTTAACCATATCTGCGGTAGCAACATATTCTCTGTTTTGCGGATAAAAATACCCTCTTTCGCAATTATCTATAATAAGCCTCAAAAATTCACATAGATTATCTATATATATCATGCTTCTTTCATTTTTTATATCCGGAAAAATCGGAGTGATTTTAGATAGCCGAGACAACTTAGGATAATTTCCTTTTGCCCCTTTGCCATAAATCATAGGCGGCCTTACGCTTACAACCTTAAAGCATTCGTCATTTAATTTCATTATTTCTTTATCAGCCCTAAGCTTGCTGTCGCCGTAAAAACCCTCGGGCATTTCCTTTGTGTTAATATTTATTATTTTTTTTTCGTTTATTTTTCCGCTGTTTGAATAAACTATAATACTGCTCAAATAAATAAACTGCTTTAAACCGTCTTTTTTTGCTTTTTTAGCTGTTTCAACAGTCAGCTCTGTATTTATTTTATAATAAAGCTCTTTATTTTCTGTGTGTTTTTTATTGGTATCTGCGTGTGCTATGCCTGTAACATACAAAACTGCATCATAAAATGAAAAATCAATATTGGAAATATCATTATTTCTAAGGCTTATCTTATATATATCGTAATTTTGAGAATAATTATTTTTTATCCAATTTTCAAAAGAATTGCCGATAAAACTGTTTACTCCGGTAATAAGAATTTTTTTCATAAGGTTTATTCCCATCTTTGTTTAAAGACTTCTTTCTTTTTCTTTTTTGTTTATGCTTTCAGACATACCCTCTGCATATCCATCTTTCTTTAAAACGCATACAAATGTCATAAAAAAACACTTTAAATCAAATAAAAAGCTTATTTTTTCAGCATATTCGCCGTCAAGCTCAGCCTTTTGTTCAATCTCAAGCTCATCTCGCCCATTAATCTGCGCCCAGCCCGTAAGGCCCGGAACAAGAGCATTGGCGCCGTTTTTATCTCTAAGCTCGATTAAGTCATATTGATTCCATAATGCGGGTCTTGGTCCTACTATGCTCATATCTCCTTTTAAAATATTAAAAATCTGAGGCAACTCATCAAGGCTTGTTTTTCTCAAGAAACCTCCTACTTTTGTTATAAAACTTTCGGGATTGGTTAATAAATGTGTAGGCATATCCTTGGGAGCATCAATTCTCATTGTTCTGAACTTATAAATATAAAACTCCTTTTTGTTTTTTCCTATACGTTTTTGCTTAAAAATTACAGGACCTTTTGATTCAACTTTAATTAAAACAGCTATCAACGCCATAATCCAAAAAAGGCACAATAAGGCAAGCAATGCCAGCAAAAAATCACCGACTCTTTTTATATACTTATACATAAGATCCCCCCATTTTGACAGACTCTAAAGCATCGATTCTTCTCCAACGATTTTTTTAACTTGATAGAAACTATCGTTATTTTCAACATTATTGTAATTGGGCACAATTTCTTTAAGAATGTCATATACATCATCCGGTGAATGTAAAGCTGCTTTATAAAGCCTTTCAAGCTGGTTTTCAAAAATATTCGGATCGATATCAATAGGTTTTGTAACAAAAATCTTATTATGATAAGTAACCTTCATCTCTTCTTTTTCATCTGCCATAATAAGTTCTTCGTATAATTTTTCGCCCGGTTTTAAGCCGATATATTTTATATTTATATCTCTTCCGGGAACATAGCCCGAAAGCTTTATCAAATTTTTTGCAAGATCATTTATTTTTACCGGCTCTCCCATATCCAAAACGAATATTTTACCGCTTTTGCCTATTCCGCCGGCCTGCAAAACAAGCTTAGATGCCTCAGGTATAGTCATAAAATATCTTACAACCTCGGGGTGAGTTACAGTAACCGGCCCTCCTGCTTCAATCTGTTTTTGAAATAAAGGTATAACACTGCCGTTGCTGCCTAAAACATTGCCAAATCTTACCGCCATAAACTTTGTTTTGCTTATTTGCGCCATATGCTGAATAATAAGCTCTGTTACTCTTTTTGTCGCTCCCATAACATTTGTAGGATTAACAGCCTTATCGGTAGATAAAAGCACAAACCTGTCGGCGTTATATTTATCAGCGCATTTTGCTACGTTCAGTGTTCCAAAAACATTATTTTTTACAGCCTCCCCGGGACATTGCTGCATTAATGAAACGTGTTTATGAGCGGCTGCATGAAAAACTACCTTTGGAGAAAATTCTTCAAAAACCGCCTCTAACCTTTCAATATCTCGTATAGAACCTATTCTTATTGAGATATCAAGGCTGTCTTCATATTTATTTTTAAGCTCATGCATAAGCTCATAGGCATTGTTTTCATAAATATCAAAAATAATAAGCTTAGCAGGAGAAAATTTAGCAATCTGCCTGCAAAGCTCAGAACCTATAGAGCCGCCTCCTCCCGTAACAAGTACATTTCTGCCGTTTAAATATCCCGCTATATTTTTAACATCGATATTAACCTCATCCCTAAAAAGCAAATCCGTTATTTTAACATCTCTTAAATGTCTTTTAACGCCATCGGAAACATCACTCATAGGGGGTATCATTTTAAGCGTACAATTTGTTTTATTGCAGTTTTCAAGTATTCTTTTAAGCTCAATATTATTTGCAGAAGGAATAGCAACTATAATTTCTTCTATCTCATAAAGCTCAGTCAATTCAGGTATTTCATCTATGCCTTTAACTATCCTTATGCCGTTAATATTTGTATTGTGTTTATTAATATCATCATCAACAATAATAATTGGGGTTCTGTCCTGATATCCCGATTCATTATTTAATATGCTTCTTACAACACCATAGCCGGCATAACCGGCGCCAACGATCATAACTCTTTTTTTTCCTGTTTTCTTGCTTATAAAATATTCAAAAGATATAAAAAATCTTTTTATAATTCTGTAGCCAAAACGTGAAAATATAAATAAAATTAAATCAATGCTCCATGATACAAACAATAATCTTTTAGGCAAAACCATAAGTTTAAATCCGCTTAAAAAATAATTGTCAACACAAAAAACGCCTATAAAAATAATTGTTTCAGCAATCAAAACTTTTATTAACTCTTCGCTTGTTGTATATTTCCACAGTTTATTATAAAATTTCATAAGAAAATATACTGCTACTTTTATAATAGGAGCAATAATTGAAACATATATATACCATTGCCAAGTTTGATCGGATATAATTGTTTTGATTCCTCCCGGTATACTTCCGTCATACCAAAGACCAACTCCGGCAAGAATTGAAAAATCAATAACAATTATATCAAACAATATATAAAGGAAAATATTTTTTATTCTGTCTGAAAATAAAATATCCTTTTTAGACATACATACTCCCCCAAAAATTACAGTTCATCGACAGCAAAGCCCATCCCTAAAAGAACCCAAAAAACAGGCGCCACAGAAACTACGCTGTCAGTTGCTATAGCTGCGCAAAGATATCCGCATACTCCTGTTAAAGCCGCTATTTTAACAGCTTTAAATCCATTTTTCTTTAAAATACTCTTAAAGCTTGTATAAATATAATACAAGAATATAGCCAAAAGTGCAACAAGGGAAATGTCTCCAGTATTTACGGCGCTCTGCAAATAAAAGCTGTGAGGCTTATCCACAATAATTTCGGGGCTGCCTAAAATTCTTACTTTTCCAAAAATATCATTTTGCGGAAACTCAAAGGCAAATGTATCCGGTCCGCTTCCTATAATTAAAAATTTAAGGGCAACGGGTATACTCCTTGACCAAATATACCCTCTTCCGGAAGCAAAATATTGTAAATTTTTAAATCCAATAGATTTTATATCGGCTTCAGATTTTGCCATTTGATATTTTTTTGAAAGAACAGCAAGATTCCCATCTTCCAGCGGAGAAAATAAGAAAGATTTTCCTCCTGCCGAAAGAGTGATTACATCATCTGTACAATTTATTTGACAATTTGCATTTATTCCTTTAACATAATCAAAATTGTACAATTTACCGGCTTCATTTTCGGTAACATCCTGAATATTTGAAGGCTCGATTTTTTTGCCGTCAATATCAAAAAGCTCAACATTTTTTTCTTCGTTGTTATAGCTTAAGGTTATTGTTCCGTCCTGAGTTGTAATAAACGCCTTATTGTCTTTAATACTTAAATCTTTATAAAAATATTCTGTTTTTCCGGATAAATTAAACGCAGAATTAAGAATAGGAACAAGCTTGTTATTTGAAATAAAATTTGTATAAACAAATAAAAAACCCACTAAAACAGCCAATATTACTCCAATAAAAATTGAACAATACAGCACAGGCTTTACTTTATATTTTTTGTTAAAAAATACATCTGACACAAATACAGCCGCCATAACAAACATAGCCACCGCAAAACCAAGCAAACCGCCCAGAGAATCACTGCCAATAAGATTTATCAGCATAATAACGGAAAATGGAATTGAAATATATTTTAATAAGCTTTTTAACGGCGCAAAAAACGTAATAGCCAAGAAAAACGGGCTTAACATAGCCGAATAAAGCCCCAAACAGTTTGGGTTGTAAAGCGTTGAATAAGCACTGTCAAATTTAACATTAAGTCCTTTAATTTTTCCGTAATATTTGCCTACAATTATTTTAATGGCAAAAGCATTTTTAAAAATATCTTTGCCAAAAAACTGCATCATACCTATTCCGCCTATAAGAAGAGCTGATAAAAAAAAGCCTATTAAAATAAAATAAAGATTTCTTTTTTTATTTATAAATATCTGAGAAAATAAAAACAAAACCACATAGGATAAAAGAACCCATAGCCCTTCGTATCTTTCGCTTATTCCGTTAAAGGAAACAGGCTTGTACTTTGAAAAAACAGCCGAAATAACAGCCAAAGCGACATAAACACCGATTAAAATAAACTGGGGCTTTTTTAAATTAGGTTTGGCGGGAGATGTCTGCGTTAAAATATCAAGAGCAAAAAAAATAACCAAAACAGCAGCTAAAACACAAAGACATATGCTCTTGCTGTAGGAAAAAATATCATATATGGCAGTAGATGATCTTAATAATGAATGTTCAACATCGCTGACCGGCACAGAATTAAGCCTACATATCAGCGGAACTATACTTACCGATAAAATCAATATAATTCCTATAACATAACTTGTTAAATTATCATCATTTTTTTTTAAACCACTCATAGTAATTCCCCTATTCTTTAAAATGTAATTTTAACCAACTAACAAAGTATACGCCTTAAGGCGCTGCTTAATCGGTTATAAGTACGCAGCGTAAGCAATATGAAATATACTTGACTATATTACAAAAATCGGCTCTCAAAAATATACAAAAACTGTAATCTGCTGTTTAATAAGCTTTATTATACCATAATATATAAATTTAAAGCAATACTTAAATGAGAAGCTTTATATATATCTGCCAAAAAGCTCGGCAGCAATCGGAATAAGCCCTATAATAAAGCCCAATACTCCCCCAAATAGGGTTATGGCATTAAGCTCTTTTTTTACTATAGATAACGTTATTTCTTCAATTAGCTTCATATCAAATTCATTTATTCTCTCTTCTATAACAGAAGAAATTTTTATATGCTTTACAATTTCAGCAAAGCCCTTTTCGGCTATATTTTCCCACAGCCATTCATAATTTTCTTCATTTAAAATTATTTTTCTTAAAAATGATAAAATTCCGTTTATTTTCATATTTTTAATATATTCTGTTATATTATGAGAAAAAATTTCAACCCTTTTTTCAAGATATGCTTTAAAATTACTTCCGGCTTTGTTTAAAATCTTATCTTTAAAATCCGGACAAAAAACTTTAAGAGCATCATTAAACGACATTCCACTCGACTTTTCTCTAAGATACTGCGAAAAATTATATAAATTTTTATATAAAAAATCATTGATATCTACTTTAAACAAAATATTTTTAAAGCTCAAATTATAATTTTCACATACAAAGCTTAAAATTTTATCTTCTATTAATTTTTTACCGTCTTCGGAGTTTATAAAGTCTAAAAATTTACTTTTTATGTTTAAATATATTTTGTTTGAATTAACAAAAAGTCCTGCAAAGCCTCTTACATTTTCTTCAATAATTTTTTTTGCAAGCTTATTAAGCTTATCATCAACATGCTCGTTATTTATAAAATAAGCAAGCTTATCACAAAATTTCGGAACTGTATTTTTTATTCCGTTTTTTATTTTATCAATTGCATTTTCACCAAATATATCCTCAAAGCTTTTATCCAAAATTCCATCAACCAAAAGCTTATCTTTCAAATCATAAGCTGTATCGATGTTATCTGTCGATTTAAATAAAATATCTATATATTTATCAATTTTAATATTACTTAAAGCTTCATCTATAAATATTTTTGCGGCTTTATCAGCATTGGCAGCCAAAACTTCATTATTCAATAAAAAAACAAAAGCTTTTTGTATATTAAGCTCTGTGTTTTTAAAGAAGTTTTCGTAATTTTTTTTTAAATAAAGCTTTGTTACTTTTTCAACTGTATAGTCTTTTTCTTCGATTTTTTTTAAAAATGAATCAATATGATTGTAAAGACTTTTTTTATTTTGCGGCAGCGAAATATATTTGCCCATAACATAATTTGTAAGTATATAATCCTCGGACACTCTGCCTATTTTTTGAGATATTTTATACCTCTGTTTAAAAATCAGCCCCGGCGTAAAAGGAATTTTTATTCCCATTATTCTCTTTTCTTCATATGGCTTAAAAAGCATCTTTATTGCAAGCCAGTTTGTAAAGTAGCCCACCGCTGCCCCCAAAACAGGCGAAATTATATATTTAAGCATAAACATTCTCCTAGAAATTTAGTCTACTCGGTCATTTTTAAGCTTTTTTAAAACGGAAGAAAGAATAAAGCCAAATCCGGCACAAAATAAAATCAAACACAATAACGAAATTGACAAAAGCTTGTTTAATATTATAAAAATACCTGCGCTTAAGAAAATACATGAACATTTTCTGAAAATATCTTTTTTGTTATCAAAAAACAAAATAACAAATACTATTCCCGGTACAATAAAAAACATACCTGCCGTTAACAAAAATATATTTATTCCAAATCCGTTTAAAATTTTGCTCAGCCAAAAATAAACAAAATATCCGCTTGGAACAAGAGCCCATTTTTTGCCCTTATTTTTGTATAAAACAAAAAAAGCAAGCCCCAAAACGAACCATATCATTGAGCCAAAGCCGAAATTAAAATATTTCTTTATTGCAAAAAGTATGCCAAAAATTATTAAAATTATTCCTATTCGAATACCTTTTTCTTTTTTGCCCATAAAATCACCTCTATTCTTTTTATAAAATAAACGCAAATAAATATATAAAGTATGGTTTATGGGTTATTAATATAATTTACTATGTATCGGATAAATATTTAATTGCCGTTTCATATTTTTTTAACAGAATTTGTCCTTTTTCTCCCAAACAGGCAAGTCTTTCCTTGTCTGAATTATGCTTTAAATCCGCAAGCTTAACTTTAAGAGCAATTTTGTTTGATTTTATAAGCTTAAGATAATCAAAATAATCCTCTCCATGCTTTCTTGTAAGAAGCCTTACCGCCTCAATTATCTCTTTATCAAAGCCAAATGACGAAAGCTCTTCAATGGTTATTTCACAGTCTTCAACGACATCATGCAAAAGAGCCGTTATTTTTTCATAATCAGTTTGCATATTTAAGGCAACATAAACAGGATGATTTATATAATCTACACCGCATTTATCTTTCTGCCCCTTATGGGCGTTTATCGCTATGATAATAGCCTTATTAAGCATATCCATATAAAAACCTACTTTCTTACCTCAACCATTTTTCGCCTTAAAATATCATAAAAGCTAAGCTTAGTTGTTTTTATTATGCTCGTGCTGTATTCAGAGCGCCCCACAGTTATAACATCGCCGTTTTTTATAGGAAAAGTATGCTGACCGTCAAGAGTAAGAACAGCGCTGCCGCCGTTTCCTATTGATATTTTAATTTTATCGTTGCCGGATACTACATAAGGCCTTGAAAAAAGAGCATGCGGACAAACATATGTTATCGCCATAAGCTCGGTATCAGGCTTTAATATAGGCCCTCCGGCTGAAAGATTATAGGCGGTAGAGCCTGTCGGGGTTGATATAATAACTCCATCTGCCCTTAACGTATCAACATACTGATTGTTTATTTTAAGATTTATTTCTATCATTCTTGAAAAAACACCGTTGCTTAGCGCAGCTTCATTTAATGCCAACATTTTATTTGTTTTTTTTCCGTCATATACGGATGCTTCAAGCATCATTCTTCTTTCAATTGTATATTTTCCGTTTAAAACAGCTAAAACGGCTTCTTTAGCATCATTTTTTTCAACCTCGGCAAGATAACCTAGTGTACCTAAGTTTATTCCCAATATAGGCAAATCATAAACCGAGCTTTTCCCTGCTACTCTTAAAATAGTTCCGTCACCGCCCAGCACTATAACAAAATCTGAAAGCTGATATATTTCATCACTTTTGGCAATTTCACAGCCCTTGCATACACATTTTTCAGCATCTCCCGAAAGCATAGGAACACAGCCCGTTTTTAGCACAAAGTCAATAAGCTCTTTTGTAAATGATAAATCGGGATCCTTTTCAATATTTGCAATAAAAGCTATCCTTTTCATTTTAAGCCTCCGTTAAGGTTGTAAAATGCAGTATCCACAACTATGCCGATTTTATTTAAATCAAATTCTAAAACCTCAGCCTTTGCGGTTTTTATCAGATAAATAAGATATTCTATATTTCCATCTCCTCCCGTTATAGGCGAATATGTAAGTGCCTTTACAAATAACCCTATCTCATTAAAATGATTTATAATATCCTTTATAATTTTTTTGTGGATTTTAGAATTTTTAACAATACCGCCCTTTGATAAGTTTTCTCTTCCTGCCTCAAACTGAGGCTTAAGCAAAACAACAGCCGATCCGTTCGGTTTAAGCAGTCTTAATATATCTTTGGATATTTTCTTTAATGAAATAAAAGAAACATCTGTTCCTATAAAATCAATATCATAAGGAATATCTTTAACATTTCTTATATCTGTTTTTTCCATGGAAATAACTCTTTTATCTTCTCTTAAACTTTCAGATAGCTGATTTGTTCCCACATCAACAGCATAAACCAACGCCGCTTTATTTTTTAGCATACAATCTGTAAATCCGCCTGTGGAAGAGCCTATATCAATACATATCATACCATTGAGATCTATTTTAAATTCATTAACGGCCTTTTCAAGCTTAAGACCTCCCCTGCCTACATATTTTGGAGCGGCATCGTCTTTTATTTTCAAAATATCTGATTCGGTCACCAAAAATGAGGGTTTTAAAATAATTTTTCCGTTTACTTCCACTTTACCTTTTATTATGATATTTTTTATATATTGCCTTGAAAAATTAAATTTTTCTTTCAAAGCCAAATCAAGTCTTTTTTTATCGTTCATCTTAACATCAATGATATACTCCTCTTCGCTTTGTGCTTATAATCAACTTAGCTAATTAACTCTGCTCCAAAATCTTTTTAATTATTTTATAAATATTTTCACTGTCTAGTTTATATTTTTTCAAAAGCTCTTCTCTGCTTCCCTGCTCTATAAATGCGTTAGGAAAAGCAAAATTATAAATAACTTTATTGTATATTTTATTTTGAATCAAATTTTGGCAAAGCTTAGAGCCAAAACCGCCGGATACTATATTATCTTCAATTGTAAAAATATATTTATATTTATTTTTCAGCTCATTTATAAGCTCAGGGCTTATCGGGCTTATAAATCTTGGGTCTATTACCGATGGACAATATCCGTCTTTTTCAAGCATTTCGGCTGTTTTGCAGGCAGTATCAGCCATAACGCCTACAGAGATTACAGCAATTTCTTTTCCCTGCTTTATAATATCAAAACTAAAATCGCTTACCTTTTTATCTAAAGACTTAATATTTGAGCTGACGTTTCCCTTCGGATACCTTATAGCAATGGGATTTTTCTGCCTGTTAACGGCATAATCAAGCATATCTTCAAGTTCTTCTTTATTTTTTGGCGCAAGAAGCACAAGATTAGGAATATGTGACAAAAATGACAAATCATATATTCCTTGATGGGTTTCGCCATCAGCTCCGACAATTCCCGCTCTGTCAATTGCAAAAACAACATGAAGCTTTTGCAGACATACATCATGAACAATCTGATCATAACTTCTTTGCAAAAATGTTGAATAAACAGCAAAAACCGGAATAAACCCACTTTTTGCAAGCCCTGCCGAAAATGTTACGGCATGCTCTTCAGCTATGCCTACATCAAATATGCGCTCGGGATAAAGCTTTGAAAAAAATTCAAGCCCTGTTCCCGAAGGCATGGCTGCCGTTATTGCAATAAGCTTCTTATTTTTATTGGCAAGCTTAACCATTGTTTGTCCGAATATATCCGAGTATGTTTCTTTAACCTTTGCTTTTAATGCTTGTCCTGTTTTAACATTAAAGCTTGAAACGCCATGAAAAGCGCATGGATTTTTTTCAGCCTGTTTGTAACCTTTTCCTTTTTTTGTTATTACATGCAAAAGAATAGGCTGATTCATTACCTTAACTTTGTTAATAACATTAATAAGCTTGTCCAAATCATGCCCATCTATAGGGCCTATATATTTAATTCCAAGCTGTTCAAACATAATGTTGGGAACAAGAGCATATTTTATACCTTCTTTGGCTTTTTCCAAAATGTTGTTAACTGCCCCTCCGACAATCGGCATACCGTCAAAAAAACTGTATATACCGCTTTTTGCCGCAAGATACTTTGGAGCTGTTCTGAGTTCGCTTAAATATTTACTCATCGCACCTACATTTTTTGAAATAGACATCTGATTATCATTTAATATTATTAAAAGCTTAGTGTTGTTTCTTCCCACATTGTTCATAGCCTCATAAACAAGCCCTCCCGTCATAGAGCCGTCGCCTATAACCGAAACAACATTATAATCTTCTCCAAGCAAGTCCCTTGCCTCGGCAAGACCTATTGCGGCGGAAATAGATGTAGAGCTGTGCCCTGTATTAAAAGCATCGTACGGGCTTTCTTCGGATTTTGGAAAGCCGCTTAATCCGCCGTATTTTCTAAGGCTTGAAAAACCGTTCATTCTGCCTGTAAGAATTTTATGAGTATATGCTTGGTGCCCAACATCCCATATAAATTTATCTCGTGGAGAATTAAAACAGTAATGCATAGCAATAGTAAGCTCAACAACGCCAAGATTTGACGCAAGGTGTCCTCCTGTTTTTGAAATTGAGTTTATAAGAAAATTTCTTATTTCCGATGCTAAAATATCAAGCTCTTTTAATTTTAATTTTTTAAGATCCTGTGGAGATTTAATATTTTCAAGATAACTCATAATAATTACCACTTTTCCTTAAATTTTAATGAATTTTACCGAAATTTATAAAAAATGGCAGCAACAATAATGCCCAATATTGCCCCTGCAAACACCTCTATTGGGCTGTGTCCAAGAAGCTCTTTTAATTTTTTGTCAATTTTCAGGCCGATACTTTCTGCATTTTCTATAAAGAGGTTTAATATTTCCGCCTGTTTTCCCGCAGCTCTTCTTACCCCTGCCGCATCATACATAACAACCATAGAAAAAGCAAAGCACAAAGCAAATATAGGTGAATCAAAACCTTCCGTAAACCCCATATACATAGAAACCGAGGTAACAAAAGAACTGTGTGAGCTTGGCATACCGCCCGAGCTTAACAAACGGGTAAAATTAATTTTTTTATTCGCTAAAAAATCCAAAATAATTTTTATTATCTGAGCTGCCGCCCAAGATAAAGCGCCCACTCCAATTATTCTGTTGCTGAAAAACTGACTTAAATATTCCATCAAAAGCCTCCCTTTGCTGATTTCGTTTAGTTGATTCTTGCCGAAATCTCTTTTACATAGTTGTATAAAAAGCTGTTTTCGCCGCTTACCTCGGCAATGAGCTTCAATCCTTCAGCGCTTAGGCTGTTATAGTCAGACTGAGCTTTTTCCAAACCATATATGCTGACATATGTATTTTTACTGTTTTTTTCGTCGCTTAATACAGGTTTTCCCAAAATCTCTTCAGTGCTTGTCACATCCAATATATCATCTTTAATTTGAAATGCAATCCCAATTTTTTCCCCAATCAAATCAAAGGCATCAAGTATTTTATTGTCAGCGCCTCCAATGGCAGCTCCTGCTTTAAGAGCAGCTTTTATTAAAGCCGCTGTTTTATTTTTATGTATATAAATCAATGTATCCGCATCGATAATTTTACTCTCTGAGAGGATATCCACAACTTGACCGCCTATCATTCCTTTTGTTCCCGCTGCCTGTGCAATAAAGCTCATAGCTTTTAAAAATTTTTTATCCATAGCCTTTAAAGCCTCTGAACTCATTATTTCGTAAGCCATATTTAAAAGAGAATCTCCTGCCAAAATTGCAATAGCTTCATCAAATTGCATATGGCAGGTAGGTTTTCCTCGTCTTAGCTCATCGTTATCCAGCGCAGGAAGATCATCATGTATCAAAGAATAAGTATGAATCATTTCAATTGAGCAGGCAAAAGGAAGAGCTTCATCTATGCAGCCGCCCAAAGCTTCGCATGCGGCAATCAGAATAATAGGTCTTAATCTTTTCCCTCCTGCATTTACGCTGTATGCCATTGCATTATAAATTTCGTTAGGATACACAGGCTTAAGATATTCATTAAGTTTATTATTTATTTTTTCTATATAATCATTATTCATCATAATCTGCTTCCTCCGCCGTTTCAAATCTTTCAAGACTAAAGCTTCCATCCAGATTCTTTTTTAAAACAGAAATTTCCTGTTCCATTTTTATCAGTCCTTCGGAACAAAATAATGAAAGATTTGCGCCCTCCTTATAAAGTTTAACAGCCTCCTCAAGAGTTGTGCTTTCGTCTTCAATAAGCTCCGTTATTTTTTCAAGTCTTTCAAGAGCCTGCTCATAAGTTTGTTTTTTTCTTGCCATATCTACTCCTTATCTTTAACTTCAGCCAAAATATTTCCGTTGTTTAGCTTTATTTTTATTTTATCCCCTATTTCAACATCTTCTATTCTCTTTACGAATTTATTTTTATCGTTTAATACTATTGCATATCCCTTTTTTAAAATATTGATGGGAGATGCAGACTCAAGCCTGTCACTTGCCCTCAAAAATTTATTTTTAAAATTGTCTTTTTTATGCAAAATAATAAAATTAAGTTTTTTGGCAATATTTTCAACATAAATTTCATTTTCTAAAATTTTTTGAGGAAATCTTTTAAATGCAATGCGGCTATTTAATTCTTTAAATTTATTTTTAAACGCTTCATATTTAATAAGAAAAGCTTTGTTAAAATTATTATTAAGCATTTTAATTTTCTCATTCATACCCTTTATTTCCGCAACCGCAAGCTCTGCCGCCGCAGATGGCGTTGATGCTCTCATATCTGCAATAAAATCGGAAATTGTAAAATCGGTTTCATGCCCTACGGCCGATATTATAGGAATTTTGGATTCAAAAACAGCTCTTGCAACCTTTTCTTCATTAAACGCCCATAGGTCTTCTATAGAGCCGCCTCCTCTGCCGAGAATAATAACATCGGCTCCTGCCCATTCATTTACTTCTTTTATGGCTCTTACAATATCATCGGCTGCATTTTCTCCCTGAACTAATGTGGGAGATATCACAATTTTAATACCGGGGTTTCTTCTTTGGGATATTCTTATTATATCCCTTACAGCCGCTCCCGTAGGAGAGGTTATTACAGCAATCGTCTTTGAAAAAGCAGGAATGGGCTTTTTATGTATTTCATCAAACAAACCTGCCTTAGCAAGACGATTTTTTAATTTTTCATATGCCATATATAAAGCGCCTATTCCTTTTGGCTCCATAACTTCCGCATAAAAAGCATATTGCCCTGTTTTTTCATAAAGGGAGATATAACCGAAAACAGTTACAGTTAATCCATTGTAAGGCATAAATTTAAGATTTTGAGCAAAACTTCTAAACATTATGGCATTCATTGAGCTTTGCTCATCCTTTATTGTAAAATACAGATGTCCAGAACTGTGAAGCTTAAAATTTGATATTTCAGCTTCAATATAAATATTATTCAAAACAAAATCATTATCTAAAATTCCTTTTATATATTTATTTATCTGACTTACAGTGTAAACCATTTTATTTAATCCTTTTTTATCCTGTCAATGATATAACCGCTCAAAAAACGAGGATTTACTTGTTGTTTAAAATATTGCCCAAAACTCCGTTAATAAATGAAGGAGATTTTGAGTGTGAATATTTTTTTGCAAGTTCAACAGCCTCGTTTACACAAACTCCATCAGGAATATCATCTCTGAACATTATTTCATAAACAGCAAGCCTTAAAATAGCCAAATCTATTTTGGAAATTCTTGAAACACTCCATCCTACGCAATATTCATTTATTATATTGTCTATTTGTTCAAGATTTTTTCTTATTCCGTTAAGCTCAGATTCAATAAAAGCTTTATCAAGCGTTGGACGGCAAAAATTAGGATTAATTTTTTCTTCCTCCAAAGCCTCGTCATCCAAAATTTCATAATATTGTTTGGTTGCTTGCTCAAGTTCATTTAAATCATGAAATTCACTTTGAAATATTATATTGAAAACATGATTTCTTGATTCTCTTCTTGTTTCCATTTTTGCATATTTTTTGTTTTCCTCGCTCATAACAGAATAAACTCCTTAACATATTGCCATAACATATAACAGATCAATCGGATAAAACGCTGAAATACCATGTACTTGGAATGCTTTTTTTAAGCAAATATACCATTATTATTTTACAATTATTTCTTATTATATCAGATTTTAAGGTTTTTGCAAACTTATATTTTTTGTTATGTAAAATAAATTTATTATTATAAAGATATAATTTTTTCTTCTTTGCTGATTTCATACAAATACTTTCAGATTGCATACTTTTCTCTATAGCAATCCTGTAAATTATTACCTCAAGCAAACAGCAGAAAACCAACCAATGCAATCGAATAATGTGATTTTTAAAAAAGCAGTATTAATGGTATCTAAAAGCATAGAAACATCCCTTATTTTTATTTTACGCAAAATAGATTTTATTTTTGACCACATCATTTCAATAGGATCAAAATCCGGACTATATGGAGGCAAATACAGTAAAGTCAAATGTTTTTCCAAATTGTTTATTGTTTCCGAAACTTTTTTTACATGATGAGAGCGCATATTGTCCATAACAATAATATCTCCATCATTTAGAGTTGAATTGTTGTATTTGCAGGTGTATTTAACGGTGTTTTATCAACAGAGCGTGTTCCTTCGATAGAACGACCGTAAATTTTTGTCATATTTGTATTTACTCCACTTTCATCAATGAATACAAGCTTTTCTTTTGCATAATTGGGAAGATTTTCAAGCCATATTTTTCTTTTATTTTTCACATCGGGAGCGTTCACGCTCCGAAGCATAAAGAGATTTTTTCTTATAAACATATCCCATTTTTATAACTGCTTTGTGAACAGTTTCATTTGCAGCATGCAGATCAAGTTTTTCTATTATTTCATCTATTGTTATATCAGACTGTTCTTGAATTACTTTATCAATATTTGACAAATCTTCTGCAGATAATAACGGTTTTCTTCCTTGAGTATTTATTCTAAGCTTTACTGAACCGGCTGCTTTCTTTTGGCGATTCAGACGATATACCGTACTTGTGTCAACTCCAAAACATTCGGCAGCTTCTCTTGCATTACCTATTTTTTCGTATGCTTCTACCAATAATTCTCTTGCTTCATTTGGTTGGTTTTCTGCTGTTGGCTTAAGGTAATAATTTATAGGATTACTATAGTAACATTTTTTTGTAAATCATATAAATTTCTCTCTATACTATTGGTCTTTCCATTATTATCAATTAACAATTTTTCTGTTTACGCTTGATGAAGCTTCCTCATTTGTTTTAGTGAAAGTGCTTGCAGCTCTCGTAATAATTTGCCACATTGTTCTTGTATTCATTTATAATACAGAACATATAAATTTATATAAAACTATCGTTATATCATGAATAATCAATATATTTATATTTTGAGCGTAATAATAATGCCTAGCAATAACATCATAAAAATACTGCCTATATTTTGCAATATACCCTGCAACAAATATAGGCAGTACTGCCGATTTTTTTATTAAACGATCAATTAAGGGCACAAATTATTACATACCACCTGTCACAACAATATTCTGCCCTGTTAGTCTTTGTGCACCGTCGGAAAGCAGATATTGTATTGTGGGTATCACTTCATCAACAAAAAGATTTCTCCCAAAAGGACTTTTTTGTGCATTATCCTCAATAACGGAATCGAAAATATTCATCAAAAATTTAGTTTCCATCATACCGGGTGATACTCCGTTGACAGTAATATTCTTACTATCATATTCCGTAGCAAGTGCCTTCATCAGACCAAGCATAGCATACTTAACGCAAACATAAGATGACATAAATCTCGGGGGGATATTTACAGTGTATGAAGAAAGCATAAA
Organism: uncultured Clostridia bacterium; assembly: GCA_947630475.1. GTDB lineage: Bacteria > Bacillota > Clostridia > Lachnospirales > CAG-274 > CANRHR01. The sequence goes on along the minus strand of CANRHR010000001.1, from coordinate 11,560 downwards.
AACAACTCTGCCACTTCTTTTTTCTTTTGTCAGCCTTTTTAACACCCACTGCAAAACAAGCACCGCCGATCGCAATGAAATATTTATATTATCCTCGAACGATTCCCAATTTGTTTTTGTAAATCTCTCGTTTTTCACTTTGGGGGCAGGAAGAAGAACAACATGATTTGGCACAACATCTTCCTGCTGAATTTGATTTATTATAGTATCTATCGCAGACTTATCTCTTAAATCAGCTTGAATCAAACGGAGTTTTCCTCCAATATCTCCAAGCTTTTCAATTTCAGATCGACTGCTGCCATAATGAGCATAGATCAAACTGTAATTATCCTTTACTTTTTCAATCAACTTTATTCCGACTTCTGATGATGCCCCCATAACCAACAAAACATTATCATTCATAACTTATCCTCCAATACTCCAACTGTCATCTTTCCACGCACAACCAAAGCATTATCGGATTTTCGCCTTATACGCACTTTGAGCATAAGCTGCTTTGTTCTTTCATCTCGATCTGCAACTTCGCCTGTTATTTCAAGCGCCCCCCCCCCGCACAATATGTGCACGGGTTTTAAAAACTTAAAGTTTGTTTCCTGAATAAGGCATCTTTCACCCGGCAAATAAACTCCGACCAGAGTACTGAAAAAAGATGCCGTCAACAATCCGTATACAACCTTTGTTTCAAATCCTTTTTTCTGTGCAAAATCCTCATCTGTGTGCAGCGGGTTTACATCTCCGGATATCATGCGGAAAGCTTCCATTTTTTCTTCGGTTATTTCTGCTTCAAAAGATTCTTTTTTTCCAATTTGACAATCTTCAAATGTGTATCTATTCATAATGCATCCCTACCATCAAAAATATTGCTCATTTCTTTTCTTCAACGTGCTTAAGAAGAGCATCTAAAAGTTCTCCGACATTTTTGGAATCTTGTATTTCTCCCATTGTAAATTTGATCTTAAATTTTGCCTCTATTTCATGAATAAGGCTCAAATGCGCAAGAGAATCCCATTCTTCCACATCAGCTGCTGTGGTTTCATATGTTATCTCAAGTTCGTCATCTTCAAACTCCTCTCTCATTATTTCCTCAACATCTTTAAGTACACTTTCTTTTGTCATGTTATTCTTCCTCCTTAATATAATTATTTTGGGGCTTATAGCTGTCAACATCGATACAATACTTGTTTTCGTCTGTTTGCTCAAAGCCCATTGTCTTATATATATCCTTAACCATAGCATTTTTTGCCGTTGGGATATATTCACCTATCACCTGTTCAAACCCATTACTCTTTGCCGTTTCAATCATTTTGTTGACAATAAATTCCTCCATACCTCTCTTAAGCACACGACAGCTCATAAGCCATGTGTCAACAAAAAGCTCTTTATCGGAGATTTTTTCCATTATCACCACTGATACCAACCCATGATCGCCAAACTTATCTTTCAATGTGTAATAAAGAGTAAGATAATGATCATCGTTTGCAACTCTTTCGATTTCGTCCTCGGTGTATCTAACCGTTCTTAAGTTAAATTGATTTGACCTTTGGGTAAGCTGTGCAATTCTTGCAAACCTTACAGGTTCAAAAGGTTTTGCCTCTCCGATCATATCAAGGCTTATCAAATAATCATCGATAGAGCCAAACTGCATTTGAAGTTTTTTTCTTTCAAACTCTGCTCTGTAAAGCTCGGTCCTGTCAGAGCCTTTACCTATATAAGATGCTGTTTCAAAATAATTCTTGCTTTGAAGATAATCCAAATACAACGCAGGATCTTCCGGCAGTTCTGGTACTTCTATGTCGGGAATTATTGTCTTTACAAGATTTCTTTCAAAAGGATTGTCGTCAACAAAAACAATGGAATCCATACCGATATTCAAGCTTTCTTGTATCATTTTTATATTTGATGCTTTGTCCTGCCAATTTGCAACAAAAATCGAAATATCGGATAATCTCAATATCATTTCTTCATGGCTTTCAAAAGGCTCTTTCGCTGTGTCTTCATTGTTCTTGCTGCAAACAGCTAAAATTATACCGTATTCTTTAAGCTGCTTGAGCCATCTCTGAAAATCCGCAAAGGCATGACCTGCGCCAAGCTCTCCAATTTGTATGCCACCCATGCCGTCATCGCCAATAACCCCGCCCCAAAGGGTGTTGTCCAAATCCAAAATAATACATTTTTTAATTTTGCCGTTCATTGCTGATAGAACGTCAACAACCGACTTCGCAATCCATGGCAGGCTTTCCATGGATATAGTCATTTTTGCATTGTAATACAATGATGGATCATAAAATAAATTAAGCCCTTGGCGAATTTGCACCGCAAGAAAATCAACGGGATAAACCGATTTTCTTTTGATTATTTCATTTTGAAGAAGAAAGTTCAGCTTTCTGATTTGATATATAAATGACGTTTCAACTTTACATGAGTAGCTTCCAAGTGCTTTATCGTCAATTTCCGTAAAGTTCGGCTGAATAATTCTTGCTTTTGAATTTTTTTCAACAAGATCCCACCAAAAATTGAGTTTGTCAATTACTCCCTGTGCAAAACTTTCTCTTGCTTGAAGCTCCATATCTAAAAATTCTTCATAAAGTTTATCTGTTGCAAGCCATATAAGGATATTATCGGGTGAAAATCGATACACCTCCGAGTTTTGATCAAGCAGCTGAACATCTATTTGATTGTAATCCGTATCATAAACATTCAAGTTCATTCCTAAAAGCTTTGCATAGCCTTGTATCGATTTTGAAAAAAATTGCGTTGCACAGTTACCAACCACAGCAAGCTTCATTTCCTTTGCAGCTACAGAGAGCTTTGCAGCTTTTTTCAATTCCTTAAAAGAATACATATTTATCTCTCCTTAATCAAATTTAACACCCTCTACATTATAGCCTATACCGCTCACATAACCTCCCACACCGTTTGGTCCGTTATAAAAATGAGTATAGTATTTACCGCATGATCTATGCTCATTCAAATCAACACAAACATACCATGTGTTTGCATCAATTCGTTTCATTTCGTACCATACAAGATCATCTTGATCGTTTTCTTCACTCCATGTAGGCGCATACATACTATCATATTCTCCGCCGTCATAGTAATAAACTTCAAGTGTCTTTTTGGAAGTATCTATGTGTGTATCTGATGCAAGATACACATCGTTCCATGTTTTCATATATTGACTTAATCCTCTTTCCGACACATCAAGGATCACTGTATTAGGTTTAAGGCCATCAATCACTTGCTGATTAAATTCATATGTCCACATAAAAGTTAACTGTGAAAAATCTTCTGCAAATGCCGAAAGCAGATGAGATCCAATCATGGAATCTCCATAAATAAGAACCTTGTTTTCTTTAACACAATCATTTATAAAAAAATTACATTTTTCAGCAGGAAGCCCTTGTATCTGCGCCAAACCAAGCATTTCGTCATAACGTGGTCCACTTTTAAGCTCATACGCTTTCGGATCTTTAAATTTCCAGTTTATATAATCTTCTTTCAGCAAATCTCTTTCTGCCGTCATCTGAACTGCACCCAACATTCCCGCAAGATCTCCGGAATATCCTTTATCTTCATAAAACTCGGGCTGTAAATGATCCTTGTCTGCCAATCCCCAATCAACCATATTTTTAATAATTTCTTTATATGCCACATATTTTCCCTTTGGTGTCCAATGTGTATCTGTTTTAAAAAACAAAAGATCATCGGTTTTTGCTTTTTCTTGCAAAATAACATCTTTAAGCCTAACAACCTTAATATCGGAATGTTGTTGAATATAGTCGGCAAAAATATCCGCAGCCGTTCTCTGTACCTTGTAATCGCCATGGGCAATATATTCCGGATATATACTCACCTTGCTTGGCGGCAAAACAAGTATGTAATCTATTCCCTGCTTTGCAAGTCTATCCTTTGTTGCAATTTGCTTGTTGCAATAAAATTCGAGAGCCTTTTCATCAAAATCCGGATAATTACCATCTACAAGCTCCATATTGTTTTCGGCACTGTAAAAAAGCCAATCATCTTTGCCCAATTCGACCTTATCAACAGGAGATCTGTTAAAGAGATTATAATTTATTACACCATTCAGCCTTAAAAAATAATCTCTGAGCCCAAGGTTATCCTCAAACCACATACCTGCATCACCTCTAAGATTTTTGTTCAATGACATATTTTCATCAAACAATTTCGGTATTTTAGCCACTGCTCTGTTTTCTTGTGCAGAAATTTTATTTTGATCAAAGTTGAAATTAAACAGTGGAAGCAATATGGCAAGGCACAATTCGGCTGCAATAATAATCTCCGGAATATGCTTTATTTTAAATATGCCCTTCATTTTCCATCAAACCCTTTCTAAAATTGAAAATAAATAAACCCTCGATATGAACCGGAAAACGCAAATGATATTGCAACAATCAACATCAATCCATATATAACTGGAGAAACAACTCCTTTTATAATCTCTCCGCCATTAAGTTTTAACACTCTCTGCCTTATAACATCAACAACTGGAAAGCTGAAAATAACACCTACAATAAACACAACAGCAATTTGTTTCCAAAAATACAATGTCACTTTATCACACAAGCTTTTTGCGCCAATCCCAAACATATTGCCAAAATATAACCAAAAGCTTGTCATTGAATCACTTCTAAAAAGAAGTTGTCCGAAAATAAGAGCAACAAAAAAATAAACATGAGCTCTTATAAGCTGAGGAATAGTTTTAGGTTGTTTTTTTATACCCATTTTTTTTCGTTTTTTCTTTTTTATGTCTTCACAAATCCTCTCAAAAACAATAAAGGCAAAATAGTAAAGACCATAAACAAGGTAGTTCCAGCCTACTCCATGCCATATGCCCGCAAAAAGCCACACACCCAACAATGCAAGAGTATCACAGCGGAATTTAGTCATTCCTTTATCCATGCAAGATCTAAATATAGGTGTGTATAAATAATTTTTTAACCATGTTCCCAATGTTATATGCCAACGTGACCAATATTCGGTTACTGTTTTTGATATATAGGGATAGTTGAAATTTTCATCTGTTTTAAAACCTATAAGGTTTCCAATACCTATAGCTATATCGGAATATCCCGAAAAGTCATAGTAAAGTTGAATAATATAGCCTAAAATTCCAAGCCAAGCCAGAACAACGCTCCTCTCAGTTGTTTCCATAGCAAATACTTTATCCACAACCGAACCTATTGTATCGGCAATAATAAGCTTTTTCGCAAGTCCTATAATTATCCTCTTAAATCCAAGCAAAAAATTGTCAAAATCAAATGCTCTTTCTGCCAAATTCGATTTAAAGTCGTTATATTTGCTGATAGGTCCCATTATAACCTGAGGAAAGAAAGTAATATAAAGAGCTACATCTATTATATTCTTTTGAGGTTTTACTGTTTTCCAATACACATCCAAACAATAAGAAACTGTTCTGAATGTATAAAAAGAAACACCCAGCGGCAAAATTATATTTTTTGCATAGGTAAAATTAGTGCCAAAAACAGAATTAAAGGTATCAATAGAGAAAAGAAAATACTTATAATAATAAAGTATGCCAAAATTAAAAATAATAACAGCATACAGTAATATTTTCTTAAATACATTGTTATTTTCAAAAGAGCCTATTAAAAGCCCCATCAGATAATTAACAACAACACTTCCCGTAAGCAGCCAAAGCATATCAAGCTGCCCTATCGCATAATATATAAGAGAAACCAAAAGTAAAAATATGTTTCTAAGTTTATTGTTAATCAAATAATACCCAACTATAGCTATAGGGAAAAATACAAACAAAAACTCAAGAGATGTAAAAGCCATATCTCACACTTACACAGTCCAACTGTGTCTCCTTTCTTCAACATTACACCAATTTTATATCATTATACCATATCCAATATGCTAATATCAAATCAAAATTGTATGAAAATTGCAATATAAAATGTCAATAAAATTATGGGGAAAATTTAGCAAAAGCACTGCTTTATAAGAAGAAAACCAGTTAAGTTTTTACTCGGATATTTATCCAATCCTAAATAAATTTGTGCAGCCTTATGTCTATATAATTCCTTTTTTTATTATTTTTACAGCCTGCTTAAATACAAATTCAGGCATAAAGGGCAAAAATATTTCAAATAATGCTGTACTTGGATTGAATTTTCTGTATTTTATTATTTTGCTAAGGTTATTAAGGCTAAAGCTTTCGCTGTATTCCTTTCTTGCAAGCGCAAGCTCATAAAGCTCATATGCCCCTTTTTTTACATCTGCATCTGCGCTTTTCCCAAATCGTTTCTTAACGGCAATGGAACGCTCATAAAAGCTCATTACACGTTTTTTGTAATAATCTGACTTTGTTTCCACTCCCTTAAGTACACCCGTTTGATTTCTCCCGTGTATCCTGTATTTTATAAGCGGGATCTTGACAGCGTAAATATCACCTACAGACGCAGTGTAAAGCCCTATCCAGTGGTCATGAACAAAGCTTGGCTCAAAGGGAAGAGCCGCCTTAACAACTTCACTTTTTACCATCATCGCACAGCCGACTATTACGTTCCTGCTGCAAAGTTTTTCAAAAAGACCTCGCCCCTCTAAAAACCTTTGCCTCTTTGATACCTTTGTGTAGCTGTCGTATACCGGCTTTCCCTCGCCGTCTATTACGCACAGATCGGAATAAACAAGGTCTGCGCCGCTTTCTTTAAAGGCATTTACCATAATTTCTATTTTATCTTTGTTCCATATGTCATCTTGGTCGCAGTAGGATATAAGCTCACCGCTGCTAAGCTCTGTAAGCCTTTGGAAAGCGTATGTCGAACCTTTGTTTTTGTCCCCTCTAAATAATTTAGAGTTAAGGGAGCTTGTATGGTTTTTTATAAATTCCTCATCGGCAGGCTCATCCGGACAGTCGTCCCAGATAAGCAATTCTGTATTTTTGTAGCTTTGCTCATTAAGTGAGTCCAAAAGCTCCCCAAACCATTTTTTATCTGGCTTATACACCGCAAGCACAACGGACACCAAAGGATTAGCTGTTATAGTAGATTTTTTCGTAATATTTCCCCCTTATACTATTTTTAATCTTTTTTGTTCCTAAAAATTCTCCTATATTCAATTTGATATATTACTATTAATTTTACATTATTGTTGCATAAAGACCAAGGAAAAACCTTCTATAAGTTTACTCCTTGGTCCGACAAAAACATTAATCACCCTCTAAAATTTCAACACTGTCTGTTTCCACAGAGTCACCGTGAGATATTGAGATCATATTGATATTATAGGCACTCCAAAAATAATCCTGACTTGCCCTTATCATATATTTATTTTTTCCCGGAAAAATATTAAAACTGTATTCATATCTCTTCCCCAAATTTGACACTTCTTGTAATGCAATCGTGCCTACAGTTGTTTCTTGAGTATTATTCGTGAACTCCAACAAAACATAATTTCCTTTATCCGTAAGCACAGACTGAGAACCATCAAAAACAAATACATCGTCAATTACCTCATCAAGCTTTGCCAAAACAGGATTATTTACCGAACCGTATTTATCACTATTTGCCCAAATATACGGAATAGCCGCTAAATCAAATTTATGGAACGGTTTATAGTTACATTGCTCACCACCGTTTTGATCATATGTGATTTCTGTTTGATCGTATCCGTAATCTACAAGAGCATATATATCATTAGGCAAATTCATTTCAACAAGTTTCTGCCTGTATTTATCATAATTCTCCTTTTCACACCATATAGAAAACTCATTAAAGTTAACAAGAGGCCTATATTTAGCGTATATATATTCGGCAATTTTATAATATCTGATATTATGAGGTATATTCCACATACTCTGCAAATGATCTGTATCCGATGTACCCAAAACCGCCAAAGGACAATCATGCTCTTCCACTTCGTCAAGATAGCACTGTTGAGAATAAAGGTCTGTGAGTGAACTCGGGCTTTGTCCTACATAAAAAGGTCTCTCCCTGCCTGTAAACACATAAAGTGGCGTCATATTGGTGAAATCTAAAAATGTTTGGTCATCTGTGAGCAGCGAATCAAAAATTGTCTCGAAAGAATCCAAAAAATTCTTCATGTCATCGGTATAAGAAATTCTTTCTTGCCCTATATTTTCTTTTACATTATTTTTTAAAATGAAATTCTTTGATACCGACATAGCCTGAGCAGGCAAAATCGAGTCCATACCTATATTGCTCTGTCTGATTACAGAACTGCCTGTGATAAAAACAATACCAAGAGATATTGCCCAAGCAAAAAAATTTCTGTTTATATCTGCGCTTCCATTTTCTTTCTTTAATGTAAAAACATATACAACAAATAAAGACAGTATCCATGGAATGTAATTTAACAGAACTTCTGTTATACCACCCATAAGGCTATGAGAAACTATTGATCTTGGAATAAATCCAAAGTATGCAAAATCAAATGCCATTATCATCGCAGCCAAAACAGGTTCTTGTTTTGTCTTTATAAATTTCGCAGCTGTTATAACAAGCACTGCCAAATTTGTTATAGGAATAACAAAATATACCAAAAGAAATGTAAACTTGGTTGCATCGCCAAAGTTATACATTGCCCATGTTGAGTTACTGCCTACAGACAAAGAGAGCCATTCCTTGATCCTCGATATTAAATCAAGATCCGTCATTGAGGCATATACAAAAGCAAACACCGTTACAAAACATCCAATAGCAAATCCGGAAATTATATAATTTCTTAAATTCTTCCATTCACGCTTGACGCAGCAAATAAAAATGTAAGAGAATATAACCCCCATACCCAAGTATATACCATGGTCATATCTGTAAACAGCGCTGAACAAAAGAGCAATCCAATGGAGCAAGATGCATTTTATTGTCGGCTTTTTCATCACTGCAATAAGAGCTGCAATTGAAAGCAAACAAGGAGTCATCATTAAAAAATAATATGAAGAAAATGGAATCAATAATATACCCAGTATCAAATCATCTTTATCAACAAAGTTTTTAATTATACAATACAAAAGTATATATGAAATAAATTTCTCCAAATATGCACCGTTATAGACAACAAATGCACCTGCATTTGAATCTTCATGTACATTATGCAGAAAACAGTCAATCAGCCATTTAAAAACATCGGCACCGGCATGAGCAGAAAAATAATCAATAATCGGAAGTTTTCCATGCAAAAATGTATCATATCCCACAGCATTATTTCCCCATTCAAAAAACATATTCGGCTGGGGATTCCACACATAGTTTTTATAATATAAATTTAAGAACCCAATTATGCAAAAACCCAATATTGCTCCAATGTAGCCAAATGTCTTGAAATTCAAATTGACATTTTTCTTTTTTAACCCAACAACAGCCAAAATCGCCAAAAGAACGAACAAAAACATAGATATTGAAACATATCTGCGGTACATTTCTATTTCAAATCCATTTTCAACCATAAAGTATATTACGCCTAAAGTTACCCTCATCACCACAGGCAGCCACAACAAAATATAAATTATGTTTTTTATACAGGCTTTGTATTTTCTTGCATAATTGACCTTCAGCACAACAAACGAATAAACAACAACGGCAGCAGCAGCCTTTGCAAATCCGGCAAGACATTTTATCGCCGCATCTTCTTCAACCGTCGACATAAGAATAAAAAGCACACTCATTACAAAATAAGCTGCAACGGCAAGAGCATAATCGGAAAAATCAAACTCAGAGTTTACATCAATAAAGCTTATAACCAATAACAAGATGTTTAAACACACCAACATGACAATAAAAGCACTTGTCGACATATTGTACGGCTGATTTGCATTATCGATATACCTTGTCAAATACCCCATAACAACAGGAAACAAAAATAAAACATTAATCCTAAACAGCAAAGGCATACATTTGCTTCTGATTTGATTCAACAAATCGTATAAAACGTATGACACGGCAAATGTTAATGGCACAAAAACAAAAAGAAGTAAGTAAAAATGAGAAATTCGGCTTTCAAATGAAATCCCCGACATATAAGAATGACAAAAAGTTCTGTCCCATTCTGTTACAAATTTAGGAGCAAACGGGTTCACAAAATATAAAATCATCAGCGACAATACCGATGCCATAAATACTACTTTTTTGTCTATTGCTTTTTTTGATTCAACTATCATAATTTTTTCCTTTTCTTTTTATTTTTATTATTAAATTATCCACAATTGCCGCAGGCTAAACACTGCCCACCTTACATTTTTTGTTGCAGCTGTTGAAATATCGTCCCTCTTCGTTAATATGTTTTTCGTTATAATCAAAAGTCACCGCAAAAAACCTTAACTTTCATATCCTAAGGTTAGGCAGCATGAACAACTTTACTTGAGCGAAAGCATTTTGCTCAAATTTTTACAGACTTAACCATACCATTATTTACTATTGCTTACAAAAGATGGTATGTGTCGATTATACAAAAAATTTTTTTAAATTGCAATATAAAATGTCAGTAAAGCCACATTTATTTCATAAAATTATTAATAAACTCTACCAATTAATAATTTTAATTTAGGTTTGGGTCTAATCAGATGTTGCCCTTCTTATTATATAATTTGTATAACTCGGTTCTATTTTCCTTTAATTATACTAATTTGACCACTTACGTTTTATAACAAATTTCACTTTAAATCATTTTTATTGTGTCATTTTATTTTACAACTTTCTTAACGTGTCCAGCATAAAAATAACACTTGATTTTTTGATTGACATGAGATATACTTGCATTAGTATTTATGCATATGTTTGTTGGAAATACGTTCGGATTGAACTAGGTCATACATTCTTCTTGAAATAAGAAAAAACCCGTTTTTTTGATGATGTATTTTAATTGTAACAGTAGTTTGTTTATGGTAAATAATTAGCACATTCTAAAAGTAGATATCTGTTTATAAATTATGAATATAGTGATTTCTGAAGATTGATGAATATGTATTACAAAAATGGTAAAACATAATGAACTGCAGACAAACGCAAGAATGTGCCGGTGGTGATATAAGTGCAGATTGGAAAAATTATAAAAATGTGTAAATATGCTAACTTTAAAAAGCTATGCAAACACATTAAAATTTATGGTATTAGAAGTGCGTTTGGCAAAATAAGGATTGTTCTTGCGAGAAATGAAGAAAAGAGAGAGTATGATAATTACTATTCATTTGCTGAATTTAAGGCTAAATATATTTCAAATGGCGCTGACGTACCCAACGACATATTTGAAAATGAAATAGATATAATCGTACCTGTCTATAATGGGTTTAATTTTTTGGAGAATCTGTTCAAGACTATCGAAAAAACAAAAATTCCCCACAGGATCATTGTCATAAATGACCATAGCAGTGATGAGAGAGTGCTGCCCTTTCTTATTAAGCAAATAAAACAAAACCCTCATATAACATTCATAAATAATGAAGAAAACCTTGGCTTTGTACAGTCAGTAAATAAAGCTCTTGCGCTAAGCGATAAAGATGTTGTACTTGTCAACACTGACGTTATACTTCCGGAGGGCTGGCTTGAAAGGCTGATACTTC